>JANQPP010000081.1 GCA_028289405.1 Pirellulales bacterium
TTGCCCCTGGCCAAAGACAAAATTCTGGACGCAGCTCGCCTGACAGCCATGTAAAAATACGTCGTACCCGTCAGATCAAATAGTGGCTACTACAGTTTATGGCTGTAAGAACGGCAATTTGTCCGTGTGATGTCCGATCATCTTCCATTTTCCGCCTTCCTTGCGGTAGGTGCTGGTGCTTCGGATGGATACCTTGCGCGGTTTGCCATCAATGACGTTTTCCCCGGACTCGATGCCTGTGACAACGGCAATGGTGGAGCCCGCGAATACGTGCGTCTTTTGAGGTGTAATCTGGCCACCCAACTTCCTGTCGGCCTGCGCCTTCCAGTTAGCACGGACGGCACTCCACCCAACCTGTAATCCTCCGACCGGCCCCATGTAGGTGACATCATCGGCGTGTGACCAAACTTGTTCCATCGGACCAAGATCGCCCTGAAAGAGTGCGTTCAATGCCGAGAAGAACTGTTGGTTGGCTTTTCGCACTGCCTTCTCTTCAGATTCTCCAGCACTTGCCAGATTCAACGACGTCAGTGAAGCAAGGGCAACGACTCCTGCCACGCCTCCACTCTTCAAACAAATGTGCATTCTTACGACTCCCAATTTGTTTTGCGGACAAATACGATTCCTTCGACTGATTCGCCGATAGACAACTCGTTCTGCGCGGGAACGTCACCGGTGTTGTCAGCGCCGAATTTGTCCGTGATACATGTCGAAAACGAAACCTTCTTTTGCCGATAAGCTGGCCACACTACGACGGTAAACGGTTCGCCAGCACATTTCTTCACCGGCTCTTCATGGGCCGCGTTCCTGGAAATTCAAACAAATTCCGGAAATTTTGGCCATACTCGCCAAGTAAATTGCAAAACTCGAACTAAGAGTCGTCCAGGAATTGGCCGCCGAAGTCGTCGTAATCGTTTTCTGACAAACGACGTCAGGTTGTCTGGCCAGTTCGTCTCGTGCTTTGGCAAGAAGCTCCAACTACGCGAGAGAGTGGGATTCCCTGATAGCGGCTGTCAATGGGGCGTCGTCGAATTCCCACACACCGACATCGCTGTCTTCAAGAGGAGTCTTGGCGAACCATCCCCAACGGGAACTTCCGACTTCAGAGTGGATGATGACCAGTTTCTTGTCCGGACAACGCGACTTGAGTGTCCCCCGGAACGACAGGAGCTGCTGGATCAACTGAAACAGATGACCGACCACAGCGCGGCTCTCCTCTTCGCTTGAGAAGGCACCGCCCCAGGAAGTTTGCAGGAAAACGGCCAACTCTTCGCAGTTGACGAAATAGTGCAAGTGCCAGTTGTTGGTCCCGTAACCGTCGTGCCCGAGAAACAGAAACGTCTCCTCCGGTTTTCGGAGTGCGTGCGCGACATAGGCTTCGATTTCGTAGAGTCGTGACTCGGGCTGTCGAGTGCCGAACGTCCACTCGCCCCACGGCTGGCACCCAGCGGCCAGCTCCACCGGCAACGGAGGAAGGGGCAGCCCGGCATTGGCGAACGTCGTTTCCAGGTCGGTAGCCATCGGGAGCTCTCTACGAGCGTGTTTTAGAATTCGCTTTCAGCCCAAAGGGCTCGCGAATCGTCTCGTCGCGAGGCGTGCGAAGCAGGCGAATCCACTAGATTCGGCGATGCAGCACAACGTGGCGACGAGACGATTTTAGCCGGCCGAAGGCGAAATTGGAATTTTAAAACACGCTCTAAGTTGCGGACTGTGGAGTCGGTCGGATCTACACATTCAGCGAATCACGCTGCCAGTAACTGGAATATGGCGTGTTCGAGAGTTCGTGCATCTGCCGGAGAGTATCTTTGAATTGTTGTTCCAGAGAACAGACGCGATCCGCCTGGCCAATTTGCCCCTTGCGGAGTCGTATTTCGAGTGCCAACTGTCCCACCGAATCGTGCATGGTTTGCAGCTTCGTCTGCGTCCGATGGCAAGTTCTCTGGGCGTCTGTCGCTTCCAGCAGACGATTCATCGCGCGAAGAATGAGGTTGCAATGATTGCGGTGGACACCCCGTCCGGGAAGCGCTCTCAGGAAACTCTCAAAGCCATCCGGGTGACTCATGCGTTTTTCGTACAGGTCCTTGACTTTGTATCGAATCAAGAGTTGCTCCAAATCGCTTTGCCTTCGCTTGATGTGGGACGGAAATTTCGCTTGTTGTCGCCGCAGTTTCCGAATCTTTGCCATGACGCCTCGCTTCAGCCGGTCTTCGTCTCTCAGCAACTCTTCAGTCTCCTTGCTTCCCCACTCATGCGGATGGATCACCGCTCCTTGATCGCTCAGATTCTGATAATGCTGCTTGAGAACACGCATGCGGCTCTTGGCGGCGGCAATTGCGGCGTCCGAAAAGAGGCCTTCCATGATGCGGTCGATATCGGCGTCCGTGAGATCCTTCATGACTCTGCGCATATCCATGTCAATCACTGGCGGCAGAGCGGGCAGAGAGACGTGCAGATTCCCAACCCCCACGATATCCCGAGGGTCGGTCGGGTTCGGCCCCAGTAAGTAATCCTGATCGATGGATTGGATTAACACGAACGACCCGTCGACATAGATCATGTAATTCCCGCGGTTTGGATCCGAACCACCCAGCAACGTGTCGAACAGCTGCTTAAGGGCCAACTGAAGCTGAAGTTCACCACGATTCGCGGCGATCGCCCGTCTCATTTGATCTCTGTCCTTGGCCGGTTTTCCTGGCGCCAAGTCCATCACAATTCCCAGTTGGTCTTCGTGGACGGCAAAGTCCGTCTTCACGGTCAGTCCAAATCCCAATAACTCATCAAAACGGCTGGCCGCGACGGCGCGTTCCAGGAGCCGCGGAGAACTCTGATCCAATCCAATGGCCGATGGAGCGACAAAGCCCACGCATGTTTGGTCAGAATGACCGTAGGGATCCACGCACCTCACGAAGTGCATCAGTGTTTCATCGTCACCCTTGTAGACCTTGGTCGTCTGAAATGAGTTGCGCTTGTAGGTGACCTTCTGCACGCAGTGCGCCGCCCCGTGTCCCAGTTCTCGAAATCGAGAAACGGCATGCTCGTCCGAGAATCCGCTTTGGGACGCGAGGGACGACAGATATTCGTGGCGGACCGCTCGATTGAGGGCACGTAGGGGCGCGGAGAATGTCGCGATTTGCACATCCTGTTCACGGAGCCTCAAGTGGTTCTTGCGGGCTATATCAGCTATGGACTCACGGAGCCCATGAGCCACATTGAGCAGGTTCCGATTCATGCTGGCCAAGACGCGATCGCCCGGATTGTCTCGCTGAAGCCGCAGGCGGACCGCGTCTCGCAGGAATTCCGTGGCAAGCGCATCCAGATCTCCGGAGAGTTCCTGATCGCTGAGGGCATCGCCAGATTTTGTCTGCAGCGACAGTTTCATCGTCAAGTGGAGTGCATCAGCATTCTTCAACAGGTCCATCCCATCGGTGATGTCTTCGGGTTGTTGAGTGTTGATGTCACCCAGCAGGGAGTCCATTTTCGGGCTCCGGGCAATCTGGTGTCTCAACGCGACGACGAGCATTTTGTTGAGGACACGTAGGTCGGCACCATGACGTTGTGCGGACATCGTATGCCCGGCGAGTTTGTCCCGTTCGTGGGTGACGTTGTCGACAAAGTTCTTCAACTCAACGTCGCTGAGCTTGCTCAACTCAACGTCCAGTCGGGACTTGAGCGACGTGAACTTGGTGGCCCGGGGATTCTCCCGCCGCATCATCCGCATATCATTGCGCAACGTCTTCAGGGTTCCGTCACGGTCGTCGAGGTTGCTGTTCGAAGTCTTCAACCGACTGACGACACTCTCCATTCGTGAGCTGAACTGCTTATGCCGCGCGTTGAAACGCACGAATCGCTGACTTTGAACACGATCGTCACCGGAGGCGGAACGCCATCGTTTCACCAGATTGCCGCGCTTGGCACGGAAGTCGTCGAATTTCCGTGCAATTCTTTCTCGAAGACGCTCAAAGTAGTTCAAACTCAACGCGGCACGAGGGCGTCCGCCGCCAACTGCGCGGACTGCCCGGCCCGCCAATTGCGGTTTGTCATCGGCGTTTTTGAGGCCATATCTCTTGTAGAGCGAGACCGGATGGCGAAACTGAACGTCTCCAGATTTTGGCATTGCGGTGAGTGCCTTGCAGTCAGATGCGTAACATACTTTCATCGTATGGTGCGAGTGGATCGCCACCTGCGGCGCCCGATTCATCCGATTCGATTCCTGCCAGTCGCTCAGTCCAAAACTCAGCCGCGTCCGTCATGGAATTCAAGTCACGCAGGAACTTCTGAATTTCGAGCGTTTCCAGATCAAACGACCGAAAGAGGATGACCTCATTCTGCTCCGCATCGAGGGCAAGCGTGGCTCCTCCTGTACCACCTCCGAAGAGATTCGCGGAGAGCAACTCCCGCCAAGCCGGCTCACCTACAGGAGGTGATCCCAGGGACGAAAAGGCCTGGATGACTTGATCTTCCTCGAGGTATTCCAGGTCGATGACGACGTCTTCACCGACGATCAGGCGACAGACGTTTTCGAAGTTGAAACTGAGATCAGCGATTCCCAACTCGCGACCAAGCTGCTCGAGGAATTGGTCGGCGTGCATGAATGACTTTCTAATTTCCCTGTGCTCTAAGCCGTTCCGTGGTCTTGGGTAGTCCTGCCTGAGAAGTCCGTTTTATGACCGAGGGCAAGATAGGATTCGTCGAAACTCTCTTGAATCTGCGCGAATCCTTGATGGCCATACGAAGTGACAGCGCAGAATCGGCGCGGATCCTGCGATATCTGGGTGAGAAGGGCCGTCCTAGAAAGCTGCCTGCCTAGATCCTCGATCGCTGTAGTGCAGGATTCTATTTTTGGATGTTGGAACCAAGATGATTCCCGATGGAAAACGTAACGCGAGCCTCCTTGGTGAGGATCGTTGAGCGTGACTACCCAACCATCCTGACGGAGGCTCGCGTTATGTTGGTAGGCCAGTTGTCGCGCACTCGAAAAGTGCCAAACTCGAACTTAGCACAGGCTCCCTTTTTCCTTTCCGGAAAATCCCTTTTCGCTCTGCGAAATGAACAGACTGCCTTCCTTTCGCAGAGCGAAAAGGGAGTTTATGCACTGTTATCTGCGAAGTGGAGTTAGCGCGGGTCGTACACGATCGTCAGCAATGGATACATGCCAAGGGCGGTCGCCGCCAAACGGATTGAAACGCCAGGTTCGCGCACGTGGGGCCAAGCAATCCAAACGGGGGCCTGGCAACATTTGCGGGTGAGGGGCTCGTACACCATCGCGCCGGTCGAACTCTTCGTTAATCTTCGAGACGAGGTCGATGTGAGTGAAATTTCGGAAAGGTACCCAAAAGTTGTCTCTGTAACTGATCTCATAAACGCGGCGCATTTCCCGTGTATAGATGAGCGTGGCGTAGACCTCCGACGTGTACCACTTGAAGATCGATTCACGTTCCTTTGGCGTCCAGAGCAGCTTAGCGTAAGTATGCACTTCATCGCCAGCGGGCCTCACCAAGAATTCGACAGTGCGGATCGGGGCATTGGCCGCCCGTGGATGTTGGGCCAAGACGGACCGCCTGGCGATGTCAACGGCTAGAAACTCGAGTTCTCCCATGAGTGGTGGTGTTTGCATCGGCCCCATCTCCAAGGGCTCGATGCGGATCACCACACTCTCGTGCTCGATCGGCGGCACTTGCTGAGCGGAGGCATAAGGAGAGTTCAATAGCAGCAGACAGGCGGCCATTCCGAACGGTATGGATGTGTGCATCGGTGCTGCTTTACTCCAGTTTCACTGCAGGAAGGGGAGTTGGCGACCGTGGCAATTCCCCAGATAGAGGGAACTCTTTTTGGCTCGATTTCAAGGGACTCAGTCGGGATATGAAACGACGAAATCCGCCAGGCGGTTTGGCTGGCTTTGGCTGGATTGTGCGAGGGGACGGTACCGATTCGTGATAAGCTGTGAGAGTTGCTTGGTTGAGGCGCGCATCTGGAGCGACCACGTTCGGATGTCTTTCGGGAAACCGTCCAGAGTTTCTTTGTGAAGCACCGTTCCAAGGGTGATGCTGAGGCAACGGCATTGCATGCGCGGCAGATTGCTCCTCATACGAAGCTTGGTGCTGTAGATTGGGTTGTTGTATTGCCGGCTGACGAGGAAACACTTGAGTGTGCATCGATAGCGGCACGCCGTGTTGGGGAGGGATTTGTTCCAAATATCTTGGGTCGTATTGGGCCGGTGGTTGAAACAATGGCAGTTCGATGATCGTCGGCGTCAGCAGCACTAATCGTTCCATTCGCTGGACGTCTTGCACCGTCTCGCGAAATAGAACGCCGACTTTGGGAAGTCGTGATAGTACGGGAACACCCCGAATCGTTTTTGTCTCTTGTTCACGCATGAGGCCTCCGATCAGCAGGCTTTGGCCTTCCATCAGCAATGCTTGCGTGCTAAGCGTGTTGCGGGCAACCACTGGAATCTGGTCGACTTCAGCCGTCGCCGAGCGACTCCCGTCTTCCACTCGCACATTCAGCTTGACTCGGCGTCCCCCGAATTCCTCGATGATGTGCGGCAGAATTTGGAGCTTGGTGCCGATGGTGACGTTGAATAAGTCGACCTGCTCAAACCCTTGCACTCGAACGTAAAATTCTTCGGTCTCTTCGAGAAACGCTTCGACGTTGTCGATGGTTACCACAGTAGGTTTGGAAACCAGCCGAGCGTCGCCTTGCGTTTCCAAGGCCCGCATGTTGGCCAGGAACTCGGTTACCTGCCCTCGTGTTAAACTGATCGTCAAATTGCCCGGATCAACCACCAGGTTGCCGATGTCCGTAGTGCTTACATTCGCCGCGGCGGTGTGCTGCTGTCCATTGTGCTGCCAGATCGCGTTGTAAGGCATGCCAAACTGAAAGCCAGAATCCGCGTTGATATCGATAAGGCTCGCCTTGATTTGCACCAGCATTCTGGGTTGATCCAATTGTTGGATGATCTGCTTATAAGTTTCGATCCGCCGGCGAACATCCTTGATGAGGATTGAGTTGGTGCGTGGGTCGGCTTGTATGACTCCTTGCACTTGAGCTTCCAACGCTGCTTCCGTCTTTTCTTGAGTCGACGCTACAGCCCGGGCTTGTGCCTGAGCGCCCGCGGCCGCGACCCGTGCCTCGATAGCCGCTTGCTGGGCATTTGCCAGAACAAGATTCTGTGGCCGAATGAGGCCGAAACCATTCAAGCTCGGGCGATTTAGAGGGAGTTGTTGGATGCTGATGCCAACTTGGCCAGTTTCATCCGCAATAATGGCTCGCAGCAATGACGCGACGCCCGGCACATTGACTTGGGATCCACTAATCACAAAAGTCTGATCGGCGGCCCACGCATAGCGTAATGGGATGACCTCAAAAGCAATGTCAACACGCGCTTGATCGCGCGCCTGTTGATCGGCACCTTTCAAGATCTGATCGATCACTTCCAGATACCGAGCCGGGCCGGCCACAAATATCATTCCCAATGCAGGCTCGGATCGAATTGGGAATCGCTGGGAATAGACGCCCAACCGTTGAAGGGCTCCGATCATCTGTTCCACGGTCAACGAACCCAGCGGAAGCGCGGCGGATTGCAGTGCATCTTCGGAGTAAACGTGAATCGCGGACCCATCGAAGTACCAAATAAGATCGTTGTCCGCGCACAGGGCATCCAGATACTTTTCAGGCGGCATTTCCGGGTACTGCGCGCTGATCGCACCGCGAACATCTTCCGCAACAATTACCGGAACTTCCTGGACCTTGCCGAATTCCCTAAAAAGAGCGCGCAGGGGAGTAGGAGCGTCGGCGACTTGGCGTCTAAAGTAGATTCCTTCCTTCCACGGAACCTGGGCTTGTGCCACTCCCACGACCGCGAACAGGCAGATCAAAACTAGAGCGGCAATTTTTTTCACGTCGTTTGTGGACTTGGATTACTAAAACGTGGACGGACACTTGCATCATTTCAACCACGCTCTAGGAATTCCTATCGACCAGTCAGGTGCAGAATGACCACCAAAAACCGCACAATCGCTATTATCCGCATCTTCTGCCGAGTCGGTCTCGTCAGCACCCAACCCAAGTGCTGAAAACAGTTTCTGGCAAATCCTCGTTCGTTTGGAATCTAGGCGAAGCTAGCGTCAGGCGATAAGGGACATTTCTTTACCGGTGTGATCGGCAAAGCGAGCGGCAGCTCGGCGAAAGGAAAAGTAAGGAAAAAGTGACCCGCTACCAAAAAACTGGTCCACGCGAAGGGTGAAGGTCATCCCAGCGTCGCAATTTTGAACTGTCGTCAACATCGTATGAATCCGGAACGGAATTCCAGCGAGATCGGTTCGTTATCGTCTTCGTCTAGCAGGAGTTCCTCGTCGAGTTCATTCTTCCACTGTCGCGACAACTCCACGAATGTCGAAATTTCCTGATCCATTTTTTTGAGGTCTCGATCGATGGTTTGGATCAGTCGGCATAACACGAGCGTGTTGTTCGAAGGAATTACTGAGAAGCAGCCTCCCTGCGTCCATTGCCAGGACATGTTCGCCTGGAGCAGTCGTCTGAGAAGTCGCGGGTTTTCGCGAACATCCGGATCCATCTCGACCGCGGCGACGATTCCCGGAAACTGCGGCAGATGGATCAATGCGATGTCGATTTTGTTCTCAATCGAGAGTGCCGTGGAGCCATTCTCGTCCAGCACCAAATCGTCCACACCAATGTAGTCACCGTATTCGCGCAGGATGGCCTCCACGTCGTCCCGCGTGAGACTCCCTGCGGCGGCACAGTCGGTCACCGCTTGCTCCAATTGCTCCGCATCGACCTGAGTGACCATCGTGTTTTCCGGCTGATGAATTCGTGATCGTTGATCGTGACCAATTCCTTTGCCGCGGCCCACTATGCGGGCTTCACCGCGTCGAAGTGGCTGATGCCGTCATAAGTCAACATGATCGGCTTTTTGTTTTTGTACTGTTGCACGCCGTATTTGTGGATGTCTACTCGGTCCGTGTGGCTGTTATACCGAAAGACGACCACAGGCCGCTGGTAGCGTGCGGAGGCCAAGGCGGCGTACCGCTCGTCCGCCCAGTACGGCCTTCGATCTTCCTTGCGGCTCGCCAGATCGCTGATGTAGCCGTTTTGCACCGCCTCATCGAGATAACTTTGTTGAATGGCAGTCCCGTTCACGTCATAGAACGGGACCCCATAATCAAAGTTTTCGTCGTTGTCGTGGAGGTCCGTCTTCTTGACTTTCCGCTTGACAGCGCTCTCGCTGATTCCGCTGATGGTGTTCTCAAATCGAAAGACATGATCCCCACGGGTCTTCTTTTGGGCCAGCCCGTTGATGTCACTACGGATCTGTTCGGCTCCTATCCTCAGATCCTCATCCTCATTCAGCGCGTTGTAAAAGCAATCGCCCGTCGCGGCGACGTCGTGCTGGCGAAGCTTGCCATCGATATTGAACTCGGAAGCCTTGTATCTCGAGAAAAATTCTCCAAATCTATTGGCCGATTTCTTTCTGATCTCAACGATCTTAAGGGCCGAGACGATCTCTTTCAGACTGCTGACGATCTCGTTCGGCTTGAGATCGTTGGCACCCTTGCCAACCAGTGAATTGTACACGTTCCGGTCAACAAATCCGGCCTGCATACTCCGCGCGATCACATCCTCGTTGGCGCCATTTTGAGCGAGCAGAGACCACGCACGGGCCAACTCTTCGTCATTCAACATACCGCTCTGCTGAGACGACATCGAGTGCCCCAAAGCATCCGATTTCGAGGCCGAGGCACTCTGTGGAGACGATGCGTATGAATAAGACTGAGGAGGCACCTGGTGGGGTGCGCTTTGCTGCTGTTGTTGATAGTAGACGCTCCACGGGACAGGATTAGACGATTCGCCATCTAGACCGCCCGGCCCGTCGGAGTCGCCGGCGACATCCCCGCCGGCCTGGTTCCGATACTTCTCGACCACCTGGTTGACGGCCAGGGTGGTGGCCGCCATGTGAGTGGCCGCTTGGAAAAGAGTCTGTTGGGCCCGCCCAAGCGAGTCCAACGTCACTAGTGCCTGTTCGTTCATCAAGGGGACCAACTTCTTGTTGTACTTTTTGGAATTGACCATCTCCTTGAGATCCGAGCGGCTGTCGAAGTTCTCGGGACCGTTCTCGGCAAACGCCTTGCTCGCCTGATCGATTTCCAAGAAATCTTCCTTGACTTGCTCGGGCGAGATCCCGGCACGGGCGGCAAGGGCCTGCATCGCTTGGCGAAAGCCGATACTAATCAACTTGTCAATTTCCGGAAGCACGGTCCCGGTGAAGCTATCCTGAAGGCGAGAATCTTTCTGCATCAAGTTGCCGACCATCGTGAGCGAACGGACGATTCCACGCACCCCCATCAAACCGTAATAAACGTCCGTCAGTTCTTTCGAGGTCTTAGGATTGCCATCAAGGGCTCCGGTTAATCCCACCGCGAGACGTTGCGAAAAACGTTCCGCGAATGTCATGGCCGCTCCCGGTTTGGCGAAGTCGAGCACTGCCTGATGATGCTGAGAGGTCAGCAGCGTGTCGCAGAGGCTGCTGACGAATCTCTGCTCGGCCGACTTCGCATCTCCCGACTGCTTCTGCAACTCTTTGGATGCCTTCTTCTCCGTGCTCTGCTCAAGCAACTGCGTCCAGAATGATTCGGCCTTTATATCCGCCTGGTAATCGCGAGAAGTACTCAGCGCCTGCAGGTCCGTCGCGTCGTGGAAGTCAGCTTCGGCCATTTCATTCGTTACACGCTTGAGCAAGCCTTGAATGGCTTGCGGCTTCCACTCGCTCTTAGGGCTCGTCGCCAGAAAGCCTTGCAGCAGTTGTCGGAAATCGCGGTCGATGGCCTTCATTTCCCCCGTGGAAAACTTCCCGGTCTCCTTGAGCATCGCGAGTTCACGCTCTCCGTTGATGAGTGCATCTCCCAACGCCTCCGCCTTCGCTCGATCTTCCGTCATCTCCTGCTGTCCCTGGTGTTCCAGGAGGACAAATTGGCGGAACGCGGCTGCGGCAGCGTCTTTGTGTGCGGTTTCGACTTGGCCGCTTTTGATTTCGAATTGATGCTCGTGAATTCTCACTAATCCCCGGGCCAACGCGGTTCCAAATCTGTTCTCACGGAAGACCCGGATTCGTTGCCGCAGCACATCATCCATCATGTCCGTGAACTGCCGGGCAACACGATCCGGATCGATGGCAGAAGGCCTTTCCCTGGGAAGGGACTGGAGATGCATCCCAGGATCGAGCGCATGGCCCGTATTGTGATCGATGACTTGACAGGCGATCTCTCTCATGCCGGCAACCATCTCGCGCACAAACGACGCGTAGCTGCCTCTCAGGTAGTGCTCGACACTTAGGCCTCGCGCCGCACCAAGTCCCGCGCCATCGGCTTCTTGCTTGAGCGCCGTGGAGATCGCCTGCGAGACATGATCAATCACCAGACGCTTTTGCTCGGCTGTCAGGTCGTTTTGCAGCGCGACGGCGAGAAGTTCGCCGCGAACCCGATGTAGCAATAGATTGTCGGCCGGCTTGTTCCCAAAAGCGGTCATGATGCTGGCGAGCCCGATTTTCAGGCAGTCTTCGACACCTGGGTCCTTAACCGGGTCGAAGTCGACCGGGTTTTGAATGTTGCGGCCGAAGTAAAGAGGATCGGCACACAGATTGGCGTTGGCCATAACCTGTCTCAGGAACGCATCGTCGAGGGGTTGGCCGTCTTGCTCAAGTTTCGCCACCATCGCGTCCAAATGTTGGGTGAACGCTGAGCTGAACTTAGTTCCCTGAAAGCGGGCCAGCGCCATCGCCGTCCATTCGAGGAACTTCTTGGTGACCCGGGGGCCCAGATTAATCCGGGCATTCAGAAGCGTGCTGAAGTTCTTCTTGATCTCCCTCCGGTCGGCAGCGCTGAAGTTCGTCGGAATTGGAGCACGACGGTTGGGATTCTGTAAGAAGTGATGTCCGCCGCCCTGATGACCCAAATCAACCGTGCCACCGAGACTGGACCTTTTTTTGTTATCCGCCTTCACGAGCTTGTTGAAGTTCTCTGAGGCTGGGTCATACCTAATGAGCAGTGTATCCCGTGTGATCTTCGCCGCGCGTTTCTTGCCCAACCAGGCCCCGATTCCCAGACCCGCCGCTCCGACCAACACGGCACTGCCGCCGAGTATGGCGCCGACGACCACTCCCAACGGACCGCCGGCCAGGCCGATCGCACTCCCGATGGCAGCCCCTTTCAGGACGCCGACCGCCAGGGCCGTGATTCCCCCTGCCGCGGAAAAGCCTGCCGTCCATTTCACCGTGGCCTTAACGACCTTCTTGTTCCGCAGCGAGTGCAGGGCCTGAGCCTCCCGCTGCGGGTCGATCCGATTGACGGCGGCCAGTTCCTCTGCACTGCCAATGGACCCGGAGGGCACAGCGACATCCAAATGCTTGTTCTCAATCTGGATCCCGTTTTGGCTCTGATTTCCTGACACCGAATCTCCGATGCCGGTGTTGTCCAAAGTTTGAGTCAAACCTGATTTGATTTTGCCGGTGGCCATGTTGGGAATCCGATGAATGCTCACTAGGGGGAAGAGGAAGAAATCGTACAAAGCAGCGCAACTGTGATTCTGCTGTCATCTTGAACAATGCGCAGCCCCATCAGCCGGTTCGCTCTGAATTGTTCTTCGCGATCGGCTCGCGGATCCTGCGCCATGGGGCTGAGTCTGGCCATTTTTTAAACAGCTCCGCAATCCACCTGGAGCGAAGCCCCAGAGGAGACCGTGCCCATCAGTGTGCAATTCCCATATCACGGCGGGAAATCCGTGCAAGCGTCGGATTTGTAGGTAGGAGTGGTTTTAGCTGGGCCGCCAGGAGTGGTTCCAGCAAGCGGGGCCGCTGAGGTAGGCGGCGCGGAGCCGGGCGACGGCGTGTGCTCCGTCGTAGCGCCAGCGCATGTCGTCCCATTTGAGGCGGTTGCCGACGACCGTTTTGCATGCCAACTCGACCGGTCCGGAGCCGATCTGCCAGCCGCGACCGACATGCGTAGGATAGTCCATGCGGTGGGCACGGTTGCGAAAGTAGGTGGCTTGGTCCGTATTCAAGACAAACGCCGGCAATTTCACTGGGTGCACGAAGATTACGTCAGTGAATACTAGCGGCCATACTCATCGTTCGCGGACGACGCGATTGCGGAGTGTGCCCACGGATTCGAGTTCGACTTCCACCACGTCCCCCGGGCGGAGGGCCGAGGTCTCGCCGCTGGTGCCGGTGAAGATCAGATCGCCCGGTAGCAGGGTGACGTGTTGGCTGATAAAGCTGACCTGCGTGGCCACATCGTGGATCATTTGACTGGTCCGTTCCCGCTGTTTGACTTCGCCGTTGAGCCGCAGCGTGAGCAGCAGGTCGTCGTAGTTCAGCCCGGTGACGATGAACGGCCCGCAAGGGCCGAAGGTGTCCGACCCCTTGGCCCGCCACCATTGCACATCTTGATGCTGCTCATCATTTTGCCAGTAGCGTTCGCTCACGTCGTTGCCGCAGGTCACTCCCAGGACGTAATCGAGGGCGTCTTCTTTCGCAACGTCGCGGGCCCGTTTACCGATCACGACGACCATCTCCGCCTCGAAATGCACCTCCTCGGTGGCGTTCTGGGGAATCACGATCCGGCCTTCGTGCCGCACCAGCGACGAGGGGGTTTTGAAGAACGGCTGCGGCGTGCGAAACTTGGGCGGAATCTCCGCGTTTTCGAGATGGCTGCGATAGTTGCCCGCCATCGCGAAGACATGCCGGGGACGCGTGGGTACCAGGAGGGTTACCTCGGAGAGGGCGCGTACTGTATCGGTCTTTTCCCAATCACCGAAGATCGAGCCGGAGATCTCGTGAATAGCTTCCCCTTCGACCACGCCGAAATGAACATTGCCATCGGCTCGAAATCGCGCGAACTTCACGACGTGGTGGTCGGCCTCGGCAGTGGCGACGTGAAATAGCAACGCATGGCAGGACAAAACGAGAATGACCAGGCAAGTGCGGAGACGCATGGCATTTTCCTGTGGAGAGGAGGAGCGGGAGTCGGCGTGGTAACGCAGCCGATCGTAGCTTTGCCTTCGCCGCCGTTCAAGCAAATACCAGAATGCACCTGGCTTCGACTTGCTGGCTGGGCGAACCTCTACGGCGGTTCAACTGTCCCTCGGGCACGGGACGTCTTGCGTGAGACATGGGCGCCGCGTATTCAGCTACCGAAAGGAAGGCGGGCAACGTGACCAACGAATGGAGCAAACCGGAGCACGCCGCAGCGTATCTTGCCCGGATGCACGACATTCCGCATCGCGCCGCGGGGGAAGGAACGGTGCTGGCGGAAATTCCGACGGACGCAAAACGCATCCTCGATCTAGGCTGCGGCGATGGGCATTTGCTGGCGTTGGTGCTTGCCCATTGCCCCGATGCGACGGGTGTGGGGCTCGATTTTTCGCCTGCCATGCTCGAACGTGCCCAAAAGCGTTTCGCGGATGACAGCCGAGCCACGTTAGTGGAACATAACCTGGAGGAGCCGCTGCCGGACCTCGGTCCGCTTGACTGCGTGGTGTCGAGTTTCGCGATTCACCACTGCGCCGACCAGCGCAAGCGGGGGCTCTATGAAGAGGTCTTCAATCTGCTCGAACCGCACGGAGTTTTTTGCAACCTGGAACATGTCGCTTCCCCGAATGAAAGAGTTCACGCGCGATTCATGACCGCCATGGACATGATGCCCGAGGACGAAGACCCTTCGAACAAACTGCTCGATGTGGAAACGCAATTGCAGTGGCTCAAGGAGATCGGTTTTGAAGATGTGGACTGCCATTGGAAATGGCGGGAGTTGGCCCTGCTCGCGGGCCGTAAACCGCAAGTGCGGGCCGCCGGGGACGGGCAGGAGATGGACGAGGCACCCAGCCAAGCGGAAGTGAGATGGCTTGACTCCCAGCTTGAAGCGTTCAACCAGCAGAAAGTTGGCCGCGATGATTTCCAACCAGTGAATCTCGTGATTCGGGAACAGGGCAAGGTTGTCGCCGGTTTGAAGGGTTTGGCGGGGTGGGGCTGGTTGTATGTCCGAGTGCTATGGGTAGAAGAAAGCCATCGTCACCAGAGACTGGGAAGCCGGTTGCTTGAGCGCGGTGAACAACTGGCCCGCGAACGCGGCTGTATCGGCGCTTGCCTCTCGTCTTTTACCTTCCAAGCGCCCATATTCTACGAACGGCACGGCTATTCAACATTCGGGAAAATCGACGACTACCCGCAGGATCAGACGCTTTATTTCATGTCCAAGCGTTTTGATGCTGGGCATTAAACCACTACATAAGGACCGCAATCCATGACAGTGGCACCGGACTACCCGGCAGGGGAGTTTCAACCCGTTGAGGCTTACGACGAGGCCCTCAAACCGCGGTTCGTGGATGAACTGCGGCAAGCCCCGGCCAGACTGCGGGCAGCCGTCTCGGGACTGACTGAGTCGCGGCTCGACACGCGCTACCGAAATTGGACGATTCGCCAGATTGTCCACCACCTCGCCGACAGCCACGTGCACAGCTATATCCGCTTCAAGTGGGCGCTCACGGAATCCAACCCCACGATCAAGGCGTACGAAGAGGGGGATTGGGTACTGCTCGACGACTCCCAACGGGGAGACATCGAGCCCTCGCTGGCACTTTGCGAAGGGCTGCACGCGAAATGGGTACAATTGTTGGAGGCAATGACCGCCGAGCAGTTTGCCCGTACGTTCATCCATCCCCAGACGGGCGAGACAGTGAGCTTATGGAATGCCCTGAATTATTACCCTTGGCATTGCCGGCATCACACGGGCCAGATTCTTTGGCTGCGAGAACGGCACGGCTGGTAAGGAAAGGCGGCCCGTGGCATTCGGTAGTGTCTTTCGTCTTGCCGAAAGAAAAAACGCCTGCCGGTCCGTGAGAACCGACAGGCGTTGATTTTCAATTCAACGGAAGTTGGGTTTTCTAAGCGACTAGCGCTTGCGACGATAAGCGGTCAAACCAATCCCCGCGAAGAGCAGGCTCCAAACAGCGATGCTGGCCGGCTCCGGCACTTCGCCATTCATGGGAGGTGGCATTCGAATTTCCGTAGTTGCGTTGTCGGTATCGGCTGAAAACAACAGCACGTTTGGAGCTGCCGCACCCGTGGGAAAGCCGCCTTGATCCGTGAACACAATATCCAGCTCACGAAAAATATCTTCTTCGGGCGGGTTGCCTTGCAACGCCACAAAATTCCGATACGTGGCTTCAATGTTCAATGGCGTTGTCGCCGCGAAATCCGTTCCCTCGACGGAACCGGGTGTAGACGGAAATATATCGCGATCGAACACAGTCATTCCTGGCGCTCCATCGAGAACCAGGCGTAAAATACCAAAACCACTGCTATTGATCAGTTCCCAGGCGTCGTCGAGGAAAGTATCCCCAGACACAGACAGCGACCATCCACTTCCCTTTGTCCCGGTGACTCCGCCGGCACCTGCTCCTGTAGCGGCCCAACTAAGCATTTCGGAGGTACCGTCATCAAAAAAAGCAGTCGCGGTCATTCCGGCCATGTCGTCGCCTTCGGTCGCGAAGCCGGTCAGCGCGGTCGTAATGTTCGTTGTTCCCGGGTCAACGAGAACGGTGACCGCCGCATCCCCTCTGCCATTGTTTATGAACAGTAAAGCGAGCGCCGCGCAGAGGCTCGCCACGTAGCGCACAATTCTCTTTTGCATTGTCTTTCCTCTAAAATCTCGATATCGATTAGGTCCTGGCTGTAAATCAAGGAATCGAATTTCCAGCATTTGCCCGACCGCATTTGAATAACGGGATATATTCGAGTCTCATGCGGCAGCAAGATTGAGTCAATCATCTTGTCCGGGAAAATTCTCACAATCGTTGCCGAGGTGATACGAGATGTTTACTTTTGTAAAGAATATGAAACACGGGAGCCAAAACGCCTTAACTTGCTGCCGCGCATCTAGTTTTGCCGGTGAATCTCGGAGATTGTGTCAGGGAGGAAACTTGAAGACGTCGGCAAAGCTCGTTTCAACATTTCCATACTTTGGGGTGTCGTGGAAGTTGACCCTATCGTTCATTCCATGAGGTTTTCCAGTTTCGCAACGTCGAACAGCCCCTTGTCGCTGATGCACGACCCGCCACAAGACTCGGGTTTACAGGATCTGCGGACCCCGCCAGAATAATGGGCATGGAACATGGAGACCGGTGGCTGCCGGCTCCATGTTTGTTTTTTTGGTGAAGATCAAATTTATTTTGGATGAGATAGTGCCATGTCCGAACGCATCCCCATGACGCGCAAGGGTTACAACAAGCTCAAGGCTGAACTGGACCACATGGAGAACGTGGAGATGCCGGCGGCCGCCGACCGGGTGGCCAGTGCCCGCGCGGAGGGGGATCTCAAGGAAAACGCCGAATACCACGGTGCGCGCGAATCGCAGGGCATGCTGCAAGCCAAAATCAACATCCTGCGGGACAAGCTGGCCCGGGCCATGCTCATGGACATGTCCAACGCGCCCAAGGATGAGGTCGTGTTCGGGGCGACGGTCGTGGTCAAGGATCTCGACTTCGGCGATAATGAGGAATTCACCCTCGTGGGTGCCGGCGAAGAGGATTACGACGACGGCAAAATCTTGGCGACCAGCCCTCTGGGGCAGGGCCTCTTGGGGAAGAAGGTCGGCGAAAAGGCGGAGATTGAAGTGCCCGCCGGCACGTCCCGCTTCGAGATCCTGGAAATCCGCTTCGACGACGAGGAATAGTCCTCGAAGGTTTCGTCTGGCCGCTTACTCGGGTTCGTACCCCAAATTGGGGGCGAGCCATCTTTCCGCTTCCTGCAGCGTGAACCCCTTTCGCTCGGCGTACGAGGCGACCTGCTCGCGCGTGAGGCGGTCCACCGCGAAGTAGCGGGCCTGAGGATGGGCGAAGTAGAGGCCCGACACGGAGGCGGCGGGTAGCATGGCGAAGGATTCGGTGAGCCGCATGCCGGCGTGCTCCTCGGCCCCAAGCAGCTTCCACAAGAGATCCTTTTCCGTGTGGTCGGGTTGGGACGGGTAACCCGGCGCGGGCCGAATGCCCCGGTATTTTTCCGCGATCAAATCGTCGTTGCTGAAGGACTCGTCCGTCCCGTATCCCCAATCCCGGCGAGCCCGTTGGTGCAGGTATTCCGCGAAGGCTTCGGCCAGTCGGTCGGCGAGCGCCTTGACCATGATGCCGCCATAGTCGTCGTGATCTTTCGCGAACTCCGCTACCATTTCCTCCACGCCATGTCCGGCGGTGACGGCGAACGCGCCCAGGTAGTCTTGTCGCCCGCTCTCAAGCGGGGCGATGAAATCGGCCAGGGCCAGAAAATGGGATTGCCCCTTTCGCTGCCACTGCTGCCGCAGCGTATGCAGCCGCAGTAATTCTTCTTTTCGCTGGTCGTCCTTGAACAACACAATATCGTCGCCATCGGAAGCGGCGGGCCAAAATCCGTACACGCCGCGCGCCGTAAGCAAACGCTGGCTGACAATCCGCTGCAAAAGCTCGTTGGCGTCCGCGTAGATTTTTCGTGCTTCTTCTCCAAAGGTCTCATGCTCAAAGATGCCGGGATACTTCCCCTTCAGTTCCCAGGTCATGAAGAAGGGAGACCAATCGATGAAGGGGAGCAAGTCTTCGAGTGGTACCTCAGATAGTATGCGCCGGCCCAAAAAAGCGGGTACGGGAATATCCACGGTGGCCCAGTCGGTGGGGAGTTTATTCGCGACCGCTTCCGCGTAGGGAACCAAATTCGTGTCCTGCCGCTTTTGATGCGAAGTGGCCAAGTCTTCTTGTAGTCGCGAGTTTTTATCAATGAATTCTTTGCGGCGTTCCTCGTGCAGCAAGTTTTCCACCACGCCCGTGCAGCGAGAGGCATCAAGCACGTGCACGGTAGGCCCCTCGAACCGTGGCGCGATCTTGACAGCGGTATGTTTCGCGCTGGTGGTGGCGCCGCCGATGAGCAGGGGCCGCTGCCAGCCGAGCCGCTGCATCTCCTTGGCCACATGCACCATCTCATCCAGGCTGGGGGTGATCAGCCCGCTGAGGCCCACGATGTCCACGCCCTCCTTCTCTGCTGCTTCCAGAATCGTTTCGCAGGGGACCATCACGCCCAGGTCGATCACTTCATAATTGTTGCAGCCGAGGACCACGCCCACGATGTTCTTGCCGATGTCATGCACGTCCCCTTTTACGGTCGCCAGCAGGACCTTGCCACGAGGCTTGGCGCTTTCACTGGCCGACTTCTCTTGCTCCATGTAGGGGAGCAAGTAAGCCACGGCCTTCTTCATGACCCGCGCACTCTTCACCACTTGCGGAAGGAACATCTTTCCCGATCCAAACAGATCGCCCACGACCTGCATGCCGTCCATCAGCGGGCCTTCGATGATTTGCAGGCAGGCGCCGTACTTCTGGCGGGCCTCCTCCACATCCGCGTCGATGTAGTCCACGATGCCTTTGACGAGCGCGTGCGAGAGCCGCTGTTCCACGGGGTTATTCCGCCACTCCGCATCGGCGGTGGTGGCTTCCTTACCTTTGCCTTTGACCGTTTCCGCGTAGCTGATCAGCCGTTCGGTGGCATCCTCGCGGCGATTGAAGAGGACGTCCTCCACGCGGTCGCGGAGGTCGGTGGGAATCTCTTCATATACTTCGAGCTGGCCGGCATTGACGATGCCCATGTCGAGCCCTGCGCCGATGGCGTGATACAGGAAGACAGCGTGCATCGCCTCGCGGACGACGTTGTTGCCCCGGAAGGAGAACGAGATGTTGCTCACCCCCCCGGAGACCTTGGCCAGCGGCATGAGGCGCTTGATTTCCCGCGTCGCCTCGATGAAGTTCACCGCGTAATCGTTGTGCTCCTCGATCCCCGTGGCGACGGTGAGAATATTCGGATCGAAAATGATATCGGTGGGCGGGAAGCCGATTTCCTCGGTCAACAGGCGGTAAGCCCGCTGGCAGATCCGCACCTTGTCTTCCTTGGTCACGGCTTGGCCCTCTTCATCGAAGGCCATCACCACCACGGCGGCGCCAAACCGCCGCAGCAGTCGGGCACGCTGGAGAAACGTCTCCTCTCCGTCCTTCAGGCTGATCGAGTTCACGATCGCCTTGCCTTGCACGCATTTCAGCCCCGCCTCGATGATCGACCAGCGAGAACTATCGATCATGATCGGCACGCTGGAAATGTCCGGTTCCGCGGCCAGCAGATTCAGAAACCGGGTCATGGCCGCTTCCCCGTCGAGCATGCCCTCGTCCATGTTGACATCCAGGGCGTTGGCGCCTCCTTCCACCTGCGCGCGGGCCACGGAGACCGCTTCCTCGTAATCATCGTTGAGGATCAGCCGGGCAAACTTTTTGGAGCCGGTGACGTTCGTCCGCTCGCCGATGAGCATGAAATTGCTATCCTCAGCCAGTGCGAAGGCATCGAGGCCGCTGAACCGGGTCATCGGTTTTTCTTTGGGCGGCTCGCGCGGCGGCACGTCTTTCACCGCTTCCGCGATGGCGGCGATGTGTTCCGGTGTGCTTCCGCAGCAACCACCCACGATATTCAGCCAGCCTTGCCGAGCGAAATCCCCTAACGTGGCCGACATTTCCTGCGGTGTTTCGTCGAAACCGCCGAATTCGTTCGGCAGTCCCGCGTTGGGATGGCAGCTCGCGTAACAAGGCGCGATTCGCGACAACTCCTCGACGTAGGGCCGCATCAGTTCCGGGCCGAGCGCGCAGTTGATGCCGATGCTGAGCATGTCGAAATGCGAAACGGAGATCCAAAAAGCTTCCAACGTCTGGCCCGTGAGCGTGCGGTTGCTCCCCTTTTGCGTGAACGTCACGGAGACCATCACCGGCAAGCGGATTCCCTGATCCTCGAAATATTGGTCGATGGCGAACAGGCATGCCTTGAGGTTCAGCGTGTCGAACGTGGTCTCGGGAAAGAGCAGATCCGCGCCCCCTTCGACCAGCCCGGCGGTCTGCTCGTAGTACGCTTCGACCAGTTCATCGAAGGTGACAAGCCGCGCGCCGGGATCGTTCACGTCGCGGGACATGGAAGCCGTTTTATTCGTCGGACCGAGGGAGCCAGCCACGAAGCGGGGCCGCTCCGGCGTGAGCGCCGTGATCTCGTCGGCGGCTTGCCGGGCACAGCGGGCGGCGGCCACGTTGAGTTCCCGGGCCAGTTCGGACATGCCGTAGTCGGCCAGGGAGATGGAGGTAGAGTTGAAGGAATTCGTCTCCAAGATATCCGCCCCGGCTTGGAGATATTGCCGATGAATCTCGGTGATGGCCTCCGGCTGTGTCAGACACAACAAATCGTTGTTGCCTTGCAGGTCGCTCGGGTGATCACGAAATCGTGTGCCACGAAAATCGGCCTCGGTGAACTTGCGAGCCTGGATCATCGTGCCCATCGCGCCATCCAAGACCAGGATCCGCTGGGCCAGTAAATTTTCCAGCAGGGTTCGTGTATCGTGTTGCTCTAGTGTTGCCATGAAGCCAGACGGTTCGTGAGAGTTTTTTTGGAAGCGGGAATGACCCCGCGACGGCTCGAATGCCGGGAAGTGCCACGCTACCAGAGGAAATGGACAACCGCCGCGCGGCAACTGGCAGGGGCGTGAATTGACTATTGCCAATATAGCATTTCACGGCCTGTGCCAGCTATGGCGGATCGTACCCGCCCGGATGAAACGGATGGCAGCGGCCAATCCGCCGGATTCCTCTCCAGGCCCCCCGCCAGGGACCATATTTCTCCACGGCCCCGATGAAGTAAGCACTGCAGGAGGGGTGAAACCGGCAGTTGCGGCCCAGCCAGGGGCTCAAGAGGTATTGATAGCCGCGCACCAGGCCGATGAGCGCCACGGCCGGCCATTCGCGGAAAACCTTCGTCAATGCCGTGGTCATGACGAGGGCCTTTCCAGGCGGCGCGCCAGCCGTGCCGTCAATTTTTTGAGAGAACTTTGGGCCTCCGCGAGCGTTGGCTGTTCGGCGCGTCGCGGCACGATCACCCAATCGAAGCCGACTGGCAATTCATGCCGCGTGAGCCGGAACGCCTCGCGCAGCATACGTTTCCACCGATGTCGTGAAACGGAGTTGCCCACCTTCCGCCGTGACACGGACAGACCCAACCGGGAAAACGAAAGGCCATTCCGCGCGGCGAATACCGTCATTACCGAGTCCGACGCTGCTTGCCGCTGCCCGAAGACGTGCTGATACTCTTGCCCGCTGGTTAAGCGGCAATCACGCGGGAAGCCAAAGCCCGGCTGGGACTCCGGCGGGTCCGCAGCCTTTTGAGGCACAGTCGCCGAGGTTTCGTTTCGGTGTTCCCGTGATGCCATGGAACTGCCGGTTACCATTTCAATTCCCGACGAGCATCCATCTGGGCCTGTTTGTCGAATTCTCGCGCCGCTTCGCAGGCCTTGTCCGAGATATTCTTGGGCAAGACGATCGTCACCTCGGCAAACAGGTCTCCCGGTTCCTTGCCTTGTGGAGCGACGCCTTGGCCACGAATTCGCAGCTTGGAACCGCTGGAGGTTCCCGGAGGCACTTGCACGGTGACGGTACCTTTCGGCGTGGGCACGTCCACTTTGGCGCCGAGAACGGCTTCCGCCACGGTGACCGGGAGCGTAACGTCGAGACTTCGCCCCCGGCGGCGAAAATGTGGATGCGGCAGAACCTGCACGCGGATCAATAGATCTCCCGCCGAACCGTCGCCCCGTTTCACGCCTTGGCCACGGAGACGAATGGTTTGGCCGTCCTCGATCCCGGCCGGGATTTTGACATTCAACGTCTCGGTCTGTCCCGATTCCCGCTGCACGGAGAGCTGCACTTGTCCGCCGCTGACGGCGGTGGTGAAAGGTACGGAGATATGATGATGGAGGTCGCTGGCCGGTTGTTCGCGTGTACGGGAGGGCCGCCGTTTGCCCGCCGTGCGGAACTGCGAGAAAAAGTCCCCGAAGCCGCCCCCTCCCTGTGCCGCTCCTCCGCCAAATTGCTCCCCGAATATCTGTGAGAGGTCCAAGTCCTCGAACCCTTCGGGAGCACCGCCGGTCCAAGAGTAGTTACGTGGGCCGCCGCCACCTCCCGCTCCCACCGACTCGAAGGCCGCGCCGTAGCGGTCATATTTCTTCCGCTTTTCCGGGTCCTTGAGCACCTCGAATGCCTGCTGCACTTCTTGGAACTTTTTTTTGGCATCCTCGCCCGGATTCACGTCGGGATGGTATTTTCGGGCCAGCTTCAAGTACGCCTTGTGGATTTCATCATCCGACGCGCCCTTTTTGATGTCCAGAATCTCGTAATAATCTTTAGCCATCCTAGTCCACGGGAAAGATAAATTGACTTCGGTTCTCTGTCGTCATTTCGCGGCGAGGCTGCTTCCTCGGAGGAGTCCACATTTTTCGGGCGAAATTTTGACAGCTAAGGCAATTCTCGCACGGAGCCGGCCACCCTATGTTGGCATTCTACGTCCTTCCGAGGCTAGAGCGAAAGGGATTCGGCGTGCGGTAATCCGGCTGCTTCCATGGGGAGCATCGACATTTAGCCTCTGGCTGGCTACCAAAGATTACGTCATGGCCCAATCTCCTTGATTCGAGTGTCGATCACGAACATGGGCGATTCTTCTCGCGACTTTTCGCCGATTTGGTATGAGATTGAGCCGCCGCCCGATCCAGAGGAGGTTTGGCTGCGGTGGTGCGGGATGCCCGGCTGCTTGTTTTTGGATAGCGCGTTGCGGGATCCCCGCTTGGGGCGGTACTCCTTCGTGATGGCGGACCCCGTGGCGTGGCACGACGCTGCGGAGGGAGTAAAGCAGACTTGGGATTGGCTAACGCATTGGCTCGGCCGCACGCACACCGATGCCGTGCCAGGGCTGCCGCCCTTTCAAGGCGGGGTAGCGGGACTGTTCGGATACGACTTCGGACGCGAATTCGAAGCGATTCCGCCACCGAGCCACGATGAATTCGGCCTGCCCCCCTCCGCCTTGGGGGTCTACGACGTGGTGGCCGCCTTCGACCATTCCACGAACCGCTGCTGGCTGATTTCCCAAGGATTCCCGGAAACGGATCCGCGCGGGCGCGCGGAACGGGCCCGCGAGCGGTTGGCTGAATTTCGCGAACGTCTGCTCGGCCCCGCGCCGCCACATGTGGAACGCAATAATGCCCCACCGCTGCCCCTCGACGAATTGGCTCCATCCTGGCCCGTGGCGGACCAGCCGGGACTGCGGAGCAATTTCGATCGCGATGCCTATCACTGCTTGGTGGAACGGGCCATTGAGTACATTCGCGCGGGCGATATCTTCCAAGTCAATCTGGCCCAAAGGCTTCTCTGCCCGGCGCGGGACGATGCCGTGGATTTGTACCGCCGGTTACGCAAACGCAATCCCGCGCCCTTCGCCGCCTATTTCGACCTGGGAGACTTTCAAATCGCCAGCGCTTCGCCGGAACGTTTCTTGTGCCTCCGCGATGGCCAGGTGGAAGCCCGCCCCATCAAAGGCACCCGGCCCATCCTCGCCCGGCCCGAGGCGGATCTGTTCGCGGGAGATGATTTGCGGGCAAGCGCAAAGGACCGCGCCGAGAACGTGATGATCGTGGACCTGTTGCGGAACGATTTGGCCCGCGTATGCCGGCCGGAGAGCATCCGCGTTCCGCAGCTTTGCGAGATCGAGACTTACCAATATGTCCAACATCTGGTTTCGGTGATCACCGGCCAACTGAACGCGGAGGCCAAAGTGATCGATTTGCTGGAGGCTACCTTTCCGGGAGGATCTATCACCGGCGCGCCGAAGATTCGCGCCATGGAGATCATCTCCGAATTGGAACCGACCGCCCGAGGCGCCTATTGCGGCGGCATCGGCTACTTCAGCGCCGATGGCGGGATGGATATGAATATTCTGATTCGCACGATCACCGCGGGCCGGGGATGGTGGCAAGCGCCGGTGGGTGGAGGCATCGTGGCGGCCAGCCAGCCGGCCCCAGAGTACGCGGAAACCTGGCACAAGGCGGAAGGGCTGCTGCGGGCCATGATTGGCGATGAAGCGGCCCGCCGGTAGAATTCTTGAAATCCAGCGCCGATTTGACACGCTTACTTCCAGCATCGCTTCGCTCATTTTCCACGGACCGTTGCCCGTTGATCCTCGTCATTGACAACTACGACAGCTTCGTCTTCAACCTAGCTCGCTACCTGCAACAGCTTGGGCAACAGACGCACGTATTGCGGAACGACGAGTTGCATCAATTCCAAGATCGCGAAGGCGATTTTCGTGCGGCGGTGATCTCGCCCGGTCCCGGCACGCCGCAGCAAGCCGGCGGCTGCGTGGAATTCGTGCGACGTTACTCGGGCCGATTGCCCCTGTTGGGAATTTGCCTGGGACATCAGGTCATCGCGGAGGCATTTGGCGGACACGTCGTGCGAGCCAGCGAGCCGGTCCATGGACGCGCGGACCCGATGTATCACGACGGCGACGAAATGTTCCGCGACATGCCCAGCCCCTTTCTCGCAACGCGATACCATTCCTTGGCGGTCGAGCGGACGTCAATGCCCGATTGCCTGCAAACCACGGCGCGCACTGGCGACAGGACCATCATGGCGCTGCGGCACCGAGACCATCTGACTGTCGGGTTGCAGTTCCATCCGGAGTCGATCTTGACCCAAGGCGGCTATCGCCTGCTGGCGAATTTTCTCGATCTGGCCGGCATCCCGCGCGGCGAGCCGCCGCTGCCCGAATGGACGCCTCCCACGCCGCATATGGCGCTGCCGCCTGCGGTCCGAGGAGCCCCTTGCACTTTTTGATTCGCACACGCTGACGCGCGCCTCCGACGCGCCCTACCGGAGAGATGTCCGTGATCTTGGAAGGGATTGTCACCTCGCTCAACGACGATGGAACGACGAACATCGCGCCGATGGGTCCCTGGGTGAACGAAAACCTATCGGAGCTGGTGATCCGCCCTTTCCAGTCCTCGCGGACGTATGCCAACCTCAAACGGACCGCCCGAGGCGTGTTTCACGTGACCGATGACGTGGAATTTCTGGCCCGCGCGGCCTTGAACCGGTGGCAGACCGCGCCCAGCCTGATCACGCATGCCCGCTATCCCCGGCTGATCTTGTCCGAAGCTTGCCGCTGGTATGGCTTCGAGATTGTGGGTGTGGAGGACACGCCACCGCGAGCCCGCTTTGTCTGCACGGTGCAAGAGGCGGGCCGCTTGCGGGATTTTCTCGGTTTCAACCGGGCCAAGCACGCCGTGGTGGAGGCGGCCATCTTGGCCACACGGGTCGGCATTCTCCCCGACGTACACATTTCGACGGAACTGGAACGCCTTCAGCCGCTGATCGGCAAGACCGGCGGTGACCAAGAGCGCCGTGCCTTCGAGCTGGTAAGCACGTTTGTCCGCGAGCGCCTCATACTCCCCGCCGCGCCGCCAGAAGCGTGAAGCGGCGGGCCTTCACCTGCTGGAAAGATCCACTCTGGTAAAATTTGCCGGCTGTGACGCTTGTGCGGCCAGGGGCCGGCTGGCGCGGACATTCGGCCTGTATCAGCTTGAACGCTCGCGCGGCTTCGGCCGATAGAAGAGCATGTACCCTTTACATATTTCCTGGCGCCGCCCCTTCACGGTGCCTTTGCCGCAGGAATTTAGGCGGAAGTCGTCATGCGCTTATTCAAGGTTTCATTTCACGTCGTGATCTTCGGATGGCTGTGCACAATTCCCGCGTCCGGCGCGTTCGGGCAAGGCATTACCGTCGCCGGCGTGGGACCGGTGAACCGTTCCATGGGAGGAGCGGGGACGGCGGCGCCCCTGGAGGCGATTGGAGCCCTGCACTGGAACCCCGGTTCCATCAGCGCTCTCCCTACATCGGAGGTGACGTTCGGCGCGGAACTCTTCCTCGCGGATGTGGAATTGGCCACCACGGTCGGCGGAGTCTCGAACTCGACAAGCGGAGAGGCGGGGGTGGCGCCCATCCCCACGGTGGGCTGGGTACACCATGTTGAAAACACGCCCGTGACGATTGGCTTGGGGATTTACGGTATCGCTGGATTTCGGAACAACATGCCCGCCGATCCGAACAACCCCCTGCTGGCGACGGGTCCGATCTTCGCCGATGCGGAGATCATGCAAATCGCCCCCACGATTTCCTTTGCTTTGACGGAACGGCTTTCCATCGGCATTGCCCCCACGATTTCCGCCGCGCGGATCATGTTTGATCCCTTGGGTCCCTCACCGATCACTCCCACGGCAACGCCCGGCAGCGGCAATCGAGTGCATTGGGGGGGTGGCGTGCAATTAGGTCTCTACTACATCACGGAGCGAAATTGGCATTTTGGGTTCTCGATCAAAAGCCCTCAATGGTTCGAGGATTTCCGCTTCTTCACTCCCTCGGGCGTGACCACGTTTGACCTGGACTATCCCATGATTTTGTCGCTAGGGATGGCCTACTCGGGAATCGAAGATTGGGTATTCGCCGTGGACGTACGGTATTTCGACTACGACAACACGGACGGTTTCAGCCAGTTTGGCTGGAGCAACATCGTCACGGCGGCGGTGGGGGCCCAGTATCGTTTGAATGATTGCTGGTATTTGCGGCTGGGATACAGCTTCAATCAAAATCCAATACATGAGGACGATGCCTTCACGAACCTCTCGGATCCATTGATCCAAGACCACAACGTCGCGGCGGGGGCATCCTACAGCATTGCCGCGAACGTCGATATTTCGTTGGCCTACATCTATTTGGTCAACAATAGCCGATCGGGCCCGCTCCCTTCCCCGCCGTTCGGGGCCAATGATCGCTTGACGCATACCATCAACGCCCACTCCGTGGCCGCGGGCGTCACCGTGCGGTATTGATTTCCTCCTGAGCGTTGGCTAGCGAACGTGTGTCCAACTCCGGCGGCGGAGGCATCGTTGGATTTGTGAAACGCGGATCGATTTTTCCGGCGGGGACATAACTCCAGCCGAAAATTCGGAACAACCGGTTCACTCGGGCATCACGGCTCGTGCGAATTCGGTTAAAGCCAGTGGACGAAAAGTCGTTTTGCACCGCGTATCAGGGAATTTCCGGTGCGGATCAGGGTTTGACGGGTGTTCCAGTCAAGAGAAATTTTGACGCCCGTATTCTTTGGCGTACCGTTTTCATGGTCATGTATGTCGAAAGTATTTCCCTCGAGGTGGGACCGTGGAACCTGTCGCTCCGTTTTCCGCTGACGTCGAAGCTCCCTACCGGTTGGATGAACTACTGGCAAGGTGCAACGGAAAAGTTGATCTTGCCCAGCGCGTGTTGCGGACGTTCCGTGCTCAATTCGGCACGTACATTGAGCAATGCGAGGAAGCGATTGGAAACGAAGACCTCGGCCAACTTGCCGCGGTGGCACACAAAATGAAAGGCGCGACTTCCTCGGTCGGTGCCCATGGCCTGAATCAGTTGGCGCAAAGTATCGAAGCGAGCTCGATGGAGCAACGGTTCGATGAAGTGGAACGATTGGTGCAACAATTGGACGACGACTGGCAACGCATCGAAGAAATGAACGTCGACGAATTAATGAGAAAGTGATCGCAGAGTCCTTGAATCCTCGATTTCGCGAGCATTTTGAAACTTCGCGTCGACCAAACTTGGGGCAATTCCGGTGCGCATCCTAGCTGTCGACGATGATCCGGTTTCCTTGGAACTCCTAGAGGGTGTGCTCACCGATTTCGGCTTCGATGTGGAAACGGCTCCCAATGGACGCGAGGCACTCGAGGCGACCCGTAGCGAAGACTTCCGCATCGTCGTGGCGGATTGGGAAATGCCTCATATGTCGGGCGTGGAATTGTGCCGCCGGATTCGGCAACGTTCCCTCAGTGCCTATGTCTATTTCATGCTCGTGACTTGCTTGGAAGGGGTCGAAAACCTCGTGGAAGGGCTTTCGGCGGGGGCTGACGACTTCATCAAAAAACCGTTCCACCCGGAAGAACTGCGGGTTCGAATGCGGACGGCGGAGCGGATTGCTTCTCTTGAAAGCCGCGACCTGATCATTTTTTCCCTGGCGAAGCTCGCGGAATCTCGCGACCCTGAAACCGGCGCGCACCTGGAACGAATGCAGCGCTACAGCCATATCGTCGCGGATCAACTGGGGAAAACGGACAAATATCGCGATATTGTCGACGAAGATTATGTCCGCACGATCTTTCTCACGAGCCCTCTGCACGACATCGGCAAAGTCGGCATTCCCGACCATGTGCTATTGAAGCCAGGCCAACTCATGCCGGAGGAATTCGAGATCATGAAGGAACACGCCGTGATTGGAGGGCAAACTCTCGACGCCGCTATCGAATCGCACCCGTCCGCCGGATTTCTGCAATTCGCCAGCGACATTGCCTGGTCACACCATGAGCGATATGACGGGAAAGGCTATCCGAAAGGTTTAGCGGGAGACGAGATCCCGTTGGCGGCACGGATCGTCGCCGTGGCCGACGTTTACGATGCTCTGACCAGCAAACGGATTTACAAGTCCGCTTTCTCCCACGAGAAAGCGCGCAAGATCATCCTCGAGGGCCGAGGGACACAGTTTGATCCTGATGTCGTGGATGCCTTCCTCGCCCGGGAGCAGGACTTTCAGAGGATCAAAAACCACCTGCGATAACGCCCAGCACTTTGCCCGCGTGATGCGGCCAATACGGCGATTTGACGTGGGTAAAGAATGCTGGACGGCTTTGCCGCATTTCAAATGGTGCCCACGGACGGACTCTTGGTCGCCGCTCGACTTTCGGACGATGACCTTAAGACACCGCAGCCTTTCGCGAACAGGGGGCCATATGGACCCCATGTCACGAGAAGACGTGTGCTGCTCCCCGCTCGTAGCGGATACCAGGGTCCGCTTCGTTGAACCTAACAAATTACTTGGGCTTAGGCTTCGACCGAACTGGAGTATCCTGTTCCGCGACCGACATTGGAGGACGAATGGATTCTGCTTGATCCACCCGTTGCCGAGAGTCCGCCGGGCTCCGGTCGATGAAATGCATGATGATGCCCGTATCGTCACGGACCGTTTCGATCGCGTTTACGTCGAACCCAGCAGCCTCATAAAGCGCCATACAATCTTCGTATGTTCGCTGGAAAAAGAACCAGTCGAGGTGCCATTGGTAAGGTGTCTGGTCGTAGCGTTCCCGATCCTTGAAAGCTACCAACAGGACGCCGTTATCCGCTAGCGTTTCGTGCCAGGCTTGCAGCAGTCGTTGCAAATGTTTATCCGGGAGATAGTCGCAAAGCCCCACGCTGTAGATGACATCGAAACGACCGAACTTTTCGATGGTGGTTTCCGCGGAGCGAGTCCGAAGAGCGTTATAGTGAATAGCCTTCAAGTCGCCTGCCTTGAATTGAGGCGCGACCTCACGGTTCACGAAATCCAGCGCCAAAGGATCGCTATCCATGGCGACGATTTCCAGGGCGCCGCCTATGTCGCGTGGCCAGTCGACAAACTCCCGGCATGGACCGGAAGCAATATCCAAGATTCGAGCTTTTCCCTGCCGGGCAGCCACTTCATCAAGCAAGAATTTCCTCGTGGCTTTCAAGCGAGTTCGCACGGCCCGTGCCAAGGGCAGGTCTTGGATACATAGATCTAGATAGCCTCCCAGCCCGCGATTTGGTGGTTCGACGGCATATAACTTGATCAGCATTTCGTAATCTCCGGCGAAGCCGCTCGGTTTGGAGCGGGCTCGATGGGCAATCCAGCTCTGGTTGAACCAGCGGGCCGTCTCTTTTCGAAAGCCGTCTTGCACTTCCTGGATCATTCTCGGGTCATCCCCGTGCTCCGCCTCGAATTCTCGGCAAGAATCCTGCGACTTTTGGAATGCTTCGAGTATGCGCTGATGGTAGCGGTCCCCCTGAACCGGTTCGGCGTCGGGAGTAATCTCACGTTCCAGATCATTCAAACAGGATTGAAATGAAGCCACGTCCTTGTGGAAGAAGTTTTCGACTTTCGCCAGTTTCTCGGCAGTCAGGTCCAAGGAGATTCGGCTCATGTTTTCCCTTTTTGACAAATATGGAGACGTTTCAAAGTTCGACGCACGGCCCAGCCCCCGACCGCCTCAGCTTTGCTCAATCGCGTCATTACCCTAATAAGGCCGTCCAGTTTCGCGCGTCGAGGGTATCTCTGTCAACAGTTTTTAGGGTTTTTACGGAATCATCACGAGAATTTCTCATCGGTGTAGGGATTGGATGGCCTACACCGAGGCTGACATTTTTGCGGTTCCAGCATTTCGCGAGGCTAGCCGGTTTTCGCGATGGTCTTGCCTAGAAACACCCCGACGAGTCCCGGCTTGTGTGCTGGCCGAGAGCTATGATTCCCTAGGCCAATGTATTCTCAATGGTAAGCGCCGCAGCGCATCTCGGCGGCAGCTTTAGCGGGACCGCGCGGTGATGGAAGACGAGATTCAACAAGGCGGATTGCCACGAGGCGAGGCTTTTAGCGCCACTCAACCTTGGAACGATTGGGTTGCCGCGCAAGGGTACGGCGTCGCCCAATTGGTCACGGAAGAACCCCACGCGACAACCCTATTCGCCACAAATGGCGAGGGGCAACAGGTCGTCATTAAGCGGCTTTCGCACGATGCGCTGAACAAGGCGACGCGGATCCGGCTTGAACATGAGGCTTCGATTCGATCGCGGTTGGATGACGAATGCCTTGTACCGATCACTCGCATTGATGACGACGGTAGCAATATTTTCGTCGTCATGCCTCGCATTTCCGGAGAACAACTTCGCGACCGCCTGGCGCGAAGAGCATTGTCTCTCAAGGAAGCACTGACCGTTGGCAGATGCCTTTTCAAGGCTCTAGCGGCGCTTCATGCACATGGCGCGCTGCATCGGGATATCAAACCGGCGAATATCATCGTCAACCAGGGCGACTCGATTCAATGGGCGAAGCTGGTGGACATCGCCACCATTCACAGCTTTCACCCCGACCGGCTCGTGGGAGAGCGCGCCTGTGATACCGTCGCCTATATGTCACCGGAACAAGCCGGTTCCATTGACTGCGATGTCGGGGATTCTTCGGATCTTTATTCCGCGGGCATCGTGTTGTTCCACTGCCTGGCGGGACGGCCTCCCTTCCAAAGTGACAATGCGGGAACCATTCTGTTTGAACACTTGACGGCGAAAGTCCCCGGATTGCGCGGGATCAATGGGCGGCTCCCCCGTGCCGTCGATGAGTTGGTTCAGAGGCTTCTGCGGAAAGACCCTCACGACCGATATCAACTAGCTCAAGCCGTCGTCTCGGACCTGGACTCGATTATTCGAGCGTTGAACGCAGGGGAGCGGGAACCCGAGATCGTAATCGGAGCCGCGGATCGGCGCTGCACGATTACCGAGCCTGCTTTCGTCGGCAGAGCTCATGAGTTGAGACAAGTTGACGAGCACGTCAGCAGAACCCTGAACGGCAAAGGAGATGTCCTGCTGCTCGAAGGGGAGTCCGGGTCTGGCAAAAGCAGGCTTCTCGTCGAGTTTGCCCACCGGGCGCGACGGGATGGGCTCTGGGTTTTGAAAGGCCAAGGCTCGACAGCCGTCGCGGAACGTCCCTTTCGATTGCTGGAGGGAATTGTCAATGGTCTACTTTCCGAACTGCGAGCCGACCCGGCCTTTTCGGAAGCCCTGCGCAAGCGGCTTGGGAACGACGTTGACGCGATTTGTGCCGCGCTGCCCCCACTGGCTGAATTTTTAGGCGAGAAGGATTCTCGCGACTTGACGCCAGCGGCATTTGGCGAGGCGCGCACGATCCAAGCTCTCGTCAACCTGTTGGACTCCTTGGGCACGGGGCCGCGACCGGCTATCATCGTGCTCGACGACTGCCAATGGTCGGATGAATTGACCTACAAGCTGATCCACCGCTGGCGCAAAGCCGGCAACGTTCCTCGCCATCGACATACATCCCTTGTGATTTCGTTCCGCTCGGAAGAAGTTCCCGCCAAGCACACGCTTCGTAAAGTACGCCATGCCAGCCACTTGGCTCTCGCGCCGCTCTCGGAAACCGAGATCCGGCAACTCGTCGAATCGATGGCCGGTTCCCTGCCTGACGATGCGGTTCAAGCCGTTGCCAGGCTGGCCGATGGAAGTCCCTTCATGGCTTCGGCCGTCCTCCGTGGATTACTGGAAACGGGCGCGCTAACTCCGCATCCCCAAGGCTGGCGCGTGGATCCCAGGGCGATGGACGATTTGCAGTCCTCCAACCACGCCGCCGCTCTATTGACGCGCCGCATCCAGCTCCTTCCCGAAAATACGGTGCGGCTACTCACGGTGGGTGCCGTGGTCGGTAAGGAATTCGGATTGGATATGGCGGCCAGCTTGACCGGATTGACGCCGTCGGAAGCGTTGGAGGCGTTAGGAAAAGCCCGAGAGAGACGGCTCATCTGGACGCGCCCCGATGGTGGGCATTTCGTTTTCGTGCACGACAAAATCCGTTCCACCTTGCTGGAAAGATTGACCGAAGGCGAGCGAAAAGGACTACATCTCCGCGCCGCGCATCAGTTGCAGCTCGCGCTTCCGGCACGGGCATCGGATATCGCGTATCACTTCCATGAAGGGGGCGAAAGCCGTAACGCGCTGCGGTTCGCGCTCTTGGCTGCGGAACAAGCTCGGGCGCAGTATTCGCTGGAAATTGCGGAAAATCAGTATCGCATCGCCCTCAAGGGGGCTGAGGATGTCGAGACGGAAAACACCGTCCACTACCGGATTGCCGAAGGGCTCGGCGATACGTTGATGCTCCGTGGAGATTACGATGCCGCGGCTCCGCTGTTGGAACAGGCGGCTCGATTCGCCCAGGGACGCCTGGCACGCGCGCAGATTCAAGGCAAACTCGCGGAGCTGTGTTTCAAACGCGGCGACATGGAACGTGCCACCAAAGGTTTCGAAGAAGCGCTGCGAACCTTGGGCCGTTTCACGCCCCAGTCGCTTCCTCTCATCGTGGTGTTCCTGGCTTGGGAAGCGACCGTTCAATTTTTTCACACTTTGCTGCCCCGATTTCGCGGGCACCCGGACAGCCGCGCCCCCACGGAACGTGAACGGCTGGCGATCAAGCTCTACAGTTTTTTGACGCATGGATGTTGGTACTGCCGGAGCAAAGTCCAATGCCTGTGGGCACATCTGCGGGGCATGAATTTGGCCGAGCGTTTTCAGCCCACGCCTGAACTGGCACATGCATATTCCGAACATGCCCCGGTGATGTGTTTGGTGCCCATGTTTCACCGCGCGGTCAAATACGCGGAGAAATCCCTGGAGCTGCGCAAGCAATTCAACGACGTCTGGGGCCAAGGGCAATCGCTGAACTTTTATAGCGTTGTGCTCTACGCGGCATCCCGCTACCGGGAATGCGTGGTGAAAGCGCGGGAAGCGGTCCGGTTACTGGAGAGAACTGGCGATTATTGGCAGGTGCATATTGCCCGCTATCAGGCCGCAGCCTCCTTGTATCGGTTGGGCGAATTTCGTGAAGCCGTGGAAGAAGCGAAGCGGAACTATCATTCGGGAATCGACCTCGGAGATGAACAAGCCTCGGGAATCATTTTAGATGTCTGGGCGCGGGCGGCCATGGGAGACGTTCCAGAGGAAATCATCTCGACCGAACTGGCCCGCAAACGGCAGGATGCGCAAGGCAAAACGCAAGTCTATTTGGCCGAGGGCATCCGGAAACTACACCAGCACGAAGTGGATGCTGCCGTGGAGACTCTGGAGCAAGCCGTGAAAACGGCCCGGCAGGCCGGAATCCACAACGCATACACTCTGCCAACGCTGGCATGGCTGACCACGGCCCGCCGGATGCAAATCGAAGAGACATCGATTTACGCTCCGCGGCTTCGAACGAAGTTATTACGGAAAGCGGAGCGGGCCGCCCGCCGGGCGATTCGCTCGGCAAGAGTTTGTCGTAATGACTTGTCTCGCTCATTGCGAGAAGCAGCACGGCTCGCGGCCATGCGTGGCAAACCGCACAAAGCCAGCCGGCTATTTCAGCAAAGTCTCGACATAGCGGAACAGCTCGAAGAAAAGTTTGAATATGCCGAAACGCTACGGCAACGAGGCCACGTTGGTGCCAGTCTAGGCTGGCCAGCGGCGAGCGAGGATCGTGAGCAAGCAGGCAAACTCCTCGACGAACTGACGTGGGACCTGGAAGTCGAAGCATCACCTTCCGATACGGTCCCCGCCATGGGAACACTTTCCTTGGCTGATCGCTTCGACACGGTGCTCAAGACGGGCCGTAAAATTGCTTCCGCCCTCTCCACGGCGAAGATCTACGACGAGACCAGGGCTGCCGCTTTGAGACTGCTACGCGGCGAAGAATGCCAATGCCTGGTATTTGAGCGAAGAGGGTACGAAGAAAAACCGCTGATCCTCTTCGGTTCGGAGGACTCCCATTACAACCAGGAAATGCTGCAACGGACCATCTCCGCCGGGAAAGCGATCGCCTTTATCGATGAGACCTCCGAGGAAAACCTCGATAGCGTCATGCTGACCGAGCGGTCGGCGCTTTTGGTTCCCATTCACGTTCGCGGAAAAGTTGCCGCCTGCGTGCACGTGACCCATGGTCAAGTCCGCGGACTATTCGGGAAAGACGAAGAACGGCTCGCCGATTTCATTGCCACCATTGCCGGCGCGGCACTTGAAAACGCGGAAGGTTTTCAACAGCTCCAAGAACTCAATGCAACTCTCGAACAACGCGTTGCCGAACGCACGGCGGCAGCCGAGTCACGTTCCCGAGAATTGACGCGTTCCAACCGCAAGCTGGAACGCGTGGCGAAGAAGCTACGAAACACGCAAGGCGAACTGCGTGTGGCGAAAGACGCCGCGGAAGCGGCTAGTTTGGCCAAGAGCCGGTTTCTAGCGACCATGAGCCATGAAATCCGGACACCCATGAACGGCATCCTGGGAATGGCCGAGTTGGCTTTACGCACTTCGCTGTCCGATCAGCAACGTAATTACATGAGCGTGATCCGGCAATCCGGAGACGCCTTGCTGAATCTGCTCAACGACATCCTCGACCTTTCCAAAATCGAAGCGGGGCGTATGGATCTGGAAAACATTCCATACAACCCGCATGAAGTCGTCGGCGCGGCCGTGAAGTTAATGGGCGTTTCCGCTGCTAGGAAAGGCGTGGAGTTGATCGCCCGAATCGCACCGGAAGTGCCGTCGAATCTGCTGGGCGATCCTTGCCGCTTGAGGCAGGTCATTCTTAACTTGCTGGGTAATGCGATCAAATTCAGTGACCAGGGAGAGGTCTTCATCAACGTGTTCGTCGAAGAGGAAGGGAATGCCCATGAATTGAGAGTGTCTGTCAAGGATTCGGGCCCCGGCATTCCTCCTGATAAGCAAAAGGCAATCTTTGAATCCTTCCAACAAGGGGACAGCTCCACGACGCGCCGGTATGGAGGAACTGGGCTGGGCCTCTCCATTTCCCGGCAATTGGTCGAGCTCATGCAGGGCCGGATGTGGGTCGAAAGCCAGAACGGACAGGGGAGCACGTTCTTCTTCGCGATTCCGTTGTCACTATCCTCGGCTCAGTCCGAATTCGATTTCCACGGCCAGCTTCGAAATACTCGAATTCTGATCCATAGCAGCCGCCAGACGAGCCGGGAAGTGTTGAGGGAATTCCTGGCACATGTCGGAGCAGAGGTCATCTGCCTGGACAGCCAGCGGGAAGCGGTCCAGTACTTCAAGGAAAACGCCTCGCTTGGGGTGGATCGGGAGTTCTTATTATTCAATATCGAAAGCCAACAGTCTCATGGCCTCGACTTCTTCGAGGAATTGTCGGACGGGCAGGTCGGCCAACGCACGCCGCTAGCTTTGTTGCCCGCCGATGGCATGAATGTTTCGCTGGAGTACAGCCCGCTCGGGATTCACCATACGTTGACCAAACCCATCTTCGGCAAGGAGATCATCAATTGGATCTCGAAGTTCAAGCGGGACGAGGACAGCGCGCTCCCCGAGAATGAGCCGCAGCCAGGAGATTTCCGCCCGACTTTGCGGATCCTGCTCGCCGAAGACGACCTGATCAACCAAGAAGTAGCGCTGGGATTGCTGGAACATCTGGGCCACGCGTGCGAAGTCGCGAATAACGGCCAAGAGGCGCTGGACGCACTTGAACGCCATTCCTTCGACGTGGTCCTAATGGATGTGGAAATGCCGGGAACTGACGGATTGACCGCCACGAAACGGCTTCGTGAAAGAGAACAGGGTACCGGTCGCCACACGCCAATCATTGCCATGACCGCACATGCTCTGTTGGACGTCGAGCAAAAGTGCCTGGGAGCGGGAATGGATGGCTGTCTCGCGAAACCCATTGAGCCCGAAAAGCTCACGGTCGCCTTGGATTCCATACTGGCGTCGATGGCCTCTCAGGATCAAGCCAGCCTCGTATAACAGCTTGTTGATTTACTCAACAGGCTGTTGCATCACACGAAGTGATGTTCAAAATGGCGACGTAAGTCGTTATTTTGTGAGCCGTGAGCAGCTTCGCTGCGCCAATAGTAGCCAATACGGCGGCGAGGGTTGAAAAACGTCACGAAGACGTTTTTCAACGGACTGATAACACACCACGCCGCTGGACGCGCGGAATCAAAGTGAGTGACCGTATGGTCGTCACTTCAGTTCATGTGTCCCGTGCAGGAGGATCAGGTGGGTTGTCCCCCGATTCATCTTCACGAGGCAGCCGGCCTGCTTCCGCGAGCGTCTTGCGGAGGAGAAATTCCATCTGCCCGTTAACGCTGCGAAGATCGTCGCGTGCCCAACGGCGTACCGCTTCCAAAATCCGTGGGTCGATCCTTAGCAAAAAGGATTCGCGTTTTCCCACGTGTTTTCTCCTTGGTGCGCAATCGCTTCAGGCCCATACGCGGCCGGTGGATCGTCGCGAAAGACATCCGAGCGGGGGAGTGCCGCACTTAGTGGTAGATCGTGCCCGTGTTGACCACTGGCTGAGTGTGGCGGTCGCTGCAAAGTACGACTAACAGGTTGGAAACCATGGCCGCGCGACGTTCACTATCGAGTTCCACGATATTCCCTTGCGCTAGGTGATCCAGCGCCATCTCCACCATGCCCACGGCCCCCTCCACGATCTTGGTGCGGGCCGCGACCACCGCTTGTGCCTGCTGTCGTTGGAGCATCGCGGCCGCGATTTCCGGGGCGTACGCCAAGTGGCTGATGCGGGCCTCGGTAATTTCCACGCCCGCCTTGTCGAGCCGCTCCTGAATGTCATGCCGTAACTGTTCGCAGACCTCCAGCGTATTGCCCCGGAGCGAGATTTCATGATCTTCGCTGTCGTATGGGTGACGGCTGGCCAAATTGCGCAGCGCCGATTCGCTTTGCACCTCCACGAAATGTTCGAAGTCGTCCACTTCGAAGAGCGCTTCGGCTGTGTTGACGACGCGCCACACCACCACGGCGGAAATTTCGATGGGATTGCCGTCCCGATCATTCACCTTCGAGGGTTTGCCCGAGGAGCGGCTCTTGGTTTGCACGATCTCCCCCGCCGCATTCTTCTTTTCCGGCGTGGAGATGGAGCCGGTTTCGAAGTTGCGAATCCGTAGGGAGATTTTGCGTTTGCTGAAGAATGGATTCACCCAAAAGAAACCGGTATCGAGCACCGAACCGCGATAGTCACCGAACAGCAACAGCACGCGGGCTTGGTTGGGCTGGATCGCCATGAAGCCGAAAAAGCCCAAAATGCCCAGTCCCAGTGACATGATTGGGCCAAGCACATCCAGAAACGATACGTCTGGCCCACCGGTATTCATTGTATAGATCGACCATGCCAGCCAGGCGGGACCTCCAAAGATCAGCGCCAAACATACCAGCAAAGGCAGCCACCCAGACATGGGACGATACGCACGTTCCGAGATCATGAACACACCTCAATTGACCGGGAAAGGGGTTGGATATTGAAATGATATCACTTCAATATCATCGGTCAAGATGTGCCGAGCGATATCCGCCAAAGAAAAACCCCCAGGAAGAGGTGGCCTCTCCCCGGGGGCAGTGTGTTGACCGCGCTTAAACCGCGGGCCTTTCAGGATTTCAGCAGCCTGTTAATGCCGGGCGCGATCCTTGAAGTCGAGCATCCACCAGCCGTCATCCCATTCCAATGAAACGCTTCGCCAACCGAGCGGGACTTGGGGGTAAGGATAAAACGGGCCGATGTAGGGCCATGCCATCGCTGAGTACTGTTTGGGATAGCTCACTCCCGCGTAGTTGGGATACGTGGCGTAGCTCGGCCAAGCATAGTTCGGCATGTGCGGATGGTCGTACGAGATCGGTCCCACGCCACCGGCACCCGTCGAGACGGACACGGCGGTTCCTCCTCCCTGGCTGACGGCGGGAGTGGGGCCTGTCGTGACTTGGTTGGCCACCGGCTGAACACGATAGGAAGACGGAGCATTGGGCAAGCGGTCGATCAATTGCCGCGCATCCTGCTCCACGTAGTGTCCCACCGATTGGATCCCGCTTCCCGCTCGGCGATTGCCCAAGGAAGAGGCGTTTCCACCGACGACAATGCGGTTGACGACACGCGACACGCGGGGATGCCGCCGTGCAATCGCCTCGGCGACCTGTTTTTGCTTCCGGTTGGCAACTCGTCCGGCCAAGATCGCCGTTCGATCGACCACTTTGACGCCGACCGTGAAATCTTGCAGTTTGCTGCTGGCCTGAAGTGAAGCCGCGATCCGCGTGGCGACCTCCGAATCATCCGCGCGGCCGACCGCCGGCGCGAATACCATGGCCGACGCCATCAAAAGCGTCCCTGCGAATTTGCGCATCGTTTCCCTCCTGGAGTACTTAATCCGTTGCTGGGTCTATTGTTCGAGGCTCGTGAATTCAACATGCAGGCTACCGCCGGGCGACGCTTTCGAAACCACTTCACTTCATGGCGCGTTGTGCGTGCTGGATTTTCTGGAACCGAGCCGTTTCCGGCCTGCCACGCAGCGGGGACAAGCTGTCCGTGCGAACAATAGCTCGTCTTGCGTGGTGACCTTCCAAAGGCTGCGGCCAAGTGCCTGCATTCCCTGTATGAATTCGTTTCGGTTCACGTCGTCCCGAAAAGAAGCATTTTTTCGAATTTGCCGGCCATCGCGGTTTCCTGCACCTTACCTTTGGCCGTAAACTCGCCGCATTTCCCCCATGAGAGTCAAGGTGCTTGCTCCTCGAGTTCTTTGGAGCCTAGGAAAGATTTTACGCCTGGTGCCGACGATGGGGCTTTCGAAGAAAAATCGCACAAACTGGGTCAATTCATCAGGTAGCCAAAAACCGTGTTCGTGCGAGTCGCACGGAAGTGTAACTTCCCCGACGCTGTGGATTGTGGGTCCAAACAGCGAAAATGCCACTACATTCAGCTTGGGCGCGATCTAAAACCGGAGGTTTGAACACGGTGTTTTCGGGTCGTTTGGCCGCCTCTCGAGGGAGTGCCCAATAACCATGGATTCTGGCCACCGGCACTGCATCACTAGGCGAATGGAAAGCTCAAAAGCGACGAGAATCTGCCAACCTTTCGTGCGTGAGATGGTATTAACCGTGTAAAGCAATCGAACACCTCATGCGGAATACGATTCATGGCATCTATCGTTGGGGAAATCGTGGCGGACGTAAAGTCAACGGAACCTAACGACGAACGCTCGTTGGTTGAGTCCGCAAAACACGACCCTGCAGCACTAGCGGAGTTGTATCGACAACACTATTCCGCAGTCGCTGGATATGTTCATCGCCGCGTAAGTGACCGGGACGAAGCCAACGGTATTGTGTCCGACGTGTTCCTTGAAATGGTAAGAGGTATCAAGCGATACCGTCATCGAGGAGTACCGTTTCGCATTTGGTTGTATCGTTTGGCAACTGCCCAGCTCAGCCGCTGGGCACGTCGTCGCCATCGCTGGGCAATGAAGCAACTCCGGGAAGCAGCGGTCAATGAAGCGGGGGACAATTTGGAACCATCGCTCGACCGCGAGACGATGGACATGGTTCTGTCGACGCTTCCACATCGGCTGCAAACGGTGGTCGTCTTGCACTACGTCGAGGGAATGAGCGTAGCGGACATAGCAAGAGTGACCGAAAGCCCCACGGGAACCGTGAAATCGCGACTTTCCGAGGGGCGGGCGTTAATGCGTGACCGTCTGAAAAAACGAGGGTTTTGACATGAGAACAGATGATCGACTCGACGAGGGTTTCGAACTTCTTAGAGCTTGTTCGCGTGAACAAGCACCCATTGATCTGGATTTGGAGGAACGAATGATGAAAGAGCTTGCAAAGTTGCATGGACCACGGAGGTCACTATTGGCGAAAATGACCGCTGCCGCCCTGCTTGTTGTTTTGCTTACTGGCGCGGCGGCCGCGACAGGGAAGATTGGCGCGATTGTGAACTGGACGGGCTTCTTCGAAACGCCGGATGGGTCCGCCGTCTATGTGGAAAACGGGAGAGCAATCTCGGGAGAGGTGAATTTCCAAGGAATGATGCACGAAATAAAAGACGGCAAAATGCTCGACGAAAATGGCAATGATATCGGAACCGTGGAACTGTGGTCCGATAGCGAATAAATCTGGTCATGCAAGGACATGCCGCCCTTGGTACCAGGCGGTGTTGTCCTCAATTCCAGGAAGACGTCCTCCTGCCTCGGCACATTTGTATTGCCCATCTTGTCAATACTATCTGTTGTAACCTAATCGCTGCGTCGAAGTGGGCAAGAACCAGGCATAACGCCCGTCAAAGTTGCCCCAGTCCCTGCAATTTCGAGAATCTTGTAAAGGCCTATTCACGGTACATCCGATACTATCCACCGATGCGGAGATCGTATCTTCTTCGCGCCGATGTTTTCGCTTTCTCGATCGCCTTCATCACACGATTCGCGGGATGCTCGTCATGCAACGCCAGCTCCTTATGTGGACAATTTTGGCTGCTTGGAGTACTTGGGGCTTCTCAACCGCTGCCGCCCAGCAAACTCGGCCACCAGAAAAGCGGCCCAACCCTTTTGTTCAACGTCTGGAAAAGTTGCGATCGAGTTTGTTCTCGCGTCCCACTCCTCGGGGCACGGAGCCGTCCCGAGCACCTGTCGCAGAACCTGCGACGCGAGCGGGCCGCACCGGTTCCAATTTCGGACGCATGGCGAACCGGCCAAATCCGCGAAATGCCGAACCGTCCTCGCAAAGTTCACGCCGTAGAACGGCGGGAAGCGACCGTGCCGTGTCCCGACCGACACCCGGCGAGGGAGGTTTGTCGGAGGCGGCGCGCAATGCCCTGCCGTTCGGTGGTGCTAAACGGCTGACGCTTCAGGAACGCTTGGCATTGTTGGAACAGCGAAAAGCCCAGATCGCTCCACCCACGGGGTCAGCTCCAAAGGAACCGGGGGCGGACCAAGCGGATTCGCCGCGCCCGGCGAATCGTGAAGTCCAAGAACCGCCTCGGGACACAAGACAAATTCGCGCGACTGAATCCACCGCCTCGGATCAAACGAAGAAAAACAATTTCACGCCTGCCCGCCGCGCGAGGGGGGAAACGTCTTCCTCGCGTCTGGAAGACCCGGCGGAGTTGGAGGACACCAGCCGCTTTTCGCCGACACCTGCCGCGAGTTCGCGCCAGGTGGTCCGCGACGTGGAATCCCGTGATTCCAGGCCGGCGCCGGTCGTCAGTGGACGCCTGGGGCATTCCGCCGCATCGAGCCGCGGTGCCAAGGATCACGCTCGCCGCACGGCAAATTCGAACGTGCTCATGTCACGACGCAGTCCGGTGTTGCACGTCGATGTCGTGGGACCGGAGACCGTGCTGATTGGCAAACCATCCAGCTATGTCGTGTGGCTGGAAAATGCCGGCGAAGTGGCCGCTCAAGATGTCGTCGTGACGGTCAATGTTCCTTCATGGACGGAACTGACCGATATTCAAACGCAAGTCGGTTCCACGCCACCGCTGCAAAATTATCGCGGCGAATCGCAAGCGGAACACTATGTGCCGCTCACCTGGTCGTTGACGCAGCTTAAAGCGGGTGGCCGGCAGAAGCTGGCGTTGGAGCTCGTGCCCCGCGCCAGCACGCCTTTCGACTTGGGCGTTCAATGCGCGTTTTCTCCCGTGAGCACGCAGGCGATTGTCGAAGTCCAAGAGCCGAAGTTGGAGATCGCCATTGCTGGGCCCGTGGAAGTCCTCTACGGAGAGAAGAAGGTCTTCAAGCTCTCCCTCTCCAATCCAGGCACGGGGGATGCCGAAGACATCAAGATCAAGGTCCGCGTTGGTGAGGGGGCGGAACAGTCCGCGAATGACGTCATTCCCTTCCTCGCGGCGGGAGACACCAAGATCATTGAAATGGTCGTGGAGGCGTTCCAAACCGGAACGCTCGTCTTGGAGGCGCAAGCCGCGGGAGAGGGCGGACTGAATAGCATGGCCATGCACGAGGTGCTCGTGCGGCGTGCCGAATTGAGCGTTGATCTGCAAGGCCCTTCCCATACGTTCGCCCGCACGGCGGTGACCTATGCCATTCACGTCGGAAATCCAGGGAATGCGACAGCGCAGCAAGTCACGGCGACGGTCGATCTGCCGCACGGGACAGAATTCATTTCCGCGACCGACGGGGGCCGTTTCGACCCGCAAAAAGGGGCCGTGACCTGGGACCTCAGCGCGTTGCGTGCTGGTACCGAACATGTGCTGGAACTTCGCTGCCAGGCGAATGAGCCGGGATCTCAACAAGTCGCCGTGGAAGCGTCTTCCGAAGGAGACCTGCGCGTCTCCACATCGCTGGCGACACGCGTGCAGGCTTTGGCGGATTTGAAAGTCGAAGTGCGTGATCCGGTGGGCGGTGTGCCGGTGGGCGAAGAGATCGTCTATGAAATCCATGTCTCCAATCGGGGTACGAAGGCCGCCGAAGGGATTCAAGTCTTCGTCGATCTCTCGGAAGAGCTGATTCCCGTCGCCATCGAAGGATCCCGGGGTGAAATCTTCGCGGAGCAAGGGCAGGTCGATTTCGCGGCCATCTCCACCTTGCCGGCGGGCGATGAAGTTGTCCTCAAATTACGCGCGAAGGCCCGTGAAAGCGGCAACCATCTACTGCGGACGGTGCTGGAATGCGAGTCGCCCGGTTTGAAACTGACCGAGGACGAAAGCACGTTCTTCTACGATCCGGATGCGCTGGCCGAATGAGCCGCGTCGGCGGCAATCACCAAGGGAGTCGTGACGGGTGCGTTCGCGGTATGTTCCGTCCGCTCACCATCGGGCCAAGTGATTTCCAGGCGAATCGTTCCTGCCTCGGTCCCCTGTCCGAAAAATAAATCGGCAGTGGATTGCGACAGATAGCCGCCCCCCGCCGAGACTTCCGCGCATTGTGTCGGCATTCCAGAGATGTACACGCGGACTTTGGCTCCGATGGCGGTCGGATTCGCTGGCGGTCCCTGCAAACGGAGTCGCAGCAGATTCTCCGCCTCATGCGGCACTTGCCGTTCCCACAGCAGTAATCGATTGTCATTTTGTCCGATGAGCACATCGGGCCAGCCGTCTTGATTCATGTCCGCCAGAGCCAACCCCTTGGGATCTCCGGCAAGCCGAATCCCGGAGTCGCGCGTCTCAACGACGGTAAACTTTCCACTCGCCCCGCCACGTAGGGCAAGGCTCAACCCGCCGGCCATCCGACCCGTTTCCCACTGTGGGGAAAAGAAGTTTTGGGCGACCAATAAATCGGGCCAGCCGTCGCCGTCCAGTTCGGTTAGCCCCACACCGAAGCTGGGCGCGATTTGCACCAGACGCGGCAAAGGACGGAATTCAAAATGGCCCTCTCCGTCATTGATCAGGCAGCCCGATTCGAGCGTAGTGGCGGCGAAGCGGTCGGCATCCTGCAGTCGGTGCTCCGTGTAGAGACTCTCCAAGGGAGCGACCGCGAAGGAACGATAGGTCGGAAACTTGTCCGCCAAAAACGGCATTGCCCGGCTAGAACAACTCCGCCCACGGATGGGGTAAAGAATATCGGCCTCGAATTCCGCCTCAATGATTTGACGTTTGCCGCCGCCGTCAAAATCGCCATGGTAGATCAAAGCCGGGTGTTCCTGGCTGGCGTGATACTTGGTGTTCAGCCCGAAGTTGCCCACCACGAAATCCAGGTCTCCATCCGCGTCGAGATCACGGCCAGCGATGCTGTTCCACCAACCGGTGAAGGACGCCAATCCGGCCTCCTCAGTCTGTTCTTCCAACCGCCCGTCATGGTTGATAAAGAGCTTCACGGGCCCCCACTCGTGTGTGACGAGTAGGTCGGGCCGAGCATCTCCGTTCACATCCGACCACAGTCCGCTCGTGACGAGTCCCGAATCGGCCAAGCCCGGCACCATCTCCTCGGTGACATCGACGAAGGCCCCGTTTTCATTACGTAACAAGTGGCTGCGCGCCGGGAGCGGATACTGCCCCGGCACGACCCGGCCACCGACGAAGAGATCCAAATCCCCGTCGCCGTCGAAATCGGCGGCGGACACGCCACTGCCGCTATCGCGCATTTCCGGCAGCGCGTCTTCGGCGCGGACAAAGTTGCCGTGACCGTCGTTGAGGTACAGCCGGTCCTGCAGGATCTCGGCTCCTGGCTCGCATTCGACGCTGCCGCTAACGACATACAAATCCGGATCACCATCCCCATCCGCTTCGAAAAACAGCACGCCCATGTCTTCCGCCCCGCGGTCGGGTGCCCAGGGAGACGTCGATGACACCTGAAATTTTCCATGTCCGTCATTCAACCAAAGCCCGCCCGGTTGTCCCGCGGCGCCTCCCAGGAAAAAGTCGATATCTCCGTCCAAATCCACATCCGCGCACGCGATACCCGGGCCCAATTGCGACATGCGGTTGGGCAACAGCGGCTCTCGGGCGAAATCGTCGTAGGGCTGCTCGACATGCAAGATTTTCGGGAGTTTGTCGCTCTCGCGGAACCAGGGATTAGCGGAGGCAAGCAGTTCCTGATTTTCTTGCGTCGCCTCGGAAGGAGATTCCACTACCGTATAAATCTGATTCGCCGGCAGGTCGGTCAGTACCTGCCGATGTCCGCTGGGCCAGTCGATGGTGGCGCGCTCGATCCGGTCCGCTGACGCCAGACCGAAATGCACGAGCGGTTCGTCGTACGAGAGAAATCCGTTTCCCGGCATCAAAAAGCGTTGCAATTGCTGGGTGCCCGTGTCCACGGTCACGCGTGCCCCCCAGCCATGGCGATTGCTTTCCGTTCCTACCAGGCGGAACAGCACGCGGTGATGTTGGTTCTCCAGGTTTTCATAGATCGAGACGGGCTCCTCGATATTCACGACCACGCAATCGAGATCGCCGTCCCGGTCCAGATCTCCCCAGGCACAAGGGCCACTGATGCCCGTGTGGTCCCACTCCCAGGACTGGCTCACGTCCTCGAAGCGCAGGTCCCCGCGATTGCGAAACGCCAGATTCTGTTCTAGCCGGCGAGAAGTGTGCGCGTAGGCGTCCCATTCGGTCATCGTGAGCAAGTCCCGGGGGGACGCGGCCTGGTCCGAGTCGTTGAAGCTGCGGGTCATCCCGTTGGTGAAGAAGGCATCCACCCAGCCGTCGTTGTCCACGTCCGCCAATTTCACGGCCCAAGTCCAGTCCGTGTCCGCCAGGCCGGCCAGGTAGGCGGCCTCCAGAAAACGGTCGGTGCCTGAATTCACGAACAGTCCATTCCGCATGTACTGATGCGGCCGCATGCGTTCCATTTCCGCCTGCGACGCTCCCATGGCGCCCATGGTCGTTTTTTGCATGAAGTGCGTGGTGGCCGACATATCCGCCACGAGCAAGTCGGGGAGGCCGTCGTTGTTCAGATCGCCGCTATCCGCCCCCATGGAGAACCACGTCGTGTGCGGCATGCTTTCCGCGATGATATCGGTGAAGGTGCCGTCGCCGTTGTTGTGATAGAAGTGGTCCCCGTCCTTGAGGTCGTTGGCGACGTAAAGATCGGGCCAGCCGTCCAGGTCGTGATCCCACCAGGTGGCGGAGAGCCCGAACCCTTTGCCCGAGATGCCCGCCTCGGCGGTTACGTTGGTGAATCCCTGGCGGCCATCGTTGCGGAACAAATAGTCGGCTCGGCCCACCGGACGCACGCGTGGGCGGCCATCGCCGAGATCAATCACGCCAAAATACTTTTCGTAGGCGGCATCGATCTGGGGGCCATCGGACGTCATCCGCACGGGGAGCGGCTGCGGCGCGCCTTGCGGGTGATAATAGCGGTAGGTCAGCAAGTACAAGTCGAGATCGCCGTCGCGATCGTAGTCGCAAAATGCTGGCCACAAACTGGCATCCACGAGATCGAGATGCCACTCGGCGCTGACCTCCTCGAATTGCGCCCGACCGTCGTTGAGGTACAACCGGTTGGGGGAATCGTAGTTGCAGATAAATAGGTCGAGGTCGGCATCGTTATCAATGTCCACCATCGCCACGCCCGTTCCCCAGGCATCGCCGCCGCCGATCGTGTCCCTGGAGGCTTCCGGTTCTTCGAAGCGAAAGCCGCCATGATTCAGATAGAGGCGGTTGCGCTCTGGGCCACTGACGAAAAACAGATCCGGAAGATCATCGCCGTTCAAATCGCCCACCGCCACGCCGCCGCAGAAAAACCCGGAATGGTATAGGTAGCGGCGAGGATGGTTTTCCTCCAACGGGGCCGTGAAATCGATCCCAGTGTTAGCCGCTGACCGTTTTTCGAAACGCATGGCCGCCGACTTCGGGCGTTCCACGAGGGCTTCACGGACAAGGTTCGTCGAAGTCTCATTGCGCGGATTGGACGGCGGGGCTTCGGTCTCTCCCCGGCAGGACCAGATCGATAGGCCTAGGACAGTGAAAATTAGGAAACGCGGCCGTCGGGTGGTGATGGATTGGAGCATGGCAAATGGGGGGCGTATTGATTGCCGGAAGCACAAATTTTTTCTTGGCATCATGCAGTGCATTATCAAAGCCCGGAGCGGAGAATCCAAGGCATGGGCGAGCAAATGAGAAATTCGCACGGAAAAGCAAAGCGGCTGGCCGCATCGCCGGGGTTGCACTAAGCCATGAAGAGACGAGCGGTGGGAGGGATGCATGCAGCGCAACAAAAAAGCCGCTGCCTGCCCTTTTCAGGACAAACCGCGGCGAAAGCAATCCAAACTGACAACCTCTTGCGACGGCGGAGTCGCTGCGAGAAGGGCGGAAATCGGACCAGGCTATGCCTAGTCGTGCGAGGATTTCGGCCCACGCTAATGGTTAGGCACCCCCGACGGAATGGAGGTCGTCAGGTTTGGATCGATTGCTCCTAGTATGCGTTGTATTGGGTATGCGTTGTATTGGGTATGCGTTGTATTGGGTATGCGTTGTGTTGGTTGATTAACTATCGGAACGCGAAACGCTGGACTTGACGGCAACTTTGCCGGTCCGCCTCTCGATTTCGTTCGCGTTCGGCATTCCGACGCATCAACTTCAATCTTAGCCTCAAAATTTTCGCGGGGAAGAACTGGATGGCCAGATTTTCTGGACTGCTTTCTGCTGGCCGCGGCTACTCCGCACGATCGTGTGGCATGACCCAAATATTCCGATACGTGACCGGATTGCCATGCCCCTGCAGGTACAGTGGAGCTTTTTCGGGGCCTTCGGGCAAGCGGCCCGGCGTGCCATGTGGCAATTCCAGGTCGTCGTGAATCACCGTGCCGTTATGTTTGATCGTAATGCGGGCATTCCGCGTCTTCTCCCCTTTGGCGTCATATCGCGCGGCGGTGAATTCGATGTCATACGTCTGCCAGGACAAAGGGGGCAAACACATGTTCACCTTGGGAGCCTGAATCTGATAAATGCCGCCACATTCGTTGTCCAGCCCTTTCAGGCCAAAGGAATCGAGAACCTGGCATTCGTAGCGACTTTGTAGATAGACGCCGCTGTTCCCGCGTGCCTGGCCTCGCGCGAACGGCTTGAACGGCGTGCGGAATTCCACGTGCAGCGCATGGTCCCCGAAGGCCATCTTGCTCGCCGTGCCGGCCAGCAGCAGCCCCTCCTCGGTCATTTCGCCCTCCTCGAAATGATTCGCGCTGGAGCCGTCGAACAAAACAATGGCACCCTCCGGCGGTTTGGCTCCCAGAGTGGGGCTCTTGCGTTCGATTTTCTTCAAGGTTCCACGAACTTCGCCGTCATCGAGAGCGAGGAGTTTTCCCTCCTCGTACCGCGCGCCTTCCTCGTCATCCTCTGTGATGAAGACCACCACGTTCTTTGCGAGTTTTCCCTGCGCGTGGATCTTTTTTCGATCGGACGTCCAACCGGCTCCCGGCAAGCCACCTTGGTACCCGGTCAGTTGAAATTCACCGTCACCGAGCGCCACGATTTGAGCGCCCCATTTATGCGTCTCTTCTCCGGCTGGAATCTCGCCCACGTATTCGCCTTGTATGGCGAAATCGGGACCCGCTTTGGCAGGATCCAAGAAAATGACTTCTTCCTTTTCTTCTTCCGCCGCAATGCCCACGGTGGACAAGGCCAGGAAACAAGAAAAGGCCATCAGCGGCGTGCCGAGGCGCCGCGACGAAGGTATATGGAGAAACGGATTGGAGAATCGCATGATGTTTCCTTCTTTGTCCCGAGTTGCGAGGGTATGTCCGATTGCTGAATAGCGGGCACATTGTCGCGTTTCACGTAGGCGGAGGCAAGCAATTTCCCGCCGCCAGAAAGCCAGTTAAGATACACGCATTTTGGGAAACAGGACTGCTGGCTCAAGGAGCAAATCATGGCGGCGACCTACAGCGACTTTGCCCGATCGATCAAAACGGAGACCGCGTTCGACGTGCTGGCGGTTGCCAAGGAATTGAAGGCCCAAGGAAAGAACGTGTACGAATTGGAAATCGGGGACAGCCCCTTTCCCTCCACGACCGCCGCCGTCGAGGCGGGAATTCGCTCGGTGAATGCAGGGAACCATCGCTATTGCGCTTCGGCCGGCTTGCCCGATTTCCGTACCGCCGCCGCCGAATTCGTGCAGCGTGAATACGGAATCTCGGTCGGCCCCGAGCACATCGTAGTGGGGGCCGGAGCGAAGCCCTTCGAGCTTTTCTTTTGTGAAGTGTTTCTGAATCCGGGGGACGGAGTGCTCGTCTTCAGCCCCTATTTTCCTACGTACGTTCCGAACATTGCCCGCCGGGGCGCCAGAATCCGCTTTTCCGATTTGAAGCAGGAACGCGAGTTCCGGCCCAACCTGGAAGACGTGGAACACTTTCTCGACGAGGATCCGCGTCCCAAGGCCATTTTCCTCAACAGCCCGCACAATCCCACGGGAGGCGTGGCCTTGCCGGAGGATTTGCGGGGCCTGGCCGACCTGGTGCGTGGCCGGAATGTGGCCATCTTCAGCGATGAGCCGTATGACCAGATGGTCTGGCGGGGTGAGCACCACTCCATTTTGTCGGAGGAGGGCATGCTCGATCAGGCAGTGGCGGCCTACACCTTCAGTAAATCGTACAGCATGAGCGGCTGGCGGCTGGGGTTCGCGGTGAGCAGCCCCGCCACGGCCAAGCTGATTGGCATGCTGATCAACACGGCACTCTCCTGCACGCCCCCTTTCGTGCAACACGCGGGGATCGCGGCCCTTCAAGAGGATGCACAGGAGCGGGACCAGCGGATGGCCGTTTTCCGCGACAATGTACGATTGTTGGTCGAGGGATTAAACACCGTGGAAGGCATCCATTGCCTCGAGCCGGGCGGAACGTTTTATGTCTTTCCTTCGGTGGCTCCCATTTGCCAAGCTCACGGCATCACTTCGCATGGGCTGGCCATGTACTTGCTAGAAGGTGCCGACGAACAGACCGGAATCGCCTGCCTGGGAGGCGAATGCTTCGGCGAGGCGGGGCACGGTTTCGTACGTTTCAGTTGTGCCGAACCGGCGGAACGTCTCCAGGCAGCCATGGAGTTTTTGCCCGACGCGCTCTCCCGAAAGGAGCGTATCGCGGCCTACCTGGAACAGCATCCGGAATACCGGCTCTCTACGTCGTAGCCAATTTTTCCGCTGGAAGCCTGGCTAGTGAAAGGCAACGTCGCTGCAACATCGGGGCTCCCACGCGCGACGGCAAGACTCTCAAACGCAATTTGCCTCCACGGAGCTTGGTCGGTTTTTTCCAGGAGGTGACTGGGATGCCGGAAAGAAGATTTTGCAATTTTTTGCGGGAACCACTATGTTAATGAGGTGTTCATTCGATGATGAGTTAATTCGTCTCGCTTATCTTTTCCGGCGTTTCGCATTGCTGGAAGCGAAGTTGCGGAACACTTGGTGATCATGTTCATCAAGTCCCGATAGGCTGGGAGCCTTTTCGTACGCATTCCGTCTATTCAGCTAATCAGGGAGAGGAAATCATGTCTGTGAAGGCCAAGAAAGGTTTTACGCTGGTCGAGCTTTTGGTCGTGATCGCGATCATCGGCATTTTGGTGGCCTTGCTGCTGCCGGCGGTGCAATCTGCCCGAGAGTCCGCCCGACGGATGGCCTGCGTGAACAACCTCAAGCAGATCGGTATCGCGCTGCACATGTATCATGACTCGCATGATACGTTCCCCGCCGGCGGGATTACCGAGGGGAATTGCTGCGGCACGCCCAGCGGCATCACCTGGACCATTTCGATTCTCCCCTTCCTCGAACAGCAGGCTCTCTTCGAACAATACGATTCCAATTCATTCAACGAGGATCCGGTCAATGCCGTCGTGCGTGAGACCTTTCTGCCTATTTATGCCTGCCCTTCCGAGGAAAACGTGGACCTCTTGGAGCAGCCGGACAGTGGGCCCGGCAGTGGGCTGTTCTACCGCCGTGGTTCTTATCGCGCCGTCTCCGGACGGAGCGACGGGTCCGGCTGGTGGGACAATAATCAGGCCATTGACGCCGGCCTCAGTATCACGTGGCGGGGACCACTGCATTCGGTCGGTACGCATGGCATGAGCTGGGAACGGGAATCGGACATCACCGATGGCCTTTCGAATACGATGATGGTCGGCGAGATGACCTCCGTGGATAATGGCCAAGGTTCTACCGCCTCGCGGCGGCGTACTTTCTGGGCTTACACCTACACATCTTACAATCAGTCGACCGTCGTGCCGCAGTCCCGTACGTTTATCGTGGACTACGAACGCTGCGTCGCAATCGGCGGGCTCGGCGGCAGCAACCCTTGCAAACGGGGTTGGGGAAGCAGCCACCCGAACGGGATCAATTTCCTCTTCTGCGACAGTTCGGTCCGTTTCGTGCGGCCTCTGGCCGACATGCTCCTTTTCGCGGCTCAAGCCACGATCGAAGGAGGAGCCGCGGAGTTTCAGGAGCGGTTCGCGACGAACGTCGTCCAGCCCTAGGGAAATCTCTTCCCGCGAAATTGAGGTAGGCGTTTTTCCACGAGAGGTAACGAAAAGGGGGCAGGGAATGGGAAGCCGAACCATGCGGGGTTACCAAATTTTGGGCATGGGAATTCTCGCCGCAGCCATCACCGGCTGTGGAGGGTCGGACTTTGAAATCGTGCCAGTTTCGGGAATCGTCACCTTGGACGGCGAGCCGGTCCCCGATGCGCAATTGACGTTTCAACCGATTGCTGATCCCGATTCGGAAAAGACAGAGGCAGGCTCCGGTTCGTACGGCACCACCGACGAAAATGGACGTTACACGCTGAAAACGGTCGTTCCGGATGGGCCTGGCGCGGTCGTGGGCCGGCATAACGTGATGATCAGCACGGCGCAAATGCGCTCCCAAAACGACGATGCCGGCTGGCTCACCAAGGACATCATTCCCGCCCACTATCGGGACGGTCAAGCCACGCTCTGGATCGATATTTCCGGCCCCACCGATCAGGCCAATTTCGAGCTGACTTCCAAGCCGCCCCCTCGCCGTTGAATAGTGCCCCAGCCTGGATAAGACGTTCTCTGCCTGGCAAGTGGCGGACGCTAGGCTCTTTTCGCATGTTCGCGGGGCCGCTCATTATCAAACCCTGTCATGGTCCATCATGCACTCAGGTCATTCGCTTCGCGCGCTCACTTTTTTGCTGGCGTTCCTTCTGTTCGCCGCCGCGTCAGGATTCGCCCAAGAGGAATCTGCGTCCACGCAGCCAACCAACGTCCTCTTCTTTCTCGTGGACGATCTCGGCTGGCGGGATTTGGGCTGCTTCGGCAGCACGTTTTACGAGACGCCACATCTGGACGGTTTGGTTGCCAGGGGCATGAAGTTCACCAGCGCCTATGCGGCTTGCCCTGTCTGCTCGCCGACGCGGGCCAGCATTTTGACCGGTCGCTATCCGGTCCGCTACGGCATTACCGACTACATCAGCCCCAACGGCGGAAACCAGCCGGAAAAATGGCGCAGAAACACACCGATGCTCCCGGCTCCCTACAATGATCGGCTGCCCCACGAGGAAAGGACGCTGGCGGAAGTGCTTCGCGACTCAGGCTACGCGACCTTCTTCGCCGGGAAGTGGCACCTTGGACCGGAAGGCTTTTGGCCAGAAGACCAGGGATTCGACATCAACCGCGGCGGCATCGAGCGGGGCGGCCCCTACGGTGGTGACAAATATTTTTCTCCCTACGGCAATTCTCGCCTGGAAGACGGTCCGCAGGGAGAGCATCTGCCCGACCGGTTGGCCAGCGAAACGGTCGAATTCATGGAGGAAAACCGGGATGGTCCGTTTTTGGCTTATCTCTCCTTTTATTCAGTGCATACTCCGCTGATTTCCCGAGAGGATTTGCGTCAAAAATACGAGGCCAAGCGCCAATCCGTCGATTCGGAGCCAACCTGGGGCCAGGAGCGTAAACGTAAAGTCCGCCTCATGCAGGAGCATGCCGTCTACGCTGGTATGGTGGAGGCGATGGATCTGGCCGTGGGGAAAGTACTCGATGCGCTGGACCGACTGGGGCTCGCGGAAAACACCGTCGTCTTCCTGATGTCCGACAATGGCGGACTCTCGACCTCGGAAGGCCATCCCACCAGCAACCTGCCGCTCCGCGCCGGTAAGGGTTGGATGTACGAAGGAGGAATTCGCGTGCCGATGATCGTCCGCTGGCCCGGCGTTACCAAGCCCGGCAGCACTTGTGGCGCGCCGGTACTGAGCACCGATTTTTTTCCCACCATTTTGGAAATTACGGGTCAGACCAGCGATTCATCACTTCCAATCGACGGCGAAAGCTTCGTGAGCCTGCTGCGAGGCGAGACGCGGGAACGTGGTCCGATGTTTTGGCATTACCCGCATTACGGCAACCAGGGTGGCGCCCCCTCGGGTGGCATCCGCCAGGGCAAATGGAAACTGGTCGAGTGGTACGAAGACGGCGCCACGGAATTGTACGATCTGGAAGCCGATCTCTCCGAACAGCACGATCTGGCTCAGGCGAACCCTCGAAAGCGGGATGCTTTGCTGCGGCAGCTTCATTCCTGGCAAGAACAAATGAACGCCAAGATGCCTACCCCACGTTGAAGGTGGCCGCGCCAGCGGACGTGGCCGGCTCGTCCTATCGCACGGATGTTCAAGTTTGCCGAATCGCTTTTCTGGGCAAAATCTTTACAACCGCCCGTCCAGTCGGCAAACTACGGACTGATGATCGTGGAGCTTGTCCGGGGGAATCGCTCCCGGAGACCACGATCGACTCCAGAATCACCACGAATTCGTTTGATTTTCCACACAGGAGACCGCCTTCCATGCCGCGATGTTTGAGTCTTTGTGCCGTATTGCTCTGTTTAGGATTCGCCACGCCATTTGCTGCGGCGGAAGACAAGGAAGAGGGTTGGATCCGGATGTTCGACGGCAAAACCCTGGAAGGCTGGCAGGCTGCCGAACACCCCGAAAACTGGACCGTCGAAGATGGGGCGATCCGAGCTTCCGGACCGCGCTCGCATCTCTTCTACAAGGATGGAGACTTCACCAACTTCGAATTCAAGGCGGACGTCATGACCACGCCCGGCAGCAATTCGGGCATCTACATTCATACCCGCTTTCAGGAAGAAGGGTGGCCTGAAATCGGGTACGAAACGCAGGTTAACGTTACCCACACGGACCGGGTAAAGACCGGCAGCCTCTACAACGTCGTGAAGTTGTACGAAACGCCCGCTAAGGATAATGAATGGTGGACGCAGCATATCACCGTCAAGGACAAGAACGTGGTAGTGCGGATCAACGGCAAAATCGTGATGGATTTCACCGAACCGGAAGGCGTCACGGGCCCCCGTCGGTTGAGCCATGGCACCTTTGCCTTGCAGGCGCATGACCCGAAGAGCGTGGTCTACTATAAGAATATTTACGTAAAACCCTTGCCCTAGGTGGGATGCGCTGCACGTGCAGACTCGTCGTGTGAAGCGGGGAGGAAAACGTGCCAGGGTTTTTTCTAAATATCGGAAGATAGGCCCAGCCAGATTTCGGTAGGGCTTGTGTTATAATCAAGATTTACGATGGGAAACGGTGGGCTGGCTCAACCGGACCGCCGTCTTCTCCTCAGCCGAAGCCGATCGTCCCGGAGGCGGGCCTCATGACCAGATGGATTGCCGTGTTTTTGGCCGGTTTTGCCTTGTGGCCAGTTGTGGAAACCGCGCACGGACAACAAGCGATGGAGCGGCAATTTTACGGTTCCGGCGTCCATCACTATTTCGCCAATGCCCCCGCCGAGGCCATCGCCGATTTCACTCTTGCCATCGAGGCCGGCAGCCGTGATCCACGGGTGTATTATTTCCGCGGACTGTCATATCTGCGGCAAGGGGAACGGGATCAGGCCGCCGCTGATTTTCTCACCGGTGCCAAACTGGAATATACGGGGCTGGGCCGCTTGTCTCCCGTCGCCCGATCGCTGCAAAGAGTCCAGGGCAGGGATCGCAAACTCTTGGAGCGTTATCGGACGCAGGGCCGCATGGAGGCCGCGCGGCACGAGCGCGAGCGGTTGGAGGCACGATACGGCATCCGCCGGCGGGCCGAGTTGAATGATCTGCGTCGTCAGGCGGGAGTCGCGGCTCACGAAGAGCCATTAGCGGATGCTCCGAAGGATGGAGCCGAGCGCCAAGGGGACGCCGGGCGGAAAGATTCGGACGAAGTTCCGGTACTCGTTCCCGCTCCTGAGAAGTCAGTGCCTCAAGCCAATCCGATCGTCACCGACGAGGCGCCTGCCGTTGCAAACGGCGCTTTTGTCCCGCCGACCGAAGATGGCGCTCCCCCTCCTCTGTTTGATGCTTTGCCACCTTCCCCCGCAAATTCTGACGCGATGGAAGCACCCGCACCGGAATCCGAAGGCCAGGATCCCCTCTTTCCCGGCGATAACGAGCCGCTAGAAGACGATCCGCTCTTCAGCGGAAACGAAGCACCTACTTCGCCGGAGCCAGCCTTTGGCCCACAAGATTCCAGCGAAGCTGAGCCCGCTTCCCCGACCGAGGGCAAAGTCCCCTTGTCCGCGTTCGGCAGCATCCTGGGCCGCACCTTCGGCGGCCTGATGCCGTCCGCTCCCCCTCGCGTGGAATTGCCGAAAGCCCTCAGCGACTTGGTCCCCATGGGCCAACCGGGTGGTCCGCCAGCAGGCAGGCAAGGAGCCATGGAATTGGGTGAAGGGGAGTTTGAATTCACCCCCGTCGACGCTCCGCCTGAAGACGACAATTTTTTCACGCAGCCTCCCGCCGAGCGGAGCGACGTTCCAGATCCGGCCATGGATCAGACATTACCGCCTCGCAACGATCCCCTATTCGCTCCTCCTCCGCCAGAGGATGAGGACGATTCGCTGTTTTTCACCGAGGAATAGCCGCCCGGTGTGGGCGCTTGATGCCTTTACGCGAATCTCAAACGTCATAATCCGCGCAGCGCCAGGTTCCCACTCCGCGACCAAGGCGTCGCTCTGGCGCCCAGCCGCGCTGAAACCCCTCGGAATTCAACCTACCTTTCTTACTCGCGCCCGAGCATCGTGCATCATGAACCGGCTCTCCTTCCTTTGGTTTTTCTTCGTCGCGATCGTCGCCAGCAGTAGCTTCGCGAAGCCTGTTTGGGCCGGTGGCGCGCCGCGCATCGAGGAGATTTCTGTTCCCGCGATCCAAATCGGTGAGCAGGTCGGCTTGATCGTGGAAGGTCAAAACCTCACGCCGCACACCCGGTTGGTGTTGCCCTTGCCGGAGTATTCCCAATCCATCGTGGGAGAGGCAACACCCACGCGTGTCGAATTTCAGGTCACCGTGGCGAAAAGTACTCCGGTGGGTATCTATCCGTTGCGGGTGGTCACGCGGCAGGGTATCAGCCCCGCGTTGCCGCTATCCGTGGATTCCCTGCCCCAAGAAGCGTTTACGCCTCACGTCGAGCAGCTTCCCATGGCGCTATTTGGGAAACTCACCGGCAAGCAGCGCCTGAGGACCGAGTTTCCAGGCCAAGCAGGACAGAAGGTGGTGGTCGAAGTGGAATCCACCCGCCTGGGCAGTAAGCTTCGTCCCATGTTGCATTTGTACGATGGCCGGGGAGTTCAAGTCGCATGGAGCCGGCCCACGCCTCGTTTAAGTGGAGATGCGAGACTCATCGCCGTGCTTCCGGAGGATGGCAGCTACACGGTGGAACTTCACGATGCCCTCTATCGGGGCAAGGCACCGGGCAAATTCCGCTTGAAAATTGGTGAATTCTCCTACGCCGATCTGGCCTTCCCATTGGGAGTCCGTTGCGGCAGCCGGACCTCGATTCAACTGATCGGTGAAAATCTCGGCTGGGGCACGATCTTGGAGGTTCCAGCGGGGGCGCTGCCGGGAATTGCTCCGGCCCGCTGGCCAACCGAATCGCGGGCAAGCGGTACACCTCCCTGGATCGTGATCAGTGATGTGGATGAAATTTTGGAAATGCAGGGTCCCGCTGGCCAGTTGCAGCAGTTGCCCTCGGCCCCCATTGCGGTGAATGGCCGTGTGGCGCAGCCAGATGAGGAGGACCGCTATTTGCTCGCCGTGGAACCGGGCAAATCGCTGCGCGTCGAAACGTTGGCCCGCGCGGCAGGCTCACCACTCGATCCGGTGATTATTCTGCGGGACATGCAGGGACGCGAATTGGCCCGGGGAGACGATCAGTCGACGTCGGTCGATCCTGAACTGATGTATGAAGTCCCCGAGGGCATGGAGCATTTGGAAATAGCCGTGCGGGATTTATTGGGCCGTGGAGGCTCTGGTTTTGTTTATCGTCTGGCGATCACGCCGGCCAAGCAACCAAATTTCGCACTGACCTTTCAAGAGGACCTGCGAAACATTCCGCGCGGGGGAGCCGCGCTTCTGAACGTGACCGCCGAGCGAACCCACTATGACGGCCCCATCGAAATCGAGATCCCGGATTTGCCTCCCCATGTGCGTGTGCAAGGCACTCGGATTCCTGCTGGTGGCATCACGGCGCTCCTCAGCTTGGCCGCCTCCGAAGAAAGCAGCGGCCATGCGTTGACGCGGGTCGTCGGAACGGCGACGGTGGCGGGGGAAACGCTCAGGCGATCTGCCGAGCGCGGCGCAAACGCCTATTCACGACAGCAACCTTGGTTCCGGTCCGAAGTAGCTTTGGCGGTGGCCGAGTCGGCACCTTTGAGAGTGGAGTGGAATCTTGCCGAACAACCGGAGCTGCCGCGTGGAGCATTGCTTCCTTTGAAAGTCCACGTCCGTCGCGAGGCAGCCGCCCAAGGTCCGGTGCGGATCACGCTGGAGACCAGCCAGGTCATCCCTAAGAAGAAGATCCGTGAAAACAATCAGGAGAAGGAAGTCGATGACGTGGATCGCGCGCTCCGGATTTTAGAGGAGTCGGTCATCGCCGCTGGCGAATCGCGGGCCCAGTTTACGCTGGCGATTCCACCGGACCTACCAAAGCAGCCTTTTGCGCTGGCCCTGCGCGGAGAACTGCTCGCCGACGATGAAAAAAAAGTCCTAGGCGAAAATGCCACCGAAGTGCGCATTGGAAAGCCCGTACCACTAGTCAAAGTGGAGGTCGCCAGCGCGGAGATCATGACCGCCGTGGCGGGAGAAAAAACGCCTCCTGTCCTGTCGGGTTACGTCAGTTTGGCTGGCGATCTTTCTCTGCTGGTCACCGTGAAGATCACGGGACTGCCGGAGCATGTGCCGGAACCCAGCCTGGAACTCCCGCCGGGAACGACTCGTTTCGAATTGCCACTCGAATTTCCCCACGGGGTCCCCGCAGGCACGGTCGAAGGAGCCCAACTTCTCGCCGTGGTGCGGCCCGACCCGGAGAACCCGGACCTCAGTGTTTCCTCCGTGGCCGTGCCTATTTCCTTGCGGATCATGGCCGGAGAAGTACCGCCACGTCGGGAACCACGCAGGATTTTCGAGGATGAGCCGGCTTTTCTGGCCAGCCTCTCCGGTGACGACGCATCCGCCATGCTCGTGGCGTCCACATCGCTTTCGGGCCACGTCAGTTTGCGAGTCTTGCCTGGAGTAGACCCGCCTCGTCGGGCCGAAGATTTTCAGCGGAACATCCGCCGGTATCCACGCGCGGGAGAATACCGCTATTTGACGTTCGCCTGGCGGAAATCGGGCGGAGGCGGAATCGGCTTGCAACTAGGACATGACGGATCGTGGAAAGCCGGCGAGGAAAAGTCCGCATCGTTTCAATACGTCGCGGGAAGCGGTGATGGATTCGCGACCTCCGCCGTGCGCGTGGCAGATGCGTTGCCAGATGAATGGATCGTGGTGACTCGGGACCTGTTCAAGGACTTCGGCCAATTCACGTTGACCGGGCTGGGGTTTTTGGTCCCCGACGGCGAACATGCCGAGTTCGACCGCATCTATTTGGGGTCCGCACCGCCAGATTTCGAAGCGCTGCCTGCAGCGGATGGTCAGAAGTCGGCGGCGGAATGATCGCCACCGAACTGGGCCGCCGATCCTCTCAATACCACTGATACGCATAGTCGTAGAATCGGGCCAGCGCCTGTTCACGGGCGGTAGCGTTTTCGTAGGGGCGCCATGCTGGCCGCAACGCTTCCAGCCGCCGTAGGAGGAGTTGTTCTGCGGCTTGATATGCCGTCCAATCTCGGCTCGCGGGAGTGTTGAGTTTGCTGGTAAGTCTCGTATACGCGTCCGCCAGTCGCGCCTTGACCCCCTCGCGGATTTCGGCATCCGGGGCTTGAAGTAGCGGCGAGAGGGCTAAGATGCCTTCGGTATCGAGCGGCTGGACTCCAATCTGCATCGCAGCGGAGGAATCTCCTCGCAGGATTCTGGAGGTGTTGTACATAACGGCCAAGGCATCGATGGGAAGCAGAGCGAACAGATAAACGGTTGCCGCGAAGGCCCACGTTTGCCTCCGCATGAGCCAGACGAAATCTTTACCCTGGATGATCTTCCAGATCACCAATAGAAAGCCTGCCACGACCAAGGAGATGCCGAACAGGCCGACGATCCGCAAACGCGTCATGCCGTTGAAGCCGATGTAAATAAACAGTCGGTGGTACACGGCCGCCGAAAGCAGCAAATTTTCCAGCGACCAGATCCAAGCCAGCCGCCGCAATTTTCTCACGGCGGATCGTGGGGCATGTTGCCGGAGAACACGAGGGAAAGCAAAATCGTGGCCAGCCCCAACGCCAGCGTCAGCCAGGCCGCCCCTTCGTGCGCGTAACCGGCATAGTAAAATCCTTCTGGGAATTCACGGAACCACAAGGTTTGAAATTCGACCGCCAGATAAATGCCGAAGACAAGAATCACGGTGATCAGCGTGTTGCGGCAGGCGGGATACAAAGGTGCTTCCGTGGGGACATGCGAAGTGTTTTTGTCGGCGCGCCGCGCGGTGGGTACGTGTTTCATGAGGGGCCTTAGCAACCCGGCGGTGAGCCAGGCCGTGGCCAGCCAAAACAGGATTTCCATCGGCCCAACCGCTAGCCTCCTCAGCCATGCGCCGAATTCCCGCACGACCCATTCGATTTGGCCCCGCAAGTACGAAACGGCATCCGGATTGGCCAAGACGAACAGCGTGCAAAATAGGAACAACGCCGCGACGGGCATGATCAGGTTCAACCAATGTTGACGTGGGTGCAAGTCGGGCTGCCGCAGATACCGGCTGTGCCGAGCAAAACCCAGGTAGCCGGCGTGGAAGATTTGCGCGGCCATTTGCATGACCAGCAGCGGATAGGGGGGCATCCCCGCCAGCGCCGCGGCGAAGGCGATCGCCAGCACCACGCCGCAGGTGACTTGCAAGACCGAGCCGCACCATACCAGACGGACGGCCAGCAGCCATAGCATGCCGCCCAGCAGCCACCAGGCCCGCGCGCGTTGCCCGCCTTGTGATCCGATGAAGAAAAGAAGCGGGAGCGCGGCGAACCACAGGGCTGGCCCGGCGAAACCATGGGATCGGTAAATGGCGATGTCCGCCAGCACCACGCTGGCGATCAGGACGACCGTCTCACGGCGGCGTGGCAACGGTGGGGGCACATCGGGTTTTTCCAGGTCGATCGCGGGGGAAACTTCAACGATTTCAGCCTCGGGCGCCACTTCCGTGGCGTCATCGATACCCATGTCCGCCTCGTCCGTTGGATGCTTGGTCGTGGAATCCCGGTTCGACGACACTTGTGAATTCCTATGATTGACGCATGTCCTATTTTGGCGCTGACCACTTTATTTTAGCCAATATCAGCTAATAAGTAGTGAATTAGCCCATCTGGCGAACCTTTTTGCAGAGCACGGCGTCCTTCGAGGAAGCCCGTCAAGGCGGGGGTAAGGAAGCGGTATGTCCCGCTTGTGCAACCGGCCAGCATCGCCTACCGTGCCTGGCGAAGGAACGAGCATCACCAGAGGCGAGAGATTCCCATGCGATCCAAATTGAGCGTGTGGTGGCGGCAGCCGAGCGGCGGGCGGGACGTGATGGCCATGGCCCTGCCGCTGGTGGTGTCCATGATGTCCTGGACGCTGATGCAGTTCATCGACCGCATGTTTCTCATGTGGTACACGGCGGATGCCCTGGCCGCTTCCTTGCCGGCGGGCATGATGAGCTTCTTCGTGATCGCCTTCCCCTTCGGTCTGGCCAATTACGCCGCTACGTTCGTCGCGCAGTATTACGGAGCGGGACGCCCCGAGCGGATGGGGCAGGTGGTGGGACAGGCCACGTGGCTCGCCCTGTTCACGGTCGTGCTGGTGGCCGCCTCGCGCCCGGGTGCGCCATGGTTTTTCTCCTGGCTGGGACATGAAGGCTCCATCCAGGTGCTAGAAGTCGACTACTATCTGACCATGGCCTTGGGGGCCGTGATGATCGTGACCAGCGCGGCCTGGTCTTCGTTGCTGATTGGGCTGGGCAATACCCGGACCTTGATGTACGTGGACATGGCCACCGCCGTGGTCAACATCGTGCTGGACTACCTGCTCATCTTCGGCAACGGCGGGTTTCCCGAGATGGGGATCGCCGGTGCCGGTTGGGGAACCTCGCTGGCCCACACGTTCAAGGCGTGTCTGCTGCTGGCGATCCTCCTCGGCACCGAATATCGCGAAACCTACCAGATCGTGCCCGGCATGCGGTTCAGCCGGGAACTAATGCTCCGCATGCTGCGGTTCGGCTTTCCCAACGGGCTGCAATTCTTTTTCGAGATCGGCACGATCACCATGTTCGTGAACATGGTGGGCCGCCTCGGTACGCTGGCACTTTCGGCCACGAATATGGCCTTCAATGTGAATAGCTTGGTGTTCATTCCGCTGTTTGGCATCAGTACGGCGGTTTCCTCGTTGGTGGGACAGCGGCTGGGAGATGACAAGCCGGACTTGGCGGCGCGGGCGACCTGGTCCGCTTTGAGCTTGAGCCTGTGTTATGGGTTGTTCTTCTCCGTGGCCTACGCGGTAGTGCCCGACTTGTTCCTGTTTGCCCATGCCGCGCAGGCGGACGCGGTCTCCTTCGAGGAAATTCGCCGGCCGACCATCGTGCTGCTGCGGTTCGTGGCGGCTTACTGCCTATTTGATACGCTGTACATGGTATTCGCCGGAGCCGTGAAGGGAGCTGGGGATACCAAGTTCGTGCTCTGGGTGACGGCCCTTTCCGCCCCCTATCCGGCTCTGGGTGCCTGGCTGGCCGTATCCCATTTCGGCTGGGGGCTGTATGGTGCGTGGGCCGTGCTGACCTCTTGGGTTTGGTTTTTGGGGATCATCTACTTGCACCGCTTCCTACAAGGCAAATGGCGGTCGATGCGGGTTATCGAAGCGGCGGTCCCCTTGAAGGAAGAGGAGCTTTCAGCCGAGTCGACCAACGAGAAGCCTTCGTCGGAGGCGGGATTGTTGGCTGCCGTGGAACCGGCCAGCGGCGGATGAGAATCGTGAAGGCGAAGGGCCATGCCGCGCTATGTGATTTTGCACCATGAAATGCCGCCGGATTCCGTCCGGGCAACGCATTGGGATTTCCTCGTGGAACAGGGAGATGTGCTGCGGGCTTGGGCCTTACCGGAAAGCCCACGCCCGGGAGCCGTGTTTGTCGCCACCCAACTGGCGGATCATCGGCTCGCTTATTTGACGTATGAAGGCCCCATATCAGGGGGCCGGGGCCACGTTTCCCGCTGGGATGCAGGGACGTGCCATTGGCGAGAGGACGCTCCCGAACGCGTGATTCTGGACGTGCGCGGCACCCATCTCGAGGGCCGCGTTACCCTTCAGGCAGTGGATCCGCCAGCGTGGAGTTTTTGTTGGGATTCAACGGAGGATTCGTGACCAGCGTGGATGGAACGGTGGGCACGGCTTCCGGGGGAATCCGTGAAGTGTGGCCGGAGAGCGTGAACTGGCCTTCTTCCAGACTCAAGGAAGAAAGCACGTAGGCCCACTCGCCGGGGGACCCTGGCGTCAGGTTGATGACAGCCACGGGGGCACCGTCGTGGACACTCCAGCGGAGAGTCACCCCCGCGGCACGGGCCGCACGTGAGATTTCGTCCAGCAATCTTCCCAACGGTAAAGGCAAACTCCCGGCCCGGGCATGCACGAACTTCAGGGCCAATTCATTTTCCGCGACGAGCAGCGGCTCCACCGCCAGTGACAAAACCACCGTGGCCAAGGGGGCTTCGTATTCGCAGGCCCACGTCGTGCGTCCCGGCGAAAAATGGACGCGCGGGGTGGTGACCTGGGAGGGCAACACCGTACCATGATTTTCGAGAAAGTCCACGGCCAGCCAGGCATTCAAATCCTGCTCGGCGAATTGGATCTCCCAATGGCCTTCTCGTTGCAACGCGCTCACCAGGTCCGCGATGCGTTGCAAAAAGTGGTCGCTGGAAGGCCGCTGCTGATCGGGCGAAAGGGCGACGGCATCACGATAAAACGAGGGCACATGCCGTGCGCTGCGGAAGGCCAGCCCGCACAGCATGCCCGAGAGGATCAGCGTGGCACCAAGCCACGGAAGCCATGCTCGCTTCTTTCGGCTCATGAATTCACGAAGGGATTTGGCGCTGCCCCACCGTTTGCCTACGGCCCGCACCATAGGAACGAAGGAGAATCAGGTCAATTCCAGTCACTACGGCTGCGTTCGGTGATGTATTTCGAAGGGAATCGGCTCGAACCGAATGGAAGAAGAGTCTATACGCTGCCCGCCGTAGCGAAGCGAGCAACTGGATTGGCGCTCTATTTTGAAAAGCCTGGCGAGGGGCGAGTTTTTGCGTAACCTGTTTTCACCAAAGCGATTCGTTCAATGGCGCCGTGACTCGCGCAAGCCGCCTGAACCTCCCTTTCGTCTAAAGCTTCAGCCATTTGGCTGGTCTCTCTATTGCTTGACAGCTTCCCATTCGCCACGTAAGCTACCATCTGATATTCTTAAGATTGCATTCGCTTTCATTAGATAAAGTAATTTTAGGACGCTCGCGTTCATGCAGCTCAAGTCGCTGAAAGTCTTCTGCGACGTCGTCGGGCGGAGGAGTTTTTCTCGGGCAGCGGATGAAAATGGGATCACCCAGTCCGGCGCCAGCCAAATGGTGCATGGGTTGGAGGAGGAATTGGGCGTCAAGCTGATCGATCGCTCCAAACGCCCCTTTGTCCTCACGCCCGAGGGAGAACTTTACTACGATGGTTGTCGCAAGCTGATACACCGTTTGATCGCCTTGGAAGAAGAAGTCCGCACACTGCACCAGGCTATTTCGGCGCGGGTCAATGTGGCATCGATTTATTCGGTTGGGCTGAGCTACGTCAACCATTTGGTGGAGCAATTCAAAGCCGAGCATCCCAAAGCGGTGGTGCAGGTCGAATACGAGCATCCTGACCGCGTTTACGAATTGGTCCAAAACAATGAGGTCGATTTCGGTCTGGTTAGCTTTCCCCGGGCGGTGCGAGGTTTGAAAGTCATCCCTTGGCTGCGTGAACCGATGATCTGTGTTTGCTCTCCGGATCACGACTTGGCCCGCCGGTCCAAGGTTGAGCCCGAGGAATTGGACGGGATGGAAATGGTGGGGTTTGACGACAATCTGCGGATCCGTCGCGAGATTGACCAGGCCCTGGCGGCACGGCAAATTCACTTGCATGTGACGATGGATTTCGACAATCTAGAGACGCTGAAACGCGCCGTGGAGATGAATTCGGGCTTGAGTTTCGTGCCCGAACCGGCGGTGCGGCGGGAAGTGGAACAGGGGTCCCTGGCGGCGATTCACATAAACGGCCTGCGGCTGGAGCGGCCCATCGGCGTGATTCACGCCAAGGAAGCCGGCTTCAATACCACCACCCAGAACTTCTTGAATTATCTGCTAACCGCGTTTTCCGCGAGTGACCCTCCGCGGGAAACCGCTCGCGCCGGCCCTTAATGGGCTTGCCGATACGCTCTCCCACGGTTCGGAGTGGGGCCATGTGCTGGGACGACGGTCCCGGCGGACCGGCGAATGTCGGCGGCCTCGCCACTATTTTGGAAAATTGAAAGCCATGTCACGAAACTATTCCCGAATGCCCGGCGCGGAAGTCTTTGAACCTCTGTTGCGCGGAGCACCGCCCAGCCCCCACGGCCTGTATGATCCTGATCGGGAACACGACAGTTGTGGAGTGGGATTCATTGCCCACGTCAAAGGGGAGCGGTCCCATCGCATCGTCAAAGACGCAGCTTGGATGTTGACCCGCATGGAACATCGCGGCGCCTGTGGCTGTGAAGCGAATACCGGTGACGGTGCCGGCATCCTCACCGCCCTGCCCCACGAATTCCTAGCGGCTGCGGCCGCGGAAGACATGGGCATCAAGCTGCCGGAAGCCGGGAAATACGGAGCAGGCATCGTCTTTCTGCCCCAAGACGCGACCGAACGGGAGATCTGTAAGCAGCGCGTCGCGGAGATAATTGAAGAACAGGGCCAGACGCTGCTCGGATGGCGGCAGGTGCCCGTGCGGCCTGACGAAGCGGACGTGGGACCCACGGCGCGGGCCTGCATGCCGGTGATCGAACAGCTTTTCGTGGGGGCGGATCCCGCGCTCGACCGCGCGGCGTTCGAGCGGCAATTGTTCCTGATTCGCAAACGGGTTAGCCATCGCGTGCGGAATGGTGCGCTGTTGGAAGCCCTGCGGTTCTACATTTGCTCTCTTTCCAGCCGGATCATTATCTACAAGGGCATGCTTTCGTCCTTCCAGGTCGTGCCGTTTTATCCCGATCTGGCGGATTCGCAATACACCAGCCACTTGGCGATGGTGCATTCGCGGTTTTCCACGAATACCTTCCCTAGTTGGGATCGCGCGCAGCCCTTCCGGTATATGTCGCACAATGGCGAAATCAATACGCTTCGCGGCAACATGAACTGGATGTTTGCCCGGCAGGGAGTGATGGAGAGCCCACTGTTTGGCGAAGAGTTGTCCAAATTGTTTCCCATCATCGAGCCGCACTCGTCCGATTCCGGCACGTTCGACAACGCCTTGGAACTGCTGATCCTGGCTGGCCGCAGTCTGCCGGAGGCGGTCATGATGATGATTCCCGAAGCTTGGCAGAATCATCACAGCATGGCGGAGGACAAGCTCGCCTTCTACGAATACCACTCCTCGCTGATGGAGCCCTGGGACGGCCCCGCCTCCATCTCCTTCACCGACGGCAAGTACATCGGCGCCGTGCTCGACCGGAACGGCTTGCGCCCGAGCCGCTATTACGTGACCAACGATGACCGCGTGATCATGGCCAGCGAAGTCGGCGTACTGGATGTCGATCCCGAGACGGTCGTGACGAAAGGCCGCCTCCAGCCAGGCAAGATGTTCCTGGTTGACTTCGAACAAGGCCGCATCATCGACGATGGTGAATTGAAGCATGACGTGGCCGGACGCCGGCCCTATGCCCAATGGCTGAAAGACCAACGGCTCGATCTGTCGGAGATCCCATCGGCGGAGACTCCCGCCGCCGCTACCGGGGACGATTTGCTGTCGAAGTTGCAGGCCTTCGGCTACACCGTCGAGACGTTCCAGTTCATGTTGCTGCCGCTGCTCAAGGCGAAGAAAGATCCCATCGGCTCGATGGGGAACGACGCCGCCCTCGCCTGCCTCAGCGACCAGCCCCGCTTGGTCTACGACTACTTCAAGCAGCTTTTCGCCCAGGTCACGAACCCGGCCATCGATTCGATCCGGGAAGAAGTGATCATGTCCCTGGAGTGTTACATCGGTCCCGAAGGGAATCTGCTGGATACCACGGAGCGGCAATGCCACCGCCTCCGCTGCCCGCATCCAATCTTGACGAATGAAGAGATGGCCGCGCTCAAGGCAATGGACTACCGGGATTGGCGGGCCCGCGTGATCGATATAACGTACCCCAGCAGTGAAGGCCCCGCCGGCTTGAAATGGGCACTGGATCGGATCTGCCAGGAGAGCACGCAGGCGATCGAGGAAGGCTATAGCCTGGTCGTACTTTCGGATCGGAAAGTCGGGCCGGAACGCATCCCCGTCAGTTCCCTGCTGGCCGCGGGTGCCGTGCATCAACATTTGGTCCGCAACGAGCAGCGCACGCGGCTGGGGATCCTGGTCGAATCGGGTGAGGCGCGGGAAGTGCATCATCACTGCCTGCTGATCGGCTTTGGCGCCGACGCCATCAATCCGTACTTGGCGTTCGATGCCCTGCACGAAGCCAGCCGCGAGGGACTACTGGATGATACCTGGACCGACGAGAAAATCGTTGCCGCGTACCGCAAGGGCGTGGCCAAAGGCATGCTGAAGGTCCTCGCCAAAATGGGGATCTCCACGTTGCAAAGTTACAAGGGAGCCCAAATCTTCGAGGCGGTCGGCCTGAATAGCGAAGTGATCGATGCCTGCTTCACGAACACGGCCAGCCGCATCCGTGGCGTCGGTTTCGACGTGCTGGCCGAGGAAGCCCACCGGCGGCACGATCTGGGCTATCCGGACCGCGCCGACGGTCGCCTGCCGGTGCTGCCGAATCCGGGAGAATTCCACTGGCGGCAAAGTGGTGAAAAACATGCCTGGGATCCCTACTCCATCGCCGCGATTCAACAGGCGGCCCGCTCGGGAGATCCAGACGCCTATCAACGCTTCGCGGAACTCGTCAACGAACACAACACGCGGGCTTGCCACCTACGCGGGCTGCTCCAATTCAAACAGCGGGAGGCGATTCCGCTGGAGGAAGTCGAACCGGCGTCGGAAATCGTCAAACGTTTCTGCACGGGGGCCATGAGCTATGGCTCGATCTCGGCGGAAGCCCATCAGACGCTCGCCGTGGCCATGAACCGCCTGGGTGGCAAGAGTAACACGGGCGAGGGGGGGGAAGACTACAAACGTTTCGAACCGCTTTCCAACGGCGACAGCCGTCGCTCGGCCATCAAGCAGATCGCCTCGGGCCGCTTCGGCGTGACCGCCTGGTATCTCACCAACGCGGACGAGTTGCAGATCAAGATCGCGCAAGGCGCGAAGCCGGGCGAAGGGGGTGAGTTGCCCGGGCACAAGGTGGACAAAATCATCGCCGCCACACGGCATTCCACGCCCGGCGTGGGATTGATTAGCCCTCCGCCGCATCACGATATTTATTCCATCGAGGACCTTGCGCAACTCATCTTCGACCTGAAAAACTCCAATCCCTCCGCGCGGGTCAGCGTGAAGCTCGTGTCCGAGGTTGGCGTGGGCACGATTGCCGCGGGAGTCGCCAAGGGGCACGCGGACAATATCCTCATCTCGGGGACCGAGGGAGGGACGGGCGCTTCACCGCTCACGAGCATCAAGTATGCCGGTCTGCCCTGGGAACTGGGGATCGCCGAGACGCATCAGACGCTCGTGATGAACGACCTCCGCAGCCGTGTCCGGCTCCAAACCGACGGGCAGCTCAAGACGGGCCGAGACGTCGTCGTAGCCACGTTGCTCGGTGCCGAGGAGTACGGCTTCTCGACAGCCCCTCTCATTACCTTGGGCTGCATCATGATGCGGAAGTGCCATCTCAACACATGCCCCGTCGGCATCGCAACCCAAGATACCGAATTACGGAAACGGTTCACCGGCGTTCCGGAGAGCGTGGTCAATTACTTCTTCATGGTGGCGGAGGAAGCCCGCACGATCATGGCCCAACTCGGCTTCCGCAGCATCAATGAAATGGTGGGGCGGGTCGACGCGCTGGAGACACGGGATGCCATCGACCACTGGAAGGCCAAGGGGATTGATCTCTCACTCATCTTGACTCCGGCAGTCAAGCCGCATCCCGATGTCGAAGTTTATTGCACACGTGACCAGGACCATGGCCTGCAAGACGTGTTGGACCGTCGCCTGATTGAACTTTGCCAGCCCGCCATCAACGACGGAAAATCAGTTCGATACGAGCTGACGATTCAGAACATCGATCGGGCCGCTGGCACGATGCTCAGCCACGAAGCCTCCAAACGTTGGGGCGCGGAAGGCCTGCCCGAAGGGACGATCCACCTGAAATTCCTCGGTTCGGCTGGTCAAAGCCTCGGCGCGTGGCTCGCGCATGGCATTACCTTGGAAGTTGAAGGTGACGCCAATGACTATGTGGGCAAAGGGCTCTCCGGCGGGAAAATCGTGATCTATCCGCCGCGTAAATCGACCTTCGTGCCCGAGGAAAACATCCTCATCGGGAATGTCGCTCTTTACGGGGCAGTCCACGGGGAGGCTTATTTCCGAGGAATGGCCGCTGAACGCTTTTGCGTCCGAAACTCCGGTGCCCACGCGGTAGTCGAAGGGGTGGGGGACCACGGGTGCGAATACATGACCGGAGGCCGAGCCGTGATCCTGGGGCCGACCGGCCGGAATTTCGCCGCCGGCATGTCTGGCGGTATCGCCTACGTGTACGATCCGGAGGACAAATTCCTGCCCAACTGCAATCTGGAGATGGTGGATCTGGAAGATGTCGTCGAGCCTGGGGACATCGCCGAACTCCATCAGTTGATCCAAAATCATCATCAATTCACCGGCTCCACCGTCGCGGAACGAATCCTCGAGGAGTGGGGACAAGCCCTGCCCCGGTTCCGCAAGGTGATGCCCCGGGATTACAAGCGGGCGCTACGGGAAATGGCGGAAGAAGTCATGGCCGCCGCGGCTTCCAAAAATGGCAAAGCCGCTCCGGCCAGCACCGCCGCCTTGCAGGCACCCAAGAAGTAAATAGTTCCGTGCCGCCGATTAGTCGGCATTCCAAGAGAAAGCGAGAGTGTTGATGGGGAAGCCCACTGGCTTCAAGGAGTTCGAGCGGGAGGTCGCGCCGGAGCGCGATCCGTCGTTGAGGATCTTGGATTGGAACGAATTCCACGAGGAACTTCCCGTGGAACAGCTTCAAACCCAAGGCGCTCGTTGCATGGATTGCGGCGTACCCTTCTGCCACACCGGCGGTTTGATGGCCAACATGGCGGCGGGCTGCCCCCTGCATAACCTCATTCCCGAGTGGAATGACCTGGTCTATCGCGACATGTGGCGGGAAGCCCTCGACCGTCTGCACAAGACGAACAATTTTCCTGAATTCACGGGCCGTGTCTGCCCGGCTCCATGCGAGGGTTCGTGTGTATTGGGAATCACGAGCCCGCCCGTCGCGATCAAGAGTATTGAATGCGCGATCATCGATCAGGGGTTTGAACGGGGTTGGGTGGACGGCCGGCCGCCAAAAACGCGGACGGGAAAAAAGGTCGCCGTGGTCGGCTCCGGACCCGCCGGACTCGCCGCTGCCGCGCAGCTCAATCAGGCCGGCCATCATGTGACAGTATATGAACGGTCTGATCGCATCGGGGGGCTGCTGATGTACGGCATCCCCAATATGAAACTGGAAAAGTGGATCGTGGAACGCCGCGTGCAACTGTTACGCGACGAAGGGGTCCAGTTCGTCACGAATACGGAGATTGGCGTGGACATTCCCGCCGCCGACGTACAGCGGGACCACGACGCAATGGTGCTCTGCGTGGGATCCACCCGTCCACGCGACTTGGCGATTCCGGGTCGGGAACTTCAAGGCGTCCATTTCGCCATGGAGTTCCTGCACGCCAATACCCGCAGCCTGCTCGATTCCAATCTGGAAGACGGCAACTACATTAACGCCCAGGACAAGGATGTGATCGTCATCGGTGGAGGAGATACCGGCAATGACTGTCTGGGCACTTCGATGCGGCATGGTTGCCGGAGCCTGGTCAATTTCGAGATCGTGCCTCGTCCGCCGGACGAGCGGGCGCCTCAAAATCCCTGGCCGCAATGGCCCAGGATCTTCCGCGTGGATTACGGCCATGAGGAGGCAGAGGCCAAGTTCGGCGAGGATCCCCGTGTCTTTAGCATCGAGACGTTGGAGTTTCTGGGCAACGACGAGGGCCGCCTGACGGGATTGAAGACGTGTCTGGTCGACTGGTCGAAACCGACCCCCAATGGCCCTCCCTTCAGCCGGGTCCCCAATTCTGAACGGGTCTTTCCCGCCGATTTGGTATTCTTGGCGCTCGGCTTTCTTGGTCCCGAGCCGGTCCTGGCGGAGCAACTCGGGCTCGCCACCGATGGCCGTTCGAACTTCCAAGCTGAATACGGCCAGTACGCGACCAACGTGCCCGGCGTCTTTGCGTGCGGTGACTGCCGTAGGGGGCAAAGCCTCATCGTGTGGGCCATCAATGAAGGGCGCGAAGCCGCCCGCGAGTGCGACCGCCATTTGATGGGAAAGACCCAACTGCCCTGATCTGGCCTGAAGCCTCATGGAAGCCCGTTGAAAAACGCCTTCGTGACGTGTTTCAACCTCGCCAGGGTCGCAGCGAAGCTGCTCCCGGCTCACAAAATACCGACTTACGTCGCCATTTTGAGCATCACTTCCTGTGATGTAACAGCCTGTCGAGAAATCAACAGGCTGTTAATTCCGGTGTGCTACGCTAGATCGCGATCCTCGAACAGGACGAGCGCCAACAGCATGGCTGCCGTCGAATAGAGCAAGCTGTAGACGAGCGCCCAAACCAGATACATGACAGGGATGCTGGCCCCGGCGGCGACCGCCGCTTGGACCGTGAAATGATCTAGCACGGGCAGGACTGTCGCGATGAGTTGTCCCATGAAGGTCACGATGGGCAGGTTCTCCGTCGCGGAGCTGGCCACCAATAGCGGCACCAGGTGGCCCACCACGTAGATCGAGGAACAGATCAGCAGGTTCGCCAGCATGGGCAGCCGTGTGGAAATGGCCACGCTGATCGCGCTCATCACCATCGTTTCCAGGAACGCCAGCACGAGCGCGGGAATGATGGTCACCATCTCCACGTAGCACGTGGCCCAAGTAACATCCGGTTGGGCGGTTTCCCGCGCATCGTAGACGACCTTGTAGGAAACGCTGGCGAGAAATACCGTGCCCAAGACGACGAACAGCACGAAAATGGGGCCAATCGTGCCGAAGAATTTTCCGAGAATGAACTGCCGGCGGCCAATCGGCTTGGAAAGCAGCGTCAGGGCCGTGCGGCCTTCGATTTCCTCGGCAATGGATACGCTCGCGGTCCAAAGGCCCACTAGGATTCCCAAGACCAGAATCGTGGTCAAGCTGGAATCCTTGAGCATTTTGACGTCTTCGCCGAACGTGTTGTAGGGAATGAAGACGAACCCCACCAAGAGGCAGATGCCCAGCGCCAAGGCCACGTAAAAAATCGGTTGGCTCATGCCGTCCTTGGCGGTAGTCACCGCGATCGCGGCCACCTTGGGGAATAGGGCGTGAAAGGCCAGATACAGCAAGAACACGCAGACGACGGCCAACGCAGCAGCCGGAATCAGCAAGACTTGCGGGTACTCCAAATCATTCGTGACCTCGATCCGCAGGTCGACGGGTGTTGCGCTCAGGTTCGTCGCGTAAAACTTGGTGACCGATTGAGTGTCAAAGGGATTCGCACCGCCTGTCCGGCCACGATGCCAGGTCGACGGAACTCGGGCCTTCAGTTTGCCCAACCCGAATTCCTCGTCGATCTCTCCTTCGGCGTTGTTCGGCAGGACAGTGATCGCTTCGTCGCTTTCCAAGGAGATGCTTTTGATTTCCCGCACTTCCAGCTTCAGCGGGATTTCATGGTTGAGCGTTTCGGGCGGCACTTCCGTGATGTGGACAATTTCACGTTCCATGACAGGCCACCGCATGAGCGATCGGGCCAAATCGGAAAAAGGAACCACCGCCGTCGAGAAAACTCCGAAGCCGATCATGATCGCGATCAACACGACGACCGGCATCAGCGGCCCTTCGCGAACCTCTTCCACGGCCTCGACCGCGTATGTCCGGCGTCCCAGCCACGCGAGCACATACAGAATCCCCAAAACCAAAGCACCTAGAGCCACGCCCATCGCCAAGAGCCATAGGGGGATGAGCCAATACGTGGCGGCCAACAATGGAAATGAAAGGGAAGGAAGCAACATGGAAAAGGTCCGTTCAATGGTTCAATGAATGAGAGTAGTCGGCGTACTAGGGAACAGCACGCCGGGGGATCAATGCCGGATTTCAAACCGTCCAAACTCACCGGTCGCTGGCGAAGTGCGAGATTCAATTGATTCGATATACCGCTGCATTCTGGAATTGAGGGCCTCCAAAAAGCGGTCCAATTCCGCGGGTTCGCCTTCCACCACGAGCAGCACCCGGCCATCTAGCAGGTTCTCCACGAAACCGCCGACCTGAAAGCGGGAGACGATCTCGTAGGTGATCATCCGAAAACCGACTCCCTGCACGCGTCCGCTGAAGTGAATCGTTCTGCGTTCGCTGGGCATGATAGGCGAGGAGCTAGCGGCGCGGTGGCCAAGAACTTGCCGATAAACTGCCATCCAGTGAAATTCCGCGACTATTACGGAATATACTTGCCCAAATTGCCAAGGGCTAGCCCTCGTGGAAATTTACAACGACAAGCCAGCAGCTTCGGTTCCTTGAGATGCACGGGCATATCGCGACCAATGTAGATATTTCCTTCAGTCATCGCAATTTCCTTGCATTCATACTCCGGTGACTCCGAACAGAGCCGCGAATAGCTCGTCGACACGGACGACTTCGTATTGTCGTAAATATGCCGCCGAGCCCATTGACGATGCCAACCTTGGGGACTAATATTTCTCACATTAGGACTGGTCGGGTACCTGCAATTCTTACTTCCAAATTTTGGTTCAGGGTGCGCGATGCGCTCTACCCGACATCTAATCTCCAGCTTCGTCCTGGCAATCTTTGCCGCCCAAACGCTGGGCGGGCACGCGTTTCATTTTTGGCAATGCTCGGCGAATTTCGGTTCATGTAGCCATAAAGGCCATTGTCAAGATGACGCGATCCATGCGTACCGGCACTCTCACGACGACTCGCAGGCACACTGCCATCGTGAGTTTCCAGAGGGCGAGCGGCCTAGCGAAGACACCCCGAAAGAAGGTCAGCGGCATGACTCTTCGAAATGCATGGTCTGCCAGGTTCTAGGACAAGCCCAAGATACGCCTGTGGCGGCGGATGTCACGGCCTCTCACGCCGTCGCACCGGTTCTCCTTCCGGCTGTTTCCGAATTCCATCCTTCCCATAGCCCTTCTGGCTTCCAATCCCGCGCCCCGCCCTGCCCAGCCTGACGCTCTCTAGCGGATTCGTACGCTTCGTATAAGCGTATGCGCGGTCGCGAACTTCATCTTCGGATTGGTTTGTTCACACTCTGAAGACTGATTTAGTCCGTTTCACCCGCGTGCTTGAAACCTCGCTGGCGAGCGAATCGCGATTGTTCTTCCTTTAGTGTCACATCGCGTGGCCAAGAGATGAGGTGCAACCGCCGCGCGTGGTGTTTGGAGCATACGAGGCCCGACCAGTTCCGTTGATCCGGCCCGCGCGTGGCGGCTCTTTTCCAGCTTGCGGTTTGAGAGGGAAACCTCCGCACTGATGCCGCACAGCTACCGGAACCCGTTCGGATATTAGGAGACACTCCATGTTCATAGTCACCACTACAAACAGCAAGTTTGTGGCAGCACTTTGCGTTGTGCTCCTACAGGCCACTTACGCTTTGTATTCAACCACCTGCTGCCAAGCACAGCATTTCGACATTTCCGTCTGGGTGGATGAAGAAGGCCAACTTCAGGGCTCCCCTCAGGTTTCGACGGGTATCTTCGAGGGTTTCTTCGGTGCCTTGTCTCAACAGAACCCGGGGTTCAGCGCTTCCAACAACGTTTTCCAGATGGGAGATTCCCTCGGGTTTAACGTCGTGGAGCCCTTGCTCTATTCGGTCGGGGATGGGGTGTCCGCTCCGCCCGGAAGTGAATACATCGAGATAAACAAGTCCTCATCATCGATTGAAGTCCGAGCGACGTCGGAGTTCGAGGAAGGATTCATTCTCGGCGAAGTTGGATCCTTCGGTGGGATTCACGAGCACATGGAATACGTTCTCCTTGGCGAAAGCGATCCCCCGACGCCAGGTGTTTACGGGCTCGTCATCGAAGTTACATCCCCGGGTTATGAAGCCTCGGACCCCTTGCTGGTCGCCCTGGCTCATCTGGATGGTGATTTCGACACCTTGGGCCAAATCAGGGAAGGCGTTGCTCATTTGACCGCCTATGCATTTCCCATCGTCGGCGACTTGAACCGAGATGGGACGGTGAATTTGGAAGACTTCGCGATCCTCAAGGAAAACTTCGGAATCTCCGACGCTGGGTGGAGCGAGGGAGACCTCACGGGCGACGGAATTGTCGGCTTGCCTGATTTCACGGAACTGAAATCGAATTTTGGCTCGCAACATTCGGCGCTTGCCGAACTTCCGCCTGCCGCCGTGCCCGAGCCGACGGCATGGGCACTTTTGGTGTGTGGCATGTTCGCCTGGCTGGTTCCGCGCTTCCTTGCCGCAGGCTCAAGCTCGAACACGTCAGCCACCCGCGTCAATCCGATGCTCAATCCCAGCGAAAGCGAGGTGATGGCGATGCCCTGAAAACATTAAGAGCCTGGGGACAAAACATCTCAGCATCCGCGAATTTGGGCGTTCGTTGGTCGTGAAACGCCGACGAACGAAACAAACCGGAGGTTTTGTCCGTTGGCTTTAAGCCGCTCCGGGCTATGAAAGCTCGCGTGGAAAGACAAGGCCGTCATCGCTCCATGGCTTTCAATTGGCCTCAAAAATACGTTGAGGAGAAGTAAACACTGAAATTGTTGTTGTGTCTAAATGAATCTCAAATTTGCAGAGGTGACATCAATGAGTACGAAGTTTTACAAATTGTTCATTGTGGCAATCGCATTCGCTAGCTTGGTTTCCGCGAAAGCTTTCGCCGAGATCCAAAATTTTTACATCGCGGTGGACTCGCGGGAGGAAATCCATTTTGGAGACTACCTGGGTCTACCGAATCCTAACAAAGACCGACTGACGTTTCTCTACGCACATCAAATTGAAGATCCGTCAAGTAATCATTTTCATGGCATTGGAGTTCACTTTTATGAAGGGGACCCCGCGGATGCCACGACCACCACGACGAATGGAAATAACCGCATTCCCGAGGGCTTCACGGGACAGGCTCCGTTGACATTGCAGCCCGGCACGGACGGCTTGAGCGGACTGCTGGTCAGTGGTGAGAATGGCGAACATTACAGTGACCTCACGTTGCATCCCGTGCATGATTTGTCCGGATTCGGCGATGAGGCACCGGAAACCTACATGTTCAACAGTGGGGCCATGGGTTATCAAGCACCGCTGACCGGGCTCGATTTGTCGATCGAATTGGTGTCCATCTCGCCGGGCTTAGCGCTGGGAACCGAAGGCTTGTCGAATCCCGGTGAGAAGTTGCAAATCGGAACATTGCAAGACCTGCCATTTCAGCCGCTATTTTGGACGGACGAATCCGCGGAACCGGGGACCTATTCTGCGGAATTCCGCCTGGTTGATGAGTCCGGCACGTTTTTGCCGTCCGGCACCATCAACGTCGATTTCGCCGTTCCCGTTCCGGAACCTTCCAGCCTGCTGTTGGGCCTGGCGGGAGTGATGGCATTGGTTTCGTTAAGGCATCGCGTCAGAAAATCTTGAATCGAGTCCCGAGCGTTCGTGCCGTCTGGCGATCACATCAACGACCCGCAACCAAGCCGCGCCAGGCGGTACGGATGCTTTTTTGGCGATCTCGTACCAGACCTTCCGAGTCTCAGGGGTGAGTGCTGACAGCACTACCCGATATGCGGCATGTCTCGCACTCATGATCCACGGGAGTTCATGCCGATGATGGCGTGCGGATGACGAGCAAACGGATCTCGGACATATCTTCCATGGCGAAGCGGATCCCCTCGCGTCCTAGCCCGCTCTCCTTCACGCCGCCGTAGGGCATGTTGTCCACCCGCCAGGAAGGGACATCGCCGATGACAACGCCTCCCACGTGCAGCGTGTCCCAGGCCCGTTGCATTTTGTAGAGGTCGCGGGTGAAGATGCCGGCTTGCAGGCCGAACACGCTGTCGTTCACGGCGCGTAGTGCCTCGTCAAACGACTCGAAACGGCTGAGCACGGCCACGGGACCGAAAGCTTCCTCGGCACAGATCTTTTGCTCAGCAGGAACATTTTCTAGCAGCGTGGCCTCCAGCATGGCGCCGTCCCGTTTGCCGCCGCACAAGACGGTTCCGCCGGCATCCTGGGCCGCCTCGATCCAAGCCTCCAAACGCTCGGCCTCCTTCTCGGAGATCATGGGACCGATGAACGTCCCGTCGTCCTTGGGGTCGCCCGACTTGAGTTGCCGCGTGGCCTCCACGAGTTTCTGCTTCATTTCGTCGTAGATCGATGCGTGCAGCAAAATCCGTTGCACACCGATACAGCTCTGTCCCGATTGGTAGAAGGCACCGAACACTAGACGCTGGACCGCGTCCTCCAAGTCCGCATCCTCATCGACCACGCAGGCGGCATTGCCTCCGAGTTCCAACACGACCTTTTTCTTGCCTGCCTTGGCCTTCAAGTCCCACCCTACTCCGGGGGAGCCGGTGAAGCTCAGCAGTTTGAGCCGCTCATCCGTGGTGAACAGTTCCGCCCCTTCGCGATGGCAAGGCAGAATGGAAAACGCTCCTGGCGGCAGGTCGGCTTCGGCCAGGACTTCGCCGATCATGATCGCTCCCACGGGCGTGCGGCTGGCCGGCTTGAGCACGAAGGGGCAGCCCACCGCCAGCGCTGGCGCGATTTTGTGCGCCGCCAGATTCAGCGGGAAGTTGAAGGGGGAAATAAATGAACACGGACCGATCGGTACGCGGCGGTACATGCCGTGATAGCCACGTGCCCGAGCCGAGATTTCAAGGTTCATGACCTCGCCCGTAATGCGGACCGATTCCTCCGCCGCCACGCGGAATGTGTCGATCAGTCGGGTGACTTCGCCCCGGCTGTCCTTGATCGGTTTGCCCGCCTCGACACAGAGGGCCATGGCCAGCTCGTCAAACCGCTCCTGAAATCGGGACACGCAGTGGTTGAGCACGGCTTGACGTTCATACGGTGCCATTTCCCGCATGGGGTCGTCGGCCTCCACGGCGGCGGCGATGGCCCGGTCGATATCCTCGGCATCCGCCAGTGCCACGCGAGTCGCCACGTCGCCCGAGTATTTGTCATGGACGGCAAGGTCTTGGTTCGGCGATTCGGGTTGGTTCGCAAGGTAAAACGGGTAGTTGGATTTCACGATTATGTTCTCTTCGTTTGTTCAAATAGCTTCAAATCTTTTGACTGCGTTCTTTGATTTCCTGGTTGAGAATGCGATCGTTCTCCGAGTAATCCACGGGCAAATCGATCACGTGCACGCCTGGGCTCTCCTGGCAGCGTTTTAGTAATGGTAGCAAATCTTCCGTCGCCTCCACGCGGTATCCTTTCGCGCCGTAGCTCTCGGCGTAGCTCACAAAATCAGGGTTTCCGAAATCGAGCCCGAAGGAACCCAGTTCCATGTGAGACTGTTTCCATTTGATCATGCCGTAGGCGTCGTCCCGCAGGATGAGCACGACGATGTGCATTTCGAGCCGCACGGCGGTTTCCAACTCTTGCGAGTTCATCATGAATCCGCCGTCGCCGCAAATAGCCATGACCGGCCGCCCGGGAAACACGAGTTTAGCCGCCATCGCCGAAGGCAACCCCGCCCCCATGCTGGCGAGGGCATTGTCCAAAAGGACGGTATTGGGCTGAGTCGCTTTATAATTGCGGGCAAACCAGATCTTGTAGATACCGTTATCGAGCGCGATGATGCCATTTTCGGGCATGGCCCGGCGGACATCCGCCACGAGCCTTTGGGGAATGACGGGAAAGCGGGGATCGTCGATCCCTTCCCGGAGATGCTCCTCGGCGGCGGCGCGGACCTTTTGGAAATAGGAAAAATCCCAATTGGACCGCGGCTCCAGTTTTTCTTGGATTTGCCAGATGCTGTCGGCGATGTCTCCCACGACTTCCACCTGCGGAAAGTAAACGGGGTCCACCTGAGCCGACGAAAAATTGACATGGATCACCTTGCGGCCATTGTGCCGCATGAAGAAGGGCGGTTTCTCCACCACGTCATGGCCCACGTTGAGAATCACATCGGCATGGTCGATGGCCCGATGGATGAAGTCATGGTCCGAGAGGGCGGCGTTGCCCAGAAACCGTTCGTCCGTTTCGTTGCCCACGCCCTTGCCCATCTGCGTGGAAACGAAGGGAATGTTGGTCTTCTCGATGAATTGCCGCAGCATGCGGCAGGTCGTTTTGCGATTCGCCCCCGCGCCGATGAGCAAGAGCGGGTGCCGCGCGGCGGCGAGCATCTCCACCGCATGTTCAATCGCCTTGTGCTCCGCGACCGGACGCCGTACGTTGCTCGCGGCAAACACCGGCTCGGAGGTTTCCTCCGCCGCGATATCCTCGGGAAGTTCCAAATGCACGGCGCCGGGTCGCTCCTCCTCCGCTAGCCGAAATGCCTCGCGGATCCGTGAGGGAATGTTCTCGCTACTGACGATCTGCTTGGTGTACTTGGTGAGCGGACGCATCATGTCCACCACGTCCACGATCTGGAAATGGCCCTGCTTGCTGGTCTTGATCGGCTTCTGGCCCGTGACCATCAGCATGGGCATGCCCCCCAATTGAGCATAGGCGGCGGCGGTCACCAGGTTCGTGGCGCCGGGGCCCAACGTAGAGAGGCATACGCCCGCTTTTCCTGTCAAGCGGCCATAGGTGGCGGCCATGAAACCGGCTGCTTGCTCGTGCCGCGTGAGGATCAGCCGAATGCTCTGGGAACGGCACAGCGAATCGAGCAGGTCGAGATTCTCCTCGCCGGGTATCCCGAAGATGTATTCGACCCCCTCATTTTCTAGGGCCTTCACAAACAGATGAGATGCTTTCATATCGTGTTCCTCTGGAAGTGGTCCGCCAGGTAACGGACCACGACAAAAAGATTTCAAACCTGCCAGCCGGGACGACTCATGGTGTGCAGCGCAAACCGACAATCATCACTCCTGCGTGCATCGACGTCTCACCACGCGGTGACCTTACACCGAAAACTCGCTCTGCGCGGAAACCGGCGCACTCGCCAAGAATCGCTATGCCATTTATTCATCACGAGCGGACAACAGGCTTTCCAGCCGCCGTTTGGACTCCTCGCTCAGGCCCTCGGCGGTGGTGCCGTCCCTCCGCATTGCCGATTCACGCACCGCCTTCCGCAGTAACTTCACATCTCGGCCAAATCCCCGGCAGAGCGAGCACATGGACAAATGCAGCCACAGCATCCAGCGTTGCCACCATGATAGGGGCTGTTCCTGGGACAAGGAGATCAGGCGGGCCGTTTCTCGGCAGGTATCAGCCTGTTGATTTATCCAAAAGTCTGCTATCCCACGCAAGCGGAGGCGATCCGCAAGTTGGGCGACCAGTACAATCGCGGCCTCCTGACCCCCACCGTGAAATCGCTGTTCCAGAAATGGCTGGCCTGGACGCGTTAGCACGGCCGCACTCGTCACTCCGTCGCCCTGCGAAACGAGGGAAAAATTCGTGTGTGGTTGCTACAATTCGGTTTGTGGCGGTCGGCTGCCCGTTAAACCAAGAAATGGAAGCCTACAGGGATCAGGTAGAAAAGTTGCCTCCAAGTTGTGCGACGAGAATCGTGCCACAACCTCCTATCGCAAAAATTCCCGCCAGTAACTCGATGGCGGAAAACGGGCTCGGCATGCATGCTCCGACCGATGTAACGGACCCGCAGCAGAAAGCGGCGACCTTTGGAGCTATGGCCGTATGGTGCTTGACGGTTTGGGCGGGATTTGTCTTAAGTCGTACCGCATCGCAACCCGTTGGCTACCCGTTATCATTCGCGTTGTCTGCCTCTTGGCTCATCATGGCATTCACGGCCGCGTTCACCAGCAAGTCCTTTCATGCGCGAGACCCGCGTCGCATTCGTTTCGCGCCTTGGGAACGTGAGGGCACAATCTACCGTTTCGTTGGTCTTGGGATTTACCGCCGTGTCCTACTTCGCAGCCCTTTTGCCTGGCTTGCTCCGGAATTGAGACTCCGGACAGGTCGCTCCGATCTTGTACGCATGCTACGCGAGATCAATGCGGCGGAAGGTCCGCATGCTATCGCCGGCATCCTAACGCTCGTCTTCGCAGCATTCCTTTTCGGACGTGGCCACACAAATGCCGGCCTTTGGGTGTTACTTATCAACCTTCCGTTGAATATCTATCCTGTGATGCTTCAACGCTGGAATCGGGGACGAGTTTATCTGCTAATGCGGCGGCTAAAACCATAGCCAACTAACAATCGCATCGCTCGTGTCACCGATCCGAACAGTTTTGCATGGAAAATCACTTGGCCACGGTCCCATGATTCTATACCCAACTTGGATCGAACTTGAGTGATGAGAGCGGATTGGCTTAAACTGATTCCAGGAGGGTTCATCCCTAGGGAAGGAGTCGCGAGTGATT
>JANQPP010000083.1 GCA_028289405.1 Pirellulales bacterium
AAACGGGAAGCGGACCGCGCGGAAGTTTTCCGCGCGGCCCGCTGTCGATCTGTAGTCGGTAGCCGATCCAGGCACTCGGCCCGGACAGCTACCGGAGTCTATCAAGTTTTAACGACGACGCAGCCGACGCCCGCCAGCCAGGGCCAGCAGACCCAAGGCCGCCAAGGCCCAGGTCGAGGGCTCCGGCACCGCAGCCGACGCACCGAAGTTGTCCTTCAGCAGCGTGAAGTCCGACAGGCCCACGCTGCCGTCCATGTCAATGTCGGCACCCGCGAGGAAATTTGGATCCCCCTCGCTCGTGCCAAACGCATCCTTTAAAAGCGTGAAGTCGCTGAGACCCACGGTGCCATCCAGGTCGATATCGCCGACCAAGCCGGGACCGCCATTGCCTTCATCAATGGGGCCGTATTCGACGGTACCCACGAGGACTTGGCCGTCCGCCGTGGCATATTCGAACACCAGGTCCCGCGATCCGGCCGTATCAAAGATATTGCCGAGAGGCGACACGGTACCGTCGCTGAAAACCTTCGAGCTTTCCAGGTTCAGCTCCGAAAGGGCATTGGCCGTGGGATTGGCTTGTTCCCAGCCCGCTTCGCCCAAACCAGTGAATCCACCGGCGTCCAGAGCTCCCGAATCGGACAGAATGCTGAAGCCCTTCACATCCGCCGGGCCAATGAAGGCCGACAGGTGTTGAATGGCCGCTTCACCCGTGTCAGGATTGACCTTCAGCACCAGATCATTCGCCGCGCCCGTGTATTCCACGAAGCCTTGCACGATCTGACCGCTGGGGGTCGTGTAGTTGAAGGTGACGTCCTCTTCACGAGGGCTCACGCCCAGCTCTTGGTTGTAAGCGCTTCCCAAGGAGACGGAAGTGTCATCGGCCGCAAGGGTCGAAGAACTGATCAGATTCAGTTCGGCGATGTTGTTGGCGGTGGGGTTGGCTTCCGTCCAGCCCTCGGTGCCGCCTGCGGCCAAGCCGCTGAAATTCGCCCCGTCCATCAAGCCGCCCGCCGATTGGATGGAGTAGCCCTTCACGTCGATGGGGCCGCCCACCACGTTGCTCACGGAGACATTACCAGTTTCCCGATCGATCGTAGCCACCAGGGCGTTGCCCAACGTGAGCTGCGCCGTGTTGTTGTTCTCGACCACCTGGAACTGCAAGCCGCGGTCCAGAGGAGCCGAGCCGGCTTCTTGCACGATGCTACTAAAGTTGCCAGAGACACTACTGCCGCTAATCAGGTCGAAGGTGTCTCCAAAAGCCGGAGTTTCTCCGCCGAGTTGCACTTCCAACGTACCACCCAACTGGACCGTCCCGCCGACGTTGGGAACCACGGTGTTGCCCAAGTTCTTCACGAACGTGCCCGAGTTCCCAAAAGATCCGCTGACATCGAGAACGGCGCCATTGCCCCCGAACTCCAGCCGGCCACCATTGGAAAAGCTCGCGGACTGAAATGTCCCGCCGTCGGCAATATGAAGCGTCCCCGACGTGCCCGTGGAGCCCGCCTCTTGGGCCGCTGCGGTTCCGCCGCTCAACACTTCTAAGCGACCATTATTGACGCTCAGGCCGACCACTTCCGGCACATTGCCTGAGATTTGGGCGATTCCGCCGTTGCCAATATTGGCGCTATCAAGGAAGTCGGCCGTGGGCACGAAGCCTTGGCCCGTCCCGTCGTCCCAGTTGTTGTCGTCGTTCCAGTCCGCAGGCCCTTCCGCGTCCCAGTTGATCGTCTGCTGGGCGAACACCGTGCTACTTCCCAGCAACATCAGGCTCGCCGCCAATACCGTACTCGTAAATTTTAGTCTCATATGATTCGTCCCCTCTGCAGGACAGGTGAACCTCAAGGAATCTCCCTCAAAACGCTGTAAAATTCGCTTCTCCCGGCTCGGCAGTTACGCCCAAGCCCGGAGCAACCTCACCTCGTCCCTCCTAGGCACGACGGCGACGAATCCCCCACAAACCCAACACGCCCAGCGCCGCAAGCGCCCACGTGCCCGGCTCGGGGACCT
>JANQPP010000091.1 GCA_028289405.1 Pirellulales bacterium
TGCAGCAGGTCGTTCCCTTCATCGCCGAACAGGCGGTCGTTCCCGCCGTGACCAAAGAGTTGGTCGTCCTCTTCGGTGCCTTGCAGATGGTCGCGTTGGGAACCGCCATGCACCTCTTCTCCTTCGGCCACTTCCACCGTGTCCACCACGGTGGCCGAGAGCAAGATCCGCTTCTCCAGCGTGACCACGGAAAAATTGGGTTCCTCAAGCGTGTTCGTTGTATCCTGTTTCATGGATGCCTGCCCTCATGCACCGAAGCGGCGTGGCCCGCAAAAAAATCACGGTCCGCCGAAAATTTCGTATCACACGAATATGCTGAATAAACCGCATGGCCGACTGGCCTGGATGCGAAAAGACCTTCTGCTTGAACCCTAGGTCACGAATCGAGCCAAGGCAAACGCGGGCTGGAGGGTGTGGGGAGCGGGCTTGCGGCGCTCATGTTCCCGCTGCCGCCCGATGCCACGGATCGCTTGGCGGCCGTGCGGTACGATGAGAGGAATGTCGAGTGGCCAGCACCCGACCTGAAAATGAATCAGGGGAGGGCGAGATTATGAAACGGCCGTATTTAGTTGCCCGGGCATTCTTGGCTGCGGCCGCCACGGTGACCGGTCTGGGCTGGATGGTCTCCCTGTATATGATGACCGGAACGGGCACCTTTCACGCGGACTCCTATTACATTCCGCTGCGGGAATTCGTGGCCGAGGATCGCCAACGTGTGCTGGAGGACGCAGTCGTCGATCTTTACAACACGTCGCAATTCGGCACCGGGCTGCTGTTGTTCAGTGTCTTCACTTTTCAAATGGTGTGCATTCTCTTCGCACGCTGGTCGATTCGGCGGGCAAACCATGAATAGCAAAACGACGTCGATCGCGGTTGACATGCTGGTAGCCACCGTGACCGGAATCGTGGCGGTCGTGACTGTCCTGCCCTTTTCGCTCATGGCGCTGGCGGCGTGCTTGATCATGATCGCCAAGCGACGGCGGGCACGCTTGCGGCAAGGCCAAGAAGGTTTCGCCTTTGCCGAAGCAACGGTGGCCCTGTTGGTGTTCGGCGGAGCGGCCCTATACCGCCCGGCCAAGGTCGTTACGCGTCTGCTTCAGCGGGAAGTTGCCCTGCCAGCAACTTCCATGACGCTCGCCAAATTGGAACGCCTCCCGTGGGCGGAGGCCGGAGTGCTGCCGACATTTGTAGAGTTCTCCTTCGCGGAAGAGGACCGCGAAACCCGCGTGGAGTGGCCACGCGGGCAAATGACGTTCGGAGAATTCGTGGAGGCGATCGAAGCACAATCCCCGCTGCGGAGACGTTTCGTCCACTGCGGCAATGGCTACACCGTACTCGGCGGGGGTGATTGCAGTTTCGGCCTCTCTCTTCGTGACCCAGAACTTTCCTACTTGCCGGATTAGCCGAACAGTTCAACGTGGACGACGCCGCCGCAACCAGAAAATCCCCCCTTTTTTCGAATTCGCTTTGAAGCCCGCTCTGCCGGCAGATTACAATAGCAACTGTTGTCGATAATTTTGACTCGGAAAGTGATCTAACCGAGTGGGCAGTACAATGGCAACGGCGCTTTGGCGGGCGACGTTTGGACACGAACGTCGTCGGCAATTCATGGCCACGCTGATGGGGGACGACGCTCCCTTGAAACAGCCGTGGCTGCGGTTCGAATACAAGCGGCGGTTTGGCCGGAAGTTCATGCGGTGGCTCATGGCTTCTGATTCGCCAGGATGGGTCCGCCTGATTGCCACGCAAAAGACGCGCGAATTCGCCCGGCAATTGCATCCCGAACGAATGGACGCGCTGGAAATCTCGGGCGAGACCTGGCGGGACTTCGGCTTCAAGTCGTACCGTGCCGCGCATTTCGGCGAATTCGATGTCTGTGGAGATCCGCTGCCGGAGACCTACGACTTCATCGTCGCCGAACATCTGTTCGAGCATTTGCTCTGGCCGTACCGGGCGGGCCGAAATCTGTTTTCGATGCTACGGCCGGGCGGTTACCTGCATCTGATCAATCCGTTTATGTATCCCGTGCACGCCGCTCCCGTGGACTGCTCACGCTGGACGGAATTGGGCCTGAAGCATCTGCTGGCCGAATGCGGCTTCCGCCTGGAGGATTGCCAGACCGGAGCGTGGGGCAACCGCGCTTGCCTACGGCGAGTGCTGAGGCCGGGAAGAAGCCCCAACTACCGGTCCTGGTTGCATTCCTTGGAAAACGAGCCCGACTGCCCGATCGTGGTCTGGATCTTCGCCCGCAAACCGGCCGCGGCCGGCGATACACCTTCTGCGGCCGACAACCCACCCAGCGGTTGAGCCAGGCTTGGAGGCGAACACGTTTCCAAACCTGCCGGCACGCCAGGCTGGGAAACGGCAGGGTTACCGCCGGTTGCTTTTCGAGGTTGCGGTGTCCAAACTAAAATCTCGCTCTTCGCCGTTTGATGCCGTTCCCACTCTTGATTGCGAGCCGCGCGGATGCCGATCAACGTTATTTGCCCCGGATGCCATGCCCGATTCACCGCCAGTGAGAAATTCGCCGGAAAGCGCGGTCCCTGCCCTAAATGCAAAACGGTCATCACGCTTCCCTCGGCAAGCGAGGAAATCAAGATCCATGACCGCTCGGACGAAGGGGTCCCCAAGGACAGCCAGGGCCGTTCGGTCCTGAAACCGATCGAGCGGGAGGAGACCCAGATGAGCCCGCTGACGCTCACGCTCTTGGTGGGCGGTTCACTAGTGTTTCTGGTGTTGTTGTTAATTGCGGGCCGCATGTACGGTCCCTTGCCGTCCTCCTTGCTGGCGGGTGGGCTGTTGCTGGTCTCGCTGCCGGTGGTCGTCGGCGGGTATTCGTTTCTCCGAGATGAGGAACTGGAGCCCTATCGGGGCCGCGCTTTGTGGATTCGTTCCGGGATTTGCGGCCTGGTCTACACGCTGATCTGGATCGGCTTTTCCTTCGTGCCGGAATCGGCCATCAGCAGCCCTTGGAATTGGTTCTTCATCGCGCCACCCTTGCTATTGGCTGGAGCGGGCATCGCTTTGGCCACGCTGGATTTGGAATTCGGCAACGCGTTTTTTCACTACGCTTTCTATTTGGCGGTGACCATGCTTCTCCGCTGGGCGATTGGACTGCCTCCCATCTGGGCACTCTCCACCAGCACGGTATAACAGGCTGTTGACAAGTCCAACAGCCTGCTGCATCACAGGAAGTGATGCTCAAAATGGCGACGCAAGTCGTTATTTTGTGAGCCGGGAGCAGCTTCGCTGTGACCCTGGCGAGTTTGAAAAACGCCACGAAGGCGTTTTTCAACGGACTGACAACACCGTGTGCGAAGATTGGCATTCCGTCCGCAATGAAGGTGAAGCCCATGACCCAGGATATCCAGCACGAGATCGAGCACTTCATGAACGGCCTGAAGAAACGGAATCCTCAAGAGGAGGAGTTCCATCAGGCGGTCGGGGAAGTGGTCCATTCGGTGATGCCCTTCTATCTAGATCACGCGGACTATCGGAAGGCTCAGCTTCTCGAGCGCCTCACCGAGCCGGACCGCATCGTCATCTTTCGCGTCTCTTGGGAAGACGACCAGGGGAACATCCGCGCGAACCGCGCCTGGCGCGTGCAGTTCAATCATGCTTTAGGCCCTTACAAGGGGGGCTTGCGGTTTCATCCTTCCGTGTCGCAAAGCGTGCTCAAATTCCTCGGCTTCGAACAGATCTTCAAGAACAGCCTCACCGGCCTGCCCATGGGGGGCGCGAAGGGGGGTTCCAACTTCAATCCCAAGGGCAAAAGTGATCGCGAAGTGATGCGGTTCTGCCACAGCTTGATGACGGAATTGCACCGCCACATCGGCGAGGACATCGACGTCCCGGCCGGGGATATCGGCGTCGGTTCCCGGGAGATTAGCTACCTCTTCGGGCAATATACCCGCCTCGAAAACCGCTGGACGGGCGTGCTGACTGGCAAGGGGTGCGCCTTCGGTGGCAGCGCGGTCCGCACCGAAGCGACCGGCTACGGCTGCATCTATTTCTGTGAGCACATGTTGCACCAGCACGACGAATCGCTGGAAGGAAAAAGGATCGCCATCAGCGGATCGGGCAACGTGGCTTTGTACGCCGCCGAGAAAGCACTCGATAAAGGGGCCAAAGTTCTCACCCTCAGCGACTCGGACGGCTTCGTGCATATTAAGGATGGGCTCACCAAGGAACAGTGGAAGTCGGTGCGGGAACTCAAGGAGGAACGGCGGGGCCGCATTTCCGAGTTCGCCGAACAGCACGCAGGCGTCGAGTTTCATCGCGATGCCAAACCGTGGGGCGTGAAATGCGATGTTGCCCTCCCCTGCGCCACGCAGAACGAGCTGCAAGAGGAGGATGCCCAGTCGCTGGTGGAACAGGGCGTGATGGCCGTCTGCGAGGGGGCGAACATGCCCTGTACCCACGATGCGGTGGAACGGTTCCGCGAAAAGGGCGTGCTTTTCGCTCCCGGCAAGGCGGCCAATGCCGGCGGCGTGGCGGTGAGTGGCCTGGAACAAAGCCAGAACGCTTTGCGGATCAGTTGGTCGCACGAAAAAGTGGACAGCCAGTTGCAAGAGATCATGGAAGGTATCCACGAGCGGTGCGTGGAGCAGGGCCAAAGGAATGGCCGCGTCGACTACGTGGACGGCGCCAATATCGCCGGCTTCAAAAAGGTCGCCGACGCCCTGCTGGCCTACGGCGTGGTCTGAGCCGGCAATGCATTCTAGGAACTGGCCGGAGTGACGAATTGCCGCAACTCGCGAGGAAGCGGGAAGACGACCTGTTCCTTGCGGATGGAGCGGCTTTCCACGGTCGCGCCGAACTTCTCCACCAGGAAGTCGAGGCATTCCTCCACGACGATTTCCGGCGCGCTGGCTCCTGCGGTGATCAAAATCGTCTCCACGTTTTCAAACCAGGATAGTTCCATATCCTGCGGCCCGTCGATCAAATGGGCCGGCACGCCAGCGTCTTGCGCCAATTCCCGCAACCGTTGGCTGTTGGAACTGTTTTGGCTCCCCAACACCAGCACCAGATCCGCTTCACCGGAGAGCCGAGCCACGGCCTCCTGGCGATTCTGCGTGGCATAACAGATATCTTCCTTGGGCGGATTGTGGATTTGCGGAAACCGCTGTCGCAGCCGTGTAATGATGCGATTGGCATCATCCACCGAAAGCGTGGTCTGCGTGAGATAGGCCAGCTTGCTGGTATCGGCCACTTCCAAGCGGTCCACGTCTTCCGGTGTCTCCACCAGCACGATGGCTTCGGGCGCTTCCCCCATCGTGCCGATCACTTCGTCGTGCCCCGCGTGGCCGATCAAGATGATGGTGTAGCCTAGCTTGGCGAAGCGGATCGCCTCCAAATGCACCTTCGTCACCAGCGGGCACGTGGCATCCACCGTGGAAAGCCGCCTTTCCCGGGCAATCCGCCGTACCTCGGGAGAGACCCCATGGGCGGAAAAGAGCAGCAGCGAACCGGCAGGGACATCTTGCAGGTCGTCCACGAAGACCGCCCCTTTCTTCGAGAACTGCTCTACCACGTACTTGTTGTGCACGATTTCGTGGTACACGTAGACGGGCGGCTCGAAGTTCTTCAGTGCCAGTTCCAGGCATTCGATCGCCATGTTCACGCCAGCACAAAATCCTCGCGGGCTGGCCAAGATAATTCGCATGCGGTCTTCTCGCGGTTCTTTAATCAATGAAGGCAAACGGACGGGCGGAATGCGGCCCTTCCTTGGGTATGATAATACGCTGCCCCTTCGGCGAGTACCCGGTCATTGGTGCTCGAATTCTGCTTTCTTCCAGTGATAGCCAACGATTCTCGCCGATTTGTATCGGTCCACGTTTTTTGGGAGACTGAATTCAGGGGCTGAACGGAACGGGCAACCGCCACCGTGCGTGGCGGAATCTTGGAGGGAGCGAAATGCGTTTCTCCATCAAAGACTTATGCGGAATCGTGGCTTTCTGCGCCGTCTTGGCATGGTGTGCTTCCCGCATCGGATTCACGCATCCCATGTTCTGGGCGTTCGTTTGCGTGTCCGCCGTCCTTTCCGCGGCATTCGTCTACGTGGCTCGGAAAGAAAAACGCGGCCGAGCGACGCTGTTGGTTTCCCTGCTCCTGTTCTTGATCGGCAGTTTCACGGGTCCCGCGGCGCTCATGCTGAACGCTTTCTTATTGTTCTGGGCAGGCGTATTTGGTGCATGTCGGCCTCCTCTTCCCCGCCGCGCCTTGGTGGTAACCGTGATGGTCTGCACTGCCATCAGTGCCGTTGCGGGCACGATTCCAGGTGTGCTTGCCCTGCGCACCTTACGCGAACTGCGGCAAGAGTTCCCCATCGTCTCCTTGCAAGAACGGTTGGGGTACGAACAACGTCCCCGCAGGGAAGCTAGCACGGCGGTTCGGATCACGACCGGCAGGGTTTTGTCGGAACTCGTCCGTTTCGAGGACAGTCTCCATACGGATTTTTTTCGAGAAGCCAGGTTCAAACGACTTCACGACCAACAATCCGAAAGGTTTGTGAGGGCTACCGGATTCGGGGTCGGTCGCATGCCGCGACCATCGTTGGCGTTGATGAGACGCACTCCTTTGCGGGATATCGCGTTCGACGAAGAGCCCGACAAAAACTCGGATTCTGCATACAATTCCTGGAGAGCGCTTTTGAGGTTGAAAAAGAAAGATTCCGTGGAACATTTGCATATGGTGAGCCGGAATGACTTTCTGGATCCCGTTGGCTTCGGTGCGAACATTGAGGGGATTCGCCGGGTCGTTGGGTTTGTCGAGCACGCCTTCCATTATTCGCCCAAAGCTGGCGTTGAGGATCGCGAAACTTGGCATATCGAACGGATCGAACTGGTGAGCCTGCTCAAGTTCGACGAGCCGCGCGTCTATTTGCTGGACCATCTGCCCCGCATGGATCAGTTTTCCGGAGGCGATGTGCCCACTCGGCCGCTCGATGACTTCGAGTCGGACGCGCTGTCGCGGTTGTGGACCGACGAAGATATCGTGGTACGTTCCGTGGAGCATGACGTGCGCATGCTCGGGTCACTCCGCGCCGCCAAGCAATGTTTGGAGTGCCATCAAGGCCCTCGCGGCGCGTTGCTCGGAGCGTTTAGTTACCAGCTTCGTCGCGTTGGTCGTCCGAAAGAAAGCTAAAGTTCTCGGTCGGGTTTTGTATTGGTCACGCATTCGATGTTCATTTTGACCTCGCCCACTTCGTCAATCCTCGAGCCCGACTTCTCCGGCGGAGTGGCCGAGGCGAGCGCGTATTGCCGCCGCCTCGCCGAGTCCCACTATGAAAACTTCACGGTCGTCAGTTGGCTGCTGCCCAAACCACTGCGGCCGCATTTCCATCATGTCTATGCCTATTGCCGGGGAGCGGACGACCTGGCCGATGAATCAGGGCAGTCGGCGACCGCGCGGGCTGGGCTCGACGCCTGGGAAGCGGAACTGCACGCCTGCTACGAAGGCAAGTCGCGGCATCCCGTGTTTCTAGCGTTGGCGGAGACGGTCCGCGAATTCCAGATCCCGCGAGAGCCTTTCTTGGACCTGCTCTCCGCGTTTCGCCAGGATCAGGAGGTGGTCCGCTACGCCACGCGGGAAGCGGTGCTCGACTATTGCCGCCGCTCGGCCGATCCAGTCGGCCGCATCGTACTCTATCTAGGACGCTGCCAAAGGGCTCCGCTCACCAATTGGTCGGACAAGATTTGCACCGGCCTGCAATTGGCCAACTTCTGTCAGGACGTGGCGGAGGATTGGGACCGTGGCCGCATCTACCTCCCGCAAACCACGCTAGATCAAGTTGGCTATACGGAGGAGTATTTCGCGCGTCGCGAATGCAACGCCGCCTTTCGCAAAGTCATGGCGCAGGAGGTCGCCTACGCGGACTCGTTTTTCCAGGCCGGTTTGCCACTGATTTCCGCGCTGCCGAAGTCGTTGCGTTTGGACGTCGCGCTCTGCCTCGAAGGAGGGCGGGCGATTCTCGACACGCTCCGCCGCAGGTCCTACGATGTGTGGCACGGGCGGCCCAAGTTGAACAAGTGGGATCGCGTGAAGATCGCGGGCCGCGCGGCACGCCATGTGTTCCGTGCCCGACGCAGCGAGAGGGAGTGATGGACCCGCTCACGGAGAAAAGCTACCGCGCCTGCCGGCAGGTCTGTCGCCAAGCGCGGTCGCATTTCGGTCCGGCGTTGTGGCTGCTCCCCGCGCCCAAGAGGCGGGCCATGCATTCCCTGTACGCCTTCATGCGGCACGCCGACGACGCGGCGGACATGCCGGGTTCCGTGGAGGATCGCAGGCAAGCTCTGCAAACACTCGGCCAAGAACTTGAAGCAGCCCTGCGGGGACGTGGCGCTCATCCCTGCTCCCCCGCGCTCGTGCACACGCTTCGACAATACCAGATTCCCGCCATCTATCTTCATGCCGTGTTGGAAGGCATGCACCGCGATCTGTCGCCGGCGCCGTTCGAGACCTTTGCCGAACTCGAGGAATACTGTTACCGCGTGGCGACGGTCGTGGGCAAGTCCTGCCTGCACATTTGGGGTGTCCGCCAACCGCAAGCGTTCCGCATGGCCCACGACTGCGGCATGGCATTCCAACTGACGAACATTCTGCGGGATCTCAAGGAAGATGCGGAGCGGGGGCGGTGTTATCTGCCTCGGGAGGACCTGCGGCGGTTTCAATATTCCGAACACGATCTCCGCCAGGGCCGGGCCAGCCCTGCCTTCTTCGCCTTGATGGAATTCGAATTGACACGCGTGGAGGATTACTACCAGCGGGCACGAGAGATTTTGCCGCTCTTGCACCCCGACGGGCAGCGAGTATTCCGCGTGATGCTGGCGACCTACGGCGGTCTGTTGCGTCGGATTCGCGCGTTGCAAGGGAACGTTTTCCTGCGTCGGATCCGCCTTTCCCGCTGGCAGGCGCTCGGTATCCTGGCCCGCTTCGGATACGGGACGAGCTGTCCTTCGCTGGTCGCGCCGGGGGAAGCCCGTGGCTGAGCCGGATCGCGCGTCGCGGCCTCGCGTGGTGATCGTGGGTGGCGGACTGGCCGGATTGGCCGCCGCCGTGGCGCTGAGCGAGTCGCCCGTCGAGGTTCAATTGCTGGAAGCCCGGCGGTACTTGGGGGGCCGGGCCGCTTCCTTCGAGGACCCCGCCAGCGGCATGCTCATCGATCACTGCCAACACGTGGGCATGGGCTGTTGCACCACGCTGATCGATTTCCTCCATCGCACCGGGCTGGAACGGCATTTCCGCCAGGATCGGCATTTGGATGCCTTCACTCGGGAAGGACAACGCGCGCGAATCTCTGCCACGCCGTGGCTACCGGCTCCGCTGCACCTGCTGCCAGCTGCGGCCCGCATCGGTTTTCTCTCGTGGAAGGAAAAGCTTCACACCGCCCGAGTGCTGTGGCGGTTGGCACGGTATGCGCGTCCGGACGACATACACGGCCCCTCCATGCAAACCTGGCTGGAGCAGCAGCAGGTGAGCCGCCGCTTGCAACGCATCGTCTGGCAAACTGTACTCGTCAGCGCGCTGGCGGAAACTCTGGATCGCATTTCCGTACCCGCCGCCCGTAAGGTGCTCGTGGACGGCTTCATGGCCCACCGGGACGCGTTTCATCCCTGGATCCCTTTGGCCCCCTTGCGGGAACTCTTCGATGGACCGCTGCGGCAGTGGCTCGGTGATCGTGGCGTCGTGCGGACATCCCAACGGGTGCGAGAATTGGAGTTCAAAGACGGGCATGTAGAACGCGTTCACCTGGCGGACGCCACGCCGGAACCGGTGCGGGCCGTGATCCTGGCCGTTCCCTGGAAACATGCCGCCACGCTCGTTCCGCCAGAAGTAGACGCCTTGCATGCATCTCTACAGGCGGCGAAGGAATTGGGAAGTTCCCCCATCACTGGCATCCACCTTTGGCTCGACCGCCCGCTTACGGACCTGCCGCATGCCGTGCTGCTCGATACGCGGGGGCATTGGCTCTTCAATCGCGGCTCTTCATTGCCGCACGAAGCAACCGAAGTGGGCCACTATTATCAAATCGTGATCAGTGCCTCGCGGGAACTGGCGGAGCTTGATCGCGATGACTTGGCCCACGATCTATGCGAAGAATTGTTTCGCATTTGGCCCCAAGATCCGCGTCCTCGTCTGCTCAATTTCCGCGTGGTGACCGAACAAGAAGCGGTATTTTCCGTGACGCCAGGTGCGTCCCAACGGCGGCCATCACAACAAACGGCCATACCGAACCTAGCCCTGGCGGGGGATTGGACCGCCACCGGCTGGCCCGCGACGATGGAAGGGGCCGTGCGGAGCGGCTACCGCGCGGCCCAAGTCGTGCTATCCCATCTGGAACTGCCGGCTACTACACGAGAAGTTTCGCAGCGCGCCGCCTGGCTCCCTCGGCTGCTGCTGCGAGCGTGACTGGTTAGCATATTGCAGAAACGAGCTGCTCGGACCCGTGCACTCGCTTAGCCATCCGTGCGAGTACGATTTCGTCGCTCTGCTCCGACACGAATGAAGCGAGCAGACGCGCGGAAACGCCTGCTCGCGAAGGGTCTTTTGCCGCAAGATCGAAATTCCCGTTCAGCCTTATCAGCCGGGGATTTTTTCGCGCGGGAAGACGGACTTAACGTCGTCGCTCTTCATGATCTTCGCGGCGATCGTCGTCATCGTCGCGATCTCGTGCGAGCTTTCTTAACACGCGATATTGCGTATCATTAAGGTTGTCGCGACTGAGAAGCCCTTCAAACTGGCGGGCATTGAAGTCGACCATTTCAGCCAGCCGGTACAGCACGCCTAGCTCATCCTCATTCAGGTCGGCGCGTTCCGCCATAATGCCGAGCCGATCGCGAGTAAGTCTCACAATCTTGCGCTCACGACGATCGTCGTCATCATCTCGGTCTCGTGCGAGCTTTCTTAGCACGCGATACTGCGTATCGTTGAGGTCGTCGCTACGGGGAAGCCCTTCAAACTGGCGGGCATTGAAGTCGACCATTTCAGCCAGCCGATACAGCACGCCTAGCTCATCCTCATTCAGGTCGGCGCGTTCCGCCATATTGTTGAGTCGATCGCGAGTTAGTCTCACAATCTTGCGCTCACGACGATCGTCGTCATCCTCTCGGTCTCGCGCGAGCTTTCTTAGCACGCGCATCTGAGTGTCATTGAGGTCGTCGCTATGGAACAGACGCTCGAATTGACGAGGATTTCCGTCCACCATTTCAGCCAGCCGGTATAGCACGCCCCGCTCATCTTCATTCAGGTCGGCGCGTTCCGCCATAATGCCCAGCCGATCATGGGTGAGTCGATCGTCGCGACGATCTCGATCTGGCCGGCGGGCAACTCCCTCTCTGGTCAATCGCGTGAGGGCCGACTGTAACTCATTCACCGCCGCCCGTAGTTCGCGAATCTCTCCGCGCATCCGCGACAGTTCATCCTCGCGGTCCTCGTCGTGAGCGAAGGTGGGGGAAGCCGCGATTAACAAGGCTCCCAAGGGCAGGACGAGCAGGCGGGCCGCATAAGACATACGGCCAGACAAGTCTCTTCGGCTAATCATCTCGATTCTCCTCGTAAAAGTTTTGCAACTGCCAAAGGCGGTTGCCGGGACAGGATGTACCGCGTCTTGAGACGCGACGAAATCGACGGTTTGTAGCAACGTCTCGGCGTAGCGGCGTCTGTGCCGAATTTCTGATTCCAAGACCACGGCGTCGCAACACAGTTCTTGAACGAATCGCAGTTCCCGCCGCGCCCACCAGGCCACCGGGTTCCACCACAGTAGCGCCACCACGGCCATCGAAAAGGCATTCGTCCAATGGTCGCGCCGCGCGTAATGCGAAAGTTCGTGCCGGACGATCAGACGCAGGCTCTCCTTTTCCATGTGGGCGGCCAGCTTGGAGGGCACGACGACAACGGGCCCGGTTCGCGTGACCCACAGGAACGGGCTGACGCAGCCATCCACGCAGAGCAACGACACCGCGCGGCGAATGCCGATCTCCTTGGCCAGGCGCGCCGCCATGTTCCGCATCCACGGGGGGCCAGGTTTCGCGAGGCGCACCAGCCGCGAAATCTTGCGGATACGAACCAGGCTCCGAACCAACAGCCAAATGGTGCCCGACAGACATGTCGCCAGCGCGAACCAGGTGAAGGACCAGATGGTCGTGGGAGAAACTTCCGCCGGATCGTTCAGCGGCTCAGAGCGTGGCTCATATTCCAGCAGCAGAGGCAAGTTGGACTCGTTGATTTGTTGGTGATCTTGGGCTGGAGGACGCAGCCCCACGGGAATCGAATAGGCCGGAGGAATCACCAACTTCAGTAGCACTAACAGCCAGAGGGAATGCCACAATCGGGGATGGCACCTGAGCCAGCGCAGCCTCTGGGCCACGAAGATCAAGGAGGCCAATCCGCCCGCCAACAAGGTATTCCAAAGCAGCACGGCAAATAGCGGTGACATGGATTCACTCCCGCCTATTGGATTTTGTCGATGATTTTGCGAATCGTCTCGCGGTCACGACGGCCCAGCTTGATTTTCTCGACCAGCGACAACAGCATGGGGGCGATGGCACCATCGAAATGGCTGTCGGCGATTTCCTGGAGTTGGCTTTTGACGAGATCCCCGCGCTCGATCGTGGCCGTGAACCGATGGGCGAATCCGCCGCGGTCACGCTTCACGAACTTCTTTTTTTCCAATTGGTCCAGCAGGCTATTCACCGTGGCGTGGTAAGCCGGAGTGTTCTCGGCATAGAGCCCGGACGCGATTTCACGGATCACCGAGGAGCCGTGTTCCCACAGATATTCCAGCACGGATAATTCGGCGTCGGTAACGATCGAACTAGGGCGGGGCATACACGTCTCCTTCTTCTTAACCAGACCCGCATTCCAGACAAAGGTGTAACGCCTGTGAATTCTAAGGTGTAATACCTGAGATGTCAACGCGATTTTCGAGATTCGACGAAATCAATGGGCCGGACGTACGTCACCCGGCGCAGTGTCGCCGTTTCGCGGCCTGGTTGCTGGCGACCTATTCAATGGTCAATTCAAGTCGATACGATTCTCTGCAAGATGGCGGTTACTTTTCGCCCAGCACTCGATAGAATCCATATTTTGCGGGGAGGCCAAATCGAAACTTCGATACCCCGGAACTTCAGGAGCAAATCATGCACGATATCCTCAAGCGTGGCTTGTGCGCCGCGCTGTTGGCCGGAGCGGCACTAGGGTTGGTGTATCCCTTGCCGGCGGCGGAAACCGCTACGCCGACGGAAATGCTGGCCAACTTTTCCTCGGTGTGGAGCGAAGATGCCTGGACGCAGCGCGGCGGTCGCTGGCCGGATGGCTACATGTTGGAGACGGGCCACGCACAATGGCAAACGAGGATGAAGACCTTTCACGCTTTGGTTGCCACGGGGGAGACCGCTCGGCCTGACATGTTCACGGCGCTAAAACGTGCTGACACGCCGGGCCGCATTCTGGCCGCGCAGGCGTTGGGATATTTGCCGGCGGGCGAGGACGTGCAACCGTTGCTGGCGGCCTTGAAAAATGATCCCGACCCAGCCGTGCGGCTCTATGCCGCCGATGTCATCGGCATGTGGGGCCAGGCTGCCGCCGTGGCGGACAAACTCCGCGAACTCCGCGAGCAGGAGTCGAACCGCGACGTGAAGATGCATATCACGTATGCCTTGGAACGCGGAGACGAGCCACTGAAACGGGAGATCACCCAGACCCTCGTCGATTGGGAGGTTTCCCAACTCGACTCGGCCCGCGTCGAGCAACCGGCCCCCGAATTCGCCCTGCAAGCCGTGACGGGAGAGCGGGTGGCGCTGGAGGACTTTCGCGGCCAGCGGAATGTCGTGCTGGTGTTCATCTACGGCGATACGTGACCGGTCTGCCATGGACAGCTCGCGCAGTTGCGTGAGAAGATTGCCGACTTTGAAGCCCTGGATGCCCAAGTGCTGGCCGTGGATCCGCATGAAGCGTGGTCGGCCAAGTATCTATTGAAGGATGCGGGCTTCAGCACCTCCGAATTGCGGTTTCCGCTCCTCTTGGATCCCACGCAGACCGTGAGCGCGACCTACGGCGTGGCATTTCAGATGCGGGTGCATACCGAAATCAGCAACCGTCCGGCGACTTTCGTGATCGACAAAGCCGGCGTCCTGCGCTATGCCCGACGCGGTGAGGCGTTCGGAGACCGACCGACTCCCAACGATCTACTGGAGGTCTTGCGGTCCTTATAGGGCGCGCTTTGACGCCGGTAAACGGATCACGTCGCCTGAGTGCTCGTAACGCTGGGTTGAACGTCAGGTGTTGGGTGACGAGCACGCAACCTATACGGCTGACGGGGTGCGACAGGCGCTGTACATGGCGCACTCGTCGCTACCCGGGACGACCCTATCTCCGCGCCTTCGACCAGCAACTGCTGCGTCGCGGTCAAGCCAAAATGACCGCCCTCGTCGCTTGTAGGAGAAAAGCTCCTAATCATTCTCAACGCCCTCGTCAAACCAATCCAATCCGGTAAGTACCACCAATCGCTTGGTCCAAAAGGCGATCGCTAAAAGGCTGGCTTGACATTGTACCATTGTATCATACAATTGTTTCATGCTGCACATCGACCTGCGTTCCAGCGAATCGATCACCTCCCAGATTCATCAGGGAATCCGCCGGGAGATCGCCGCCGGAGCGCTCCGGCCGGGACATGAGCTCCCCACCGTGCGGCAGCTTGCCGCCGACCTGGGCACCAGTCTGAACACGGTGGCGCGGGCTTACCGCCTGCTGGAGGCGGACGGATTGGTGGCCGCCGTGCGCGGGCGGGGGACCGTGGTGCTGGAACACGCGCGGTCGGCGAAGCAAGTCAAAAACGCGACGGAGCGGAAATTGGCGGAGCAGTTGCGGGACGTGTTGACGAACGCCCGGCTGGCCGGCTGGAGCTGGCAACGCTTGGAAAAGCTACTCTCCCTGGAGGCAGCGAATATCTGGCCCGAGGAACGAAAATCATGAACCACGAGATTTTCCAGAACGGTTTCCGGCTCTGGTTCCCGCTGGTGATGATCAGCTTCCCCTTGGTGATCGCGATGCTGATTCGCCGCAAGCCGCACGCTACGCTTTCGCCGGAAACACAGGCCCAAGCCATTCGGAAATGGTTCCTGTATTTGCTGCTGGGCACGCTGGCGGCCCTCTTGCTACATTTGGCCATCTGGCAGTGGTGGGCGGGTCCGGAAGGCAACCACACCTGGGTCCTGTTTTTCCCGTTGTGGTTCGGCCTCGCGCAGCGCGTGTTGGCAGCCAAGGACTCCGGATGGGATGTGCGGGCCACCGTAAGCGTTCAGGACACGGCCGTTCCGGATCCGGTACGCGGGGCCGACTTGTCCCGCCGCGATCGGGAGAGCGCGGTCCCTTCGGCGGCCTGGATTTCCGCCTGGCTGGCATGGGCAGGCATGCTCGCGGTCAGCGCGCTGCTGCTGGAGATGAGATTCTATTGGATGCTCCTTTTCCCGCTGTCGGGCGGCATGGCGTGGCTCATCTTGGGACGGTGGGCCGCGCGATATTCGGCCACGGAGCCCGAACCAAGGGATCCCAGCAATTCCCCCGAACTGGCGGAGGCTTACGCCCGCTTTCGCCGCCAAAAGCAGTGGGCCTGGTACTTTTGTGGCGTGTCCGCCATGTTCGTGTTTTCTTTGCCCACGCTGGTGGTCGCCACACGGGGCCCGGATGCGCTACAAATGGCGATTTGGATCGGCGCCAGCGGCGGCGCGCTGCTGGGCACCCTGGGCGGCGGAGGCATCGGCACCTGGGGTTCCCTGCAACGCGCCAAATTGCAACGCATGTATCAAGAGGCTTGCCGCTTGGAACAGCCCCATGCCTCTTCGTAAAAATGGTGACTTAGTTGCGTGATCGTTCTGGCGTGAGCGCCACGTAAATGGCCTCGCCCGATGCCGGCGCTTGGTAGGCATGCGGAGCGGGATGGACCCGCATGAAGACCGAGTGTTCTTCTGCCACAACAAACTCCGTCCGTGCGTCGAGATTGCCGTCCACGCCCAACAGCTCAATTTGCGTTGCGAGCACGATATGCGATGCGTCCAAGATGGTGGGTGTGACCTCGATGGAGATTCCTTCGACGTTGGCGATACCATCGAAAGGGGAGCCTTCCATGCTCATGCCCGCTTCGTTGCCGGATTGACATACGATCGTCGGAGCCGCGATGGTTTGAACTAAATCATTCCGACTGAGGATCCGCAAAGTGGCCAATGCCGGTTTCGTCTCGGCCCACATCATATTCCCCCGCTGGAGGGCTTCGAATTCCTGAAGGTTTCCGTGCGGATCGTGAATCACTTGGATACGAAGCGTGATTTGGTCGCTGGCGGTCTCCTCTCGCTGCTCCACTTTTCTCGGAGTCGGAGCCGGCGGGCCGATCTTCGCGACAAAAATACGATCGCCAGGTAGCAGCGGCAGGCTTTCTTTCTGCGTGGAGATTTCGTGCCAATCCACGGGAATGAGCTGCTCCATACTCCCGTTTTCGCCTGGGCGGCTCACATGGATCTTGGCCTGCTCCAGGTAGCGAGGGTGCGGCCAGCTTAGTTGGCTGAGCACGCCGTGAAGATCCGTGTCTGGTGTGCAGCGGACGCGGATCACTCTGTCACCATCACCAGGGTTTCCGGGCACGATGACGAAAACGGCTTTACTATTGGATGCGACCACGTCGACCCTTACGGTGCCCTCGTATTGCCGTCTCCCGAGATGGGCTCCCACCGCTTTCTCGATTTCCCGGACCGTCCTGCCCGCCACGTTTAGCTTGCCATACTTTCCAAAGTGAATCGTGCCGTCCGGGAAAACGAGATGTTGTTCCTCCACTTCGGGTGGTGCCTTGTCCGAACTTTTGGGGGACATGGCGATTACCAGGACATCGGGCGGGGCCACGCGGTAAGGTGCGAGACCCGAGCGGGCCAGGTCCGTTTTTCGTTTCGGGGAAACCTCCGCCGCCGGTTCCGGGGCGGGAGAGGGGAGCACGGGTACCACTGCCGCCGGTTCCGTGTCGGTCTGCTCCGCCGCAACGATCTGCATGCGAATCGACTGGCAGGCCATCAGGCCCAAAAACAAAGCTGGCAAAACGAGTTTCTTCATCAGCGTATCCTCCATGACATGGGATGAAACAAGCCGCCGAATTCTAGCGGACAACGCTCCCCCCCGGGCGGCGGCGGAACCCGGGAGTGGTGCCAAGTGGGTTTCGGCGATGCATAGCAGCGCTTGCGGATAAGACGTCGCGTGCTCTTCACCAAGAGCTTTCAGGGCAAAGTCGTCGCAGGCCCATTCCGCCGCTTCGTCGCAGGCCCGCACCGCCTTCCAGGCGAGCGGATTGAACCATTGCGGCAGCGCGAGCAGGCGAATGGCCACGGACTTCCATAGGTCGCCGCGACGCAGGTGGGCACATTCGTGCCAGAGAATCGCCTGCCGCTGTCGGGCACTCAGCGAGGACCAGAGTTTTTCCGGAGCGAGGACCAGATAGAAAAACGGCACGAAGCAGCAGAGCGGACCCATGTCGTCGGTCAGCCGGAAGCAGGCACGCCGCGCCACACCAGAGGACCGGGCCACGGTTTCCCATTCATTGTGCCACTCATTTTTGTGTGGCGCGCGGCCCAGCGGTACGCGGTGCCATAACGCCAAGTACCGTCCTAGCCCGAGCAAGACCACGACCACCGCTCCGCCTGCCCAGAGGATGCAAAGCCAAGGTGTCGGCTCGACCCGCGCGGACGGCGGAGAAAAATCGGTGTACAAGCTTCCCGCCGAAGATTGCTCTACCACCTGCTCCGTGGAGGTGACGGCAACGGGGACCAGGCCCGTTGTTTCATCGGGAGATGACGGGCCGAAGGGAAGCTCGCAGACCACGGGAAAGAAGATCCAACCTTGCAGGAGGACCAATATCCACACCAGGCGATGGACAATCGGCGAGCGGACCCGCGTCAGGCGGAAGAGGAGCAGCGCGGCCCCGGCGGCGAACATTGTGCAGGCGGTCGTGCGGAGCAGTATGGAAAGCGCGGCGTCCATCATAGTTCTTTCCTCCACTTGCTCTTCAACCGTTTTTCCGCGTCGGCGACGAGCCGTTTCAGTTCCGCCAGTTCGTCCGGCGAGACCGAGTCACGGTTCACCAGATGGGCCACCAGCGGCGTGATTTGTCCCTCACTGACCCGTTCCACGAGCAGATTGAGATCCTGATCACGGACCTCCTCCCGGGTCACCGCCGCCGAATACTTGGCGGGACGTTCCTTCGATTTGGCCGCCACGCCTTTTTTGACCAAGCGGTTTAGCCGCGTCTGCACGGTCGTATAACCGATCGACAGCCCCAGCGATTTCTGCGCCTCCAGAATGGTGACGGCCCCTTCCCGCCAGAGCATTTGCAGCAGTTCCAACTCTCCAGCGGCGAGGCGAGGGACGTTTCGCGGGCGTTGGTTCATGACCATCCTTTACCGAAGTGAGACGAACTGACGCGGATTATTATGACTATGGTCATAGTTGGCAATAGCAGTTTATTTGTCATACCGAGTGTCGGGGATTGTGCGGGAGACCCGGTAGCCTCAGTGTGGGTGACCCAGGGAACATCGTCTTGTCAGGAATGTGCTACGATGCATCTTGCTCGGTTTGGCCGGTAAGTAGTCATCCCGAACGTCTGGAGTAGTCTGCCATGGCACTGCCGCATCTTACTCTGACAAGAAATTTGCTGAGGAGATTCGTCCGTGCGGTTCACGATTGCAAGTTCTCGATCACATCAATCGCGATTGTTTGCCGTAGCGGGCGTGTTGATCTTGGGCGGCTACTCATCACAAGGGAACAAGCGTGCCCGAACCAATCGCGGGATCGCCACTCTCTGGCGAACCGGCAAAGCTTGCCTGTTTGGCAATCGCGGAATCTTTCGGCCCGCTGCTATCTTCCGGCAAGATCCACGACGACGTAAGCGGTATGACGGGAATTGTTGGCCCGCATGTTTGGCAGAGTTCATTGGCGGTTACGGGACATGGCGAAAAAGTCCCGCTGAATTCTATTACCCTTCGGAGGTACAAGGATGTTCCTCGATGCTAGGCGACGTTTCGCCACCCTGATTTTCTGCGCGATCTTGGCCATGGGCGCGGGAAACGCGTTGGCCCAAACGACAGACAGTTATTATGCTCCTCCCTCCGATGGATTTGGCCCTTCCGGTCAGTTCGCGGAAGAGGACGTGGCGTTTCCCAGCGATTCCCTCCCAGCAGAACCCGCCGCGTTTTCAGAGATGGCCGAGAGCGGCGAAGCGGCGCCTGCTTGTAGCTGCGGTGAAACGGACAAGGGATCATGTGGCAATTGCCCGCCAGCCAAGAAAAAGCCCACCGGTAAAGCGGCGGTGGCCGGATCTCACAAGGGCCTGTTTTATAACAATGATTTTGGCTACGTCCTCGACCCCAACAACTGCGATTGCTGGCTGGGTGATGCCTTCAAACGGCGGTCCCCTAACTGTTTCATCACCTACGATATCGGTGGCCAATACCGCATGCGGCATCACAGCGAACGCAACATCCGCGGCCTGGGCCTCACGGGCCGCGATGACGATTTCCTACTGCACCGCGTGCGGATGTTCGCCAACGTCGAGGTGGGGAACAACCTGCGGTTCTTCGCGGAATACCTGGACGCCGTGAGCAACTACGAAAATTTCAACCCCCGTCCCATCGAGGAAAACCGTTCCGACTTCCTGAACCTGTTCGTGGATGCCGTGCTGCTGGATACCGGAGATGGCAAGCTTACCGGGCGAGTTGGGCGGCAAGAATTGTTCTATGGCAATCAGCGGGCGGTCTCGCCGCTCGATTGGGCGAATACCCGGCGGACCTTCGATGGCGGCAAGTTCATGTGGCAGAGTGCGGATTGGGACGTCGATGCGTTTTGGACGCGTCCCTTGCGGACGAACTTCAACCAGTTCGATTCCCCCATTCAAGATGAGCAGTTCTACGGCATCTACTCGACCTTCAAGGGATGCCAAGACACCACCGTGGAACTATATTGGCTGGCCTTCGATGATGACGCCACCGGCTTTCGCGCCGATTCGCTTGGCGGCCGTTACTTGAAAACCTACCAGGATTGGATGGCCGAGATTTGGGGGAACTACCAATTCGGTTCCAACGCCGACGATTCCGATCACAATGCCGGTGCCTGGACCGTCGGCCTGGGCCGCAAGCTCGACCACTCCTGGAAGCCCGAATTGTGGCTCTACTACGACTGGGCCTCTGGCGATGACGCCCAAGGGGCGGGAAATGGCTACCACCACTTCTTTCCCTTGGCCCACAAATACCTCGGCTTCATGGACTTGTTCGGGCGGCGGAACATCGAATCGCCCAACGTGCTGCTGACGATGCAGCCCACCGAAAAGGTGAAGGTCTTGCTGTGGTACTATTACCTCTACCTGCAAAACCGCAACGACACGCCCTACTCCGTGGTGATGACGCCTTTCTTCCCCGGCGTGAGGCCAGGCAGCGCGGAACTTGGTCATGAAATCGATTTGACGATCGCCTACAACATGGGTCCCCGCACGAACCTGCTGTTCGGCTATTCGCACTTCTTCTCCGGCGACTACTATGACACGCCGGGCCTGCCCCACAGCGGCGACGCGGACTTCTTCTACACGCAATTCCACGTGAACTTTTAAAGCCAACGGACAAAACCTGATGATTGTTTCGTCCGTCGGCGTTTCACGACCGGCGGACGCTCAGCTTCGCGGATGCCGCGATGTTTTGTCCACGGGCTCTTGACGAAGATCGCTTATCGCAGGGCGAGGTGCTCGTCACCCCTCCCACCAATCGGGTGCCAATGAGCGAAACGAACGCGGCGGGAATCGGCAACGGTCCCCGCCGCGTTGTTGTTTGGTGGGGGAGCGTAGTCTCGTAGGATGGGTGCTCGCACCCATCATTGCTCGAAGCATGCCGCCTTATTCGTGATAGCTCCACTCATCGCCAAACCATTCACGTGCCGATCCCCATTCCGGTCTGTATTGCCCCAACCGCACGTATCGATGAAAAGATGACCACGGCCAATCGCGCACCCGGTCGACCAGACCATGCTTCAGCGGATTGGCATGCAAATAATCGACGTGCCGCTGCAAGTCGCGCTCGTCACGGCAGGTGTGTTCGAAATACCGCCGCTGCCACACGCCCCGTTCCAATTTCTGCTGCCGGCTCGTGGAGAGCCTGCCTCCCGCCCTCCTTGCTGCAACCACCGCCGAGTAAAGAGTGTCTTGATCTGGCGCCAACGGGTCGAGAAATCGGTATCGCGGTCTGGCAACGCCCAAACACAATGCAGATGGTCGGGCAGCAACACGATGGCCTCCACGGAAAACGGTTGGCGGCCACGCACCTCGCGAAAGGCTTGCCGCAGAACCTCACGGGCCAACGGTGTCGTCAGAATGGGTCGACGATGATGCGTGACGACCGTGAAGAAAAATATACCGCCAGGAAGTCGCGCTCGACGGTAGTTCGTCATGCGGTTTTAGTCGATCGATAAGCGATGGGTGCGAGCACCCATCCTACGGAAATCTCCTGTTCAGTGGCCTGCTCCTGCACAGGCTACACCTTATCAGGCTGTCCAGTTTTTGAGTCCACCTCACACGCGATGCATTTGCCCGCATTCTACCTGCGTCTTGAAAATCATCGTAGACCGTGGACGCCCATCGCTTTCCTTTCCTTCGTCATCGGAATGGATCATTTTGGTCTTGCCCGAACGTTACGGATAGCGTATTGCAGAGACCCGCGCCATGCGGCGAGGAAGCTTTCATGGGAGAATTGGCCATGCCATCGCGACGTCTTTTGCCATCGCTGTTGATCTTGTCGTTGGCCGGCAGCGGCTGTTTGCTATCTCATTCGCACAAGCGCGTCGTCCGCCAAGACGAAATTCGCGAGCGGGTCGAGTTCGAATCGGACGAAGCGGCGGCCACTTTTCACGCCGTGGCGACGGATGACGATGCGCGGAGCGCCCTGAGAGGCGAGGCTTCCTTTGGAATCCCTTTCGTGGTGGGCATATCTCATCAGAGCGTGCTGTCGCCCAACGCCTATTACAACGACCAAGTGGCGATGTGCGACATGAACGGGGACGGATTCTTGAGCGACGAAGAAATCGCCATCTTCATGGGCAGCTCCCAGGCGGAATAGCCCTCGTGGCCTGGGGGTTCATCACTCGGGAAACTCTTCGCTCCGCCGGGATCCTTTTTGCGCCTTTTGTCGTGCGTTGTCCACGATTTCCTGGGGATATTCGAGCAGCTCCAGCAAATGGATGGCATTGGTCGTCGTGGCCGCGCCCGGGCGCAGGCGGTAGTCAAAGATGAGGCCGTCGCCGGAGACCCGATGGCTGAAGTGATAGGTCTCGTAGGCTTCGCGCAGCTTCTCGGCGAGCGTGACTTCATGGGTGATGGCAATCACGATGGCCTGTTTCTTCGCCAGGTAGGCGAGAATCTCCTCGGACGCGGCGATACGTTCGGTGGAGTTCGTGCCTTCGAGCAATTCATCCACGAGGCACAACAGCGGCGTTTCGCCGGCTGGCCAACGGACCATTTGTAGCAGCCTTTCGGCTTCGGTGAAGTAGAGGCTCTTTCCTTCGTGGAGATTGTCCGCCGTGGTTACCGACGAAATGAGTTGAAAGAACGAAGCTCTGTAAGAGCGGGCGGTACAGGTACAGATGGTCTGGGCGAGCAAAACGTTGGCGCCAATCGCCCGGAGCAGCGTGGACTTGCCTGCCATGTTCGAGCCCGTGATGAGGCAGCTCTTTCCTGCCAGCCGAAGCGAGTTGGGCACGGCGGCATGCACCAGCGGATGCGTGAATTCCTCGAGATCGAACACCGTCGCGTCGGTGACGAAGCGCGGTTTGGAATAGGTCTCCAGCCCGTGGCGAAAGGACGCGATGGCCTGCATGGCGTCGAGCTGTCCGAGCGTATCGAACAGCCGCCGCAATTCTTGCCGATGCTGCCGGATCTCCTCGAGGATTTTGTAAAACGCCCTGACTTCGATAAGGACAAGAATGGAGATGTACTCCTGCAGGATTTCGAACAGTTCGTAGGCACCACCGCGTTCGGGAACCAAGGCGACCGTGGCCAGCGGAATTTTTCGGGTGGCATGGGCCGTGGTTCTCAATTCTTCCTGCATCGCTTCCAGGCCGGAAAGGGGGGCCTCGCCTAGCTTCCCGCCCACCGCGACCAGGCGGCTCAGATAGCGGATGGAGCGGATCTTGGAGGCGAGGATACGCCGAGTTCGATAATGGATCGTCAGGTTGGCCATGTACAAGGTTCCCATGGAAAGAAACGCGAAGGTCACCCAAGGCAATCCCTGATGTGCGAGCAAAGCCGCCACTCCAGCCAGCAACGGCAAGCCACAAGAGAGCACGAAATAGACGGGCGTAAACGGGTTGCGCGGCGGCAAGTCGCCCCATAGCAATTCAAAGAGCCCGTCCAAAAACTCCGTTCGGCCCAAGTGGGATAATTTCAACCGTACCGATTCTCGAAGAAGAGAATCGGAAACAAACAGGCCGATCCGTTCGTCACGGTCTCGAAGCAGTCCTTCACGGATGACCGGCTTCCTCAACATCCGGTAGAGTTCGAATTCCCCCGGGGAGGTTTGTGTGCGGTCCAGATGAGCCAAGAGGCCATCCACGTCGAGGTCTTCCCAGGTCTGGTCATCCAGATGTTGAGCCGTGTCCGGCTCACGCATCAGCAGGAGAGATTGGATCCCACCGAAATCCCTCGCCCTTTCAATGGGCTGGCCCCAAGAAGCCCGCAGCAGGGCCAATTCATGGGCCTGTATTCTTTGTTGCCGAAAACGCCATGCGCGGCGTCCGAGCCAAATCAATCCCAGGCCCACCAAGAGGATGGCCATGCCGAGGGAGTTGTCACTCATCCATGAAGTCATCGCTCTTCATCCTGCTCCGTCGGGTCCAACAATTTGACCCTCGCCGCCGTTAGCATGGCGCGGATGCGTTCCTTCCGTGGCTCCGTTTCTTCTCGATCGTCTTGAAGCATCCGAGTAAACGTGTATGCGTTGCGTTTGATCAGCGGATGGGCTTCGGGCGTCCTTTCCAGAAACGCCATGTAGATCTCAAATTCCGTGTCGGTGAGGTTGAAGTTTCTCGCGAAGTATCCCGTTAGCCCCAAATGCTGAATGAGTTTCTCGGCATAAGCGGTCTTCACCCAGGTGGCCGTCGTTTCCGGATCGATCTGCTCCAACACGGACGCCAAAGGAGGATGTTTTTCCCGGTATCCGGGTCGCGGCGGCGGGTCCCAATAAGGCGGGAAAGCGTCTCGCGGATGGCGCGACATCTCCTGCAGGGCCTGTTCGATGCGGCCACCGCGCAGGTCCCGCTCCGCTTGGCGCCGCAGGTGTTGCGGCGGCTGCGTCCAGGGGAGCACAAAGAACCACCCCACGAAGGAGGTCGCGGCGAGCGCCCACAGCCCGCGAGAAACTGGCGGGGCGGACGGGCTCGAAAAGTCCAGCGGTTCCCAATCGCCTTTGCGCCAGCAGAGGATGACGATCGACGCGATAAAAAAAATGGGCCACAACAAAAAGTTCAAGGCTAAAAAGATCGTCGCGTTGTCGCTGATCACCGCTTCGCTCGCCGATCGCTGCACTCCGCCCATGATATTCAACAGGGGAAGCCCGAACCAAAACATCAAGACCAAAGCCAGCGTGTCGGCGAAGAATAGGACCAACAGAAAAATGGCCAAAAATGGTGCCCCAAAAATCACGGAGGCACTCCGCGAGATGAGCAGTACGCGCCACACAGAGACGATGCCCAAGAACCAGAGGTTGGCCTTGGTCGCGTCGACTTCGGACAGAAAACGCTCCACCGGTATGGCGTAGATCCAAGCCAGCGGCGCGGTCATCCAATACAGAGAGAGGAAGCGGCGATACATCGGGAAGAAGAGAGGGCGATGTTTCGCGTGCCGCAGCGCCGCCCCGAATAGGATACAAAACAGGGTGAAGGACGTGGCCAAAGAGGCCACCAGCGGCAATCCCAAGTGCCACGGCTCAGCCGCCAAATCTTCCGCGTCATATTCGCGGGCAAAACCGGCGGATACGACGAACAACAATCCCAACCAGAGCGAGCCACGCTCCGTGGCGACGTCGAGGATGCCTTTCCGGCGGCCGACGAGGAACTTCAGCAGACTCGCCAGGTTCATGAACGTCTCCTCGTCTTGAATCGTGGATGGCGTTTCCATACGTCTTTGCGAATTATGTTTCGCCGCCGCGTGGCTTCCGCGGAGTAAACTTGCGCGAGCGCGGCGAAGAACGCCTGTTCCAGTTCCTGTACGCTCATTCGATCTGGTTCGAAGGTAACATCGAACAGCGTGTAATACGACCAATCCCGCGCAGGAATCAGCCGCTGCTCGCGCTGCAGACGCCGATAAAGCTCCGTTTCCGGAAAGGGGGTTTGCAGCGTGAGCTGCACTTCGGCGAAGGGGCTCTCCAAGATAAAGGCGACCAGCCGGTCGATCGACTCCCGGGTTTCCCCCTCGGCGCCGACGATGAAGCAGCCATTGACCGCCACTCCCGCGTCTTGGATCGCGTGGACGGCGTCCATCATCTGCTGAAGCTCGGCGGCCTTCCTCCCCATTCCCGGGTAACGGAATACCAGCGACTCGATGCCCACAAGGACCTGCACGCATCCAGAACTCGCCAGGCCGCGCGGCAACTTGCGCCGTGTGCCGATCCTCCAATCCGTTTCCGTGAAATACCGCACATCGGCATCGGAGAATGCCTGGAAAAACTCCTCCGGCTGACGTGAGCCGACAAATGTATTGTCGTCCGCCAATTCCACGATGGGGTCATCGGCAAGCGCGCCAATGGCCTGCAGCTCTTGGCGGATATTCGCCACCGGTTTTTCGCGAAAGGGACCCAGCAGCCGGCTCGCTCCGCAGAATTCGCAAGCGAGTGGGCAGCCTCGTTGCGTTTGCAGCGTGAAGCGGGGCGGGTCATGGGGAATCAAGTCGAACTTGGGCGTGGGCCAAGAGAGTTTCCGTGAACCAGTAAACGACGAATACGTGGGCTGCAGGTTGCCTTGTTCGCAATCCGCCAGCACTTGATGCCAAACGGCTTCTCCCTCGCCAATCACCACGGAATTGCAAAATGGTCTTGCCTCCTCTGAGCAAGCCGTGGCATGCAGTCCGCCCAGGACAACGGGAATTCCGTATCCGCGGATCTGGAGAGAAAAGCTGTAAGCCTCTTTCACGGATGCGGTGAGCGCCGACACGGCGACAAGCGACGGGCTATCCGCGAGCACCGATTCCAAAAGTTCTTCGGAGCTATTTGCATAAGGGCGATAACTGCACGTCCAATCCCGTGGCAACATGCCGGCCAGCGTCAACAGGCCGAGTGCCGGAAGCTCCGCGATGGCCTGAGCCCGATCGACTAGCCCCGGAAACGTCACGCCGTACTTTTGCAGTTCTTTCTCGCGAACGCGAAGTCCCGTGAACGGAACCAAAGTCACATGCGGCATGTTGATTCACTTTCACTGGTGCGTGTCGCACGGACGTGGCACTTTGGACGACGAATCCAAACCACGAAAATGCCGCGACGCTTCACCGGAAAGCGATTACGCCAATCTTCGTTCCCGAAGTCGTTATAGGGAAAGCATGACGGCGCGTTTTAGCCGCCCATGCCCTTTTCTGACTCCAGCCGGAGGTTTCGCCGCATGCGAAACAAAACGGTAATCGCACGATCGCGAAAGGGCAAGACGTCGAATCTTGGTGTCCCGACTGGGAAATCCAGTCGCATTGCACGTTCCACGAACCATCAGAGCGGCGGGCGGCTTGCCGACGACGATTGGGTAGACGCTGGAAATCGCCAACTACCGTCGAGCCGTCCTCCCGCATCTGCTCCGTTCGTTGCGAAGCAGTAGATGTAGCCTAGGTGCTTGTCACCCAGAGAAAAACCCACTGGCGTGGAAGGCGTGGTTGTCTGCTCTCGTCGCTCTTAGAGTAGTGGCCTTTTCTTTCTCGTCTTGAAGAGAAGCGCGCAACTCCCAACAGCCAGCATCAGCAGCATGAACGTGGAAGGCTCCGGCACGGCGTTGCCTCCACCTCCTTCGGCGAAGGCGGATGCAAAGGCGACAAAGTCGGCCAAATCGACTTGGCGATTGAAGACCATGTCCCCATCGAAGAATGAAGCTTCCGTATTGCGGAAATTGCCCTTGAGAATCTCAAAGTCGGCCACGTCCACGGCACCGTCTTGGTTGAAGTCGCCTGGTATGATGTCGCTGTCCGTGATCGCCAAGATGGCCGCGGACAGGATCGCATTTCCGTCACCACCCGTCGTGCCTTGGTTGAAGGTAATGTTGAGCTCATCATCCGGTGCGACCAGGGTGTGGGTGTAGGCATACGAGATGCCTTGGTCGTACACCTGATCCGCATTGCTGTCCATTTCATCCACGGCGAGTTGATCCTCGACGAAGATGTCCCATTTGCGGTCTTCTTGGTGGTTGCCGGAAATGAGAAGCTGGAGCGTGTATTCCACGTTGGGTTCCACTTCGAAATGTACGCCCACCGCATCTCCGTCTGCATTGTTCGTCCAGCGGATGTCATGGTTGATCTCTTCGAAGTTATCGTCGTCAATCGTGTCGCCGTATTCCGGCTTGTTCTGCCAGCCGGTCACGGTGTGCGTGAAGTCGGTACGATAGCCGGGAATGTCTTCTCCGGTGTTGTCCCCTAGGAATAGCACGCCGTTCACTTCGCGGTCCTCATCCCCCCACACATCGATGGCGTAGACCACACTTTCGGGGAACTGGAGCGTGACCAAGTCATTAGGCCCCGAGACGGGAACGACCTCGCCAAAATTCACCGTCATTTGGCCGTGGCTGAATGACGTAGAGGACAAAACGAGCAGCGTAACGATGGTGGCTAGAGCGAGATGGTGGTGGAGTGTTTTCATGTGAGCTACCTTTCCTCACTCGCGATCAGCGGTGCATTTGCCAGTACGTGATCGAACGGTGCTACAAACGGGTGGGAAAACTTGGAGTTTCATTTGGGACATTCGCGTGGTGCGCGTAGACGCCTAGACGATACCGTGCCGAGGTCGAATTCACCTCGACGAAGCGATCCCATCTTTCACACGCGGCTTTAACTTATTCCCAATCTTTTCCACATGCAAGAAATTTTCTGGTTTTTGCCAGGTTTTCTCTCCCTGCGAAATCTCAGGATTTAGCGGAACACTTTCGGAATGCGCAACGACACCTGGCCCGACTCCCGCGCCTAACAAGATTCGCGCTTGAGTCGTGGGTATGATGTCCAAGATACAGGTAGTGAATCTTCTTTCCTGCCTGGTTGCATCGAAGCGATCAACTGCTACCGCGAAATTTTGCGGAGAGACCGCGCATGCCAAATCGCCGAGGCCGCCCCAAGACGAACATGATGCAAGCCAGCGTAGCTCCAGTTCGACGTTCCTGGAACTGGTGGCTGCTTTGCGGTGTGATGTTTTTTTCCGGTGCGGCGGCGCTGGGGTACGAACTGGTCTGGATTCGCATGTTCGCCACGGGGTTAGGGCACGAGATGCCGGCAGCCGTGGCCGTGATATGCGCCTTTCTGGCGGGGTTGGCTCTGGGTGCATGGCTGCTAGACAGGCCGATTCGCGAAAGCCCGACACCGCTTGCCTGGTACGCCGGACTGGAAATCATCATCGGCGTTTGGGCCTTGGTTTCGATCGTCAGCATTGCGTGGATGAATAGCCGGATTGGCCAGTTAACAGGGATTGCGCCCGGACCGCTTCAGCATTGGGCAGTGGCGTTTGCCGTACCGCTGGTGATGCTGCTGCCTGCCACAATGGCGATGGGAGCCACGTTGCCCGCCGTGGACCGCCTGATGGAAGGCATTCGGCGGGATGGCCGCTCGATTGGCGCGATCTATGCCGCCAATACGTTGGGCGCGGTCGCCGGAACGCTCGGCGCGACGCACCTACTTGTGCCCGCTTGGGGGCTCCGCATTACCGTTTTGGTGCTGGCGGGAATCAATTTCTGCTGCGCCTTGGTGGCATGGCGGGGATTAACATCCGAAACGTTTGAACGAACCGAAGTACCGGGTCCGCGCACAAGTTCCATGGGACGAACGCGCCTGATCGTGACCCTGCTGCTGACCGGCCTGTTGGGCATCGGCTACGAAGTTCTGGGCACGCGCGTGATGGCGCAAGTGCTGGAAAACACGGTCTACAGTTTCGCCTCCGTGCTGTCCATGTACCTGCTGGGAACGTCCTTGGGAGCGGCCCTTTATCAACGGTACTTGCGCGACGTGTCTCCCGACCGCTTGCTCACGATGCTGTTGGGCGGGTTGTGCATCGCCTGCCTGGGAGGCGTGTGGGTACTTTCCCATGCAGCGGAAATCCACCGGGGCCTGCTGGTTCGTTTCGGTTCGGGCTTGCGAGGAGCCATCCTGGCGGAAATGGGTTTGGCGCTGGCCGTTTTCGGTCTGCCCACCGTATTGATGGGGGCCACGTTCAGCTCACTCGCGCAATCGTTTCGCGATCATCTCGGAAGCGTGGGAAGGGGCATGGCCGTCAACACACTGGGGGGGGCGTTAGCCGCGCCGGTGTTCGCCGTCGCCCTCCTCCCTTGGTGGGGAGCCAAGTGGACGTTGATTGCGGTCTGCCTCGGATACTTGGCACTTCTGCCCCGCTTGCCACCCAAATGGCTGCTGCTGGGCAGCGCGATGCTCCTCGTCATCGCCGGACGGAGTGAGTTGCAGCTTGTCCAGCCTCTCTC
>JANQPP010000093.1 GCA_028289405.1 Pirellulales bacterium
TCGACGACTGGCACTGAACATCTTGCAACGGGACACTTCCCTCAAAGAGAACTTTCGCGACAAACGACTCCGCGCCGGCTGGGACGAGTGCGTCCTCCAGGCCATTTATGCCGGAATTCCAGCCCCTTAACGTACGATGGCCCGTATCTAACCATTCATCACGGTAGGCACACGTTTGTCAGCCACGCCTTAGCCGGCGGCAGAACCCTGGCGGAAGTCCGCGATGCGGCAGGACATGCCAATGTCGCCGTAACCAGCAGCTACCCCCACGTGGTTGTGGAGGAGGACAGGGAGAGAGGGTGTTTGTTCGAGGGTAGATTTTCGCTCTTCCGTGAAGACGAACGCAGGGATCCATGACACGAGAAGGTCGGCACTCATGGGCGTCACACAGCGTACCGTGCAAGTCCACTGGTGTGCCGAGGGGCGCATCGCCTGCGAAAAGGATCCGGCTACTGGGCACTGGCGGATTCCAGGCGACGAATACGAGCGGCTCAGGCGGGGTGGCAAACCCCAGGCCGGCTGATATATTCAGAGAAGTGTATGTGCATGCTCATGGCATTGATGTGGTTCGAAGCAAAGGACAAATAAGGGACACCGGTCCGCCGCACAGATCCTTTTGGATGGCCGGTGAAACGATTTCGCTGAATAAACAGGCGAAAAAACAACTTGGGCTTGTGGCGGAATTGGCAGACGCGCTAGGTTGAGGGCCTAGTCTCCGTTCAGGAGGTGGGAGTTCGAGTCTCCCCAAGCCCATTTGCCGGGAGTGGGGCTATGCCGTGAGGCTGGCCGCGCCTTCATGCTACTGCGGGCGTCTGCTAACTGCTCTCGGCTCTTTTTATGCCGGGGCTCGCATGTCGCAAGGCATGCGACGTACTGCCGTAAGTACGCACTACACCCCGGCACCTTTTATCGAAACATGTCCGGAGTGGGGCTCAGTCGCGAGGCTGTGCCTCGCCTTCATGCACTGCGGGCGGTCTTAACCACTCCGGGCACTTTTCGTTGACAAATGATAGGTGTACCTGTAAAAGTCGGGGATGGCAACTATGGCAGTAGAATTTCTGAGCGTTCCCGAGACTGCGGAAGTCCTTGGTCTTACCACCGGGCGTGTTTGCCAGATGCTCCGTGCCGGCGTGCTCCGTGGTCGTAAACTCAATGAGCGGGCATGGATCGTGTATCGCGATTCCGTCGACGAGCGAATGCAGAACCCCCCGAAGACGGGGCGACCAAGCACTGGAAAAAAATCTGAATCTCATGCTTGACAAAGTATTCAGTTAACTGCAAAACACTCAGGCACGTTGCGATTAAGACCGCTTCGTGCCAGTAACAAGCAGTGCAACCTCTTGCCCCCTGCTGGGGCGACCGGTTGCGAGAACAACCGAAACCTGCGGCGCTGAGCATCTGACGCGGACCTCCTGGCGGATGTGTGTCAACCGCTTCTCTTGCCAGCGCCACCAGACAACAACCCCCGTCCAGGCCCGGTCCGGGTTCGCCGGTCCCGCCTTTCTCCCTGGGAAGGGCTGTGTCTCATAGCCGGGCCTGGCGGGGCTTTTGAAAGCGAGGGAGCGAGACCATGCCCCACTCAATTCGAATTGGCACCCAGCCTAGCCTTGAAACTTGTTGGGACGCACGCGGGTTGGGTGGGGCTTTTTGTTCGATCAGGTCCGGCACGTTATGGCGCGGTCAGGTTTGGCAGTGCATGTTCCGGCCTGGCAAGGAGCGGGGGCCTGGCTCCCCCGCAGTTTTCCATAAATCCGAGTGCGGCATGGTGTGCCTCGGCTTTGCCCGGCACGGCAGGGCTAGGCTGGTCTCGGTCGGGCATGGCAAGGTTCCCGCTCCTGGCAAGCGGGTTTAAGACGAAAGACAGGTGGCATCCGTTGCTACCTGAAAGACGAAAGGCAGGGGGAAACGATTACCACGTGGTAGTGCTCGGCATTGCCCGGCGCGGCATGGAGGCGCGTCCTGGCAACGCACCATTTTTGGAAACAGGTTTCTGCTCCGTCCGGCATGACGCGGCAAGGCTTGGTTGTGCCGGGCAGGGCTCCGCGTGTGCGGGGCTGGCCTCAGTACCCATGAATAAGTCTTTGAGCGTTCGCGAGAATCCGATAAGCTGGGCCCAGACAAGGAGGTCAGGCGATGGAATTCTCATTGAATGCCCGG
>JANQPP010000107.1 GCA_028289405.1 Pirellulales bacterium
GCAAGTGTCCGGCTACCATCCGCTCCACGGAAAACTTGTCCCAGACGAACGCCTGGCCGGCCGCGGCGAGTGCCTGGGCACGAGATGGATCTTCTAGCAAAGCGTGTGTTTCCCGGGCGAGTATGGTAATATCCCCTAGCGGAAAAAGCAGGCCGGACTCTCCAGGCGTGATCAGTTCACGGTTTGCGGGAATGTCGCTGGCGATCACGGGGATTCCCGCCGACATGGCCTCCATCACGGCGTTGGACAGGCCCTCATAACCGCTGGCCAGCCAGGCCAGATCGCATTGCGGTAGCAAACGCGGCACATCGTCCCGGTGGCCCAAGAAGTGGATTTTGGGATCGAGATGCAGTTGGCGGGCCATGCTTTCCAGAAACCCGCGCTCAGGCCCGTCTCCGATGATCACCAGATGCGCGTCGTCGCGGATGATGTCAACTTGGACCATGGCCCGGATCAGGTCCTTGCCCCGTTTTTGCGGCCAGAGCCGTCCTACCGCGGCGATCAGCCGGGTCGCAGCGGGCACGCCCAACTCCTGCCGGAGATTGTTTGCTACCGAATCCGGCGGATTCATCCTCGGCACGCCCCCGTGGATCAAACGCAGCTTCTCGTCGGAGATACCGTGCTGCACATAGAAATCGCGCACTTGCACGCCGTTGACGATGATCGCATCCGAACGCTCTGCCAAGCGGCGGTCGATCCGCAACTGCCACCCGGCTTTCCACGGATCGGCGCAGCGTTCGCTGGCCACGATGCGAGGCACTTTTTCTCGCGCCGCGGCCGCGCGTCCATAACAATTCGCGGCGAAGAGCCAAGTTTGCACCAAATCTGGCCGAACCCGGCGGATATGCCGTCGCAATTGCCAGAAAGCGAGCGGGTCCAGTTTCCAACGTTTGCCGATGAGGTGGCAAGGGATCTGGCTGGCGGCGAGATCCGCCTCGAGCGGACCGGTCCGAGTCAACACGCAAACATGCAGGTCAAACCGGTCGCGGGGCAGATGCCGAGCCAGCAACACCAATTGTTTTTCCGCGCCCGCCCGGTCGAGCGTGGGAATGACTTGCAGAATCCGTTTCACGTCACGCTGCCGGACTGGAAGAAGCAATACCATCGGGCCACGGCGCGGAACATATCACGGATCGACCGCGACGAGAAGGCAGTTCCCGATTCCGGTACGTCGAGCGATGGTGAAAGTCGATTCATTTGGCCGTGATTTGCAGGCGGTCCACCGGCACATCGAGGACTTTGAGCACCGCTTGGGGGAAACTCCAATCGCCAGCGGAGGCATCGCGGAGCCGTACGGGAATTTGCTCGGCCGCCATGGCGACCGCTTGGGGCATGTCCATGAACTTGAGCACGTTCAGCAGTTGGATTCCCTCATGATGCGACGTGGCAAGCCCCTCGAGTTGCAGGCTGGCGACACGCGGCTCGAACAGCGCGGCGTAAAGACCTGCGCCCGCCATATCGTGGGCAGCGTGCAAATGAATCGTGGTTTCTTCGCTGCCGGAGATCTTTTGTAAAGCCTGCACGCCTCGGTAAATGTCCCAGACGCGCATGCCGTCCAGGGTTTGGCCCAGCAACATGAACCGCCGGCGAATGTGCACGCGTTCCCGTTCGTCGGAGGTCCAGGCGGTGAGCCCAATCCCACGAGGAGCGAGAAAGGCTTGTCCACGTTCCTTGAAATCAACCACGCCTTCGCGACGCCGGAGAGTTTTCGATTCCGCGCCGGGCGGTCCGATTTCGCCGAGTGCGTCACCGAATCCGAGCGTTGCCGCTCTCGCCCATTGTCGCCAATTCTGTTCATCGAGGATGTGCAAGTCCCACTCGGTGGGCGCGGCAGCCTCGGCAGCAACCAGGAACATTCTCAGCCGAATCCCGTGCTGCGATGTGAAGTCGATGGCCCGATGTTGCACGTCGCCGATGCTGCTTTCGTGAACGACTTGTATATCCAGGTCGCCAGGCTGTTCCGGCCAGCCTCGAAATGACTGCTCGAGTAATTTTTTGAGGGCTTCATTCCGCCATGCCTGCCAGGCTTCCCGATTCTGGGGAACGGCGACCTCCGCTTGGGGTACGAAAGAGGATTGAATCTCCGCATTCCGGTTCTCGGTGGGCAGCTCGTCGAACACCTTGAGGTCTTGCGGGGACAGGTAATGCACGCCCGTGTCCGTGATGCGGGAATCGTCATTCTTGAGGAAGCGATGGAACCAGGCGCCGGCGGCGACCTGCAAATTTTGCGTGTCTTTGTGCGGCCCTTCGCTGATCTGTAAACCAAGCTGATCCTCGGCTCCCAACAGCTCGTAGATTTTGCTGACCGCCGCGTGCGTGCGGACCACGCCGTCCAATGGGAAGATGCTGTCGCGGTCGGTATTCACAATGAGCATAGGACGAGGTGCCACGAGCGCGGCCACCTGCGGATAGTCCCAGCGATACGTGTTGACCATGTACATGCAGTCGCAGTGCCCCTCCACGCAGCCATCCACGACGTGATTGGTCAAATCGGTGATTCCGGCCACCGGGACGGCCACGCGGATCCGATCGTCGAGCGCCGCGATCCACCAGGTATACGCGCCGCCGCCCGACCGGCCCGTAGCACCAATCCGCTTCGGATCTACTTCGGGACGCTGCTGGAGATAATCGAGCGCGCGAATGCAATTCCAGGCTTCGACGCCCGCTGGAGTGTAACCTCGGCTGTTCCACCACCACATGCCTTTGCGGTAGGTGCCGTGATGGATTCCCTCGATCTCGCCCATTTGCAGCGTATCGATGGTCAAACAGACGTAACCGTTCCGGGCGAACCAGCCGCCGTGATGCTGGTAGGAGACTTTATTGCCGTAGCTCACGTCGCCGATTTTGAAGCGACCATGTCCACAGACGTATAGCACCGTCGGCGCCTTCCCGGAGCGGTTTTTGGGCAGGTAGAGATTTCCCGTGACATACAGTCCTGGCAGCGATTGGAACTGGACCGTCTCCACGATGAAATGCTCCGTCTCGTGAGTGCCAGTCGTCTGCGCGTGAAGGTCGCCGCGAGCGGGAAGCGGATCGAGGCCCAGCATGTCGAACAATTGCTGGCGATAGGTGTCCCGCCGGGCCAGCCAATCCTCTTTGGTTTGAATGTCTTGCAGGCAATTCTGGCGAAGCTGCTCCGTTTCCTGCCGGAAATATTCAGCTAGCATCGCGTCGCCCGGTTCGCCATGGGCGAGGCTTTGGCCCAAGATCGGCAACCAGCAAATCGCCAGCACCAAGTTACGCCAGGAATTACGTAAATTTTGCCGTCGCATAAGTCGCCCCATCGTGCTGCAAGTTCGTATGTTCATTCCCGCGAATTGCGTTTTCGGCATGCTTTCAGCTTGGCTAGTTATGGTAACTTGCTAAAAAAGGGCTGTAAATTTTTTTCGGAATCCCGCGCCGCCATTAACGCCGTGTGGCGCCGGCTGCACGGACGCGTTCCAATCGCGGAATCGGTTTGATTGTGATTGCAAGCCGCGCGTGATGGTTTATGATGTGCGGCAGTCGATTTCCCACCTTGATGCCTGCCAGCCGGGCGCCCCTGCAACCTGTCCGGCGAAACGAAGACCGCTCCTGGGGTTTGTCAGGATTTTGGTTTTCCGTTGGAGTTACTTGTTCATGCTGCGTGCCATTTCGGAGTTCGTCATGCGCTTTCCCGCCCGTTTGTCGCCTCAAATCCTGGCAACGGTTTGTTGTTCCGTCTTTGTTTCTCCGCGGGCCATCGCGGAGGAGGAGCCGGTTAGCTTCGTTGCGGACGTTGCACCCATCTTGGTGAAGAACTGCGTGGGCTGTCACGGTAGCGAGGAAGCCGAGGGGGAATACCAATTGACTTCCTTCGAGCGGCTGTTGCGGGCAGGTGCGAGCGAGAGTCCCGCCGTAACGCCAGGAAAGCCGGACGAGAGCGAGCTGATCCGGCTGGTTGAGTCCGAGGACGAAGGGGAGCGGATGCCGTACGATGCAGACCCGTTGCCCCCAGCGGAGATCGCGCTGCTCCGCCAATGGGTGGAACAGGGAGCCAAATTCGACGGATCGGATCCGCAAGCCGCGTTGGCGTCGTTGGTCGTCCGACCGCCCCACCCTCGACCGCCCGAGCGTTACCGCCGCCCCTTTCCCGTCACGGCGTTGGCCTTTTCGCCGGACGGTTCGGAAATTGCCGTGAGCGGTTACCACGAGGTCACGATTTGGAACACCAGGAGCGGTGAGCTATTGCTCCGGTTGGAGGATCTGCCGGAACGTATTTATGGCCTCGACTTTCATCCCCAAGAGAAACTGCTGGCGGTTGCGGCGGGCAATCCGGGACAGCTCGGGGAGGTTTGCCTACTCGATGTGCAAGGTGAACAAAGCGTAGCCGTTTTTGCCCGCATGGCCGACGTGGCTCTGGCCGCGCGATTTTCGCCGTCTGGAGAGCGGCTCGCCGCCGTCGGTGCGGATCGTTCGCTGCGGATTTTCAACGTCGCCACGCAGCAGGAAGAAATCCTGTTGGAAGACCACGCCGATTGGGTGATGGACGTCACCTGGAGCACCGATGGCAAACACCTGGCCACCGCCAGCCGCGACAAGACGGCCAAGCTCTTCAGTGTCCAAGGCGAGTCGTTGATTACCTATCCGGGCCACGGGGACGCCGTGTATGCCGTGGCTTTTTCTCCGGACGGCAAGCGAGTGTTCTCGGCAGGCCGTGACAAGCGAATTCATGTTTGGGACACGGAAGAGGGAAAAAAACGGTCAGAGATTGGCGGCTTCGGCGGAGATATTTTCTCCCTCGTGGTTGGCGAGGAGAGTGTCTTCGGCGCGTCAGGGGATCACATGGCTCGCCAATTCAACTTGAAGGACCGGAACAAGATCCGCGATTATGCCGGACACCGCGACTGGATCTACGCCATGGTCTTGGATCCTCAAAGCAAGTTGCTGGCCACGGGCGGATACGATGGCCAAGTAAAAGTTTGGAACACTCAGGACGGATCACTCGTCCGCGAATTCATCGCTGCTCCTGGATGGAATGCCAAAACTGCGAGCGCTCCCTAAGCCTTCCGCAAGTTTCCGGATTTACATGGTGCAAAACGGTTTTGCCTAGAAGTCGAACTCACCGTGCCTAATCTGCGAGCACTCGCGTCGGTTCTGAAGTCGCAGGCTTCGAAACCCGAAGATCTTCATTCGGCTGCAAGTAATTTCAAATTCCATGCTTAAAGCCGGGCTCGCCATCTTCCATCCGCTTTCCGCTCAACCTCTGGCATGCAAGTTGCCAAGTTAAGACGGCGGATGCCAAACACGATTGGCGTACGCCATCGCCTTTGGAGCATCAAGGGTTCCCACCATCCACGGCGGAGATTGGCGGCGGCGTTTCTCTTTTTTCGAGCGCGCCTCCCGGATGCTGCAAATTTCTCGACGGTGAAAGACCTGAAATTCGGCTCTTGCCTGGGCCGGAAGGATGCCCCAATGACTTGGGGAAGGTGCACCGCCTAGCCTCCCCAAGTCGGGGTATCTCTATGCATGGCAGCTTGTTGAATTACTCAAATTGCTGCCGCGTCACAGGAAGTGATGCTCGAAATGGCGACGTAAGTCGCTATTTTGCGAGCCGTGAGCAGCTTGGCTGCGCCAATGTTAACCAATATTGAGGCGAGGTTGAAAAACGCTAGGAAGGTGTTTTTCAACGGGCTGGCAACCACGAAAGATTTTGTGGCGCCTTTCGAACTACCGAAAGCGCCTATACCTCCGGCTCCGGTCGTAGCTCGCGGTTTCTCTCCTCAGGAAGGGGTTGTATATTAGTGCGCGTGCTGCCGGTTTGTTTCATGGTCCCGTACCAAGGCTCGGAATTCAGGCAGGCATACCGAAACCATAGCGCGTCAGCAAGCCATCGGACCCATCCGTCCGGACTCCGCGAGGTTTGGTCTATCAGTGAGAACCATGCCGCCGGAAGAAAGAATCGGGGGATTAGGTACGAAGTGACAATAATTCAAGGTCATACTTGAGGACAGTTTGCTCAATGAGTGAAGAAACCCCATCCAGTCATTGGCAGGATTTGGCACAGCAAATCGGTGCTCCGCCTCCGCCCCAGGGAGCGGAGGAATCTCCCGCCACCGTCGCCCGGGAACAAGCCGAGGCACGTCCCAAGCGAGAGAGAAAGAAGACGCCACAAAAGAAGTCTGGCCCAGCGGATTGGAATGCGTTAGCTTCCGCGCTCGACATTCCCGTGGAGGAGGCTCCAGTCGAGGCACCCGAAGATCCAGAGGTCGCCGCTCCTACTTCCGAGTTGACCACTGAACAAGAGGAATCCAATGAGGCTCCTGAGGAACGGCCCTGGAAACGGCGGCGTCCCGCGAAGAAAGCAGCCTTCTCCGAGAGCCCCGTCGCCAAGGAGGAGAGTCAGGAAGAACCGCCGGAATGGGATTCAGGCACCAGGACGGACTTCGCCCAAAGCCTAGAAGACGTTACGGACGTGCTCGATGATTCTTCTGCCTTGGAAGAAGCCGACGACGAAGAACAGGCCGAGAAGCTCGAGTCGGAACCGGAAGAGCGGCCTTCGCGTCCTCGACGCCGCAAACGGGGCGGCCGGGGTGACCGTCGCCGTCGAGGAGAACCCAAGGACGAGGACGTCGAGACGCACGAGCCGGAGGAGCATGCCGAGGACTTTGCGGAAGAAGTTGAAACTACGAACCGTGGCCAGGATGCGCGGGAGCGGCAACGAGAACGGCCGACCGATAAATCTCATCGCGTGGGGAAGAGCACTTTCCGTAACATCCAAACGTGGGATGAGGTTGTCGGCCACATCATCGAGGCGAATCTCGAGGCGCGTAAACGTGGTGAACGAGGCAGCAACCGGGGACGCGGCCGTGGGGGTGGACGAAGCCGTGGGCGGCCGGCGAGGAAATAGTTCACTATCCGTAAGACGTGCAACCGCGTCGTTCCATCCAACAGCCTGACTACCTCGAGCAGGTCGCATGAATCGGTTGGTCATGGTGAAATTTGGCCGCCTCTCGCACGTGGGCAGGTTCGCTGCCGAGGGGAATGCCACGTATCCCCGGAGGTCCCACGTCGTGCTCCGAACTTCGCGGGGAGTCGAAATCGGCGAAGTGCTGGGGCCCGCGCGCGACCTGGGCGCCCAAGGCCGGTCGATGGCCGAGGGTTCCGTGTTGCGCCGCATGACCCCCGAGGATGATTTGGTCGAGGCGCGGATCCAAAAGACGCAGCAAGCCGCGTTCGAGGCCTGCGCCGCGAAAATTGCGGAGTTGCCATCCCCCGCCGCGCTGATTGACGTGGAACTGCTGTTCGACGGCAAGACACTGCTCTTCTATTTTCTGGGCGAATTGTCCCCCGATTTGCAAGGCGTCACGGCAGAACTTGCCGAGATCTATGAAACGCGGGCGGAGTTTCGCAAATTCACCTCCACGGTGAATGAAGGTTGCGGACCAGGCTGTGGCACGGATGATGCCCAAAATGGGTGCCAGTCGTGCGAGACGGGTTGCGCATTAGCAAGCGCGTGTGGCAGCCGGCATGTCTAAAGGCTGCTTCGCCGCCGAACTGACGATGCCCGTTCCGCTGCTCGTGGTTTCAGCGAATTAAGCATTCGTTGTTCCACCTTGCGAGGTCGCCTGACGGGTACCGCTGGCTGATGCCTTGGCACCACATGGCCGTGGCCAATCGGCAACGGTTGATTTTCGACAACGCGTCGGCCCTATTTCCCCGCACTTTTCCCACTCTTCCGCGTGAGCCGTCCGCGTATGGCTTGCGGCAAAGGTCCGCCTGCCTCCGCGTGCCAAGGCCCGTCCAAACTGACCTATAGTTGAGCGGCCCGGCGTGGTAGTCTCCCGCGTCTTATCGCCGCCTGTCGAATTTCTCGCGCGGACCATTCGGCCCGGCATGACGCCTAACCGTTTTGGCTAGAGGCGCAATCTCGGAACAGTACGACCAGTCTGATGAATTCCCGACCGCTCCGCGTGACAAGAAACGACGGTCCCGGCTTAGAACGTTGTGAACCGCGCCAGATGCTGGCGGCAACGGTTTTGCCGCAGGTTCAAGATACCCTGCCGGTCGAGATTCAAACGGCCAATGTGTCCGCGAATAATTACGACGCAAACGGCTTGGCGGGCTGGGAAACGTTGGGGCTGACCGGCGCGGGGCAAACGGTGGCCATCATCGATTCTGGAATCGCTTACGACCATATCGCGTTGGGAGAAGGCTGGGGGCCAAACTCACGGGTTGTAGGTGGATGGGATTTCGCGGAAAACGACGCCGATCCGTACGACGATTACGGCGCCCGGAGTTTCGCCAGCGGACACGGCACGCACGTCGCGGGCATCATCGGCGGAAACGATCCCCTGCATCCGGGGCTGGCTACACAGGTCGACATGGTGAGTCTGCGCGTCTTCGATGACGAAGGCAAAGGCTACTTCACCTGGGTCGAACAGGCGCTGCAGTGGGTCGAAGAGAACGTATACACGTTTGAAAATCCGATCACGACGGTGAACTTGTCCCTGGGAGCGAATCTCCAGTCCCAGGGCGCCGAGGGCTGGCACATCCTGGAGGATGATCTGGCCCGTCTCAATGAGATGGGGATTTTCATCTCCGTGGCGGCGGGGAATTCCTTCCAGACCGTCGTGTCTCCCACATCTCTGAGTTATCCCGCCTCCAGCGAATGGGTTGTTCCTGTGAGCTCTAGCGCCGCGGATGGCGCGTTGAGCTCCTTTTCACAACGCAATAGCCGCGTGCTCGTGGCTCCGGGTGAAAATGTCATAAGCAGTGTGCCGGACTACTTAGGCGGCATGACGGCCTACGGCGGATACACCGGATTCAATGGCCTTCAGGATGATTTCAACACCATGACCGGAACCAGCATGGCGGCCCCCTATGTGGCGGGGGCTAGCATTTTGCTGCGGGAAGCCATGCAGGCGATGGGGCGGACAGACATCCAGCAAGACGACCTCTATCTGGTCATGCGGTCCACCGCCGACGTCTTCCATGATCCGGTTACCGGCACTGACTACCATCACTTGAATCTATCGAGAGCGCTGGCCGAAATCCTGCTGGAAGATGAGGCGGGAGATTCTCCGGCGACCGCGACGGATCTATGGCTGGAAACTGGATCTTCCACACGGACGGGCGTGCTGCAAAACCTCCACGATGTAGACGTCTTTCGCTACACGGCCGGGGAAGCGGGCAGGATCCAGTTGAGATTTGGAACTTCATCTGGAACCACACCTCGAGTGTTTTTGGAGAGGGATGGGAGCCGCGAACTGCTATCCCAGGCAGATTCCTGGGAATTCGACGTGGAGGCCGGTTCGACGTTTGTTCTGGAGTTTGTCCCCGATGGTGGAATCGGAAGTTATGAGTACACGGTCGAATTTCAGCCCGGGCTACCCGTCGCCCATACCGACCTGGGACCGATCGAGTTTCTCGATTGGCAAGATATCACGGTCGAACGGGGCGAACGCTGGTTCCAATTGTCCGCCGCGCACGATGGTATGTTCACGGCGGAATTCTTGGTTCAAAACCTCGATGCCGTGCTCGGCTTGGAAATTCATGATCCACAGGGGAACCTGCTGGCGAGTTCACACGGCACGGGATCGGTCCGTGTGGACCTGGACGTTTCCGCCGGGGAACCGCTGTTGCTCAGGATCACGTCGAACGTAGCGCATGGCGAACTGCGTTTGGCCAATCTGGTCTCCTTTCAGAGCGGAGGCGAGGAGGTTCACGTGTGGGGCGGTGATGCCGGCATGTCCGCCGGACTTAGCCTGATCGATACTCCTCATTTGGAAATCCAAGGCGTGCATTACGCGCTGCCTGAACCCGGCGCACGGATTCGCTGGGCGGGTGAAAGCACGGCGCCCCCCGAGTTCATCATTGTTGGTAGCCCACACCAGGAGCGAGTGAATTTCGACGAGGGACAGATCATCGTCTCCTCCGCCACAAGTAGCGGAACCTTCCGGCTGAACGATTTCACGAACGTGCAATTCGTGGGCGGTTCGGAAGATGCGGTCGTGTTGCGAGGCCGGTCTGGAGCAACCTCTCTCGAAGCCACGGCACAACATCTTGTGTTCACCGACGATGAGCACACATTCACGTTCGCCGCGGTGGGGAGAATTCTTGTCGAAGCGCTCCAGCCGGGCGCTAATCAAGCCCTGCTCATCGATTCCCCGGCGGATGACGTGTTGCACTTCACGTCCGATTCGACGCGGATGTGGAGCCAGACTTACGACATCGTCACGCGGGGCTTCGAAAGCACAACGGTCCACGCCACCGCCGGTGGGTTCGACAAAGCTAGCCTCTTTGATTCTCCGCGCGATGATGTTTTTCGGGCGAGTCCCCGCTTCGCCGAAATGAGTGCGGCGGGACGCCAGTTGCGGATCGTCGATTTCGACCAAGTCATCGCTTATGCGACCCAAGGCGTGGACCGCGCGGAGTTGGACGATTCGTCTGGCAGCGACACCTTCAAAGCCTCGCCTCGCTGGAGCGCTTTGTTTGGAGTCGGTTTTTCGCTGCAAACCTTCGACTTTGAACAAGTGCAAGCCCGATCGACCCGCGGGGGTAACGACAAGGCCCAGTTCGTGGGCTCGGACGCGGAGGAAATTTTCGCCTCGAACGGCGACGTGAGCGCGATGCGGGGAGCGAACTTCCTGCGCCAAAGCAGCGGATTCCAGCAGGTGCGCGTTGAGTCGCGCGGGGGATCGGACCAAGCCCACTTGAGCGCCTCACCAACGATGCGTCCCGTAGGGACCTCCGAAGCCTGGATTCGCGTCTCCTATCCGGCTGCTGAGATCGTGCTGGAAGGTTTCGAGTCCGTGCTGTCCGACATTGCGAGAGCAACGCCGGAACTCCAAGAACGGGATGCCGTCGATTTGCTGTTGCAAACCGCGTCCACCGAACCGTGGACGTGGCCCTGGTCACTGCCGCAGTAAAACGTCGGGCCGCACGCACGCCGCCGCATGGCCGATCCCACGACCTGTGCGTGGTGAGGTCAGACAGGCGACACCTCATGCACGATCACCACGTTATGCCCCGCCGCGACCAATCCCGCTCCGGTGACAAGCACCACCTGATCTCCAGGTTCGAGGACCTTGTACTTCTCGCCCCAAAAATCGATGTAGGCCACGAGATCGGCGATCAAGTTGGCCGGTGCCCCCTCGATTGGTATGACCCCCCAATAGAGGCACATCTTCCGCAAAATGGTTGGCGTGTCGCTGATCCCCACGATGGGGACGAAACTACGGCGTTTGGAAAGGGCCAGCGCGGTCTTGCCCGTGTGGCTCGCCACGACCAAAAGCTTCGCGTCAAGCTGCGAGGCAATGTGGTCCGCCCCGTAGACCACGGCACCGGTGACTTGATGCACGCCTTCGAGGCGCTGCTTGGAAGCGGGAAGCCGTGGACGATGGCGATAGAGCGACTCCGTGTTCTGGGCGATCCGCCGCAGCATCTTCACGGCTTCCAACGGATGTTCTCCAATCGCGGTTTCTCCGGATAACATACAGGCGTCCGCGCCGTCCAGAATGGCGTTTGCCACGTCGGTTACTTCCGCGCGGGTGGGCGCGCTCGACCGCTGCATGCTATCGAGCATTTGCGTGGCGATGATCACCGGCTTCTGGTAACGGTTGCAGACATTCACGATTTCTTTCTGCACCACGGGGACTTTGGCCAGGTCGATTTCGACGCCGAGGTCTCCCCGTGCGACCATCACGCCGTCCGCGACGGATACGATCTCTTCTAGCGATTCCAGTGCCTCCGGTTTTTCGATTTTCGCGATCACATGGCAATCCGCGTCGTGCTGTAGCAAAAGATCCTTGAGTTCCCGCACTTCATCGGGAGAGCGGACGAAGCTGAGGCCGATGAAGTCGACGCCTACTTCCACGGACCATTCGGCGTTCGAGCGGTCTTCCGGCCCCAAGGCTTTGGCGCTGAGCTTCGCGCCAGGGAGGTTGACGCCCTGCTTGCTCCGCACGGTTCCGCCCTGGTCCACGTGACAAGCGAGGGCATCTTCCGTCTTATCCACGACCGTCAGCGCCACCGCACCATCGGCCAAAAGGACGGTGTCTCCGATTTCCAGTTCATCCACCAAGCGTTCGTACGTGGTTTCGAACTCGAGCCGGTCTTGCGGAGCGTTGCGGACGAAGCGGACGGTTTGGCCCTTCTCAAGCCGGATCTTATTCTCGTGCAGTTTTCCCAGCCGGATTTTGGGGCCGGACAAGTCCACGAGAATGGCCAGCGGCTTATGGAGTTCGCTGGATACTTGGCGGATCGCTTCCACGGCATTGGCATGCTCTTCCCGGCTGCCGTGGGCAAGATTGACCCGGAAGACGTCCACACGCTGTGCCAGCTCTAACAAAGTCTCGGTTTCCGCGCAGGCCGGCCCGTAGGTGGCGATGATCTTCGTGCGGATGGCGCCCGGCTGCGGCGCGTATCGCGGCGGCTGGTTCAGGGCTCGCGGCGACGATGAAGTTTGGCTCATACGTGGCCTTCCTTTATCAACGATTGGCGCGTGAGTCCAAGTCCGATGCCCCAGCTCGGGGGTGGCAATCCATTCCAACGTGGCCTAGTTTAAACGGATTGTATCGCCGAACTCCCATCGCGGGAAAGTGTGAACGAATCTCGAATGCCAGGAATACCGATTTGAGCAGCGACGTCTCGGTCTCACCACAGCACAAATCCGCCCAAGCTCGCGTCCAATGGGTCCTGCGTTTCATGTTTGGCACGGCGTTCGGCGTGTTGGTCGGCCTCGCGGGAGTCGTCTGGTGGTGGTACGATCCGCTGCCCAAAATCACCGAACAACGTTTGCAACAGGCGGAGCGAAAATGGTTGTCAAAGGATCAGGAAGATTACACTTGTCAGATCAACCTGACAGGCAGCCAAACCGCCACGTATTTCGTCCAAGTAAAAGATGGTCAGCCCGTCGCCGTGACGAATGAAGTTGGCCGCGAGTTGCCTCGCCGCACGTGGGATGCGTGGACGATTCCGGGCCTATTTGAAAACATGGCACGTGAATTGGAGTCCTGCTTGGAAGCGGAGTCCCCTCTCGGTACGACGGGGGAAGCATCGGTGTTGCTGCGCGCCGCGTTCGACCCGGAATGGGGCTTTCCGGTCAGATATCGTCGTGCCGTGTTGGGCAGCGATATCACCATTGCTTGGAAGATCTCGGATTTTCAGCCCGCTTCAGGGACCGAGACTCTGGTGACGAAGTCGCAAGCAGATCAGGCCGACTCCCCACCAAACCCCGCGGACTGACGCCCAACTCTTTTTTCTGTTTGACGTGCCGCGTCACGATCTCCGGGAAAGCAGGCTACCTCGTCCATGTCAGGAAAGGAACAGGACTACTGGCAGGACAAAGTTGCCGTCGTGACTGGCGGGTCGCACGGTTTCGGACGTGTATTGGCCAAAACTCTTGCCGCGCGAGGAGCGGGCATTGCCATCTGCGGCCGGCGTGAAGATTTGTTGCGAGACGCCGCGCGGGAATTGGCGAGCGTCACGAAGTCACGCCAATATTCGGAACCGCTGGCGATCCAGGCGGATGTCACTTCGGCGGAACAGGTAGAAGAGTTTTTTCGCCGGGTCCAGGAACATTTTGGCCGGCTCGACCTCCTCGTAAACAACGCCGGGTCCTCGGCGCGAGGTTTGGTGTCGGAAACGCCCGTGGAGGAAATCGCGCGTCTATTTGATTTGAACTGCCTGGGCACGATCCGCTGCACGCAAGCGGCGCTACCGAGTTTGTTGGAATCGCGGGGACATCTGGTGCAGATTGGATCGCTGGCGGCCAAGACCGCCTCGCGAAATCTCGGCGCGTACCCAATCACGAAATTTGCCGTTGCCGCCTATTCGCAACAGTTGCGGTTGGAATTGAACGAAAAAGGCGTACACGTCTTGCTGGTTTGCCCGGGTCCCATCCAAAAACGACCTTCAAGTGAATCATCGACCGCTCCAGAAGGCACGAATGCCGCGAAGAAAGGTGCGCCGGGAGGCGGTGTCCGTCTGCGAGGCATTCCGCCTGAAAAACTGGCGCGAAAAATTCTTCGTGCGTGTGAGAAGCGTCAGCCCGAACTCATCATTCCCGGTCGGGCGCGATTGCTGTTCACGCTTCAGCAGATAGTCCCCTCTTGGGGGGATTGGATCGTCAACAGAATGACGCGATCCTCGCCCTAACACGTATCCTCTTCACAAAACGCCAGGAGCTGGATCGATTTGTCGGAACGGCATGCTATCTGAGAGTCGTGCAAGTTGCATGGACGGCCCGGCACCTATACGATTGCCAAGTCCATGGGAACCTGTCTCAAGGTAAATTCGACAGCCGGTTGCTTTGTGCCGCCCCTATCCACATTTTCGGCGGCAATCGAGTCGGAGCCGTTAAACTGCGACGTACAACTCCATGCCAACCAAGAATATTGTGATCGGAGCTTGAATGATGAATTACACTCCGCCGAAACTAAGGGATCTCGCGAACGTTGCGTGGAGCGGGTTGAGGATTTTCGTCGTGGGAATGTTGGCCATCGGAAACGGACTCACCACTCAGGCGGAGACAGCGAGCGATCTGCCGCAGTTGCTCATGGAAGAATTCAGCGACGGCGCTAAGCGCTGGCAGCCGACCGACCCTCAAGCCTGGGAAGTGGTCCAAGACGGGGATCACCATTTTTACCGTCTGAAGCAGCAGAGCAAATACGAGCCACCATTTCGCAGCCCTTTCAATATCGCGCTGTTGAAGGAGGTTGTCGTTGGCGATTTCGTGCTGGAAGCCCGGGTGCGCACCACCACCGAAGCCTACGGACATCGCGACATGTGCCTGATATTCGGGTATCAGGATCCGGCCCATTTTTATTACGTCCATTTCGGTGAGCAGGCGGACGACCACGCCAATCAGATTTTCATCGTGGACGGCGCGGCTCGGAAAAAGATTTCCGCGACCTCCACGGAAGGCACGCCCTGGAATGCCGAAAAGTGGCACCATGTGAAGGTCGTCCGGGATGTCGCATCAGGCAGTATCGAAGTCTTTTTTGACGATTTGAAAAAGCCCGTCATGACAGCAACGAATTCCAAGTTTCTCTGGGGACAAGTCGGCCTGGGCTCCTTTGACGATACGGGGGATTGGGATGATGTCCGGTTACACGGACGTTCGATGAAAAAGTCGAAATGATCCCCATCGGCTTGCGGTTCGCCGGAGAGGCTTGCGAAGGATTCAAAATGTTATTCCGATGCGGTTCGACCGACCTCTCTCGGGCACGGCGGCCCGCGCGACAGGACGCATGATTCGTGAATAAACCGATCCTATCGCATGTTTTCAGCAACGGCCTCGTGCTGGTGGCCGAACCGAACGATCAACTCGAATCGGCGGCCTTCCATGTGCTGGTTCCTGCCGGCTCGTGCCGCGATCCCGAAGACAAAGCCGGGCTGTGCGGTTTCGTGTGCGAAATGTCGCTGCGTGGCGCTGGTCCGCGCAACAGTCGCCAATGGAGCGACGAGTTGGACCGCCTCGGCGTGGAACGGGGAGAATCGGTCAATGCCTCACACACCTGCTACGGCGGAGCCACGTTAGCCCGCAACCTGTTCCCGGCACTCGCGTTGTACGCGGACCTGTTGCGTTGTCCCCGCTTGCCGGAGGAGGAACTGGAAGCCGGGCGGATGGTGATGCTGCAAGAGTTGCGTGCCGTCGAGGACGAGCCGAGCCAAAAGCTGCTGCAGGAATTGCGCCGCCATCAATATCCGCATCCCTGGGGGCGGCCCGCCGTCGGCGACGCGGCAGGAATACGTGACATCGGTCCCGCGGAGATCCGAACATTTTACGAACAATACTATCACCCCAACGAACTGATTCTCGGCGTTGCGGGGCGTTTCGACTGGGACGCGTTACGAGATCATGTCGAGACGCTGTTCGGCGATTGGCAGCCGCGTCCGACGGCTGAGCCGGTGGCTGAGGCGCCGGCCACGCGCGTGCTGCATATCCCGTATGAGACTGCTCAAACGCAAATTGGCATTGCCTATGACAGTGTGCCCTACTCTCATCCCGACTACTTCCAAGCCTGGGGAGCGGTCGGCGTCCTCAGCGGAGGGATGAGCTCGCGACTATTTACCGAAGTCCGCGAAAAACGAGGGCTCTGCTATTCCATTCACGCTTCCAGCCATAGCCTGAAGGAGTTTGGCAGCGTGTTCTGCTATGCCGGAACCACGGCGGAACGAGCTCAGGAAACACTGACCGTGACGCTCGACGAACTGCGAGGTTTGGCTCAGGGGATCCGCTCCGGCGAATTGGACCGGCTCAAGGCCCGCATCAAAAGCTCGCTGGTCATGCAGCAGGAATCGAGTTCAGCACGCGGCGCGGCCATCGCCCGGGATTGGTACCATCTGGGCTACGCCCGCCCGCTGGAGGAAGTCGAAGCGCTCATTGATGGCCTGACGGCGGATTCCATCAACGCTTATCTGTCAGAACATCCGCCGCACGATTTCACTGTGGTCACCTTGGGCCCGGAACCGTTGGAGATTCCCGTTGAAGCTGCGTAAACAGGTTCTGGAAAACGGACTGGAGATCGTGGCCGAATGCGATCCGACCGCCCACTCCACGGCGGTCGGTTTCTTCGTGAACGCGGGCTCCCGGGATGAAGTAGCGGCGCTGGGCGGCGTCAGTCACTTTCTCGAGCACATGGCGTTTAAGGGGACGGCCACGCGGTCGGCGGAGGACGTGAACCGCGAGTTCGACGAAATGGGCGCCCATTACAACGCCTTCACGAGCGAGGAGCAAACCGCCTACTACGCCAGCGTGCTGCCGGAATATCAAACGGCGGCGGTGGGCCTACTCGCGGATATCCTGCGGCCATCGTTGCGCGAGGAAGATTTCGACCTGGAGAAACAGGTCATCGTGGAAGAGATCCACATGTACGAGGATCAGCCTCCCTACGGCGGCGATGACCGCTGCAAGGAATTGTATTTCGGCAGCCACCCCTTGGCACAAAGCGTCCTCGGCACGGTCGATACCGTGACCGGGCTCAGCGCGGAACAGATGCGGGAATACCACACCCAGCGCTATGCTCCCGACAATATTCTGCTGGCTGCCGCCGGGCGCGTCGATTTCGAGCAATTACGAGATCAAGTGACCAAGATCACCGGCTCGTGGAAACGCATCGGAAAAAGTCGTACGCATGCTCGGGCCGAAGGCCAGGAAACCTACGAATTTCTCGAACAACCGCAGTCCACTCAGCAATACGTGATCCAGCTCACGCCGGGCCCCAGTGCCGAGGACCCGGACCGGATTCCTGCCAAGATTCTCTCCTTGATTCTGGGCGATGACACGGGTAGCCGGATCTATTGGGCGATGCTGGATACCGGTTTGGCGGAGCAGGTCGCCTTTTCACATCACGACTATCAGTGCAGCGGTGTGTATTCCACATTCATGAGCTGCCGCCCCGAGGCGACGCGCGACAACCTGCGCCGTCTGCAAGAAATTTTCCGCGAAGCAGGCGCGGAAGGTATTACGGAAGAAGAATTGGAGTTGGCCAAAAGCAAAGTGGAATCGCGATTGGTGCTGGCCCATGAACGGCCCACGCACCGCATGTTCAATTTGGCCACGAATTGGTCGCAGCGGCGCGAGTATCAGACCGTCGCCGAAGAAATGGCGGAGGTGCAGCGGGTGACCATGAACGAGATCCACGACGTTCTGGAAAAATATCCACTCCTGCGTCAAACCACGGTGATTGTCGGGCCGGAATCGCCCGAGGATCTTGCCGACAACGCCAAATGAGTTGGACCCGAATAGATCCACTGTGAGGCGAGCGGAAACGATGCCGGATCCCCAACCTTCATCCCCTTTGGTGGGTATCATCATGGGGAGCAAGTCCGATTGGGAAACCATGCAACACGCGGCGACCACGCTTGAAGACTTGCAGGTTGCCTGTGAAACGAAGATCGTCTCCGCGCATCGCACGCCGGAGCGGTTGCGGGAATATGCCACCACCGCGGCGGGACGGGGCCTGAAGGCGATCATCGCGGGAGCCGGCGGCGCGGCCCACTTGCCCGGTATGGTCGCGGCCTGGACCTGTTTGCCGGTGTTGGGAGTGCCCGTCGAAAGCCGGGTGCTGCGGGGCGTCGATTCCTTGCTCTCGATCGTGCAAATGCCCGCCGGCGTTCCGGTTGGGACTTTAGCCATCGGCAAAGCGGGAGCAATCAACGCCGCCTTGCTGGCGGCCGCCATCTTGGGCAATGAATTCGCGGAAGTTCGGGACCGCCTCCAGGATTTCCGGGAAAAGCAGACGCAGAGCGTGCTGGAGGCAGAGCTGCCGTGACTGAGGCCATCCTTCCCGGCGCGACGATTGGTATCCTCGGCGGCGGCCAATTGGGGCGGATGCTGGCCCTGGTGGCGCGGCGCCGTGGATATCGCATTCATTGCCTCGCACCGGAGGCGGGCTCTCCCACCGGCCAAGTCGCCGACGAGGAATTTCTCGCACCCTACGATGACCTGGAGGCCGTGCGGCAATTCGCGAAACAGGTCGACGTGGTCACTTTAGAGTTCGAGAATATTCCCAGTGCGGCCTTGGAGGCGGTAGAAGAACTGGTTCCCGTACGGCCAGGACGGCACGTGCTCCACGTCGCGCAGCACCGTGCACGGGAAAAGACGTTTCTCCGTGATCATGGCTTTCCCTTGGCCGATTTCGCCGTCGCCCATTCCCTAGAAGAGGTGCGCGAGGCCCTGGGCCGAATCGGATTGCCCGCCGTGCTCAAGACCGCGGCCTTTGGTTACGACGGCAAAGGCCAAAGTCTCCTGCAAGCCGAGCAGGACGCCGCCGATGCCTGGCAAAAGTTGGCGCCGGACCCCGTGGTGCTGGAAAAATGGATCGACTTCGCACGCGAAGTTTCCGTCGTCGTGGCCCGGAATCCCCAAGGGGACATGGCGGATCATGGAATGATCATCAATGACCACGCGAACCACATCCTGGACACGTCCCGTAGCCCCTCGGAAGATGACGCTCCGTTGGCCCGCGCGGCACGCGAACTGGCGCGGGATCTTATGTGCCAATTGGATGGGGTGGGCGTGTTGTGCGTTGAGTTTTTCGTGACCCGCGACGGCGATTTGCTGGTGAACGAAATGGCGCCCCGCCCACACAATTCCGGACATTTGACGATCGAAGCCTGCGTCACGAATCAATTCGAACAACAACTTCGTGCCGTCACCGGTTTAGCATTGGGAGCCACGGAATTGGTGCGTCCGGCAGCCATGGCCAATCTGCTGGGCGACCTCTGGCGAGCCGGCGAACCCGATTGGGAAGCGGTCTTCGATCTGCCGGAAGTGCGTTTGCATCTCTACGGAAAACGCGAGGCGCGGCCCGGTCGAAAGATGGGGCATCTCACAGCCACGGCCTCCACGCCGGAAGCGGCCCTCCAGCGGGTGGTCGCCGCGCGCGATGCCCTGGTTCACCGTATTTACGATTCCCCCGCCGACGGGGGCCACGCGGGCTGATTCATCGCGTATAATCAGGGTCCGCCTCCGCCACGAAGGTTCGCAGCCCTCCGCACATCCCGCGACTGATCGCCCATGTCATCTGCCGTCGATTACTCCCTGCTGGAACAACTCCGTGAAATCGTGGGACACGACAGCGTGCTCTCCGCCCATTCCGAGTTGGTGGTGTACGAATGCGACGGTTTCGTGATCGAAAAGAACTGCCCCGACGTCGTCGTGTTTCCCCGCACCGTTCAGCAGGTGTCGGAAATCGTGCGGCTCTGTAACGAGCACCAGGTCCCTTTTCTGCCGCGCGGGGCGGGCACCAGCCTCGCCGGGGGCTGCCTGCCGGTCGGCGGCGGCGTGATGATTGTGCTTACCCGCATGCGGGAGATTTTGGAAATCGATCTCCGCAACCGCTGTGCTTTCGTGGAATCGGGCGTGGTGAACCTGTGGCTCACGAAGGCCCTCAAGGGAACCGGTTTTCATTACGCTCCCGATCCCTCCAGCCAAGGCGCCTGCACGATCGGTGGCAATGTCGCCACGAATTCCGGCGGTCCCCACACGCTGAAATACGGCGTCACCGTCAATCACGTGCTGGGAGTCGAGGCGGTGCTGGCCGATGGCACGATCGTGGAAGTCGGCGGGCCAGCCGAAGACCCGACCGGACTGGATCTGGTCGGCGCGCTCGTCGGTTCCGAAGGCACGCTGGCCATCGTGACCAAAGCGTGGGTCCGGCTCACGCGGGATCCCGAAGGCGTACGAACGATGCTGGCCGTGTTCGATTCGGCGGACGCGGCCACCAACGCGATTAGCCAGATCATCGGCGCGGGCATCATTCCCGCCGCGCTGGAAATGATGGACCAGGGAATTTTGATCGCTGTGGAACAAGCCTTTCGCTTCGGTTTTCCACTGGACGCCGCGGCAATTTTACTCATCGAAGTGGACGGTTTGGAAGCCGGGCTGGACGAATCGCGGGACCGCATCGAAGCGATCTGCCATGAGAACGAAGCCCGCGAAGTCCGTCATGCCCAAGACGCCAAACAGCGGGCCTTACTATGGAAGTCCCGCAAGCAAGCCTTCGGCGCGGTGGGCCGGCTAAGCCCCAGCTATTGCACGCAAGACGGCGTGGTGCCGCGCACGAAGCTGCCGCACATGTTGCGGCGGATTACCGAGATCGGCCAGGCTCACGAAGTGCGCATCGTGAATGTGTTCCACGCCGGGGATGGCAACCTCCATCCAATCCTGCTGTTCGATGAACGGGATACCGAACAAATCGGGCGTGTGCTGCGGGCTAGCGAGGAGATTTTAGACGAGTGCCTGGCTTGCGGTGGCAGCGTGACGGGGGAACATGGTATCGGCGTGGAAAAGATCGAATTCATGTCGAAGATGTTCACCCCGAGTGATCTGGAGGCCATGGCACGGTTGCGCAGCGCCTTCAATCCCGAAAACCGCTTGAGCCCTTGCAAGATGCTGCCGACCGCCGGTGCCTGCGGATTAGAACAGGTCCATCCTGGCCGCCGCGCCGCGCTATGACACGTACCGGGTAAAAACAGTTTCCTTCCCATTCGCACCCTCACCCAAACCACTACGGGAAATCTTTCGCTTTGGAACACGCCACGCTTTCGGCACCACTTCCCATCTCGGAAAACGTGACTCCCGCCTCCGTGGAGGAGGTCGCCACGTGTTTGCTCGGTGCCGCTTCGACCGGCACGGCGGTCTACCCCATCGGCGGTGGGACGAGTCTCGATTTTGGCCGGCTTCCTTCCCAGCTAGGAATGGCACTGCAGACCACCGGCTTGAACCGCATCGTGGACTATCAGCCTCGTGATATGACCATCTCGGTGGAAGCGGGGTTCACTCTTCAGGCGCTTCAGCAGACGCTGGCGGAGGAAAATCAACGGCTCCCCTGGGATGTGCCGTTCGCGAACCGCGCGACCATCGGCGGAATCCTCGCCACGAATCACAATGGCCCGCGCCGCTACGGCGACGGGACCGTGCGGGACGACGTGATTGGAATTCAGGCCGTCGATGGCCAGGGGAACGTTTTTCGCGGAGGGGGAAACGTCGTAAAAAACGTCGCCGGATACGACTTCTGCAAGCTGCTCACCGGCTCGCTCGGCACATTGGGCATCGTGACCCGCGTCACGCTCAAACTGAAACCGTGCCCGGCAGCGATGGCGTTGTGGACGGGAAGCTTCGCCACCTGGGACGATCTGGAGCAGATTCTAGCCGCGCTCGTCACTTCGGCTTGCCGGCCCTCGGCGGTCGAGGTGTTAGCCGGACCGCATGAAATTCTCAACTCCGCCTGGCCGTCCGCAGCGCCAGATGCATTGGGCTGGCTGCTGGTGGCACTCGAGGGAAGCGAGGCCGAAGTAGACTGGATGAGCCAGCGTCTCGAACAAGAATGGCATGCACAGCCGGTGCGATCCGTGGAGCGCATCGCCGACGATCATGCCAACCGAGTGTGGCAGCATCTGACGGAATCGGCTGCACCGCAAAAAACCTCGCTGAGCCTAAGAATTAACGTTGTTCCTTCCGCCACCATCGAAATCTTGGCGCTGCTGCGGGAGATCGATCCCCAAGCCGTGCTGCAAGCGCACGCCGGCAACGGGATCGTGCTGGCCCATTTTTCGGAGGACCTTGCCCAGGATTTGCCGCGATTGCTGGTGCAACGGATACACCCCTCGGCGCGGAAACATCGCGGGCATGCCATGGCCCTCTCCGGACCGCTTTTGCCAGAATTGACGCGGCAGGCGTTTTTCGGGCCACCCCCCAGCACGGCAAGCCTCATGGCCGCCGTCAAAAAACAGTTCGATCCACACCATATTTTGAATCCAGGCCGGGCCATATTCGACCTCGAATAGCCGCCGGTGGTCTCTATCCGTTTGCGTCGCTAAAATTCGGTGGTCGTATCTGAACCACCATATTTGCACACAGTTTGCCATTTACAGAAAAGAGGAGCCTCCCATGTCGTTTAGCAACATTCGCAGCGGTTTCCTTGGCTTGGCTAGCGTTTGCTTGTTGGCCGCATCGCTGCATGCCGCGGAAAAGACCGAAAAGAAGGTGCCGCCCGTGCTCGATCACACCATGAAATCGCTCACGGGTAAAAAGGTCGATTTAGAGAAATACGATGGCAAGGTGCTGCTAATCGTGAACGTGGCCAGCCGCTGCGGTTATACGCCGCAATATGCCGGTCTGCAGAAGCTGCACGAAAAGTATGCCTCCAAGGGCTTGGCCGTGCTCGGCTTCCCCTGCAATCAATTCGGTCTGCAAGAGCCCGGCTCGGAGGAGGAGATCGCGGAGTTCTGCCAGGAGAACTACGGCGTGAAGTTCGACATGTTCGCCAAGGTGGACGTCAACGGTGACGACCAATGCGAACTGTACGAACACCTGACTTCCAAAGAGACCAACCCCAAATCTCCCGGCCCCATTCGCTGGAACTTCGAGAAATTCTTGATTGGCCGCGATGGCAAGATCCTGGGACGTTACAAGTCGTCGGTCAAGCCGCTTTCGGAAGAGCTGATGAAGGAGATTGAGCAGGCACTGGAAAAGAAATAGGTTTCTAGGGCATTTCCATGTCTCTCGCCGAGTCCACGACCACACCAGTGCCAACCGCGACCGCCCCGACGCCCGACGCGCCGTCCGGTGGCGCGCGCCCCGGTGGTGAGATTCCCTATGGCCTCTTCTTGGACTGCGTACATTGTGGGCTCTGCACCTCGGCTTGCCCCACTTACGTGACCAACGGCGACGAGAACGACAGCCCGCGCGGGCGGATCTACCTCATGCGGGGCGTGGTGGACGGGCGGCTGGAACTGAACGACCGCGTCCGGCATCATCTCGACTTGTGTCTCGATTGCCGGGCCTGTGAAACAGCCTGCCCCTCCGGTGTGCAATACGGTCAACTCATCGAACCATTTCGCGTGGCCCTGCGCGAAACGGAGCGAGATGCCGGCCACATCTTGGATTGGTTCCACCGCTGGATTTTGTTCGGCCTCTTTCCCAACCCGCAGCGTCTCAGGCGGGCACTGCTACCGGCTTACATCGCCCAGAGGCTGGGAATTTGGAAGCTCTTGCAATGGGGCCGAGCCACGGCGCTACTGCCCCAACGCCTGCGGGCCCTGACCGAAATGCTGCCGCCGCTGCGCCCCTCCCGCTGCGCGCCCCTCCCGGAAATCCTGCCAGCCAAGGGACGCCGCCGGGCTCGCGTGGCCCTCTTCTTGGGCTGCGTCGGCGACGCCATCTTCCGCCACACGCACTGGGCCACGGCCCGGGTCC
>JANQPP010000118.1 GCA_028289405.1 Pirellulales bacterium
CAAAGAACAAATTGGCGTCGACTGGCAATTCACCACCGCCGATACACGCATAAAACTCAAACGACTGTACCCGAAGATTAAGACCTGACAGACCACTAGAGTTGGATCCAGGGTTTACCGTACGATGTCGGCATGTCCATTCAAGTCGCGCTTCACCATCGAACGAGCTACCGGTACGACCGGTTGGTCTCCCTGTCTCCCCAATTGATTCGGCTGCGTCCGGCACCGCACGCGCGGACACCGGTGAATAGCTATTCGCTCAAGGTTCAACCTAAAGAGCATTTCGAGAACTGGCAGCAAGATCCTTACGGGAATTTTCTGGCGCGTTGCGTGTTTCCGAAAAACGTGTGTGAATTCCTCGTGGAAGTCGATTTGGTCGCCACGATGACGGTGATCAATCCGTTCGATTTCTTCGTGGAACCGCGAGCCGACGAGTGGCCCTTCGAATACGACCCGTGGCTGGCCAAGGAATTGCAACCCTTCCTGGAATGCGAGCCACTTGGTCCGGAACTGGCCAATTGGCTGAGCGGCGTGGACCGTACGAAACGGAACACGGTCAATTTCTTGGTCGAACTGAACAACCGCCTCCAGAATGAAATCAAATACCTGATTCGCATGGAACCGGGAGTGCAGCGTCCAGAGGAAACACTCCAGCGTCGCTCGGGATCGTGCCGTGACAGCACTTGGCTCTTGGTACAGATTCTCCGCAATTTGGGAATCGCGGCCCGATTCACGTCGGGCTATTTAATTCAACTCACGCCGGATGTGAAGTCGCTCGACGGGCCTTCCGGCACGGAACAGGATTTCACCGACCTGCATGCTTGGACGGAAGCCTATGTTCCCGGCGCGGGCTGGATTGGATTCGACCCTACTTCCGGCCTCTTGGCGGGTGAAGGCCACATTCCTCTGGCCTGCACGCCTGATCCAGCGAGCGCCGCGCCCATCACCGGGAACGTCGAAGAATGCGAAATGGAGTTCGATTTTTCGATGTCCGTTACGCGGATTCACGAAGATCCGCGCGTCACCAAGCCCTACACCGATGAGCAGTGGAACCACATCGAACGGGTCGGTCATGATGTGGACGAACGGTTGCGCGCTGGTGATGTCCGTCTCACGATGGGAGGCGAGCCCACTTTCGTATCCATCGACGACATGGACGGTGCCGAATGGACCACCGCGGCGGCTGGTCCTGCTAAGGCACGGCTAGCGACTGAATTGTTGCAACGCCTGCGGCGGCGTTTCGCGCCGGATGGCCTGCTGCATTTCGGGCAAGGCAAGTGGTATCCCGACGAATCGCTCCCACGCTGGGCGTTTAGCTGCTACTGGCGGGCCGACGGAGAGCCGATCTGGACGCGGCAATCGCTGATCGCGGAAGAGGGAAAGGAATACGGACACACCCGCGCGGAGGCGGAGAAGTTCGTCAAAACCCTGGCAGCCTCGTTGGAGGTCAATCCAGATTTTTGCCTGCCAGCACATGAAGACGTATGGCATTTCGTGGCCAAGGAGCGGGCACTCCCGGTCAATGTCGATCCTCGCGACAGCAAGCTGAAAGACCCGGAGGAACGTGCCCGTTTGGCCCGCGTCGTGGAACAAGGCATCGGCCAGCCGGTGGGCTACGTGTTGCCACTACGGCGCCAGTGGTGGCAGGCCCAAGCCCGGTGGGCCAGCGGACAGTGGCCGATCCGCCCGGACAAAATGTTCTTGCTGCCGGGCGATTCGCCGATGGGGTTGCGGCTGCCACTCGATTCACTCCCTTGGACACCCCCCACTCAGCAGACGCGTTTTTTTCCGGACGATCCGTCCGCGACGAAAGAGCCATTACGTCCTTATCCGGGCCATCGCGCGCAGCCGGAAATCCCCGCCGCGTCACCCGCGAGAGAGGCCGCCGACACCGGGATTTCCGAACAACGGCTTGGCGAAGAGAAGGAGGACGGTGTCATCCGGACCGCCATGTGCGTGGAGCCCCGGGACGGAAGACTGCACGTTTTCATGCCGCCCATCGAACGCCTGGAAGATTATCTGGATCTCGTCGCGGCCATCGAAGCCACGGCGGAACAGCTCGATACACCGGTCACACTGGAGGGGTATTTGCCGCCCCAAGATCATCGCTTGTGCCACATCAAGGTGACGCCCGACCCGGGCGTCATCGAGGTCAATACACACCCTTCCCAAAGTTGGCCAGAGTTGGTGGAATCGACCAACTCGCTCTACGAAGACGCATTCTATTCTCGATTGGGCACGGAGAAATTCGACTTGGACGGCCGGCATACGGGAACCGGCGGTGGCAATCATGTCGTGCTGGGTGGACCGACACCACAAGACAGCCCCTTTCTCCGCCGTCCCGACCTGTTAAAGAGCCTCGTCGGCTATTGGAACAACCATCCCTCGCTGTCTTACCTCTTCTCGGGGAGTTTTGTGGGACCCACGAGCCAAGCGCCGCGTGTCGACGAGGGCCGGCGCGATGCCTTGCACGAATTGGACATTGCCTTTCAACAAGTGCCGGGAACGGATGGCGTTTCGGCTCCCGGGGATGCGGAGCGGGCCTGCCCGCCGTGGCTGGTCGACCGCATCTTTCGTAACCTGCTGGTGGATGTGACGGGAAATACCCATCGCGCCGAATTTTGCATTGATAAACTGTATTCGCCCGATAGCGCTACCGGACGCTTGGGACTCGTCGAATTTCGGGCGTTCGAGATGCCGCCACATGCCCGCATGAGCCTCACGCAACAGCTTCTGTTGCGAGCCCTGGTTGCCCGCTTTTGGGAGCGGACTTACACGGAGAAGCTCATCCATTGGGGCACTTCGCTCCATGACCGGTTTCTGCTGCCATATTTTGTGTGGAGTGACTTCGGGGATGTCATCGACGAGACACGCCGATTTGGTATCCCATTGGAAAGAGATTGGTTCGCTCCGCATTTCGAATTCCGTTTTCCGCGAATTGGAGTGATTCACCCCAAAGGAGTCGAGATCGAATTGCGGCAAGCCATCGAGCCGTGGTACGTGCTGGGTGAGGAACCGCGAGGAGGAGGAACCACGCGGTACGTTGATTCTTCCATCGAGCGGCTCCAAGTGACGGCGCGAGGCATCACCGAGGGACGGTATGCCGTAACCTGCAACGGTCGGAGTGTCCCCCTGCAATCCACGGGAACCGAGGGGGAAGCCGTGGCGGCGGTCCGCTACCGCGCCTGGCAGCCGCCAAGCTGCTTGCATCCCACGATCCCGATTCACACGCCGTTGGTGTTTGATCTGTACGATGCCTGGAACGGCCGCAGCCTGGGGGGCTGCACTTACCACGTTTCGCATCCGGCGGGCCGAAATTACGAGAGTTTTCCCGTGAATGCTTACGAAGCGGAAGCCCGCCGCGCGGCCCGTTTTTTCGCTACCGGCCACACTCCCGGCCCCATGCCCCCACCCGCAGCGGAATCCAATCCGTTCTTTCCGTTGACGCTCGACTTGCGGCGGGATACATCGTCTACATGAGCAATGTCCAGGCCAATCCACGCGCCGAGGAGAGTATCTTCCAAGGATACGCCCCAGCGGCAGCGTCCTACGACGAGGTTTTCCACAGCGACGGCGAAGTCCGCGACGGCTGGCGGGAACTGTTGGCGACTGCTGATCAAATCGGCCGAACGGAGTTGACCCGCAGGTGGTCACGGGCGCAGGAAGAAATTCAGGCCGAGGGAATCGCTTATAACCCTTATGACGACTCCACGGGCGTAGCCAGGCCGTGGGAACTCGATCTTTTGCCGCTGTTGATCGGAACGGAAGAGTGGTCGGCGCTGGCCACGGGGCTAGAGCAGCGGGCCCGGCTTTTGAACCGCGTTTTGGCGGATTTTTATGGCCCGCAAGAATTACTGACGCGAGGACTGGTGCCCGCCGATTGGCTCTTCTCGCATCCGGGCTTCCGCCGTGTCTTTCACGGGCAGCAGTCCCACGGTGGAACCTTTTTGCACATCTATTCAGCGGACCTCGCTAGAGCGGCGGATGGCCGCTGGTGGGTGGCACGGGACCGGACGGACGCTCCGCTCGGACTCGGCTACGCGCTGGAAAATCGCATTCTCGCCTCACGAATGCTCCCCAACGCCATTCGTAGATTTTATATTGAACGTTTGGCGCCATTTTTTATCCGGCTTCAAGAAACCCTCCGCGACCTGACGGCTGCCCGTCGGGATAATCCGCGCATCGTGCTTTTGAGCCAGGGTCCCAGCGGCGCGAACTATTTCGAGGACGCCTATCTGGCCCGATACCTGGGTTATACGTTAGTCGAAGGCGGGGATCTCGCCGTCCGCGACGATCATGTTTTCCTAAAAACACTTGCCGGCCTCTTGCCGGTCGATGTCGTACTGAGGCGAATAAGCGACGAAGATTGCGATCCATTGGAATCGGGAAGCGCGGCCGAATACGGCGTGCCAGGCCTGCTTCAGGCTGCTCGGCTAGGACACGTAGCGGTGGCCAATGCGCTGGGCAGTTCGCTGGTGGAATCACCCTCCCTGATGCCTTTCCTACCGGGAATCGCGCGGGAGTGGCTGGGCGAGGAACTGGCATTGCCTTCGGTCGCGACCTGGTGGTGCGGTCAGGCGAAGGCCCGCTCGAAAGCTCTCAAGCTGATCGAAAGCGGCGAACTCACTGGGTACTCGGTCCGCTCAGCGTATCGCCTAGGCCGAAGGGAAGCAGTATCCGCGGCAGGCCCGCATGGCAAATCGCCGAGAGACGTCCGATCGCTGTTGGAATCACGCCCGGACGAATTCATCGTTCAGGAAATGGTACAACGTTCAACCTCGCCAGTCTGGTACGAAGACGAGCCGAACCGCTTGCACGTCGCGCTGAGAGTGTATGTCGTCGCGGGGCCGGATTCATACCACGTGATGCCGGGCGGGCTGGCACGGCTGGCGCGGGAACCCGGCGAGCTCGACCTCTCCGTGTTTGGGGGCCAGGTCAGCAAGGATACCTGGATCCGATCCACCGGGCCAGTTCGCCACGTGAGCCTCCTCGCCACGGCCAAACAGCCCGTGGTGCTCCGCCGTAGCGGCGCGGACCTGCCCAGCCGCGTGGCAGATAACCTTTTCTGGTTTGGACGGCATCTCGAACGGGCCCAAGGCACGGCGCGGCTGCTGCGGTCGGTGGTGGCCCGGCTAACGGGCGAGGGTGAAATGGGAGCCGCTCCGGATCTGGATTACCTCGTCCGATGCCTGGCCTTGCAGGGCCAAATCGAACCCGGTTTCGCCGTGGAGGAGATGAAGGACAAGCTTCCAGAGATCACCAATGTTTTGCCGGCAGCCGTGCTGGACGAACAGCAGCCCGGGAGTTTGCGCTCCTCGATCGCGCACGCGCATCGCAATGCCTCCCAAGTGCGTGACCGGTTGTCGCTCGACGGCTGGCGCATCGTGCATCACCTCGAACGCACGTCTTCGCTGGCCTCCGAGAGAGCCGCCAAATCGGATCCATCTCCCGCGGATGTAGCCAAGGCAAACGAGAAAGAGATTCCGACACGCAAATTCGCGCACGTCCCATTCGGCCTGGTCGAATTGGACGGACTGATAGACGAGCTGATCGTGAGCCTGGCCGCGCTCGATGGTTTGATCGGGGAGAGCATGACGAGGACATCGGCTTGGCGGTTCCTCGATTTGGGGCGGAGGCTCGAACGGGCATCGCACACCGTATCGCTGGTACAGTCGTTGCCCGATGAAAATCCACCCGAGCAGGGACGCGGGCTGGAAGCCGTTCTCGAAGTCGTGGATAGCCTCATGACCTACCGCAGCCGGTATCTCGCGGCGATCCATCGCGCGGCGGCACTCGATTTACTACTAACCGATGAGACGAATCCACGTTCGCTCGCCTACCAGCTTGCCACCATCGCCGATCATGTGGGCAACATGCCGCGCGGCGACGCGCATCCCTTGGGGACTCCCGAGGATCGGATTGCCGGATCGCTATTGCACGGCGTCCGCATGGTCGATGTGGAGGACTTGAGTGTCGCCCAACTCGAGCGATCGAAGCTCGAAAAGTTCTTGCTGCGGACCTTGGACCAGCTTCCCAAACTGTCCAATCTGGTCAGCCATCGTTATTTCATCCATGCGGGGCGCCCACGGCAGATGTCCGAAGGACGGCGGGAGCACGTATGAAGTTCAAGATCTCCCACACCACGAAATACGAATACAGCGACACGGTGCCGTTCTGTCAGAATGTGGTTTATCTCCAGCCGCGCGACACTTCCCATCAACGCTGTTCGCGATTTCGGCTAACGGTGCACCCGCAACCAGCCACGAATCAGCGGCGCGCGGACTACTTCGGCAACACGGCCACGTTCTTTTCCATCGACAAAGGGCACCGCCTGCTCAACATCACCGCGACCAGTTCCGTGGACTTGGATCCACATCAACTGCCTGACATGACGGACACCGCGACATGGGAATCGGTGCGAGATGCCTTGCACCTTGATCGGACCGCGGAGGGGCTCGCCAGGTACCAATTCGCCTTTCGCTCGCCACATGTGCCGTTCCACGCGGAACTGGCTGACTACGCTAGGCAAAGTTTCACTTCAGACCGACCGATACTGGAAGCTCTCGCGGATCTGAACCATCGTATGCACGGCCAGTTCACTTACGACCCCAGGGCCACAAACATCAGCACGCCCATCATGGAGGTGTTCGAAACACGACGAGGCGTGTGCCAGGATTTGGCCCACCTCATGCTCGGCTGTTTACGGCCCTTGGGCCTGCCAGCACGTTACGTCAGTGGTTACCTGCGGACGCACCCGCCCGAAGGCCAGCCCCGGTTGATGGGAGCGGACGCTTCGCATGCCTGGGTTTCCGTCTTTTGTGGCGAACATGGCTGGATCGACGTCGATCCCACCAACGACGTCTTCCCGTCCCTTGAACATATCACCGTGGCTTGGGGCCGCGATTACAGCGATGTTTGCCCGGTCGCCGGCATGTTCATTGGTGGGGGCAATCACACGCTTTCCGTGGCAGTGGACGTAGCTCCGGTGGACAACCAGGAATAAAACCAGGAACGTCTTTTTTGGGGTGGACGACCGGCAATTGAACTCCATTTGCCCTTGCCAAAAAGCACTCCCACGCTAATTATAATGCACAGGCGGCCGCCATTCCGGTTGAATGCGCAAGCGAATCGCGGCATAAGACATTTGGCCTATTTAGATGAGTCTATCCTCCTCGGACGAAAACCAGTCCCGCTTTCATTTTAAGAACTACGATACGGGCGGCTTTTACGACGAACTGATCGACGAGCACGGCCAGCCCCGACCCGGCGCTGAACTTTTGGTGCGGCGGATCGAAGAGCTTCCCAATGGGGAGCTCATGCATCGCCAACATATGGCGGAACGTTCCTTGTTTCGCATGGGCATCACCTTCGCCGTCTACGGCGATGAACAGGGCGTCGAAAAAATCTTTCCGTTTGACATTCTGCCTCGGATTATCGCTGCCGAAGAGTGGCACCGCTTGGAACGCGGCCTCAAGCAGCGCATTCGAGCGCTCAATCTTTTCATCGACGACTGCTACCACGACCAAAACATCATTCGAGAGGGGATTGTCCCTAGAACTCTATTGGAGAGCGCCACGAGCTTCCGGCCACAATGCGTGGGCTTGAACCCTCCGCACGGCATCTGGTGCCACGTCACCGGGACGGATTTGGTCCGGGACAAGGATGGCACGATTTATGTCCTGGAGGACAACCTGCGCTGCCCTTCCGGGGTATCGTACGTCCTGCAAAACCGCTTCGTGATGAAGCGCAGCTTTCCCTGGATTTTTGATGCCTCGCATGTGCGGCCCGTGGTCGATTACCCTGGCCGATTGTTTGGCCTGCTGGAACATCTGGCTCCGGAAAACGTCCAATCTCCCACGATCGCCGTGCTGACGCCTGGAGTTTTCAACTCGGCCTATTACGAGCATTCGTTTTTGGCTCAGCAAATGGGAGTCGAACTGGTCGAAGGCCGGGATTTAGTGATCCGGGACGGTTTCGTCTGCATGCGGACCACCAAGGGATTTCAACGGGTTGATGTGATCTACCGACGCATCGATGACGACTTTATCGATCCAAAAGCATTCCGCCAGGATTCTCTGTTGGGCGTGCCTGGCCTGATGGAGGTTTATCGCAGAGGGCGAGTCGCCCTGGCTAACGCTCCGGGTACCGGTCTCGCCGACGATAAAGTCATCTATGCTTATGTGGAAAAGATCATCAAATACTACCTGAATGAAGAGCCGATCCTGCCGAACGTGCCCACATATGTGTGTTACAACGAGGAAGATCGCAAGTACGTGCTCGACAATTTGGACAAGCTCGTGGTCAAAGCGGCCAATGAGTCGGGGGGCTATGGCATGCTCGTGGGCGTGCATTCCACTCAAGATGAACGGAATAAGTTCGCCCAGCTCATTAAGGAGAATCCTCGCAACTATATCGCCCAGCCCACGCTGTCGCTCTCACGCGTTCCCTCGATTGTCGATGGGGAATTCGCCGGACGACATGTGGATTTGAGGCCCTACATCCTGTACGGCGAGGATATTTTCGTATTGCCGGGCGGATTGACCCGCGTCGCCTTGAAGAAGGGATCTTTCGTGGTCAGCTCATCCCAGGGGGGCGGCAGCAAGGATACCTGGGTCATCGCTTCTTCTCCGCTGGAAGCCAAATACCTGCAAAGCCAAGTCCAACAACAGCGCAACGAATGAGGCCCCATGCTTAGCCGAGTCGCCGACGCGATCTATTGGATGAGCCGTTACGTTGAACGGGCTGAGAACCTAGCCCGGTTTATCGACGTTACGCATAACATGACGCCGGACTTGCCGCCGGGCGCGTCCGAACCATGGGGAGCGCTGATTTCCGCCTCTGGTGACCAAACTTTTTTTGAAGAGAAATACGGCGAGCCAACGCGTGAGAATGTCATGCATTTCCTCACGTTCGACGCCGACTACCCCAATTCGATTCTCTCCTGCGTAACAGCCGCGCGGGAAAATGCCCGCTGTGTGCGCGAAGTGATTAGCTCGGAGATGTGGGAAAGCTTGAACCAGTTTTATCTCAGCTTGAGGGACGCGGCGGGTTCAGGACCCCTCGAATCTCCGAATGAATTCTTTCAGCACGTCAAGGATTCCAGCCATCTCTTTGTCGGTATCAGCCTGACCACATTTTCTCAAGGCGAGGCGTGGCATTTCGCCCGGCTCGGCCGCGTGCTGGAACGGGCCGACAAGATTTCCCGCATCCTAGATGTGAAGTATTTTATTCTCCTGCCGAACATTCAGGACGTGGGCACGCCTGTCGATGACCTGCAATGGTCGGCGGTACTCCGCAGCGTGAGCGGCTTTGAAATGTACCGCAAGCGGCATCACGGGATCACGCCCAAGCGGGTCGTCGGCTTCCTCGTCTTGGACCGCCTATTCCCCCATGCGATCATGCACTGCATCGACGTCGCGAACCGGTCGCTGCACGCTATTTCAGGATCACCGGAAGGCACTTTTTGGAACATCGCCGAAAAACGGCTAGGGAAACTCCGGAGTGAGCTGGCCTATCTCACCGTGGATGAGATCATCCATACCGGCTTGCATGAATTTCTCGATTCGTTCCAAACCAAGCTGAACGAAGCGGGCGACGGGATTTACCAAACCTTCATCGCCATGGAGCCGGAAGCCCACGCGCTGGAATAATCGGCGATCTTCAATTCAGCCTCGTTGATCCTCGCATCTCTGCTTGCCAAGCCTCAGGCATCACGCCAACGTCGCTGTCGTCTTGATAGTATTCGCGGAGCTGTTCAAGTTCCCGTTTAAGCTCCGCGATTTTTCCGGCGTGGTCGGGATTGTGGTACTCGTTTGCCAACTCGTCAGGATCATTTTCCAGATCGTAAAATTCCCATTCGTCGAACTGGTAGAACCGCATCAGCTTGTGCGTCGCGGTGCGAATGCCGTAGTGGCGGGGCACCATGTGGACACTGGGGTACTCGTAGTAGTGGTAGTAAATGCTCTCACGCCAGTCGGCGGGTTTCTCCCCCTTGAGCAAAGGCACGAGTGATTTGCCCTGCATGTCCGAGGGGATCGGCGCGCCAGCCATGTCGAGAAATGTCTCCGCGTAATCAAGATTCTGAACCATGTGGGTGCTATTTCGTGAACCAGGCTCCACGGTGCCGGGCCATTTCACGATGAACGGCATCTTAAGCGACTCTTCGTACATCCAGCGCTTGTCGTACCATCCGTGGTCGCCGATGTAGAAGCCTTGGTCGGAAGAGTAGATCACGACCGTGTTCTCATCAATGTCGAGATCTTCTAGCGTCTCCATGAGCCGGCCCACGCTCTCGTCGACGCCCTTCACGCATCGCAGGTAATTCTTGGCGTAGCGTTGATACTTCCAGCGGACAAGTTCATCGGCCTGGGGATTGGCCCGGTGGAACGCCTCATCCTTCGGGCCATATGCGTCATGCCACGCCTTTAGCTGGCCGGGCGACATCCGCTGCATGTTGTGCCAAGCTGACTTGTCGTAGCGCCCCCGGATGGCGTTGCCTTCAAAACCCGGATGCAAATCGACGAACAGGTCAAACGTCAAATGCATGTGCCGGTCGATTTCCAACTCCTGAAAGCGGGCGGGCGGCGCGTTGTCGTGCCATTTGTCGAACAGCGTATTGGGCTGCGGAATGTCGATGTCATCGTAGAGGTTTAGGTGCCGCTCCGCCGGCATCCAATTTCGGTGCGGCGCCTTGTGCTGCACCATCAGCATGAACGGCTTGTCGTCATCCCGGCCATGCTTGAGCCATTCCACGGCCAGATCAGTCACGATATCCGTGCAATGGCCTTCAATCCGTTCACGCCCTTTCGGCGTGATCAGGTCCGGGTTGTAGTACAGCCCTTGGCCGGGCAGTACCGCCCAGTCATCGAATCCCTGCGGCTCTCCTTTCAGGTGCGATTTGCCAAAGATCGCCGTCGTGTAGCCCACTTTTTGCAACAGCTTGGGAAAGATCTGCTGGTTCCAGTCGAAGCTGTTGCCATTGTTCATGAACCCATTTTTGTGGCTGTGCTTTCCGGACAAGATCACGGCGCGGCTGGGGCCGCAGATGGAGTTCGTGCAGAAACTTTGTTCGAACAGCACGCCCTGCGCGGCGAGCCGGTCGATATTCGGCGTTGGGTCGACCGACTTGAGCCAGCCGTTGTAAGCACCAATCGCATGCGGGGCATGGTCGTCGCTGAAGATAAACAGGATGTTTGGCCTCTCGGCCGCGAATGAAACCGTGGAGAAAAAAAGGAACGGGATCAGGGAGCAGCAGCTCAATTTCATGGATGTTGTCCGAGGGTCTGGAATACTCAACGCGTGCAAATCGGCGAGAGGTCAAAACCGAAGTTTTTTCCTGGCAGGCGTCAATTGGCGAACGACTGTTCGTGGAATCGTGACGGAACTTCCTTATTCGCCGTCCCAGTGTAACAACACGGCCACACGAATCCTACCAATTTCCATTTGGACTTTTCCCAGGATACGCACACGATCGATCTGCCGGCCACGGTGTTGGCTTTGCAGCCCGCGGAACTACTCAACTGACTCCTGCATCACAGGGAATGATGACCAAAATGGCGACGTAAATCGTGTTTTTGCGAGCCGTGAGCAGCTTTGCGGCGCCAATGTTAGCCAACACTAGGGGGAGGTTGGGATATTTGTCGGCCTGCCGATTCCGTTAGTCGGCTTCACGATTGCTGCAATACTCGGCAGCAAAGGCCTCGATCCGATCCTGTAATTCTTGTACCGATGCCATCCTTGGCTCCTCCAGCCGCCTAGCTTCACACCAACTCGCCCTCCCGCTCGTAAAATCGCCCACACAACCCACTCCTGAACGTACCGCCGCGCAAAGTCCAGGCTGCTAGGGGCGGAGGATCGGACTTGACGCATGCCTTTCCAGGTTGATATGACCCTCTGCCCTTTGGTGGATGGAGGCTTTCTGGGCGGAGGACCGGAACGGCGTGATACGAACGGCGGCGAAAATTTCGACGATTTCCCGTATGCTGTGCGTCACGGTCGTGCTGTTTTCCGCCGCGCCGATGTTTGGGCAGCGGGTTCGCTTCCCTTCCTCGCTGGGAACGAGTGACCCCTACTTGGGGGCACCCGCCACGAATCCGGGTTATTCACAACCGCGCGCCGTACTGGACGGGTCAATTTATCCTCCGGGCGTGGAATGGGATCCTTATGGCGATCCGTTCAATCCGGGTGGAGTGACGGTACCGCCGGCCACGACGGCTCCCGCCCCGCTGGATCCGAACTACTATCCTCCCGGCACCACTGGATACACCTATGGGACGCCCTATCCGGGGCCCGCGTACGGGCCTGGTGCCGATGCGGGACTACCCAGCCAACGCTTCTTTCGTGATATCAACTTCCGATACACCTGGCTGGCGGGGAATGGTGGCTCGGAATTCGACAACAACGATCTGGAAATCTTCGGCAGCTTCGCGTTTCCATTTTGGTACAACCAGGAACCTCTCCTGCTGACGCCGGGGTTCGCCGTCCACTACTGGGAAGGACCTCAGGGCGACAATACCCTCGCGACCCCCGATCTACCGCCACGGGTATTCGACGCCTATTTGGACACGGGATGGCAGCCGCGTTTAACCGAGCGCCTCTCCATGGATCTCGGCGTGCTGGTTGGTGTCTTCAGTGACTTTCAAGAGGTGAATACCGATAGCATCCGGATTCGCGGGCGCGGTTTGGTCCTATACTCTTTCACGCCCAGCGTGCAAGCGGTGGCGGGCGTGGTCTATATCGACCGCAACAACATCAAACTGTTGCCGGCGGGCGGCATCATCTGGACGCCGAATCATGATGTCCGCTACGAGATCTTTTTTCCGAGTCCCAAACTGGCTCACCGTTTCACAACCATCGGTAATACCGAGTGGTGGTGGTACGTGGCGGGAGAATACGGTGGCGGTGCCTGGACGATCGAACGCGCAAATGGCGCGGCCGATAACGTCGACTATAGCGATTTGCGGCTGATCTTGGGCCTAGAATGGCAGGGCATTCGCCGCCTGACGGGCTTTTTTGAAGTCGGCTACGTGTTTGCCCGAAAAGTAGACTATGTAAGTGGCACACCCGACTTCAAACCGAATGACACCGTCATGCTTCGCGCGGGATTGAGCTATTGAACTCCTTTTTCTTGAATCCACGTCGGGTTTGCTGGCAATTTGCCGTCGTATTGGCTGCGGCAATGATCTTCAGTCCTTTCGCGTTGGCGCAAAATTATGGGTCATCCGCCCCAGCGGGCGGAAGCTCATTCCAAGCCGATTTGCCGAGGTCTCTACCCACTGCTAGCCAGGCTCCTGGATATACGCCAAACTTCCCGGCCCAGCCGGTGAGTCTGGTTCAGCCATCGGAGCCGGAGCTTGCCGAGCCGTTCTTGACCGAGCAACCGGTCCAGCCCATGGCAGCACGTCCTCCCCGAGGCACTCGCCCTGGCGTGTTCCAATCCGTGAATCTCAATGTGACTCGGCTACCGGTACTGGATGATCAGCCCGGCATCACGGAGTTGACCCTGGCCACCACTTTGGGATTTCCGTTCCCCTCTCGGGAATCGCCGCTGTTGATCACACCTGGCATCGGTACGCACTTCCTTTCCGGCGCCACGACGCCAGATCTGCCAGAACAACTCTATTCTACGTATTTGCAATTCCGTTGGCTGAAGAGATTCAATGAACGTTGGGGGCTCGACTTGGCCGTGTCCCCCGGCTGGTATAGCGACTGGCAAACCAGCGACGATGAAGCGCTGCGGATCACCGGCCGGGCCATCGCCAGTTACACCTGGTCGCCGGCGCTGCGGTTGTTATTCGGTGTGGTCTATCTGGACCGTAACGATGTCTCTGTCCTACCTGCTGCGGGTCTGATGTGGAATCCCTCCGAGGATCACAAGCTGGAGTTGCTGTTTCCTCGACCACGCTACGCACATCGCATCGCGCATTCCGCTGATGTAGACCATTGGCTCTATCTGGCCGGTGAGTTTGGCGGCGGCACCTGGGCCATCGAGCGGGCAGACGGCACGCCGGACACCCTCAACATGCGTGATTTTCGCTTGATCGGCGGCTACGAACGCCAGGACTGGTGTGGAATCACCAGCCGGCTAGAAGTCGGTTACGTTTTTGGCCGCGAGTTCGAGTTCGACAGCGATGGGGCCACCATCGAGCCGGACGGGACAATTCTGCTGCGCGCCACGGCTCGATATTGATCCTCGCGCCGTCCGCCGTACTTCGCGCGATGGACAGGGATCTCCTCTCGACTACGATACTTCTGTGAGGCCGGCTGCATGGGCGATCTTCCGCCATGCCGGTTTGCCGCGGTCAGCCATCTTCTCTTCGTAAGTCGATTAGAATTTTTAGGACGTTCGCATGCGGTTGGGCATCTACGGCGGCAGTTTTGATCCGGTCCATTTGGGCCATTTGGTGCTCGCCGAAACCTGCCGCGAGGTTCGCCAGCTCGACCGGGTATGGTTTCTGCCCGCGGCGTCCCCTCCACACAAGACGGGCCGAGCGTTGACGCCGGCGGAACAGCGGCTGGAAATGCTGGAACTCGCCATTGGAGGCCACTCGGCGTTCGAGATTTGTCGCCGTGAGATCGACCGAGGCGGCGTCAGCTACACCGTGGAAACACTTGCCGAACTAGCTAGGGACCGGTCTTCGGAAGACGAGCTATTTTTGCTTCTCGGCACGGATATGGCCCGCGACTTGCCGAACTGGAAGGATCCCGTCCAGATACTGGAGTTGGCCTCTCCCATCGTCGCCAGTCGTCCGCCCGATGCCGATATCGCATGGGACGCGTGGAGCCATTTGCTGAGCACGGATTGCCTAAACAGCGCGCGCGGCATGGCGGTGCGGATGCCATTATTGGAGATCAGCAGCCAGGACTTGCGACAACGAGTCGCCGAAGGACGTTCGATCCGCTATCTGACTCCAAGGGCAGTGGAAAAGTACATTCAGGCGGTGGGACTCTACCTAAAGACTGACGACACCTAGAAATGGCTCTAGCCGATCATGGCTGGTCGATAACGGGGTACTTGAAGTGCCTCCTGCCCAAACCGAGTCGCTGCCGCGTTCAGGCCGACACGCCCATTTTTCTTGTCATTCGATGGCATAGATTTTGCTTAGCTTCATTACCAGGAAGCCGATTTGGTGTTTCCTTCCACTTGAGGCAATGAGCGGGCTCTGGGCCCACCAGCGATGGAGGTGGAGAAGAAGCGATCAGACCTCACTTTCGGCCTATGGTTATTCCGGCGGAAAATGAAAAAGATTTTTCGGTTCGGCAGAGTGGTTGATTTGCACTGCCTTGAGCACTAGAATGTCGCAAATTGAAATAAGTGAGAAAAACAAGCAATAGAGGGTTTCTTCTCAATGAGCTATCTCAAAAGAACCTTATGCATCACGATTTGCTCATGCGGCGTCTTGATTCCGTCTGCCCGTTCTTCGGCAGGGCTGATGTACTTCGACGATCGAGCCGAATTCGAAACCGCTGTGGGGCAAATCCTTGCCGGCTTCGAAAGCTTCGAGGATTCCTTCGCGGAAGCGCCGAGCGTCAATTTTCCCGTACTAGATACGGTGCAATTCACGCTGAGTGAAATCGGCGGAATTAATAAGATTTACTCTCTCGACGGAGCGTCGGGGAGCAATTCGGACGGTGGGAAAGTGGCGCGATTCGTCGACAACGGAGATAGCGTGGCCGTATTCGATTTCACGGCACCCATTAGCGCATTTGGCCTGGACCTGACAACGCCATTCCAATCCGTTTCGCGGACCGTTTCGGTTGGCGGCGATGTTGCCACCAGTTTCGACTTGCCCGCCAAAACCTCCACCTTCTTCGGCGTGATTAACGATTCGGACGTTTTCCAACGCATTACCTTCGACTTGCTCGGCACGGCATCGGTCGATTTCGATTCGGTGACGTACGGTCGGACGATTTCCAGTGGTGATATTGTTCCCGAACCGTCCGCCGCGATTGCCTGGAGCCTGATTGGTTTCACGGTGGGTGGATTTGCTTGGCTGCGTCGTCGCAAGTAGTACGAAAACATCACGAGATATTTTTCAAACCGTTGGCCTTTCAGGTGGACGGTTTTTTTACGCGCCGTACGAAGCCCGCCGTCGTGCTGGCCTAATCAGGCGCCTCGGTTTCCTATTCGATTGTCGCTGGGGCCCAGGATTCTCTTTCCTCTCCCGCTTTTATTATCCTTTTTCTCCGGCGGCATGTGGCTGGCGGGGACTGGCTTGCGCGCGACCAAGTTGACTGCCTATGCGCAGAGGGAAACTCCGGTACGGTACAGCGAAATGCCCAATCGATATCGCGATGGACGTCGTAATACTGAGCCGAGCGGCTTGCCCGCGGTTGGGCCGGAAATCAATGCACCACCAGTTCGACATCTTCGTTTCCGCAAATCGGACGTGAATCTTTGCGTGGCGACGTTTATCCTATGGGAGGGCTGTCCTAGTCCCACTTACCCTCCTGAAAACGGTCGGAACCACGGCCATGACCACCAAATTTTCATTTTCTGCCTGTTGTTTGATTTTCTACGCGGCTTTTGGGACCGGATTGCAAGCCGCCGAAGATTCAGCAGGCATCGAATTCTTTGAGCAGCGGATTCGGCCCGTTCTGGTTCAACAGTGCTATGAGTGCCACAATTCGCTCGAAACGGCTGAAGGTGGCCTCGCCCTCGATCACCGCGCGGGACTCTGGCAGGGCGGGGATTCGGGACCGGCGGTACGGCCCGGAAATCCCATGGATAGCCGCCTGCTCAAAGTGATCCGGCATGAAATCGCAGGGCAGGAGATGCCCGAAGGAGGACCGAAGCTCTCGGAGGAAGTCATCCGCGATTTCGCGAAGTGGATTGAAACGGGCGCGCCCGATCCACGTGATGAGCCTCCCTCGGCGGAGGATTTTGCCCAGGCCACGTCTTGGGAAGCCACGCTGCAAGAGCGCAAACAATGGTGGAGTTTCCAGCCCCTGGCGCAGGCCACGCCGCCCGCCACAACCGCCTGGTCCGATCATCCGGTTGACCGTTTCGTGCTCCGGAAGCTCGAAGCGTCTGATCTCACTCCTGCTGAACCGGCGGACCATCACACGCTGCTACGGCGGCTAACGTTCGCCATCACGGGCTTGCCCCCCACGCTAAAGCAGATGCAAGAGTTCGGCCGGGACGACGCGCCGGATCGGTTGGCGCGGTGGACGGACCGCCTGCTCGATTCTCCGCAGTATGGCGAACGTTGGGCAAGACATTGGATGGATTGGATCCGTTACGCGGAGTCCCATGGCTCCGAAGGGGATCCCGAGATCCACAATGCTTGGCACTACCGTGACTATCTGATTCGTGCCCTAAATCAGGATGTGCCCTACGATCAATTGGTCCGCGAACATGTCGCCGGCGATCTGCTCGATGCGCCGCGGATCAACCGGGAACTGGGCCTCAACGAGTCGCTCCTGGGCACGATCCATTGGCGCATGGTATTTCACGGATTCGCTCCGACCGACGCACTGGATGAGCGAGTGCGATTCACCGACGACCAGATCAATGCTTTCTCGAAGGCATTTTTGGGGCTCACCGTCTCCTGTGCCCGTTGCCATGACCACAAATTCGACGCCATCAGCCAGGCTGACTATTACGCCCTGTTCGGGATCTTGGCTTCCTGCCGTCCAGGGCGAACCGCCGTGGAACTTCCCGAAAAGCTCGAGCGTCACCGGCACGAGTTGTCCACTTTGAAACACGAGATTCGTCAATCCCTGGCTCAAGATTGGGCGGCGGCGATGCCTGGGCTCGAAGAAAAATGGGCATTCGGCAATCTTCAATCGAAAGATACCTCCGAACCGGAAAAGTTGCTGCATCCATGGCACGAATTGCAACAGCGAACCGCCGAGGGCCAATCCTTCGCCGACGCTTGGCAGGAACTTTTCGCCGAGTGGCAACTCGATCGCCAGCGGCGCGAACAGCATGCCGCGACCAACTACCCCTGGCGCTGGAATCTTGACTCCGAGGATGGTCGGGATTGGTACGCGCAGGGGACGGGACTCGAAGGCGCTCCAACGAAGGCGGGGGACTTCGCCATCGAACCGGAGGGGGAGACCACCATTTCGCACATCTTTCCCGCAGGGACCTACTCGGGCTTGCTCTCCACGAAGCACGCGGCTCGGTTTTCATCGCCTGATGTCCATTTGGATGGCGAACACACGTTGTGGCTACGTGTGCTGGGCGAAAACGCTGCGGCGCGTTATGTGGTCCAGGATTATCCGCGCGACGGGACGGTCTACCCTGTTCAGCGGCTCGACAAGGTGTGGAAGTGGCGGAAGTTTCCGCTCGATTACTGGGAAGGGGATGACATCCACATCGAATTGGCCACGGATGCGGACGCACCGCTACTTGTCAAGCCGAACGAGCGGGGCTGGTTTGGCATTCGCGAAGCCATCATCGCCAAGCAAGACGGCCCTGCGCCACCAGAGACGTCGCTAGAACATTTGGATGTGATTTTTGAAATTGCGCCGAACGTAGCCGATGAATCGTCTCTGGCTGCGGCTTACTCGGCTGCGATAAAAAGTGCTGTCGAAGCGTTCGCAAATGACGAAGTCAGCTCGGCACAAGCGCTCTTGCTTGACGCGTGCCTGGCGGAAAGCCTGCTGCCCAACGAGCTGGACCAACTTCCCCGCACGCAGCCGCTGATCGAGACGTATCGACGTAAGGAAGCGGAAATCCCCGTCGCCACGCGCGTCCCGAGCTTGGAAGAGACCGTGGGCCGCGATCAACCGCTGTTTGAGCGTGGACATCATCGCCGTCCTGGAGATCCCATTCCCCGGCGGTTCTTGGAGGCGATCGACGATACCTCCTACGGCGGTCGAGAAAGTGGGCGCCGCCAACTCGCCGAAGACGTGTTACGCGAAGACAACCCGCTGACGCGGCGGGTCATCGTCAATCGTTTGTGGCATCACTTGTTCGGTCGCGGCATCGTGGCCACGCCGGATAATTTGGGTCGCCTGGGTTCGGCTCCCACCCATCCCGAACTGCTCGATGATTTGGCCAGTCGGTTTGCCGGTGAAGGTTGGTCGCTCAAACGGATGATCCGTTTCATGGTCACCTCGAAAACCTGGCAGATGAATTCCACGCCCAGCTTGCAGGCACGAGAGATTGATCCCGGCAATACGTTGTGGTCGCATGCCCGCGTCCGCCGCTTGGAAGCCGAGGCGATCCGCGACGCACTGCTCGCCGTGTCAGGACGATTAAAGTTCGAGCAATACGGCCTGCCGGTCGAGGGGGACGCGGACCGGCGCAGCGTCTACGTGCGAGTCCACCGAAACCGCCTGGATCCCTTCCTTCGCGTCTTCGATTTCCCCGAACCGTACACGTCCAAAGGGCGGCGTGATGCGACGAACGTGCCGGCCCAATCACTGACCATGCTCAACGATCCTCGCGTGCGGGAGATCGCCCAAACCTGGGCGGAGTGCGTCTTGGCGGACGAAGTGCTACTCACGGATGGAGATCGTGCTCGGCACATGCTCACGCTTACTTTGAGTCGCCCGCCGAAGCCCGAGGAGTTGCAGTTGGCGCTGGCTTATTTGCAAGAGGTGCGGCACGACCCACGCACTTCGCGCCCGGCAACTGACGATGAAGAAGTGGTGACGGAGCAGCCGAACGGCTCGTCGGCAATGGCCGGAGCCGAACATGTCTGGACGGAACTGGCTCTTGCCATTTTCAATTTCAAAGAATTCATCTACCTCAAATAAAGGGAGGCCGACGTGAAGACTCCCCGCGTTGTCACGGAATGTATCTCCCGACGCCAGATGTTGGCCCGCGGTTCCACCGGTTTTGGCGCGTTGGCCCTGGCCGGGCTGCTGGCTGAGCATAGCCGAACCCATGCTCGATCCCTTCCCGAGGATGCGTCACTCGAGCAAACGCATCACGCTCCCCGGGCCAAGCACGTGATCTTCTGCTTCATGTCCGGCGGCGTTTCTCACATCGACACCTTCGACCCCAAGCCACGGCTGGCGCGGGATCATGGAAAGCCGATGCCGGTCAAGGTGGAGCGTACGCAGTTCAATAACAACGGCAACATCATGGCCAGCCCGTTTTCATTCGCGCCGGCGGGGGAAAGCGGCATTCCCGTGAGCAGCATTTTTCCGCACGTGGCGAAGGTGGCGGACGAACTGGCGGTGATCCGCTCCATGACCACGCCCGTCAATGAGCATGCCCAGGGGAATTTTTTCATGCACTCGGGGTTTCCCTTCATGGGCTACCCCAGCGCCGGCGCTTGGATCGCTTACGGCTTGGGGACTGAAAATAGCGACCTGCCAGGCTACGTCGTCTTGCAAAGCGGGGATGCAGTACCGCCCCACGGCGGAGTCAGCCTGTTCAGCAACGGTTTTCTGCCGGCCCACCACCAGGGCTCGATCATGAAGGTCGACCGGCCCGAACCGATTCCGCATCTCCAATCCGAGGATCCCGCTACGACGCAAGCCCGCAGATTGGCCTTCATCCACCGCATGGACCGTTCGGTGCTGGCGGCGACCGAAAACGACGCACAGATCGAAGCGGCGATCCGCAATCTGGAGACCGCCGCTCGGATGCAAACTGCCGTTCCAGAAGTTTGCGACCTCTCCGGCGAAACGCGGCACACCAAGCAGATGTACGGTCTTGATTCACCGCACACGCAGCAAGCCGCGTATGCGCGGCAATGCCTGCTCGCCCGGCGGCTCGTGGAACGTGGTGTGCGGTTCATCGAATTGAGCTGTCTCACGCAGCAAATCGGTGCCGGCGGTGCCGCGAACCCTTGGGACCAGCATGGCGACCTGGAAAAGGGGCACGCGGCCATGGCCCTTCAGGTTGACCAACCGATTGGCGCGCTAATCACGGATCTTCGGAAGCGGGGCCTTCTGGACGAAACGCTCATCGTTTGGGCCGGCGAATTCGGGCGCACTCCCTTTTCTCAAGGGAGCAACGGCCGGGACCACAACCCCTTCGGCTTCAGCGTGTGGCTCGCCGGAGGGGGCGTGAAAGGGGGTTCCATCCTCGGGGCAACCGACGAATTCGGCTACCACGTCGTGGAGAAACCTTGCACGGTCTACGACATGTGGGCCACCGTGCTGCACCAGTTGGGGATCCATCACGAGCGGCTCACCTACCGCTACAGTGGCCGCGATGTTCGCCTAACGGACGTTCACGGCCACGTACTTCGCGAAATCCTGGCTTGACGGGAAGCGCTGATAAGCGCGGAAGCTGTTTCAATCCGCGTCCGCCGTCGTAATGCAATACAGCTTGGACGCCGTGCGGATCAGCAGCCGGCCTTGGCTGACCGCGGGGGAGGAAAGGCACAACTCTTGGAGATCATTCGTCCCCAGTAGCTTGAATTCCGAGCCGGCTTGGACCACGTACGTGAGACCGTCCTCGCTGAGGAAGAACAGCTTGCCGTTATAGGCCCAGGGGGACGCGGTAAAGGAACCACTGGGAACAAGCCGCTGCTTGCCGTAGACTTCCTCGCCCGTGCGGGCGTCGTGGCAGGTGAGAAATCCACGGTCGTAAAGCGTGTAATAGTCGTCGCCATACACGATGGGAGAAGTGTTGTAGGGCGAGGCCGTCGGCTGATACCACTCGATAAATTCGCCTGCTGCGGGGTCCTCGAGGTTCGTGATATCGCCGCTCGCACCCGGCTTGACGGCGTACACGGGCCGGTGCGCGTCGCCGATATAGCCGGAGGCGATGTAGCACAAGCCATGGGCAGCGAAGGGGGAAGGAATCACGAGCCCCGACATCCGCCCGTCGAATTGCCAGAGCAGCGTCCCGTCCAGGCCGTACGACCGGTTGAGCTTTCGTCCGGGTACCAGGATTTCCGTCCGAAGTTCGTTTTCCCAGATGAACGGCGTGGCCCAGGAGTGCGTTTCATCACGCTCCGCGCGCCAATTTTCATCTCCGGTTCGCGCGTCAAAAGCCGCGATCCACGACGTGCCCAAATTATCGTACACGACGAAGACCTGGCCGTTATGCACGACCGGTGACGCGGCCGCGCCGTAATCATAGAAGGTTTTCTCCGGAGCGATGTCCCGCGACCAAAGCGGCTGGCCGTCGAGATCGTAGCAATATAGGCCCAAATCCCCAAACAGCACGTAAAGCCGTTCGCCGTCCGTGCAGGGCGTCTCGGCGGCGTACGTGCTCTTCGGATGCCGGGGGACGACCGGTTCTCCGGCGTGGGCTTCCTGTTTCCAGAGTTCGTGTCCCGTTTTCAGATCCAAGCCATACACGAGCCAATGATGGATGCCCTTGGCTGGGTTCCGCACGCCTTCGCCCAAATAGAGCCCCTTTTGGGGCCGCTCGTTTTCTTCTTCGCCGACCACGGTGGTCAGAAACACTCGGTCCCCCAAAACCACGGGACAGGACCACCCAAATCCCGGAATGTCAGCGACCCAGGCCACATTCTTCGTAGTGCTCCAAGTGTCGGGCAGACGCGGATCGTCGTCAGCGACTCCGTCGGCATGGGGGCCACGGAAACGAGGCCAATGGTCTTCGGAAAAGGCGGTGTTGGAAAATGCCAGTAGAAGTATGAATGACGAAAATCGTCGCATGAAGGTTACCTATCGGGTGAGCCACTGGTAAATCTGCTTGGAGACAAAATCCGCCGCGTCCTGTTGCACAAAGTGGCCAGCGTCCGGAATCGTCACCAAAGTGAGGTCTTGTTCCAACCATTCCCACGTATCGTTCAGTCCTGATGGCAACAGCGCTTTATCCTGTAGGCCGTGGATCATGAGCACGGGACATTTGATTTTGGGCAGTTCTTGCTCCGGTTCCCCGTACGGTTCGCGGGGATAGTTGGCCTTGTAATAGTTCAACATCGCCTCGAATGAGGAGCGTCGAAACGCTTCCACATATTTGGCCCGAGCCTGTTCGTCTTTGACCCAGCGTGCCAAAGCTTCGGCGGACAGCAGGGATGCCGCATTCTCTTGCTGGAAGTTGCGCGCATATTGACTGTTTTCGCGTTGCTGAGGATTGTGGGCCAATTCTCGGCGCATGCCATTCGGATGGGGCAGGTTGAGAATTACCAAACGTTCCGTCATCTGGGGATAGGCCATGGCGAAGGACCAGGCCACGGCGCCTCCCCAATCGTGGCCGACGATCACGGCTTGGTCACGATTGAAGTGTTCGATCATCGCCTTCACATCCGCCACGAGCTTGTCCATGGAGTAGTTTTCCACGCCTTCCGGTTGGCCGCTACGGTTGTATCCCCGCTGGTCGATGGCCACGATCTGGAAAGACTTCGCCAAGACCGGCATCTGCTCCCGCCAGGTGTACCAGTAGTCCGGGAAGCCGTGGATCAGTACGACGAGCGGGCCTTCTCCGGCGGTGACGTAGTGAATTTTGACCTCGCCCGAGGCGGCGAAGCCGTGAGTCCCGAGTTCATGCTCCTCGGCCGCTGCCCATGCCGAACATCCCAATAGGATGCACAGTATTTTCAGTTTTGTTCCCTTCATGAACCAATCCCCCGCTGGATGATTGCGGCGCTTTGCAAATTGGCCTGTCAATCTACCATCCAAACCGCCGTTTGGCACGGCGTCGGCGATTTGAACGGATGGGTGCCAAAAACAAAGGCGGCACCGGCAAGCATGAGCATTGCCGATACCGCCCGAGACTGAGGTCAATCAGAATGGCGGATTAGTGTCGCTTGCGTGCCCCCAACCAGAGGGCCAGCGCGGTGAACACCATCAGGCACCAACTGGCCGGTTCAGGCACGGGAGCCCCGGCAGGCTGCGCATTGAATGCCTCGGCGAATTCCAGAAAATCGAAGAGATCGACGTCAGGGTCGAAGTTGATGTTTCCGTCGGCGAAACCGCCCCGCTGGCGGAAATTGCTACGCATGATTTCGAAGTCGGCCAGATCGATCGTGCCGTCGTTATTGAAATCTCCGGCGGGGGTCGTATCGCGGGCAGCATATCGGGCGGCAATCCGATCGGCTGGCAAGGCGACATTGTAGAGTGCCACTTCGTCAATCGCGCCGCGAAAGAAATTGCCGTCTCCACTGACTCCGCCGCTATCAAAAAAAGTCGAAGTATCCATACCGCCGATGCCCACGTCATCCCCGTGATTGAAGATTTGCCCTACACCGGTTTTTTCGCCGAAAAGTTCTCCATTCAGGTAGCCACTCAAGGTCCCTTCCATGCCGGCGGTATCTCCGTCCAGCACCAGGGCCACGTGATATGTCGTGCGGTCCTCGATCGGCGTGCTCAGATACAGATTTCCACCAGTGGGGTCATCTTCCCCGCTGATCCAAGGGGTGGTCATTCCACTATCATCATTGGCCCGATTCCAACCGCCCACGAAGACATTGCCTTCGCGGATGTAGATGTTCAATCCTCGCGTCGTGCCGCCTTGTTCGTACAATACCTGTTCGGATTCGACATCTACATCAGGGGCGTTGAACCACAATTCAATCGTCTTTTCTTCCCAAGGGCCGTTGGAGGTATTGATCAGGCCACTATCTGGAACACGGACAAGCGAGCCGTCGCCATCGAAAAACGCGCTGCCGTTGGGCCGTTCAGCGGGCCCGGCGACACCCAGAGTCACGTTGCCATCAAAGTTGGCCGGTACATCGCCGCTTCCCAAGTTCACGGCCTCCGTACTGCCCACGGGTTCGGCGAACCGCCAATAGGCGAAGGGATTGTCCGCCAAGATTTCGTCCTCCAGGGCGGCACGTAGATTGTTGCCCGGGAATAGTAGCAGGGCCGCCGTGGCAACTGTTAGGGTAACTTGCAAATATCGCCTCTTCCAAAGTTCCTGGTTTTTGTCGCGTCTGAAAGATGTCATGGCCAAGGTCCTCCGAATGCGTTGGGCACGATCAATGGTGCGCCAAATTCCAAGATGAGAAACAAATGAATAACCGGTATGAATTTAGCCGTCGCCAAGTTATAAATCTAGTAAAAAATTCTCTAAAATCATTGACGCCCTGTTCAGTCGATGCAGGAATGTCCTCTCCGTGCAACCGACATGGAGTAAGCACTGCTTGAGAGTGATGAAGTGCCGAAAAGAAAGATGCCATGTGGTAAGGTCGTTCACGGCCCTCTGACTATTGAGGGAGAGAGCTTCAGTCGATGACGTCCCCGCAGCGGCAAAGCAACCACCGCCCTCGCAGCCTACGAAGACTGGGGAAATCAGTGCTGGCGGTCGGCGCGATACTGCTCGCGCTGCTGCTGGGTGAAGGGTTGGTGCGGACTCTCGGCAGCGCGCCTCCCGTGAAGGCCATCGCATTGGGCACGGAGGACTGCGTTTACCGGCGCTCCACGAATCCCATTCTGGGTTTTGAACTGAAGGCCAATTATCGCCACGAGCGTCCCGACTTTATTCAGAGCTATGAGCGGACCAACGCGCACGGCTTGAGGGACAAGGAACGGGAACTTCCCAAGCCGCCCAGTGTGCAGCGGATTATTCTGCTCGGCGACTCGGTGGTGGAAGGGTATGGGCTCCCGGAAGACGCCACGATTTCCAGCCAATGGGAGAAGTCGTGTGAAGATGGAAAAACAGAGGTCCTAAACTTCGGCATTAGCGCCTATTGCACGCGAGCGGAAGTGGAACTACTGGAGATAAAGGGGCTCGCTTTCGATCCGGACGTCGTGGTTCTCTTGTTTGTCGAAAACGACTTCGACAACTTCAATCGAGAAGCCTTCCCCTTGGGTGGTACCGTGGACCGCCCGAAGTTCGCGGAAGCCATGTTTTTGCATTCGCATCTGTTCCGGCTCGCCGCGCTGCAAGGCAACTGGTTTCACTTTCGCGCGGAACGGGATCCCATCCCGTGGAACCAGTCTGCGATCGGCGACAACAATGTCCATGATGGACTCCAGCGACTCGCCGAATTAGCAAAAGAACACCATTTCCAAGCCTGGGTCGCCATTTGGCCGCGATTCACGGACGGGGCCATCACCGATGTGCATCTCCTTCCCGGAAAAAAAGAGGAACTGATCATCGAACGGCTGGCGGCGATGCATCGGCTGCCGTCGTTCCGGCTTTCCCCGTTTTTTCGTAAGGATCTCGCGAACCGGGGCCCGGGCACGAATCCTCGTCTGGTCTACAGCTCCGGTGATGGGCTTCACCCTTCGTCAGTGGGCAGCCAAGTTGCGGCCCAAGCGTTGCAGTTCATGGTCATGGACGGGCCGGCGGACCACATTTTCCCTTCGACGAAAGGTATCGATCAGGAAACGCTGCGGATGGCCGGCGAGTTGGGAAAGGACAGACCGCATTATGGCCGGGTCCACCATCGCTTGGGGATGGAGGCCTTCAAGGCGGGCAAAACCGCCGAGGCGATTGATCATTTCCACGGTGCCCTGAAAGCCGACTCCCAGGATGCGGGAGTCTATCACAATTTGGGTTTAGCGTACGAGCGGCTGGGCAGATCAGACGCGTCGGCCCAATTCGCGAAGGCGGTCGAATTGCGGCCCGAATTCACGGCGGCACGCTATCACCTGGCCCGCTCGCTGTTTAAGGCAGGGCAACCCGACGGGGCCATTGCCGAGCTGAAACAGACCGTCCAAAGCGATCCCCGACATGCCGCGGCGCTAAATCTTCTGGGAGTGGAATTGGGCAAGCGTAGAGAATTTGCAGAGGCCCTTTCTTATCTGGAAATGGCCGTGGAAGCCGACCCGACGCATTCCGAATCGCATAACAATCTGGGAGTTGTGCAGGCCGCGTCTGGCAATCTTTCGGAGGCCATTGCATCGTTTCAACGCGCCGTCGAGGCTGACCCGCAAAACCAGCGCGCCGTCGCCAATCTCAAACGCCTGCAAAGCCAAAACCAGCCCACTCGCTGATCTTGTTTGCGATTCGCCAGAGCCAGGCTGCCGCCAATTTTACGCGAGGTTTTGGGGGATTGGCCAAAGTTTGCGGCCAATTCGTGCCGACTCATGACGGTGACGATTGTGCCCGTTTCTATGCAATTCGGGATGACTCGATCAAAAGGCGAGCGCACGCTTGGCTCGATCTTACGCGAACAGCTTCTGGCTGGAAATTCTCTGCCTCCCTGCTTCTCCAACGTGCAAGCACTTCCGAGGTATCCCTGGCATGCTAGGCACCTTTCTGTCCGCGAATCGCCGTGCCTCGGACCGCATCCGGCGGTTTCTGAAATCCCACGGCGGCAGAGAACTTGGGCAGGACCACTTTCGGCAAGAAATACTTCCCAATGTGCTTTCGCCGGGAATGCGTGTGCTGGATGTCGGGGGTGGCAAACACCCGGCGATCGATCCCGTTACGAAGAAACATTTGGACTTGGAAGTCGTCGGGTTGGATGTTTCCTCGACAGAGTTGGCCCAAGCACCCGTGGGAGCTTACGACGATGTGATCGTCGGCGATGTGGCCTCCGTGGAACTTCCCGCGCGGGCCTTCGATTTGGTTCTCTCCGTGACCGTGCTGGAGCACGTCCGCGATGTGCCGTCTGCGGTTCAATGCATGTCGCAAGCGGTGGCACCGGGTGGTGTCATGGCCCATTTGCTCCCCTGCGCCAACGCGGGCTTCGCGATGGTGAACCGGGCATTGGGAAACCGGATGGGCCGTCGGGTATTGTTTTCCGTCTTTCCCGAGCTTCGCCATGATTGTGGTTTTCCCGCTTATTATCACCGCTGCACGCCCCGGGAATTGGGCAAGCTGTGCCATGAGGCGGGAACCTCGGAAGTGACCATCATTCCTTACTTCGCTTCCGAGTACGCCTCGTTTTTCTTGCCGGCGTATCTTCTGGAAGTCTCTCGGCAATTGTTGCTGCGTCGCTTGGGACTCACGCAATACGCCGAAATGTTCACGATCATCGCCCGCAAGCCGGCTGGCCAATTGAATTGAGATTCTCCGGCTCCCAGAGCATTGACCAGGAAAATCTCCATGCAATTCACGACGTTGACCTTCGTGCTGTATTTGGGGCTGGTATTCAGCGTTTATTGGCTGCTACCCCAGCGGAGAATTCAAAACCTCGCCCTCCTGCTGGCCAGCTATGTCTTTTATGGCTGGTGGGACTTTCGCTTCGCGAGCTTGCTGCTGATCTCCAGCCTCGTGGATTTTGGTGTTGGATGGGGACTGGAGAAAACCGAAAGTCCAATTCGGCGAAGGCTGCTGCTGGCGCTCAGCCTGGCCTGCAACTTGGGAATGCTGGCGTTCTTCAAATACTTCGGCTTTTTCGTGGACAACCTGCGGGCGATGGGATCCGCCATTGGCTGGGAATTCGACCGCGTGACGCTGGAGATCGTGCTGCCAGTCGGAATCAGCTTCTATACGTTTCAAACGATGAGCTACACGATCGACGTTTATCGCCGGAAAATCCCGGCGGCGCGATCACTGCTGGATTACTTGGCTTTTGTCTCTTTCTTCCCACAGCTTGTGGCGGGTCCGATCGAACGGGCGGAGCGGCTGCTGCCACAATTTCAGCGGCCACGATGTTTTTCCTACGCTCCCGCCGTGGAAGGCTGCCGCCAAATCTTGTGGGGATTCTTCAAAAAAATCGTGATCGCCGATCGGCTGGGAATCGTCGCGGACCAAGTTTATGGCAACATTTCCGCGGCGAACGGCCTGGAAATCTGTGTCGCCACGATCGCCTTCGCCTTTCAAATCTACTGCGACTTTTCCGCGTACTCCGATATCGCGATCGGCACGGCCCGCCTCTTCGGTTTCGATCTGATGCGGAACTTTGCCTACCCCTATTTTTCCCGGAGCTACGTGGAATTTTGGCGGAGGTGGCACATATCGCTCTCCACGTGGTTTCGCGACTACGTGTTTATTCCCCTGGGGGGCAGCCGCGTCGCGCGGTGTCGGGTGGCCAGCAATCTTTTAATCACATTCATCATCAGTGGCCTGTGGCATGGCGCGAGCTGGAACTTCGTGGTTTGGGGAGCCTTGATGGGAACGCTTGTGGCCCTGGAAAGCCTATGGCCGAGAACAAGGAATACGTCGAAAAACGATATTCCCGGCGGGCACGGCACCTGGCCAACCCTTCCCGGGGCGGCACGCATGTGCATAGTCTTTTCGGGGATGTGCTTGGGATGGCTGTTTTTTCGCAGCAAGTCCCTCTCCGACGCGTGGCTTGCACTACAAACGATCGCGGCCGATGTCCTGCGTGCGAATATCTTACGTGATTTCGGACAACTCTTGGGCGACTCCAAGCAGCTTCGAGTGTTGCTCTTCGTGGGAGTCCTGCTGATCGTCGAATGGATACAGCGGGAAAGGCCGCATGTTTTAGCGGTGGGTCACCTCTCCACATGGCAGCGCTGGGCCGTATATAGCTCGGTATTTTGGATCACGCTCTTCGTGGGACCGAAACACAGCGTGCCCTTTATCTACTTTCAGTTTTAACCACTGCGTTCCAACGACCATGAAACGGTTTCTGGGCAAGCTGATCGGTTTCTGTGCATTGCAGTCCGCCATTCTTGGCTTATTGCTATGGGGTTACCAGGAAGACCGTTACGGATTTTGTGAAACCATCATTGCCAAACATTACTTGTCGGAGACCGTTTCCGGATCACGGATCTTTTTCATGGGAGGGTCGAATGTCGCTTATGGAATCGACTCACCGTTGGCCGCGGAGCAATTGCCCCATCGGCCGATTAATCTCGCCCTATCCGCCCTCCATGGTTTGGATTTCATGCTTATGGAGTCTCTCGATGTGGCCCGCGAAGGTGACATTATTGTCCTGTCACTCGAGTATGAACACTTTTTCGAAGATTTGACCTCGGTGGAACTCATCGTGCGGACAGCAAGTTGGCGGCCGGAGATGTTGCGAAATGTCGGCTGGACCCAAGCTCGAGTGATATTGGACCAAGGGTTGAAGTTTATTTGTGACACGGTAAAACACGCGGCGAAACGGCAAAGACAGGGAGAGGTGGACGCTCCGAAGTCTCCGGAAGAGATTTTGGCCCACCAGGGGTTCAACATCCATGGAGATTTCGTGGGGCATCATGGAAAAGAGCCGACCTTTGAATTCCAACCCACCCGAAGGACTCAGTTTCAAGAAAACACGGCTTACGTGGCTCGCGCGATTGAAAAGTTGAACCAGTTCGCGCGACAGTGCGAGTCGAGAGGAGTTGCGGTCGTGCTGGCATACCCGCCTTATGAGCGCGGCTACTTTGAGGAACGGAAGGAGCAGATTGCCTGGCTGGACAAGCGGCTTCGCCAGGAACTGGCCATTCCCATCATTAATTCACCGTCGGAAATGGCGTACGAGTCGAGCCATTTTTTCGACACGGCCTACCATCTCACGGCGGAGGGCAAGCAAATCAGAACGCGGCAGCTCGTGGAAGGTTTGTACACGAACTTGGCGATAAAGAGCAAACAAACGGAAACCGCCATTGCTCGGCGGAGCAATTCTTCCGTGAAGGCTTCCGTTCGCTCAGGCAAAGGCTCTGTCAACGGCGACTACATCACCGCGAAGTAATTCTCGACCGCGAAGTCCATGTACTCCTCCGTCAATTCCAACGGTTTCTGCTCGTAAAAGCAGTGATTGCGGATTTGCATCAGCAAGTCACGCGGCTGACAGCAGCGGAAGGGCCGACCGATCTTCTTGTAATGAATTTCCAGAAGATAATCGAGCGGAGCCTGCTGGTATTCAAAACCGAGCTTCTCGGCCATGATGCGGAATAATTCGCGGAATTCCGCCTCCACGGGATCGGAGACTTCGATCTTGTAGGGAATCCGCCGTAGAAAGGCGTCATCCACGAGGTCTTTCGGTTCCAAGTTCGTGGAGAAAATGATGAGCTGGTCGAAAGGCACTTGCACCTTCTTGCCGTTGGCCAGATTGAGGTAGTCATACCGCTTTTCCAATGGCACGATCCAGCGGTTGAGCAACTGGTCGATGCTCATTTTTTGCCGTCCGAAGTCGTCGATCACCAGCGTGCCGCAGTTGCTCTTGAGCTGGAATGGCGCTTCACTGATGCCCGTGGCGGGATTGGACGTGACCTCCAGATTGTCCATTGTGAGCTCGCCACCGGCGATGATCGTCGGACGGCGGATGCGAATCCACCGCTTGTCGATTTTTCGCTGGTCTAGGAGGCCGTCTTGGTTCTTGAGCGGGGCTTCCACGTGATTGACCGGATCGTACAGGCGGAGGATCTCTCCATCCACGCCGAGCGCGCGGGGAATCCAAACATGTTCTCCAAATGCCGCCGTGACCCGCTCCGCGATACTCGTCTTGCCATTGCCCGGAGGCCCATACAGGAATAAGCCACGGCCCGAGTTGATCGCTGGCCCCAGCCGCTTCAGCATGCGCGGGCTAATGAGCAGGTCATGAAACGCGCGAAGTAAATCCTCGGGCGTGGGGTGCTGGCGCGTGATGGATTGATGTTCGACGCTACGGACGTAATCTTCCAAACTCACGGGAGCGGCGCCGAAGTACGTGCAATGCTGGGCATGCCGGCGAGCGCGTTCACGTCCCATTTCCGTAAGCTGATAGACGTAGTCGTTGAGCTGCGCGGAACCGCGATGCCCAAGAATCTGGTCCTTCTTCATCTGCTGAAGTAGCGTGTCCACCAGCAAGAAGGGGAGTTTGATCTGTTCACCGATCTCCCGTCCTGCGGCGTCTCCCTTGCCCAGCAGGAATTTGAGGATCAGTGCCTCGACTTCGCTTTCGGTCAGCTTCGCCTCGGCCAAGCTTGCCGGTTCCGTGGGGATGTATTCGTCTTCAGTGATGCCCGACGTTTCGGCTTCCGGCGATGCGGCGATGGGAGTAGCCGGCGTTTCGCCGTTATCCTCGGCCAATTGCGAGAGCCGATTGATCATGGACTCCAGTTCGGTGTCGTCCTCGCCCCCCGCGACATCAGCCGCGTCGTCCTCGCATTCGGAGCGCGTGGCGGCCACGGCATCCCAAGGACTGGTATCTTCCGAGTCGGCACCGCGCCCGGCCAAGCGTTCCAGTAAGTCATTGAACGAGGATTGTTCCATGGTCTCGTCGCCGTAGTTCGGGTCAGAAAAAACGGTTGCCGCGGATCATGCCACGTCGACCGGGCCGTCTCTTTTGAGTGACCAGAGGATTCCAGTTGGGATACGCTTCCCTGGCTGGATTGCTGCCAGACAGCACGCGCCAAAAAAATACTCCCGTCGAAAATCTACGTTACCGGCTGCGGTGGGTCAAAAACCGAGAAGTCCGGCATCCGCCTGTCCGGCATGAACGGAAGAATCGGAACCAGGGCGGCAAAAGAGAAATGCTGTGCTGTTTAGAACGGTCGGGCGGCGGGCCGCGCGTTCTTACGAATTTTCCCGTTCCTCGGCCTCGTATTCTTCGCGTAAGGAACTGCTGAGAAACCACCCCCAAGTGACGTAGTGCACGCCCATTAGCGCGAAAACGCCGCACCCCAAGACGAGGATTCCCGTTACAAAACCGCCCATGGTGATGAACGACAGGATCGCCACTCCCAGCAACACCGCCGAAAGGCAGACCGCCGTCACGAGCAATTGCATGAAGAGCCGCACGGTCCGTGGTTTCGTCTCCATTTCGTCAGTTCCTCGGAAACATGTCGTGCGTGAGTCAATAGAGTCGCCGCCAACTTTCCTGCCGGTGATCGCGAGTCGCGCGGCCAATTCCGCTAGCATGGTTCCACGGTCGCGATCTTCCTCCAAATTGACCGAACTAGGCGGGCAGGTCAATCGGGAGATTTGGCGACGTCCCTTTCCACCGGTACGACCGTGAGCGGGTAAATCGAAAAATGTTAACTTGCAGGTTCACGTGAAGATCCGGCTTGCTGGGCCGCTTTGCGCTGCAACAGCAGCACGCTCACCGACAATACACCGGCGGCCAAACCATCCGCCGCGGCCCACCACAAGGGCATGCCGTCCAGGTAGCTCAACGTGTTTCCCGCCACGGCAAAGATGCCCATGGCAAACGCCTGAAAAGTGATGACCGGCGCATAACGGCGGACATCCGTGGATAACATGAGCAGCAAAATACCGTAGAACGCACAGAGAGCGGACGTCGAGCGGGCCAAATACAATGTGATGGGAGACGAGGCGGGAAACTCGCCCAACCCCAATTCGCGATGCGTTGCTTGCATGACCGATTCCGGAAAGAACACCGCCGCGGCAGCAGTGGCGCACATCAGGCCGCCCACGCGCATCAAGAACGTCATCCAACGCTCGGCGGGGATCAAAGCAGACTCCTGCGGGATCCGTGACGGTAGAGGCATCGGGAGCGGTGAACGAAGCGTCAATGAAAATCGGGGACTTGCCGGCTGCGTTTGAGTTTGGAACATATCGCCGCCTTGCACCCGCACTAGAGCTTGCCAGAATAGGGCATCCCCACGTGAAGGAAAAGCGGCAGCAGCGCGGCGCCGTCGCGCGCAAAAACGACCGGCCATCCCAGAGCTCTGGAAGCTTAAGTTCGATTTGTCGCGACATTCACCCTGGTCGCGGGAGTTCTGAACGTGCCTCGCCCAGCGGAAAACTCACTGATCATTCGGAGACGAAAACGTGAGACTTGATCATGCGATCCTCGATCATCCTTTCGGCGATGAAGTCAAGGGAATGCCGCCGGGTAGCCGGGAGCTCACGCTGCCTTCCATCGCCAAGCAGAATTGGAATGTCTTGCAGGAAGATTTGCCGTTGCCTTTGGCGGTGATTCGCTCTTCCGCGCTCGAGCACAATCGTCAGTGGATGCGGCGTTTTTTGGAGCGGACCGGTGCGGTAATCTGCCCCCACGGCAAGACCACCATGAGCCCGCAGTTGTTCCAACAACAGTTGGAGGATGGGGCCTGGGGTATCACTTTGGCCACGATTTCCCAAGTCTGTGCGGCCCGCCGCTGCGGCGTTTCTCGCATTCTGCTGGCGAACCAACTTGTGGGGCGCACCGCGATCCGCTTCGTGTTGCAAGAGCTAGAACGTGATCCGGACTTCGAGTTCTTCTGCCTGGTCGATTCGGAAGCGAACGTGGATGCCATCGTCCGCGAGGCGGAGGAATGCTCCATTTCACGGCCGCTGTCTTTGCTGGTGGAAGTGGGAGTGGCCGCCGGACGTACCGGCTGTCGAACGGCTGAAGACGCATTGCGAGTCGCGCGGCATATCGCGCTTCAAGAACCGCATGCCGTACTCGCGGGCGTGGAAGGTTTCGAGGGATTGATCGGAGGCGAGACGCCTGAACTGCGTGTGGCCGCCATCGAAGCCTTTCTCGATACCATCGTCCAGGTTGCCGAAGCCTGCGAGGCGGAGGATTTATTCGGCGTGCAACCGGTGATCCTCTCTGCCGGAGGATCCGCGTTTTTTGATCTCGTCGTGGAACGATTGGGAAAGACCAAGCTGAAATCACCCAAGCAGGTCATCACCCGCAGTGGATGCTATCTAACTCACGATGCGGGTCTGTATCTTTCCCTGATGGCGGACATCGAAGCGCGTTCTGCGGTGGCGCGCTCGCTGGGCGAGCCTCCTCGTCCCGCGTTGGAGGTTTGGGCATACGTGCAGTCTCGCCCAGAAACCTCCCGCGTGGTACTCACGATGGGTCGCAGGGATGCGTCCTTCGATGCGGGGCTTCCCACACCCATGTGGTGGTATCGACCGGGAATGCACCACCAGCCCCAGCCCTTATCTGACGGGCACATAACCAGTGGGCTGCACGATCAACACGCGATTTTGGACGTGCCAGAGGACTCGCCGTTGCGATTCGGTGATATGGTGGGGTGCGGCATTTCCCACCCCTGCACGACGTTTGACAAGTGGAAAATGATTCCGACCGTGGACGATGATTACCACGTCGTGGGCGCAATTCAAACGATGTTTTGACGGGTATCAATGAACTCCGCGGCTTGGGCCATCACCCCGCCCGGTTGGGCTCGTGTGGAGAAGTATTGGACGTGGAAGGGGGAGTTTCCCGGGCCGTTTTGATCCATTGTGATTCACGGTTGAACCAAAAACTTCCATATTGCCCAAGCGCCATGGCGCAATATTTGGGTACGGCCAAGAAGATTCGCCAGGAGCCATAATCCTCGCGAAGCGGCCACCAAGCGGCAGCAATGCCGGCGATGATTAGCCCGAAGCCCGTCCCCGCCGAGATCAATGGCCAAAAGCTCCCCCAAAGTAACGCGATCAATCCAAGTCCGACGAGCACGAACCACATTCCGACGAGGAGTGTCAAGGGCGGCACACTGATTTCCCACGCCAGGGCCAGCAGGCGAAAGTCCCGTTTTCGCCAGGCAACGCGGAGCAGGCGGGGAATTTCCACGGCCATCACCTGCAAATGGGCATGTCCCCAGCGGCGGCGCTGGTTTGAGACAGCTTTTTGATTGGCAGGGAGGCTAGACCGCGTGACGGCCCCTTCTAGAAACGTCGCCGGGTAACCTGCCAGGGCAATCTCCGCGCTGAACTGGTAATCCTCCCCAATGTGGCCGCCGGCGAATGGGACGTCGGCCAGAACCTTCCAAGGAAACGCCATTCCTGAACCGGAAAGCATGCAGGGCCATCCCAACCGGGCCAGCCCTCGTGGACGGATCACGTTTTTCACCGTCACGGCAAATGCGGAGACAAGATCCTTGGGACTAGGGTTTGCCGGAGGAGGCATGAGATAAGCGGATTGCACGGGAGCATTCCGCCGCATGGCCGCGATGGCGAGCCGATCCAAAGTACCCGGGGAAAGTTCGCAGTCCGCGTCTAGAATCACCAGCACCTCCGGCGGATCATGCGCCAAAACCTGCCGGCCGTGTTCCAAAGCCCAGCCCTTGCCACGCTTTTGAGCATGCTCGCGGACCGTGACTTCCGCGCCGTGTCGCTTGGCAATGTCGGCGGTATCGTCTGAACAGTTGTCCGCCACCACGAGCAACCGGTCACCCTCGCAAAGCTGTGGCTTGAGGGCGTCAATCGTGCCGGCAATGACGACCGATTCGTCATGGGCCGGCATAAGAATGCCCACACTGGGGCGGCGGTCATCCTCCGCCGTGTTCGTGAACCGCGATGGCAGCGAGCCAATCAGGCATTCCACGAAAAACAGCAGCGTCGGGACGACGCACACGCCCACCGCCAGCAAAATCAGAATATCGAATATAAGTGTCATATCAGCGAACGATTTGCGGAATTGCCATGTTATTCGAGACCAAGCCCCGCTCAATGCTACCACGGAGTAAACCACATACGGAATTGCCTCGTGATTGGCGACGGCATCCGCTTTGAATTTTCACGAGTAATGTAGAAGTTCCTCGACTCTAATCAGAATCACCTGCTCACGGGCCAACATCCCTCGTGCTGCGAACCACACTGGCTTACAATGCCACCTTTTCCTAGGCGCGGAGAGTGGCTGCTTCACTCTCTTGCGAGCCGAAAAGCGAGAGCTCACTGAGTTGATTACCTTGACCATTCGCGATCGGGGTAGGGAGATGGCATGGCACAACGTCGTATCTTGGTAACGGCCGCATTGCCGTACGCCAACGGGCATATCCACCTGGGCCATCTGGTGGAGTATTTGCAAACCGACATCTGGGTCCGCTTTCAAAAGCTGCGGGGACACCGCTGCATTTACATCTGCGCCGACGACACGCACGGTACACCGATCATGCTTCGCGCCCGCAAGGAGGGACGCAGCGAGTTGGACCTGATCGCCGAGATGCGTGAGGCGCACATCTCCGACTTCTCAAGCTTCGAGATCGAGTTCGATAACTACGGCAGTACGCATAGCGACGCCAACCGGGAGCTGTGCGCGGAGTTTTGGTCCGCGCTGCGGGAGGCGGGACTCGTCCGTGAAAAGAGTGTTTCGCAGCTATTCGACAAACAGGCGGGCGTGTTTTTGGCGGACCGCTTCGTGCGAGGCACTTGCCCCAAGTGCGGCGCGGCGGACCAATACGGCGATAGCTGTGATAAATGCGGATCCACGTATAGCCCGTCCGATCTCAAAGATCCCGTGAGCAGCATCTCCGGCACTACGCCCGAAGTTCGCGAGGCGCCGCATCTGTTCGTGGAACTGGAAGCACTGCATGATTTCCTGGAAGAGTGGACGCAAGCGGGAGAGCATCTGCAACCGGAGATCGCCAACTACCTAAAGGGGCATTTCCTGGCGGAGCCGCTCCGGGATTGGGACGTCTCCCGCCCGGAACCCTATTTCGGATTCGAAATCCCCGATAGCCCGGGTAACTATTGGTACGTCTGGTTCGACGCTCCGATTGGCTATCTGGCCTCGACACGGGAATGGTGTGAGCGGGCCGGCGAAGATTTCAGCGATTGGTGGAAGAATCCCGAGACGGAGATCCATCACTTCATCGGCAAGGACATCACCTATTTCCATACACTGTTCTGGCCAGCCATGCTCAAGACGGCAGGATACACCTTGCCGAAGAAAATCCACATCCACGGCTTCCTCACCGTGAACGGGGAGAAGATGTCCAAATCGAAAGGGACATTCGTCCGGGCATCAACTTACTTGGAACATCTGGAGCCGGCGTATCTACGTTATTATTACGCCTCGAAACTCGGCCCTCGGGTCGATGACCTCGATATGAACTTGGAAGAGTTCGAGGCTAAGGTAAATGCCGACTTGGTGGGCAAGGTGGTCAACCTGGCCAGCCGGACCGCGCGTTTCGCCGCAGCAACCGGCTTATCCGCCGCTTATCCCTCCGACGGCGACCTATTTGAAACCGCGGCGGCGCAGAGCGAATCCATTGCCGAAGCATACGAAACCGGCGACTACAACCGCGCCATGCGGGACATCATGGTCCTGGCCGACCGGGCGAATCGGTATGTTGAGCGCAATGCGCCCTGGGAACTGAAAAAGGATCCCGACCGTGCAAAGGAATTGCAAGACGTCTGCACGGTCGCGCTGAATTTGTTTCGGCAGATCGTGGTGTATCTGTCACCCGTGTTGCCACGGCTGGCGAAGCAGACGGCGGAACTGTTAGGACAGCCAATCGAACGTTGGAATGAAGTTGAAACTCCCCTGATCGGGACGCCCGTGGGCAAATTTTCGCGGATGTTGGACCGCGTGGAAACGAAAAAGGTACAAGCCATGATCGAAGCCAGTCGAGAGGAGCAAGCCGAATCCCAGTCTGCAAATGAGCAGGAAGCCGGATCGCCAACCTTGAAAGAGGAACCGCTGGCAGCCGAGATCACGATCGAAGATTTCGCCAAAGTCGATCTCCGCGTGGCCCGCGTCGAGGCGGCGGAGGAAATCCCCGAGGCGAAAAAACTGCTGAAACTGACTTTGAGCCTGGGTGGGGATGAAACACGTACCGTGTTCGCCGGCATCAAAGCGGCCTACACACCGGAGTCACTCGTGGGCCGGCAGGTCGTCATGGTGGCCAATTTGGCACCCCGCAAAATGCGGTTTGGTGTGAGCGAGGGCATGGTGGTCGCTGCCGGACCAGGCGGGAAAGAAGTGTTCCTGCTCAGCCCAGACGAAGGCGCCCAGCCAGGACAGCGGTTGCATTAGAGCCGGGCAGATATTCGTCGAGCGATTTCGCTGGGTTATCCATCGATTCAGGGCGCGGCTCTCATTGCCCACTATTGCGGCACGCGCGAGCCTGAAGTCCTTCTCCGCCGGCATGGCATGTCGTTTGCTTAAACGCACGGCGGTCTCCGTACGACGAGGGCTTGCTTATATCGGTGGGTTGTTTTTTTCAGATCGCGTTGACCTTCATTGGAAGATGTGTCACATTGAACGCTTGCACTTTCCCAATTTGGGAAATGGCTGCGTTGCCGTGACGCCTTTTATCGCGGCAGCTTTCGATGGAATGGACGGCCATGCAAAAATGGATTGACCCTATCGCGATCGCTTTGGTGGTCTTGCTCTTTACGGTGCTGGTCGGCTGTCCGGCGGACGCGCCTCCTGCCTCTTCGAGCACCGCGCAAGGTCCGCAAGAACGGGAAGAGGTGAAGCCCTCTCCCACCGAGTCAGAGCCACTGGAAGAGTCTGCTTCCACGGAGCCAGGAAATTTGGCTGGCGTGGGAGATTCTCAAGAAGCCCTCCCGAGTGAAAGTGACCAAGCCGCGTCACCGGTCGAAGCGGGTGATTTCGCGGCCAGCGTGGATGTGGAAGATCTTCCCGCCGTCACGATGAGCCAACAGCATTCCGATGCCAGCCTATTCGAGATTGGCCAGCCTCTGAACGAGGTTTTCGTGGCTCAAGGCGAAGGCGAGGCAGTCCCGTTGGCTGACGTCTTGAAAAACCGGCCCTCGGTGGTAGTGCTCGTGGGGAATGATAATCTCTATGCCGTCGAGGCGCTGTCCGACCTGATTCACGAAATCAAGCCGCGGTATGAAGCCCAAGGGTTGCACGTAGTGGCCCTGGCGGTGGATGAAGTATCTCCCGCATTTCAAGAATTGCTTTCGAAGCATTCCTTGGAGACTCCCATCTGGACGCTTCGCGAAGCACCCGAGCCGCCAACCGGCTATTGGAAGATTCCACAAATCTTCGTCGTGGATGGCTCCGGGAAAGTCGTGTGGGAAGATATCGAATACTCGCGCGGGACGCGGCGCCTCTTGCGCGATGCGTTGGCCGTGGTCTGTGGCCCTATTCCAGCGGAAAGCTGATCTCCGACCCGCCGCTCTTTTCCAGCAGTCCCGCCTGCTCACTGGCGGTTCCGCGCCTCCAGCACGGAAGTTGAGCGGCTGTCGGGTGATCCAAGGTCAGTTCGACCCTTTGCACGACGATGTCATTGGTCGTGCCACGGACAGATCGCAGCCCGAAGCGTGAGCGAGGGACGTCACGGCGTCGCCTCCGGAAGAATGTAGTTCATCGCGCGAACTGGTGGGCGGAACGCCGTTTGAACCGGACGCTGAGTGACAGCCTGTCACACGAGTTCGTCCTCGCTTACGCGTCGGGTTTCGATGAGCGAAGCGCGGCAGGTGAGCACTTCTTGTTCGCTCACATGGTCTCCAATTCGAGCAATCGACGAATCATCCCAGGTCGGTTTCTCAGTGAGTGCGAACGTCTGTATTTGCGATCCACTAAATGTCAACCGTGAGAATGCGTTTTCCCGGCCACAACCAGCGATTGGTGGACAGCCAGCTCGAACGGGCTGCGAATTCAAACTGGCAAAACCCACTGCGGATTCGCGACGGCCTGCCGATGCCGTGCCTCCAGTAACGGCTTCAAGGCAATCATCATTTCATGAGTCGGGTTGTTCCTGACATTCGGCTTCCATTCTTCGATAGAACTCTTGGAGCGATTTCTCCGATTCAACCGGGTATGCACTTCCAACTGGAACCATCGCGGAAACGCGATCAATTCGGAAGATCCGAAAGTCATTCCTCAATTCACACCACGCGACTAATGTCCAGACTTTGCCCCAGAACCAAAGCCCTAGTGGCCAGATGACTCGGCTGGACTTCTCGCCGAGTGCATCGGAGTACGTCAGCCTGAGGCGTTGACGCGACTGAACAGCTTGCTCCAGTTCATCAATCCGTTGTCGAACTTCAGTGGTGATCCCGTTGGACATAGCGTGGATCTCGACTCGACGAGTCTGCTCACGGACCTGATCCGGTAAAACAGACTCAATCTTGTCCAGGGCCTGCAGGGCGGCGCGAGCCATCGCCGCACCGCCCCAGGCCTGAATCAGCCTCGCTCCGGCGATCAGAGAGACGACCTCATCTCGGGTAAACATGATTGGTGGGAGATCGAATCCGCTTTTTAAGACATAGCCGACCCCAGCTTCTCCATCGATCGGGATTCCGCTAGCTTGCAGATCAGCGATGTCCCGGTAGATCGTCCGAGTCGAGACCTCGAGATGCTCTCCCAACTCCGCAGCCGTGAGCAGTCGGCCACCGCGGAAGTACTGAACTATTTGAAAGAGTCGGTCAGCTCGTCGCATCGGCGGGTGAGAAGAGTCCAATGGAGTTGCCATCGAGATCGACGCTGTAGAAAAATCGCCCCGCCGGAATCGCGACGATGTCCGAGACCACCTGTCCACCAGCTTGTTTGACACGTTCAAGTGTTTCTTCGAGGCTGCCGGGGCAACTCAGGTGAATCGTCGGCCCTTCACCGTTCTGGGCGGGTCGCCCCGGATAGAGATTACCAGACACTCCGGATCCGTCGCCCGTCACAAAGGTTGCCATCGGATTTGGACCATCTTCGCTAAATTTCAATTCGGTCTGGAGCACTGTTTCATAATACTTGACGGCGCGATCCATGTCGCTCACCGGGATTTCGGCCCAAACCGTGAAGTGCCGTGGCTGAAAACTCATCGAATGTCTCCTCGATTGGAAAAAGGAATGCGAACTTTTAATGGCAGTGCCAAGGGTAGCAGCACTCTCCTGACAGCGTTGTGTCAGCAGTCCTGTACGGAAATCCATTTTCTTCAGGATTGGCGTGGCCCCAAACGCTGGCAAATCACCAGGGCCGTACCTCGACGAGGACAGAGGTGACGATTAAAGATCGAATTAAAACCCAGCGCTGATCGGCTCTTGGCGAACAACGTAGTCCAGTGATTCGTAAGTTGACTTGAAGGCAACGAGATGCCAGCAATAGGCCAAGGGGAACGCAATCGCGGCGAAGTACAACGTTCCGAGTCGTACCCTTGAAATCCGCAGAGTCACTTGGGTGGTCTGCAAACTGAAACGCAATTTTTGAGCGGCGAAATCGGGCTGGGGAAAAAGATCGCTGGGAGTTAACCATGGAGCA
>JANQPP010000120.1 GCA_028289405.1 Pirellulales bacterium
GGAACTGCTCCCCACGCTGGAAAACCGCCGCACGCTGACCCGCCTCATTCGCGACTGGCGGGCCGACATCGTGATGTGCCATCGCCCCAACGACTACCATCCCGACCATCGCAACGTGGGCGTGCTCGTGCAGGACGCGGCGTACATGGTCACGGTCCCCTTCTTCTGCCCGGACACGCCGCACCTGACCCGCAACCCCGTCTTTCTCTATTTCCAGGACCGCTTCCAGAAGCCGAATCCCTTTTCGCCGGACATGGTCGTGGCGATTGACGATGTGATCGAAAAGAAGCTGGCCTGCGTGGAGGCGCTCGAGTCTCAGTTCTACGAGGGTGGATGTTGCAGCGGGGTCGATTCCCTGCCGACCGAAGCGGACGAAATCTCCGCTCGGCAGCGGCAAGTGCAGGAGAGCTTCCGTCAGCGGTTCGCGGGCACGGCCGACCGCTTCCGCAACCGCCTCAACACGCTCTACGGTCCGGAACGGGGCGGCGCCGTGGGCTACGCCGAAGCGTTTGAGCTCTGCGAATACGGCCGCCAGCCGACCAGCGCGGAACTCCGCGAACTGTTCCCGTTTTTTGGCAAGTAGCGAGAGAAGCCCAGGCCCGGAGGGTACGGCGGCTTGCCGCGTACCATTTGTTGATCTCTGGAAATTACCAACTACTGTCGAGCCGTGGTCTCGCGTCTGAGACGTTCGTCGGAGATGTGAGCGAAAACGGCAATCCGGCTTGACGTCTGTTACTGTACTCACTAACATTCTCGTCAGCGGCTCAGAAAGCCCGCCTCCGCATGCCTCCGGGCATTTGCGTCCGAAAGGGCGCGTTAAACGGCATCCTTTGGGTTGCCGGGCGTTCTCCTGGCCGGCGTGTCAGAGGCTCGACCACGAGCCCTGCCGCTTCGCGTTAGGGATTTGTGCCGGTGTATCAACCTCGCCAATCGGTGAGGCACTGTGCATGAAGGCCCCAAATAGGAGGTGTGGACATGACGCCTAAAAAACGTCGACTGATACCGCTCCCCGATTCGATCGCTGAGCTACGCAGGAATGTAATTGATTACTGGATTGCGATTGCAATGTGTGACAATTTGGGTGGGGTCTCCGGGGATCTCGTTCGTGAGACAGAAGTCAGAGTCACGGAGTTGCTCGAACGCGGCGATAATTTCGCTGTATACGAGGCCAGCAGAATAACTGCTGAATTCGAATGTATTCGACGACTGCATTCATGACCGAGATCCCCTTCTCCAATTTTCTTGGGAGTAATTGATGCCGATCAATCTTGGAATAGCCGCCAAAGAGTTGCGGAATCGGCTAAAGCTGTCGCTCCGTGACGCCGCCGTTGAGCTTGGGATCTCCTACGTTCATTTATGCAATGTGGAGAACGGAAAGGCTTCGCTGTCGCCGGAAACGATCGAGCGCTTCCACGAGGCATGGGGAATTGATTTATACATGTACGCTTTGGCTTTTCATGGCGATGACCGCGATACTCCTATGGCTCTACGGGCACCAGTCAAGGCACTCGCTGAAGGATGGAAAAAGCATATTGAGACGCTGCTTCGAGAGAGAGATCAGGAGTCGCCATCTTGTTTAACTTCGGCCGAATAGAGCACCTTTGTCGCAAGATTGGCGTTAATGAGCGGGACATGGAAGAGACGCTCGATGACTTCGACACAAATCCTGACGCCGTTATTCGTGAATTCACGGTTTGGCCTGCGGATCCGGCGAAGAAATCTCGAGACGTCATTTCCGCTTACGGGAAATTCCGGAAAATCCAGCAACGACTTTACCACAGACTTTTTCAGCCAAGGTTCCATGCCAACCGCTGGAGCCATGGCAGCGTCAAAGCGCGTTCCGCGGTTACTAACGCGCGGGCACATATCGGAAATACATTCGCCTACGTCACCGATGTATCTGGTTTCTTCCCGACCATTTCGTGCAAACGGGTGAATAAATTTTTTGTGGACCAGAATTGTTTCTACACCGTGGCCGGTGCCCTCACACGGCTCTGCACGTATGATTTTCACCTGGCACTCGGGTTGATCACCAGCCCGATTCTCGCCAATGAACTGTTCAAGCCGATTGACCGACGTATCGCGCACGCATGCCGCAAGATGAATCTCACGTATACGCGATTTGTCGATGACATCGCGATATCTGGAAAATACGATCTTCAAACCTCGGGCATCCACGGCGTCGTGACGAACATCGTGGAGCGCAATGGGTTCAAGCTTGCCCAAGAAAAGACCGAATGGGGGCGTCTTGATGGCGACATCACCATCACGGGAATTCGCACAAAGAAACATCACTTGGATGCTTCTAAGGCGTATGTTGCGGAACTTGAACGGATAATTGCCGACCATATCAACCTGGCTGAGGACAATGACTTCACCGGGCCTTTGTTAACCGAAGGTGAATTGTTTGGCAAATGTTATTTCGTGATCGGACTCAACTCTGGTCGGCGGCGTTCGCTCCTTGGCAAGCTGAAAACCATTGATTGGAAAACGATTTACGAGCATGCGGGCGAACGCGGTCTCGTGCGCCGGCGGGAAAAGGTTCAACGACGTGGTGAGCCTCGTCCGAGCTGTATCGAGCAGCTTGTTACACCTTCTCGGGCAAAGAATTCTGAAGTCTCTACTAAGACAACAAATATAGATGCTTCTGTGGCACCATTTTGAGCCATCTGCGCTGGGTGGCGCGCACCCAGCCTATCGGATTTGGAGGCTGCTAATATGGGTTTGATCTGGGATCTGATTCAACAAGGTCAGATAAGCGATGCTTCGGGTCGCACCGAATCCCTAGAGAAGCGGGTATCTCGCCTGGAAGCGGAGGTACGTCGAACCAACGAGACACTGATCCGGCTGCTAAAAGAACTTGAAACGCGTTTCGGGGAGGATTTGGACCGTGATGGCCGCATCGGCTGAAACGCAGCCGTGTAACATTGGCACCGGCTACGCTTTTCGCGGGGGAGAAACCCCGTCTGAATCTGCCGGCGTCGCAAGATGCTTTAGCGCAAGCTTCCGTGAGCGGAGGGCAAGGGACTCGAACCCTCAACCGGTTGCCCGGCACCTGATTTCGAGTCAGGCTGCTAACCAATTCGCGTACCCTCCGGACATTTGATTTCAAATTTACCGGCAAATTCCGGGCCCGACAATAGCCGCCCCCGTCCCGTATGGTCGGGAGTTGACGTATGCCCGCGAGATTCTGAGGTACCGTGGTCTCGACCACGCAAATCTGATTTCGGGATCGACATCGTCCGAACACCTGTACAGGGTGGAATCGGGTGAATCCCGGGTAGTATGCCTTCCCACGGACTTGACGTGAGAGGTATTCCGCGCAACAACACCCTAAGTGCGTCACGACCTCCGTGAATTTGAAGCCGACGGACAAGCCGTTCCTTTCGTATTTTTCTTATCGCGTTCGACAGAAATCGGCGATAGGCGTCGCGTACATGGGAATTCGACCTCCCTACGCGCTGACTATCTCTCAAGATAGGAATTGTCTATGAAATCGCCCACAGTTTCGTCATTCAAAACCGGAGCCATATGTGCCGTGCTATTGCTGGCTCTGTCCGGTTGCGAGCAAGATTCCGTCGCCACGGGACCGCCGGGCAAGGTGGAAGTCACCGCCGCCAAGCCGCTGGTGATGACCATCGTGGAGTGGGATGAATACACGGGCCGCTTAGATGCCATCGAATCGGTGGAAGTGCGTGCCCGTGTCAGCGGTTACCTGCAATCCACCTATTTCGAGGAAGGCCAAATGGTGGAGCGGGGAGACCTGCTGGCCATCATCGATCCCCGCCCGTTCGAGGCGGCGCTCAATGCCGCGAACGCGAAACGCCAAGAAGCGGAGGCCCGGCTGGCTGAATCCCAATCGCTGCTCAGGCAAGCCGAGGCGGAGAAAGCGGACCGAGAGGCGCAGTTGACGCTCGCCGACCGCCGCTTGGACCGCGCCAGACGGCTGCTTCCCAGCCGGGCGGTAACGGAAGAAGAATTTGATATCCGAAAAAGCGAACAGCTTCAGGCGACTGCGGCGCTGGAAGCGGCCAACGCCATGATTGAATCCGCGAAAGCGGGCATCGCCACCTCTCAGGCAGCTATCACCACAGCGGAGGCCAACGTCGAATCCGCTGCCCTCGATTTACAATACACTCGAGTCCGCGCGCCAATTGGCGGACGGATTAGCCGACGCTATGTGACCGATGGAAACCTGATCAGTGGAGGGACCAGCCAATCGGCTCTCATCACAACCATTGTTTCCCTTAATCCGATCCACTGCTATTTCGACGCCAACGAACAGGAGTTTCTAAAATATTCTCGTCTGGCCAAAGACGGCACTCGCGGCAGCTCCCGCAACGTGAAAAACCCGGTGCATGTGGCGCTCGTGGACGAGCAGGGATTTCCGCACACCGGCCACATGGACTTCGTGGATAACCGTATTGATCCCAATACCGGCACGATGCGGGGACGGGCCATTTTGCCTAACGATGACGGTCTGCTTACTCCGGGGCTGTTCGTGCGGTTGCGATTGCCGGGAAGCGGGCGCAAGGAAACCGTGCTCGTGCCCGATTCCGCCATCGGCAGCGACCAGTCCGACAAGTTTGTCTATCTGATCGGCGAGAGCAATTCCGTGGTCCGTCGCGCCGTCACGCTGGGTCCCATCTCCCATGGTTTGAGAATTATTCGTAGCGGCCTCGATGGAACGGAGATGGTCGTCACCCGCGGGCTGCAAAGAATTTATCCGGGTGTCGAAGTCTCCGTGACGGAAACGACGATCGAAGCGGAAGAGAGTGAATTGCCGGACGATTATGAGCCGGTCCCCAGAGAGCAATGGCTCTCGCGCACGCCGCCCGATGCCCCCGATGGAATCGAGGAGACGGCGAAACCTTATCGCGAGCCCCAAAATGGGGCCCCTCGCGGCGCCGGACAGGAGTGAGGCACATGAAGTTTTCTCACTTCTTCGTCGAACGCCCGATCTTTGCCTCGGTACTTTCGATCGTGATTGTGCTGGTGGGAGTTCTGGCCTTCATTCAGCTTCCCACCGGCCAATACCCGGAAGTGGCGCTTCCCACCGTCGTGGTGCGGGCCAATTACCCGGGGGCGACGCCGGAAGTGATTTCCAAAACCGTCGCCACGCCTTTGGAGCAAGAGATCAACGGCGTGGAAGGCATGCTCTACATGGAGTCCCAAGCGAGTTCCGACGGGGCCCTACAGATCACGATCACCTTCAGCCTGGAAACGGACGTCGACCAAGCGCAGGTGCTGGTACAAAACCGCGTTTCCGTCGCGGAGCCCCGACTGCCGCCGGAAGTACGGCAGATCGGCGTGACGACACGGAAATCCTCTCCCGATTTGCTGTTGGTCGTCCATTTGTATTCACCGGACGATTCACGCGACCAACTTTATATCGGCAACTATGCGTACTTGCAGTTGCGGGACGTGATTTCCCGCATCGATGGCGTGGGGGATGTGTTAATCTTTGGCGCCAGCGAGTATGCCATGCGGATCTGGCTCGACATCGAGCGGCTGGCATCCTTGGAGCTTACGCCAGGAGAAGTCGTACGGGCGCTGCAAGAACAAAACGTGCAGGTCGCCGCTGGCGTCATTGGCCAACAGCCTTTGCAAGAGAGCAAGGGCGCCTTTCAAATCAACGTCAACACGCAGGGCCGGCTTCGCGAAGCGGACGAATTCGGAGAGATTATCGTCAAGGCGGGTGAAGCCGGGCGACTGGTGCGGCTGGCTGATGTGGCCCGCATTGAACTCGGCGCGCGGGACTACGCGGTCCGCAGCTACATGGGGGACAAGAAAGCGGTCGCGCTGGTCGTCAATCAACGGCCCGGCTCGAATGCCATCGAAACAACCAACCAGATTCTCGACACGATGGAGGATCTCTCTCAGCGGTTTCCGCCCGGGCTTGACTATGAAGCGGTTTACAATCCCACGGCCTTCGTGGAGGAATCGATCGAGGAAGTCTTTACCACGCTTTGGCAAGCTGCATTACTGGTCGTGCTAACGGTTTTCATCTTCCTGCAAAACTGGCGTTCCACCATCGTGCCGGTCGTGGCGATCCCGATTTCCCTGGTGGGGACGTTCGCCATCATGCAGGGTCTTCACTTTAGCCTGAATAACCTTTCGCTTTTTGGCTTGGTGCTGGCGATCGGTATCGTGGTGGATGATGCCATCGTCGTGGTGGAAAACGTGGAACGCCTGATGGCCCAGGGGCTTTCGCCCAAAGAAGCGACCAAACAGGCGATGGATGAAGTCGGCTCGGCGCTGGTGGCCACGACACTGGTTTTAATCGCCGTGTTCATCCCCACCGGTTTCATTCCCGGCATTAGCGGGCAGTTCTATCGGCAATTCGCCATCACCATCGCGGCTTCGACCGCGATTTCGACATTTGTGTCCCTCACGCTCAGTCCCGCCCTGTGCGCGTTGTTGCTGCGGCCTGGTGATGCGAAGAAAGGTTGGGTCGATAAAGCACTGGATAGTCTGCTTGGCTGGTTCTTCCGATTGTTTAATAAAGCCTTCGACGCCGGCAGTGACGTCTATTCACGAATCATTTCCCGCGTGCTAAGGCTGAGCTTCATTGTGCTCTTGGTGTACGCCGGGCTACTGGGCCTCACCTATTTCGGGTTTCGGATGGTGCCCACCGGCTTCATTCCGCAGCAAGACCAAGGCTACGTGATCATCGCGATCGAGTTGCCCGATGGCGCGTCGCTGGACCGTACCGATGAAGTGACGCGCCAGGCCATGGCCGCCACGTTGGAAACACCGGGGATCAAAAATGCGGTCTCTTTCGCCGGTTTTTCGGGAGCGACGCGGACGAACAGTTCCAACACGGCAGCCATCTTTCCCGTGCTGGGAGATGCCAAAGATCGGGCGCGGCAAGGAATCACGCTGGCTAGCGTGTTGGCTCAACTACGCCAGAAAATGGCGGCGATTCCAGAGGCGATGATCTTTGTCATCCCGCCGCCTCCGGTCCAGGGCATCGGCACGGGGGGCGGTTTCAAACTGCAAGTCCAAGACCGCTCGGGTGCGGGGCTTTCAACCTTGCAAGAGGTTACCGGGCAAATGATTGCCCTAGCCAATCAGGAACCGGGGCTCGTGCAGGTGTTTT
>JANQPP010000130.1 GCA_028289405.1 Pirellulales bacterium
GGCTGCCCGAACTGGCACCCGCCAGGGAGTTGGCCCGATGAGCCCGGTCGATGAAAGCCTGATCAGCAAGTTTGGCCTGCCGGCTGGCAGTCCCAAGGGTTCCCCCTTGGACGAGCTGGACCTGCGTCCGCCCGAGTACAAGGCGTACGGGATCGACCCCCAGGCTCGACCTTCCAATGCCATGCTCGATTTTTGGCTGGTCAGCGGCAACGAGAGGGCCTTTGCCTACACGCATCTCTACGACGCGGATTTCAACCCCTCGCTGGGGATCGTGCTGACGTTTTCCGATCACCAGGTCACCGTCCACGGGCGGCATTTGCGAGAATTGTACCGGGCCATCAAGCGCCATCGTGTGGTGTACGTGTGGGAAGCCGATGAACCTACCGTGCGTTTGTTACCCGCTTCCGTCCCTGTCGTGACGCGTATTCTTATCCAGTCCCAGCGGGAGATTCTCGCGGCCAGTCAGCAGTAAGCATTTCGGGAAATCACCGATCAATGCCGGCATTCGACGGTTACGTGGGTACGGCGCGTCGACGTAGAATCAGACACTCGCAGAAGTCATCCAGCCATCCAGCCAACGACGGTCTTCCGGCAAACCACTACACGTGAAAGGGCAGCCATGTTCAATCGTGTTTATGGTGAAAGTGATTTTCGAGCGATGATGGATCAAATCGCGGCGCAGGCCGAGGCGGGGACACCGCCGTCCACGGCGGAGCTGGGCAAGTTGCTGGCGACGGCGAGCAAGGAGGAGGTCGCCCATCTGCTGTCTCCTTATCTCCACCGGAAACCGAATGAGCAGGGAATTCTTGCCGCCTTCCTGACCCATGAACTTTCCGAGGATGAAGCGCTGAAGACGCTGGCCACCGAATACTGCCTGCGTTGCATTGATGCGAGTTCGGAGTGGGAGCTTTTGGTCTACATCCTGTTTTCTAGCCTGGAAATCGTACCGCGAGGGTTTCGAGACTCACTGCAAAAGGCAGTCCAATCAGATGACGCACGCTTGCGTGTGACCGCCGCTCCATGTGCTCTTTCCATTGCCGGTGAATTTGACTCGCTGGCCAGCGACGCGATAACAGCCTTGGGCGTGGAAGTCCGCGACGACAAGCCGATGAGCGAAATCAAGCTCATGGCGGCCATTGGACTGGCGCAGTGTCGCGTACGCTCGGTGGA
>JANQPP010000138.1 GCA_028289405.1 Pirellulales bacterium
GTGATCGCGTCGGGCGTGGCCGAAGCCGACGCGAAGAAGTGGTGGTTCCTGGGAGACTTCCGGAAGGCGTTCGCCTACATGGAGAACTGGCCGATCACGGTCACGCAGGCGCCGCCGAACAGCGAAGCGGACTTCAACAACGATGTGGTCTTGCGCTTCAAGGCCAGCGAACGGGGCGCGGCCGCCGTGTTGAACCCGCGGTTCGTGGTGAAAAACACCGGCTAGTGTGCGTGCGACGACCAGGCCGTGTTTCTGAACTTAGCATTCGCGAGTTCGAGCCGCAATGTCTGGTTCACGAAGTGTTCCATTGAAGCCATCCGGGGAGATTCCGCGCCGTGATGTTAACTACGCCTGTAAACAGGTCTGACCAGCCCGCCCTACCGGACCGCATGCCGCGTGCGTTTGCCGTCTACTTGCCAGGAGTCGGCACGCTCCACGTGGACAGCCAGATGTCCCGAGAAGAAGCGGAAAGACGATGGAATAAGGCGGAGCGAATGACGACGGCAACGCCGACGCGGAAATCGTGAGAGTGAGTAGACAGCAGGTAATCATGTCTCGACGTGTTGTCAAAATATTGGCCATCCCTGTTTTGCTAGGGTGGATGTCGGCCAGCCTGCTGTTCGGACAGCAGCAGTTTAGCGGCATCATTACTCTCGGCGGGACCGAGTACCGCGTCTCCGGCACGCTCACGCCGGTGGATGAGCCCGATCCTGATCCGGAGCCGCTGGCCATCACTTCGCTGGAAATTGTCCAGGCTAACGGTGGCTATTCAGCGATTGCCCATGCTGGCCCGGCGGTGAAGAGCGTACGCCTAACCATCAATGGGCAGCCCCGCGTGGAGAACGCACGACCCTTCACGCTGTTTGGTGATTCTGGCGGCGAGCTAGCTTATGAAGCACTCCCCGTCGGAGAGCACGCCATCACGGCCCGGGGCTTTTCTCAGCCCAACACGGCCGGCGACAGGGGGCCGGAACGTTCGCTTGCGATTCGAGTCGAGGGAACATCTCCGCCCGTGGACCCACCGGTAGACCCACCGGTCGATCCGCCAACCACTGGTGGTTCCGACGGCACCTATCGCGGCATGCTGATTGGCATGAACACGTCCTGGAACACCTACTGGGTGCCGGACTGGCCTTTCGCCGACGCGGCCAAATGCATGCGGCCCCCGGACAACATCATCGTCTCCGGCATCGGCCCGCATGTCCCCGCCGGGGATTACGTGCTCACCTGGGAAGGCTCTGGCGACGTGAGTCTTAGTACGGGTGAAGTTATTAGTCATCAGTCCGGCCGTAAGATTGTGCGCGTCGCCCCTGGAAATTCTTATCTTTCTCTGTCAATGTCTGGGAATTTGACAATGGCAGATATTCATTGCTGGTTCCCGGGACAGGAAGGCCGCGTTTTCCATGAGGACTACGTGGCGGCGATGAGCAATTTCTCCGTGGTGCGGCACCTCAACTGGGGCCGGGTCAATTCCTCCGACGTCGTGACCTGGGCCGACCGTAAATCACCTGACGATCCCCGCCAGCAGGGGCGCCCCGGCGTGGCCTACGAATACATAGCCTGGCTGGCCAACGCCTGTAAAAACGACCCTTGGGTTTGTGTGCCGCACTTGGCGGACGACGACCATATCCGCCGCATGGCCAGGCTGTTCCTGGAAGAACTCGACCCCGACCGAAAAATCTACGTGGAGTTCACCAACGAATTCTGGAACACGATCTTTGATCAAGGGGATTGGACTTGGAACGTTCCCACCGGTGAGACGGCCGGCGAAAAGATGGGCCGCCGTATCGCCAACAACCACAAGATTTGGGACCAGGTCTGGCGCGAAGCGGGACAGCGTGACCGCTTGGAATTGGTGGTCATGGGTCAGGCGTTCTCGCACTTCACCACCAAACAGATGGTTTTGCAAACCGAAGCCAACGGCGGGCCGATCGACGCGATTGGCGTGGCAGGCTACTTCGGAGCGCGTGGTTCCACGGTGGATCAACTGATCAGCGGCCTCAGAAGCAACGCGGGCCGTTTTCCGCAGGTGGAAGACATCGAAGAGTCGAAGCAACTGGCCGACGATCGGGGCCTGCCGTTTTACCTCTACGAGTGTGGCCATCACGTCGAAGTCCCGCACCAGACGAATGCGGCGACACTCAAAGCGACGATGCGGGACCAGCGCATGGCGGACGTCTACCGCATTGCCCTCGACCGCTACGCCGATTTCGGTTGCGACATGGCGGTCTTTTTCGACTACGCGAACCGCATCGACGACAAGGCGTTCGGGCACGTGGAGTACCAGGGGCAGCCGCTCAGCGAGGCCCCGAAGATGCGGGCGTTGATTGAAGGGATGAAGGCCAAGTGACGAACTCTCAGGGACAAAAGATGCGGTTCGGTCCGCCCGAGTGGATCGGGCTGGGGGCTTTGATTCTCACGCTGGTTGGCGGCTTTTGGACGCAGAACACGCAGCATTGGAGGGCGGTCGAAGAGGTCCGGAAAGCATTTGATAAGAGCATGCGCGTCATCGAATCCCGGGTGACCGCTGTGGAGACCAAAGAAGAGGAGCGGCATGCCACGCAGCTTCGCGTGGAGGCCAAGCAGGACGAGAAACTCGACCGCGTATTGGAACTGATTCAAAAGGGAGGGGAGTAGATGGCGGCGGAAGTATTTCCCATCAGCGTGCAGTACCCGGCCAACGGCAATGTGGTGCCGGGATTCATCACCACCACGCAAGGCCACAAAGTCGTGGCTTCACTTGGGGCCGACAGCGATTTGCGGCTGGAATTCCAAGTTCCACCGGCGCTGCCTTCCGGCACGGCAAAGCTGCGGGTACGCGCGAAAGCCAACCTGGCTACCGGCGCGGTGAAGTTCAACCCCAAATGGAACGGCGTGGCGGCGGAAGAGGATATCGACACGACGACGCTCAACGCCGAAGGCACGCAAACCATTTCGTTTACCACCGGCGACGAGAATGATCTCAAGGAACTGAAGGTCACTCTCGATTCAGCCGGCAGCAGCATCGCGGCCGAAGACCGTGTGGTTGTGAACTTCACGTTCGAAACCACGGGCTGGACGGCGGCTGGCCCGGTCGTGTTTCAAGTTTCGCTGATCTGGGAGTGATTTCGTGGCACTGAACTTCAGCGGCGGCTCATCGACCGATCGGGTTTCGCGAACCGCGACCATCGCGGTTCCCACCCAGCGTACGTATTTGGTCTGGTTTAAGGCGACGGGGGCTTTCGATGTCACTACACGGCGGCTCTGGGATTTCCACGACGGCGCGTCCAATGGTGTCGATCTGCTGGCCATCTCATCGACGCGGTTGGAATTCCAGGTGGTCTGGAGTAGCACGATTGGCCGCTGGGAAGTGACCAGCTTGCCCAGCACGGGAGTCTGGCATTCGCTGATTTTGGCCTATGACGACGGCGGCACGGTCAACGATCCGGTGATCTACATTGACGGCGTGAGCCAGACGGTCAACGAGTTCAGCACGCCCGCCGGTTCCGCTCCCAGCACCGCCACGGAACTGCATATCGGCAACTCGGCGGGCACGGACCGGGCTTGGAATGGCGACTTGGCCCGCTTTGCCCGTTGGGACACGATTTTGACCGCCGCTGAAATCGAGGCCCTGGCGGCGGGCTATCCGCCCCACATGATTCGTTCGGGAAGTCTGTTCCTGTGGTACGAGCTGGAGGAGAACCAGGCGTCGGCGGTACCCGATTTCAGTGGCAACGGGCGGCATGCCAACGCCGTCGCGGGGTTGCTCTCGGCACTGAATCCGCCGTTCATGCCGATCTACCAAGCTCCGCCCTCAGCCAGCGATTTTGCGACTTCCAGTGGTACGTTCACGCTGGATCGCACGTTTGATTATGCCGATGGCCAGACCGGCCATGTTGTCACTCTGACCGGCAGCGGAACGAGCTGGCTCACAAGTACGCCTGTGTTTAGCGTGTCTGGGCCGACCGGTGTCAGCAAGACCGCGCAGAGTATCATTAGCGATACGTCGGCCACGGTAACGATCACCTACGGCACAACGGCTGGCGCGGTGACCATTACCGATCCCGTCAGCAGCCACCAGGAACAATTCACGCTCTACGTTCCCGTGGACAATGCCAACTGGTTTTGGTCTCCGTACAACTGGTACGAAGTCAGCAACGTTCGACGTACCACGGCACCGGGGGCGTATTGCAGATTCCGGTTCACGGGTTCCACCTGCAAATTGAAGTACGACACGTCGCTGATGCAAACGCTGGGGACCGATGCGGACAAGATGCCCAAGGTTGCCCATTCGTTGGACAACGGCGACTGGGTGGTCACGCAACTCACGAAGTCGGCCAGCGTGCAAGACTTGACGATTGCCTCAACGGGGAGTGGCACGCGCGAAGTCGAATTGATCTTCATTAACTTTGAGCCGTACCAATCCCCGGTGGCCAATATTTGGACGCCCGACTACGCCGTGGTGTTCACCGGCATGGAACTGGCCGATGGCGAGGATCTGGCCGCGTTCACGCCCCGCCCCAATAACATGGTCGTCTATGGCGACTCAATCGTGCAGGGAGTGTTTTCGCAGTCGCTCAACACTGGAAACCACACGGTGGGGGACGACGCCCGAGACTCGCTCCCGCGACGACTGGGTCAGGCGTTTGATGCCGAAGTGGGAGCGTTAGGCTACGGCAGCCAAGGCTACGGCAAGACGGGGCTTTCTAGCATCCCTCGCGTGTATCATGTCAGCGGCGGCGCGTACCAGGCCAGCACGTCCACTTGGGACAAGCACCATTCGGAAGCATCGAGGTTGAGCGGCGGACTTTTTTCGCCGGCCCCCGATTTCATCGTGATGTACCACGGCACGGCGGACGACACTGGTTCGTCAAGTGATGCGGATGTGACCAACTCGATTCACACCTCCGCGTCCGTGGGGATGATTCAGGCCCTCCGGGCGGCGGCGCCGAACGCGGAGATATTTGTCTGCATTCCGGCCGGGCAACGCAAGGCGTCGGCTATCACGGCGGGATTCAACGCATTTCAAACCGCTTCGCCCGATTCCAAGGTCTATCTGATCGATTTGGGCACGGGAGAGCCGGCCTTGGGCCTCACGTCCGGATCAGCGGCCAACCGTCGTTCGTTCGATGGAGTGCATTACAAGGCAGACACCTATGCGGATGTGAGCGTCCGCGAAACGCAGGCCATGCAGGCGTCTCGCGCATCGGGCGAGGCAGTTTTCCAGGGGGTCGAACAAATGGGCAGAGATTTTTACCACGGCGACACGAACGTCTCCACCATCATTCGCATTCTCGATGCCACCAACGGTGATCCCGAGCAGTCGGTGGAACACAACACGGCAGGGCTTTCGCTCTGGTATCGGCGGGAAGGAGAGACATTGCAGGCCATCACTCCCGTGGCTTTGGCTTCGGCCAGCGCGGCCCACGCCGACGGCGGAATCGAGCATTTGGATGACGGATACTACCGTCTGGATCTGCCCGATGCGGCCGTGGCTGCTGGAGCGACGGGTGTCCAAGTCGGGGGTACGGTACCGGACATGCTGGTGATCAGCAGCTATCACGCGCTGCGCGAGCCAGGTCTGCGCTTGCTGGGCAGAGCCACGATTGAAAGTTCCGTGCAGGCATCGCCAGTCCCTTCCACGACCGTATTTGCTGGAGCAACGGCACTCGAAGGTGTCGCACAGGATTTTTACAACAATCGATATTTGGTATTCACCAGTGGGCGGCTCAAGGGGATTGGCCGGTTCATCACGGATTATGATCCCGCGTCGCGCTTATTCGATTTCACGAATCACTCTTTTCCCGAACCTCCGGCGGTGGGTGACGCTTTCTTGATCACCGGAGGTCGCACTTGAGGCACATCTTCACGTTGTGTCCCATGCTTAGTCAATTTGTATAAACATAAAAATTCATTGGGTGTCATGCCTTAATAGAACATAGAAGGAGAAGCTGATGAGTGGGTTTTCGGATGCCGTGGAGACCAGCCTGCTCGCGCATTTGCTCAAGGGAGCTTCCTTCGCGCAGCCGGCGAATATCTATGTCGCTCTGTACACGGCTCCTCCGACCGATGCGGGTGGAGGCACCGAAGTCAACGCCGCTGGTTATGCCCGAGTACTGCATAACACTTGGAACGTAGCGGGAAACCTGGCGGAAAACAACGGTGAAATTCAATATCCGCAAGCAACAGCGCCATGGGGCGCCATTACGCATTTCGGTCTGCATGACCATGCGATGAACGACAGCTTGCTTTTATGGGGCCCTTTGAACACGTCGGTGGTCATTAATGATGCGGATCAGGCAACGTTCGGCAGTGGGGCGCTAGATGTCACATTAGACTAACAAACGTAGTGTAAATTCATTTATGGCCCAGATGTCTACAGATATTAGGTTTTAATAGAGATTTGCAGCATGGTTCGGCAGGCAGTGGAAACCAACCGTTTCGGACCGGCGCAAGCCTTGGCCATCACAGGCGGGGAGATCATGGTGACGGGCGGCTACCACCGCGTTGACACCGAAGCAGGTTCCGCGAGTGACGATTTGCATACGATCAACGGAAGCAGACAGGGAGACACCGTGACTCTGCAAACCGTGTCCGATGCCCGCACGGTCGTGCTCAAAAGCGGCCAGGGCAATCTCACGTTGCCCAGTGATATCGTCATGAACACGACCTCACTGCTTGTGCAGTTGCAATTTCATGATGGTCGTTGGTCGGCCGTTTGAAGTTCCTGAAGTAACTCCCGGTCGTGCGCACGATACGGCCAATCATCATCGAGGAATTTGCTTTCATGGGCATTGAACAGCTTAACCTGCCTCACCAAGAAGGCCCGCCCCGCAGCGTGACAATCGCCGGAGGCCAGGTCACGCTGGATGGCAGCGCGAATTACGTCCTCGACACGGAGGCGGAAAGCGCCAGCGATGATTTAGAAACCATCCTGGGCGGAGTCGAGGGGCAACGCATTCGAATTCGGGCTAAATGGGCGGGAAGGCAAGTCGTGTTGAAGAACGGCGTGGGGAATCTCACGCTCGGTTCGGACTTCACCCTGGCTTCCACGAAGAGCGTGGCGACTCTGCAATTCGACGGTGCCCGCTGGCTCCCCTTGTCACTGCAAACCACGCCGGAAACCGACAACGACAAAGTCTACTTATACCGTAATTTCGCGATGTCGGGTTACAAAGCGGAGCAGTATGAGATCTACGTCCCTTATGCAAACGATCAGGGGACACAGCGCTTCGCCGTCTACGGTTTTGTGTTCGCCAATGGTATCTACCATATGGGGCGTCTGCTAGATGGAGTGCCGGTGATCAATACCCGGTACACGTCTCTCACGCAAGGAACTCCCGGAAATTGGCAGGTCACCACGAACGAAGCCATCTTCGGCGGAGATGCCACGCGGACCAACGTGGCCGGGGAAACGATCTCCGGTTCCGTCTCGGGGCATACGCTGTTGGTGCGGGGGCCGGTCCTGGGCAACGGCGGGATCGCCCTGGTTTCTATTGATGGGGATTGGACGGCGGCCACTCGGTTGCCGGAGGTCACGGCGAGTGATTTCACGAATATCACCGGCGCTGCCGCATCACCTTCGGGAGAGATCCGAATTACCGCGCCCGGCCATGGGTTGAAGACCGGGGCCAAGGTCTGGATTGAAAACGTGCTGGGCACGACCGAAGCCAACGGCCTGTTCACCGTGACCGTGCGGGACACCAGTGACTTTGATTTGGACGGTACCACATTCACGAATTCATACACCAGCGGCGGAACGGTGGGCCTGTTCCGGCAAACGGATATCGGCAAACGGTTCGTGGAGTTTTACACCGACGGTTCGGCCTATTTCGATGAGACGATTCCTTTGGTCGAGGGATTAGTCGATGGTCCTCACACGGTGTTGCTGGAAGCGACGGGCACGACTCGCGCCGGGGGGAGTGACGGGGCGAGGCTCTACATCTCGGCCCTGCAAGCCGCGACCGCCGGCACGAAACCGAACGACGTGAACGCGAGCATGGCGTACCTCCGCGAAATCACGAACCTGCGGAATAGCGTGAGTTGGTCCGCCTTGGTATCGGCGGTGGAATACACGCCGACCGGCTTTCCGCTGAATTATCGCTTCATTGGGGAAAATCACGGAAACGAACTGCAAGACAGCGCCATCTGGCGAGTCGATGGCGTGGACGTGGCGTTGGTTCCAGGCGAATATCGAGCTGGAGTGGCCGCGCAACTGCTGGCCGAAGGAGAATATACTCATCCGTCGATATTCCCCGTCACGCCCATCGCCGAACGCTCCGCCGTTTACACGGCGCGCGTCTCCGATGGCCATCAAATCCAGATCGAACAGACCATTCGTTGGCTCCGCAATGGCAGCACACGGACCTACTACGCCGGCATGCTGCACGTCGGCGTGCGTGATTATCTGGCCACCGGCGGGACGAACACCTTTGCCGATCGGGTCTTGGTCGGCACGACGCTGATCGACAATCTGGCGGTGAATGATGGCTCGAATAAAGGGGCCATTCCCGCGAATTCGATCGAATTCTTCCACAGCGCGGAACATGACGTGCGTGCCCGACTGTCGATGCCCAATCCAGCGCTTAACGTCAATGGCTGGGTGGCGTCGTCGCCTGACTTCGCTTTCGTGGAAGACCGCAATGACGATCTGGCGGACAAGGGCTACTTCAGCCGGCAGTCTTTCTCGAATACCAGGACCGTATTGGTCAACGAAGAACACCGCAGCATCACCGGATATCGTGTTTGGAGGGCGCTTTAATGCCATATGCCACGGTCGTACCTATTAGCCTCGGCGCCTCGTTTACCGGGCTCACTTTGTATTGGACGCTGGTGGATGCGGCGGGAGCGGTGGACAGCGTGTTGAAAGACCAGACGACGGGTTTTTCCGAGCAAGGGTCGGGAAGTTATTTACTGCACGTAGCCCAAGTCGAAGACGATTTTCTGGGCGCGATCGTGGTCCATGACACGCCATTAGGCGCGGCCACGGCCTTTCCTCTGGCGGGAGTCACCGTGTTCGGCAACCATCCGCTTCATCCGCGAAACTTCGATCCGTCCGTTCATACGGTGGATGGCACGCGGACTTGGAACCGCATGATGAAAGCCCTCACTTCATGTGTATTTGGTACGTCCACCGAATCCGGCGCACAAATCACATATCAGGACTTGGACGCGCAGGACGACATCACGGTCACGGTCGCTGCCTCGGGTGCGGAACGGACCAGTTCGAATTTGTTGTAGCCAAGCCGACTTATTCCACGAAGAAGTCGCATCGCACGGCCAACGAAGTCACTATCAGCAAGGGGATCGAAACCGTGGGGTATTACTGGAAACCGGGATACTGGCCGGGACCGCGTTTCGTGGAGAATCCCACGGACGACCAAACGCCCTGGGTGGTGGAAGCGGTCCGCGTTTTCTCCAGCGCCACGCCAGAAGGTCGGGAACTCTCCGCGCCCAGCCCGGAATTGGAAGCGGTCATTTTGGCGAATACGGCCCCCATGTTTTTGGCCCGTGTGGTCAATGGCCAAGGCGAGATTGTCGATCCCGCCGCCGTGGCTTCCGGGGAGTACAGCATCGCGCGAGTTACTCCGGACGACCCGCTGTTTGAGGATCCCGTGCCGGGCCACGCGAACGTGGGGCTCACGCTGGGAGAGGTATGGAGCACGGCCTTGCGGCTTGATTACCGTTGGGGGGAGACGGACACGCGCGGCTACAACTTCGCCTTCCAGCCTCAAATTTCAGTGCAGCCCGCCTTCCCTGATCGAGAAACGTTCTACCGCATCTCGTTTGCGATTACGCCCGTCACGGGCCAGGTACTTCTGCTTCGTTATCTTCTCCGCGCGGTGTAAGCATGAGCACGGATATCGACAAATTACGACAAATCAAGGGCCAGATCCTCGATCTCGTCGCAGAGTACACGGTGAATCCCAAGCCGTCCTATTCCCTGGACGGGCAGAGCGTGAACTGGACGGATTGGTTTCAGGCCATGATGGCTCGCGTGCGGGAAATCGACGAGATGATCGCTGAGACCGAGCCCTTCGAGTTTCACACGCAAGCGAAAACTTAGCGATGGGTTTACTTCAATACTACCTGGGAACGGGTGACAGTGTGGCGCTGGCCGGCAGCAGCGCGGCGGCCTCCTCCGCGTTGGGCGCGCTCGAGTCGTCGACTCCTGTCGCGCTCGCCGCGGCGGGGGGCGGTGTCTCCTTCGCCCAAGGACGGCTCTCGTTGCGCCACGCCTTGCGGGGAACCGCCGTCGCTACTTCCATGGCCAGCCTACAGAGCCCGTCGCAATTCACGTTGTCCGGCGTGGCGCTGGCGACAGCTAGCGCGGTTGGAGAACTTCAAGTTCGGGCGTTCGGGCAGGACCTGTTCGACCCCACTTCGGACTTCTTGCGGATTACGGACTGCTTGGAACAAGTCTCCTTTCAACGCATGGGCGAACTGGCCACGCAGCCGGTGCCACACGCGCTGCGTCGAGGGGTGCGGCACGGAGAGGTTGAACCCAGCAACGGGCATTATCAGTTCGGCGACGTGCGTTGGCATCTGGACCGGCAGGAAGTGGCCACACCGCCACGCCCCGGTGATCGCGTCATTGATGTCGAGGGGAGAGCCTGGACGTGCCTCGACGTGGAGGAAGATGTTCACCGCAGCCGCTGGGAATGCCATTGCCGTGACCTGGTGGTCACCGAGGGACTGCGATCACGCGTCACGGTGCAGGTAGCACGCTGGGGCAAGGATGCCGCTGGGGCGGCCGTACCTCGCTGGGAAGATTTTCGATTGAACGTTGCGGCCCGGGTACAGCCTTTGGCGGCGACAACGGCCATGGAACACCACCGCCGGGGAGAACAGGCCACCGCCGTGATGATTCTGGGCGATCCAATTCCCTTTGATGACGTCAGCAACTATCGGATCGTGACCTCCGAGGGAACCGTTTACAAGATATTAGAACTGGAACAAACGCAGCGGCTGGACGTCTTGCCCCAAGTTCGCGTCACCCGAACGCCATGGCCCTTGGAGTAGTTCTGCCGCGGTCGAGGATGTCGACCCTGTCAGCGGGAGCCGGACGGAGAAGAAGCATGAGTATCGAGCAAGCGTTTCATCGGCGGTGGAGTATGTACCACACGCTCACGCGTGTCGTACCCCTGGAACGGTTCGTCACCGGCGGGCAATCGGGGAGCAATGACGGTGTCTTGCCTCCGCCTTATGTTCACTTCTCGCGTTTGGAAGACAGCCGCCGCACGCGCACCAGCAGTGGCACTTCCCTCGTGACGGGCAAAGTGGCTTTCGCGGTTTGGGCCGCCTCCTTGCCGGAGGCCCAGGCGGTCGCCGACGCGGTTCGGCAGGTATTTCAAGGCATCGACTTTTCCTACGACCGAGGCCGCGTGCAGGACATTAAGTTCGTCGAATTACGGCAAGTGGACCATCGGGACGGCATGTGGGAGGTCGTATTGCATGCCCAAGTCCGCTGGTCAGAGGAATTCCAGAGTGTTTCCGCCTAACCAGATAAGTCAACACTGATTGTCACATTGCAGTTGTTTAACAACAACATTAATCACATCGATTAAACATATACAAGGACTTATATCATGCCCGATACGCTGTCCACGGATCTACGTTGTTCCTTGGCTTGGCTGTTGCAAGAGCAAGCCGACCTCTCCACGTTGAACGACTCTTCGAAACTGGAATACGCGCGGAGCATGGCGGACGGTACGGGTCCGTTGGAAGCCGACAAGATTTGGCATCGGGCCAGCACGCTGGCTGCTTCCAGTAGTGATGACTGGGATCTCTCGGCTCTCACCAATACGGTCTTCGGGGGACAGCTCACCGTAGAGCTGGCCCGGGTCAAGGCCGTCTTCGTGGTCAACACCTCGGAAACGGACGGGGACGTCCTGCATCTGCAACCGGGGCTCGTGCAGCCCTGGACGGGTCCCTTCGGCGGCATCACGGATCTGGTGCAGGTTCCCGCCGATTCCTGCGCATTTCTCAATCATCGACACTCCGGCTGGGCCGTGGCTGCGAGCGCGAAGACATTGCGGGTCCACAACCCTGGTGCCCAGGATATCACTTACCAAATCGTTTTGGTAGGCACGAGTAGTTAGCCGTTGTGCCATATGTGTTTCATATGTTGAACGATATTTATTATGGCTCACTTACAGATAATCAATTCAGCCAGTGCGGTTAGTGTACTGTTAGAGGGGAGTACTCATGGCGACCATTAGCGGCAAAGACGGCCAGGTGAAGATCGGTTCCACGACCTTGGCCGAGATCACCAAGTGGACACTGACCACGACGGCGCAGAATCCCGCCTACGCCAGTTCGGCCACGCAGGGCTGGAAAACCCGCCGAGAAGGGGTTCGCGACGCCAGCGGTACGTTGAACCTGAAGCTAGATCTGGCGGACCCAATCAGTGATGACTTCGACGAAGGCTCCGCCGTCACCTTGCTGTTGTACTTGGACAGTACGCGGTTTTACACGGTACCGGCCATCATCGATTCGCTGGGCTGGGAGGTCGATATCGACAACGGAGAAGTCATTGGCGGCACGGCGGAATACAGCGCGACCGGTCCCATCGTGAAGCCGACGTTCTAAGCACGTTGTTACACATACAATGTATTCAAGGTTATGTCACTAACGCATCTTGATCGAGGCAATGACGCGTTGGTCTTGGGAACCACGCGTTTGCGTTTGCGGCGGCTACGCGTTCGGGACTTGGCGGAGTTACAACGGGAACTCGCGCGAGCGCGCCCCGACCCGCTCCAAGCCGTTTTGGAACATTGGCCCAAGTTGCCCGAAGCGTCGCGCGAAGCACTGTTGAAAGCAGCCTACGATGAGCTGCTGCGCGTGGAACGCGTATCGTGGGCGGACGTGGAAGAGTATTTGGCCACGCCTTCAGGATTCGCCCAAGCCATTTGGCTTGCCGCCCGAGAGGCGCAGGCCGACGTGACGCTTGAAGCGGTGCGGAACATGGTGGACGGCCTGCTGCCCGACGAATTCTCAAGATGTGTCGAGGCGGGCTGGAAAGCATTGGGGCTCGACTCGGGAAACGGGGAGGGCCAGGTTTCGGCTTCGACGGCATCCTCGGACGTACCTGGGAACAAGCCTTCGTCGAGCTGAGCCTGGCCTTCGGATGGACGCCCACGCAAATCCTCGATTTGACGCTGGAGCAAATGGAATTGTATTTGACACCACCTGAACGTTTGCAGCGCGTGCAACGAGTTTCGCGTGAAGAAGCCCGTGCCTGTCTTAATGAGTATCACGAGCGCCGCGCATCCGTAGTTCAGAGTTGGCTGAGCGATTTCACAGCGCAGGGAAACGATTGAATGCCAGCGATTCGAATTCCTCGCATCCAAGCAAAACCCGGTTTAAAGCTGTCGCATCCGACAGTACTTTCATTGCCGCTTGGTCGGCGGCTGTTTTCGAGACAATTGGCTCCGGGATTTCGTATGGCACGACGACCCAGAGGGTACGAACTTCACACTGGCTGGCGAAGTCGTGACCTGAGCTTCATGGATCGATTTTCACGGATGAGGTATGCGAACCGTCCGGCTCACTCGGAACGGATGGAACGACCGACACCACCCGCGACTGCCGTGGCTGCGAGCGTCGCGATGTCTCACCGGCGAATCAACGACGCGCGTAAACATCTCCCAAGACCCGCAGCCTCGGTGCCCAATCGTGGGTTCAAGCCCACACTAACCACGGAAGACCTCAACCGCTGGACTCGGCTGCTCACTAAGCCAAATCCGCGCCGCAATCCTGCCGTTCAAACCGACGTCGCGCGGTCACTGCCCGCGCCGGCTAAAACCACGCACCGAATCATGAATCGTTCAGGAACGAGACGGCAAAGCCCGTCTTCCGCGTCATGTGACGCGGGTCCAACGATGGCGAATCTTAAGCGGGCTGTCGGGTACCGGCGGCACGAAAACGTCTCTCGTGGCGATGTGCGGCGGATAGATAACGCCGAATTACATCAGCAGCGATTTGTGCGGGAAAGCATCGAAAAGATATTGCAGAAACTGGAACTGCTGGAAGTCCGCTGGTCGGCACCCGCCGTGCTGATGGACTGAAATAACGACCGGCGTCGAAGTCATTCCATGACACCTCATCCCTCGGGAGCTTGACACCATGGCCCTGCCCTTTGGCGTGGAGGAGTTGGAAGGTTCACCGCTGATTTCCATCAATGAAGATGGCACTCGCGCCACGCGGATGTTCCGACTGCCCGGCTGGGATCTCTGGCCGGCTTTTGCCCGCGAACTGATTGGCCGCTTCGTGCTGGTCGGAGGAAACTGTACCTTCGTGCGGCCCTTGGCGTTTCCGGGCCACGATAACCTGATCGTGCATGCTTTGGATATCGCGCCGCTTGATCCCGCGCGGCCCGTGGGAGGCTTTGTGGGATTGGAAGCGGGCGCCAACCGCTATCCCAGCGCGGGCGCCAAGGTGACGGCCCAATACCGCACGCTGTTTGACATCAACAATCTCCCTCTGCCCGACAGTCCCGGCGTGCCAGAAGGGACGTTTCTCACGTTCCGCGCGGACCTGGGTGCCGAGAGTGAGCGAGTACCGGGGCGGAACTGGGTGTGGGACATCGCGGGCGAACCGACGCTGCCGGATGATCTGAATCCGCACGTTCTTCGCCCCAGCGGGGCTTACACCCTGACCTGGCACCGCGTCCTCTGTCCACCTTGGGATGCGATCCGATCGCTTCGAGGAAAGATCAATGCTTCGTCTTTTCTAAACGCTCCAGCGGAGACCGTGTTGTTCCTCGGCGCGAAGGTGACGCGGCAATTTCAGTTTCTGGAGGAAGGGGGCTTTTGGGAGATCAGCTATTCCTTCGCTGAGAGCACCAAGAAGTTGCGTGACCGAACCACGCCGGTCGGCTGGAATCATTTCTTTCGCCGTGCGACCGCGCCGGGCGAGGAAAACTGGACGCTGATCAAGGCGGCCAACTCGGCTCCTCCGGAACGGCCTTATCAGGCTGGCGACTTCGATCTTCTCTTCCAATTCGGATAGGCGCCATGGCTTCGCGCACCCCCCGTTTTCAATCCGAGGACCGCCTTACGCCCGCCCGGCTCAACGAACTGGTGGAGGCCATCAACCGCAATGCCCACACGGAAACATCGGGCGGGCTGCAATCCCAGCAGACCCCGACGGGCACCCACCTTTCCGCCGAGACGCCACCCCGCACGGATCTGGTCGAACTGGACGAGGACGTCCTGCCTGGTAATCTCGACGCCCGTGCGAATTTGCTCCGCAGGGACTACCAACTTCCGCCCGGAACCAATGACGTGTTTGCCGAGGTAGGGCACACGCTGGAACACGTCGTCGACCATCTGGAATCGGTCTGGCTCGCAGGGACACGCGGAATCAGTCTCTGGCTTCCCGATGCGGCGGGTAGAGTCCTCTTGCCGGGATTCAATTGGCATCGCGGCGTGCTCGATGCGGAACTTACCCATCAGAGCACGGCCATGGTGAGCCTGTGGGGACAGGATGCGCAAGGGGCATTGGTTGATACGGGCGTCGATGTCATGGCCCACGATTGGGGACTAGCCAACGGCGAGACATTGCCGGCGGGCACGCGCGTCACGGTCTTGCAGCATCCCCAAAATCGACAGTGGTATGTCGTGGCCGGCTCGTCCGAAGTGGCCATTGAAATCGGCAAGACCCAAGCGCCGCTCAGCCCGGGAGGCTCCGTGCCGGTTCAGCTCTGGGCCGGGCCCGGTGGCGCCGAGGTTCCCGCCCCTGATCCGCCCGTTACCGCGCATGACTGGTTGGCCACCGGAAGCTTGGCATCGGGCTCGCCCGTGATCGTGATCCAAATCAACGGGCAATGGTACCTGGTCCATGATTTGTCCGATGGCGGCCAAGCCGGAACGGAGCTCGTCCGTTTTGAACTGACGCAATCCTTGCCGTTGGGGGGCGGCGGCACCACGCCCAACGCGCTGCTTGTCTCTTGGAATGGCGTGAACCAATACGTCACCGCCGGGGATCCCGTCATCGTGCGGGACTTTTCACAGCCGGGCACGTGGCATGGCACTGCCGGCGCGCGAGGCATCGCCTTCGCGCCGCTTGATCGGACCGGGCAGTATGAAATCGTGTGGATGCAGCTTCCCGCCGAGCGGATCGAAGGGACACTGCTGGGCGATTTGGACGGCGGCACGGCCACCGGCAGCGTCACGCAATTCTATCGTGGCTTGGACCCAGGCAGCACGGCCACGGTGCATGATGGGCAGGGCATCTTTGGACACCTAAAAACGGGTGCCCGTTACCTGGCGACCTACAACGACGTCGAGGGCCGTTATGAAGTGACATCCGCGCTGCCCGCGCCGCTGATACGGTTTGAACTCACTTCCACGTTGCCGCTCGGTGGAAGCACGGCGGCGGAAACCGTCGAATGGGATGGCGCCAACTATGTGCCCACCGGCAGCGGCATCATCGTACGGGACTTCACGGGCGAGAAGTGGCACGGAGCGGCGGGTGCCCGAGGCCTGGCCTTCGAACCGCCCGACCGGTCAGGGCAATACGAGATCATCTGGCTGGAACTGCCTGCCGAGCGGATCGCCGGCACGCTGACCGGGGCTTGGACCTCGGGCACGGCGCCCGCCTCGGTGACGAATTTCTACCGTGGTCTAGATCCCGGCAGCACGGCCACGGTCCACGATCCGCAGGGATTGTTCACGCACGCCGGGACGGGGGACAAATTCCTCGCCACGTACAACGATCGCGACCAGCGGTACGAGGTGACCGCCGTGCGGCCGCCAATGTCAGGCGGGGAATCGGCCAATCTGCTCCGCTTCGAACTCTCCACGCCGCTCGTCCCGGGCGGCAGTGCCAATGCTCAGGAACTGTCGTGGGATTCCGGCGGCAGTACCTACACCACATCCCCGGGCGGAGTGCCGAATCCCACGCTCACGGTACGGGACAGCAGCGATCCCGGAAGCTGGCGGGGCGAAACCGGCTTCCAGGGCTTTGCCTACGAACCGGCGGACCGGACCGGACAGTTCGAAATCCTCTGGCTGGAACAGTTGGCCGAGCGGATCGCGGGGACGCTTACGGAAGATCTGAATTCGGGCATCCCAGGGGAAGCCGCCGCCACCGTGAACGGCTTTTATCGCGGGCAAGATCCCGGCGCGACCGTCATCGTGCATGACACGCAGGGCATGTTTCCCTGGGCCCGCAGCGGCCAGAAGTTCCTGGCGACTTATCAGCGGGAACTGGGGCATTACGAGATCACGTTCGTCCAGCATGCGGCACAGTGGGTCGACTTCAAGGTCGTGAGTGATTTCTATTTCACGAGCGCGACCTTTCAAGCCTACGTTTACCACTCCTGGGACGGCACGCCGGTCCACAATCCGGCCGCGACGACCGATGGCGAACGCCCGATCGTGGTCATCGAAAACAAGGCCAAGTTCGACGGGTCGGGCGAGTTCCTGTTTGAAGGGGAGTCGGCCGCCACGGGCCTGGCCCAATACGACCGCGAAGCGGGCGTGTGGCGCTGCGTGTGGGTGGAATGCCCTAAAGTCGAATTGGTTCTTCCCCCGTCGCCTTAGGTGCCGCATGTCCCACGATGAAACTCCATTTGATTTTCGTGGCGTGCGGGGCGTTCAATTGAACGTCGATCGCAAATGCTGCGACTGCTTTCACTGCGAGGGGCATCCGCCCCGCTTTCTAGAAGTGTATCTGTTCGGCGTGCAGGACGATGGCTGCCCGTCGTGCGATGAGAATCTCAATTCGCAGGGCATCCCCTTCGTCTGTGAACTCCAGCCGCTCTACTTCCACAACATTCTGGAGGCCCATCCCGAGACGGGTGAGCAGATCAGCGTACGGTATGTGAAGTTCTGCAACTGGGTCTACACCTTCGACCCCTTCTTTTGCACCACGCAGGGGCTGCACGAATACCGCGAGATATCGGTGTTCTATGCCCGTGCGATCAACAACGCCTGGCGGTTGCAAGTCAACGTGAACTATGGTCCCCGCAACGCCGGCAGCGGGCTCACGTTTTTGAAATTCCTGGAAGTGAACGAAAAGCCCCGCTGTTGGGATCTCAAGACGCAGCAGGTGTTGCCGTTCGACGGCATCGGCGGCGTGGCGTTCGGCATCTGCGACGTCGATCCGAGCGGCTTCGCCCTGGTGCAGGCGATTGAAGCATGAACCCCCGCGATTGTCCGCTGGTGCTCCAAGATAACGGCAAATACTGCTGCCCGCATTGTCATCGCGCGTGGCCGCAGCGAGTGCGAGTCAACTGCCCGGCCTACGGCGGGCTGCCCTGGTGGAAGCGGCATCGCGGGCTGGGAGACACCATCGAAGCGGTGCTGCTCTTCTTCGGCATCCGCAAGTGGCCCGGCTGCTGGTGCGGACGCATTCAAGCCTGGCTCAATCGCTGCGTGGCGTATCACTTAGATGTCCGCGTTCCAGATGGTGTCCACGGCGCCCACTATTGCACGGATGACGCCCACAATCCAAATCGCGGAAGACCAGATCGCGAAAGTGATGATGATCACCGGATTGAGAAAGGCCAGCGGAACACCAATCAGCCTCGGGGCGGCCGCCAAGACTATCTCAATGATGAGCGATGTTCTTGAAGGCTTACTGTCGATGCTGGCGCCATAAACGGGATTGCGTCCCGTACGGATTCCGCGCGCCCAGGCTCAGAGGTTCTGGACAGTACGGTTTATCGTTCCCAGTGCAATCGGGCGGATCTCGAGCTAGCTTCGCATCAGCAATGCCAGGCTCGTGACATTTGACCCCAGCTTGGTTGGCCAGGGAAGCGCGCCTAGCGGAATCACCGCCAGTGGAGCACCTTCTTGTTGTAGGCGTCGTATCCCCAGCGTGACGCCAGGGATGACCGCGCCATCCGACCACAGCGGTTTCGTGTCCGGGAAATAGTCGTGCAACAGGATCACGCCGTTCTCGGCGAGGCAAGTTAATGCCGCCGGAACTTCGTGATAGACCGTTGTGGCGGCATGGTCCCCGTCCAAGAAAATGAAATCGAATTTGTCTTCGCAAGTCCTGAGAAAATCGACGGATTTGGATGTCTGAAATTGCACTAGATCACGACAGCCGAGCATTTCCACTAGCTCTGCCGGAGAGTGTTTTGCCCGCGAAACGAGCCAGGGCTTCGCCACTGGATCATTCACGTCCTTGACGTCCACGGACAGGAAGTTGGTATCCGTTCCTAGTTCTCGCAGCTTTTTCACGGCCAGCGCGATGTGGACCGTGGAGCATCCGATATGCGTGCCGACTTCCAGTATGCGTTTCGGTTTCAACGATCGCACCAGATAGTATATGGCACGCCGGTCACCCGGATTGCATCCCCCCGTCATTTCCGGAAAATCCAGGCCGTCCTGCTGGGCAATCGACTCCCATTCTTTGTCGATCTCGGGACTCCTGATCCAAGAATCGACATCTCCCTTGCTGAATTTCCGTAACGCACTGGCATCGCAATTTTCCATTGGAAGCCAACTAAGCTGCTCGAAGTTGTTGAGCGTCTCATGCACTGCATAGTCCTCGCGCTGCCTTTCTCGGCGACGCGAGGGGATGGTGGCGTCCGCCACGTCCCGAAGCAGGTTTTTTAGGTTCATTGAACACCTTGCGTGGAATGGCACGTTGTCTCAGTCATGCAAAAATACAACGCGGATGGGCATGCGCCTACGCCACGCTCTGTCGCGCGGGTGCCGCTGCTAGCTTTTCTTCGAGACTCGGCCATGGCATGGCCGCTTTCCTCCATCGCTCGACACCGCAAATAGCGGCCACCGTTGACGTCCAGCGTGGCGCCGGTCACGAAGCTAGCCCCCCCCTCGAATGCTGGCATTCTGCACTAGTTATGTGCTTCTTAGCTCCTTCGTGACGGCTTTGCTCAAGAGAATATTGGCTCCGAGTGTAGTTTTCGATTGACTTTATGTACGCTACAGCGTACTATATGTGTGCTTTGAGAAACATTCGTTCGCTCTGAATACGGGAGGATCGGATTGACGAGGACGGTGTACGAGCCATTTAACTGGGAGAAGACAATGAATTTCCTACAAAAGAAGGCATATTTCACTCTCGTCGCATTCGCGATCAACCTGATTGCTGGGGGCGTGATCGTTGCCGTTTTATCGACGGATGGCCCGCGGAATCCTGAGTTCCTAGGGCTGGGAGTTAACCAGATTCGAGGTTATGGGCTTTGGCAGGCGGTATTTCTGGTGATCATTGTGCTAGGCGATTTTCTATTCCGAAAACGGGCAGGCGACATTCTTGACGAACGTGATCGAGTGATTGGTGGCAAAGCGACTCAGTGGGCCATGACTGCATTTTGGATCGCTTTCGGCGTTGCCTGCGCTGGGCTGATTCTCACACTTGCTCCATTGAAGATTGCTTTACCTGCCGTCTGGGTCATCGGTCCGCTGATCGTTGGCGGCTTGGTCGTGTTTACCAGTGCTTACTCGGTAGCGGTCTTGGTTCAATATGGCTATGGGAAAAGAAATGAATAAGGACCACATCGCCAATACGATCCGGAGGTTTCGTTTCGACCACGGCGAGATGACACAACAGCAACTCGCGGAGATCGTGGGGGTGAGACGCCAAACAATCATTGCCATCGAGGCCGGAAAATACTCTCCTTCGTTGCCATTAGCTTTCCGCATCGCCAGGGCCTTTAACACCACCGTCGAGGAGGTATTCCAGTACAACGGAAACGCTGCCCCACCTCGCAAAGACAGCTAAGAGCCTGGGGACGAAACATCGCAGCATCTGCGAAATAGAGCGTCCGTTGGCCGTGAAACGCCGACGGACGAAACAAACGTCAGGTTTTGTCCGTTGGTTTTAATAGTGGCTTCGATGGTATTCCTGCATGCGGCGCCACGGTCCATTAACGACTACCGCAAATAGCGGCCGCCGTTGACGTCGAGCGTGGCGCCGGTCACGAAACTGGCCGCCGGGCTGGCCAAGAATACGATGCACTGGGCGATCTCGCGCGGCTCGGCGAATCGCTGGAGCAGCAATTTCTCCTGTGCATAGTTGGGCGGCAGCCCCGCCGCCGTTTCCTGTCCCATCGGCGTGAGGGTCATGCCCGGTGCCACGCAGTTGACCCGAATTCGCGGCGCTAGCGCCCGGGCGGCGCTCTTGGTGAGGTTGATCAATCCCGCCTTGGCGGCTGCGTAGGGGGACTGATGTGGCACGCCGGTTTGCCCGGCCACGCTGGCCACGGCCACGATCGCGCCGCCGTCATTTAGCAGCGGTTGCACCGCGCTGAGCACGTGAAATGCTCCATGCAGGTTGACGTCGACAATCCGTTTCCACTGGTCTGAAGTGACTTCCGTCAACGGCGTCACAGGCGCTTCGCCGGCACACAAAATGAGCACATCGAACTGTTTCGCTTCCTGCGGCAATTTCGTCAGCGCTTGCTGGACGCTGGCGTCGTCGGTGACATCCATCTGGCAGATCCATGCGCGTCGACCAGTCTGGCGAACCGAATCCGCCGCGTGTTCCGCGCCCGCTATGTTTTGATGATAGGCCACCACGACATCGGAACCTTCCTCCGCCAAGAGTCGGGCGGTCTCCGCGCCGATGCCGCTAGAACCCCCGGTCACGAGCGCGGTTTTGCCTGCCAGACCCAGATCCATGCGTTGCCTCGTCGTCGTTGCCGAGCCCGCGAGCCGGACTTGTCGTGAAGACTGCGAGTGTCAGTGTGTGGGCCGGGACTTGTCCGTCGACCAGACCGCACGGCCCAACAGCGCCACGGCAAGCAGCACCAGCGTACCGGCGATGCCCACCAGCTTCGGATCAAGCGGGCATTCGTACGTCTTCCACGCGGAATCCTCCGACAGGTTCCGGGCCAGCGTCCCCCAGGCGAGGACGGGAATCGAGGCGATCACGCTCACCGCCACCAGCCCGCGTGGCGTGCGGGGAAATAGCCAAGCCAGCAGGAACAGGCCGAACATCCCGCCGCCAGCGGTGCCCGCGTATTGCCACCAGGCATCCATCACGGTGCGGGACCGTTCCTCTCCCAGTTGCAGGTAGAGCCATATGGAGAGCCCGGTGCCCAGTACGCCAAGCGTGACGGTCATGCCGCGAATGGTCCAGATATCGGCCCACGGCGGCTTCCAAAACCGCCGCACCACATCCACGAAGAGGACCGTGGAGGTCGAATTGAGGCTCGAATCGATGGTGCTCATGGCCGCCGCCAGAATCGCCGCGATTACCAGCCCGCTGATGGGCCGGGGCAACTCATGCTGAATGAAATGCGGGAAGACCATCTCGGGTCGGGCTCCCTCGGGCAGCATGCCCGGCGATTGCTGATAGTGCAAATACAGCAATGTGCCTAGCGCGCAAAACACGGCGGAGAGAGGGATGTAACTGATGGCCGCGATCCACAGCGAGCGGCGGGCCGCCCCGTCACTCTCGGCGGAAAGCATCCGCTGCACGTAGTTTTGATCCACGCCGTAGTTGCGGATATTCTCGCTGAGGCCGTATAGCAGCATCACCAGCACGGTCGATTGGCCCAGGTTGGCCAGCAGCCACGACTCGCCCGATTCCTCGGGCGTCGCGACCCAGGGACCCAGCGACCACTTGCCGGCGAGCACGCCGCCCGTCAGGGAGGCGGAACCATTGGCCAGCATGCTCCCCACCTCCGCCAGGCACCACACGGCACCGATCGTGAGCACGATGACCTGCACCACGTCGGTCCAGACCACGGCCTGAATGCCGCCCAACGTGTCGTAAATCACCACGGCGATGCCGGAGACTAGAATGATGCCCACGATTTTGGTCGCCAGCGGCGCGGAGGAGAAATCGAGCAGCGGGGCCAGCGCGAATGCGACCAGCAGTTGTACCGTCGCCACGCGGATCAGTTGCAGCACCGCGTACGACAGCGTGGCGTAACAGCGGGCCGCGTAGCCGAAGCGTTCCTCCAATAACTCATACGCCGAGAGCCGGTTCCCCCGACGATAGAGCGGCACGAAATACAGCGTGGCCACCAGTGCAGCCGGCGGCAAAGCCAGCCCGAAGACGTAGGCGTTCCAGTCGGCGGCATAGGTCTTCGCCGGCAGGCCGAGGAAGGAAATGCTGCTGAGGTAGGTGCCCAGCACCGAGAAGCCGAGCACCCAACCGGGCACGCTGCGGTTCCCGACCGTGTAGCCTTCCACGTCCCGCGCGTCCCGAGACACCCACACGGCCACGCCGAGCATGCCCAGCAGGTAGAGCACGATGATCACGAGATCCGGGCGGGACAAAAGCCAGGACATGAGACAGCTTGGCGGCGAAGCGGGACGGGGAGATGAAGATTACCGGCGAAGGTAGCCCGCTACACCCGTGCCCGTCAACTGGGTGGAGGTCATTTGTATGGACAGGAAATAAGATGCTGGCCTGCTATTGAAAAACGGATCCATGGATTTTGAAGGCCGGCGGTGACGAACGCCGGATTCTCAAAGAACGACGCGGCATTAGGAAGGTCTTCGACCGCCGAAAACGGACCGTTCATTTCAGGGAGATGACATGCGAGGCCAAGGATTTACGACAAACAAACAACTCAGCAGCGATTCAAACTCTTTCCCGATAAAGCGACTTCGAATGACCATGGATCCAGCCTTTCTGCAACCAGAATCGACTGGCCGACGCAACTCGTTTGAGGAAGAGGAATTCGAGTGTTTCAGTAGCAGTCGCTATGACCGCTACTCTTTCATGACGCGTCAACGCACTCATCGCGAAACACCGCCCGCTCGTTTTTCGCGGGCCGAAGACTGAATCCCCATCGGAATCGCGACTCGACCATCGGCAGCGGCCTACGAATGCGGAATTTTCTGGCATTCATCAGGGTAATCCCCGATGCCTCGCCCCATGGAGACGTATCTACTTAAATTTGAAGAGCTTCCGCTTGGAGGTATTGGCTCCACGATGAGGTGCT
>JANQPP010000139.1 GCA_028289405.1 Pirellulales bacterium
CCTAATCGCGGATGTCGCCGATGCCCTGGCCTGCATCCATGCCAGCGGGATCGTGCATCAAGATGTCAAGCCGAGCAATCTCCTCTTAACCAAGGACAATCAGGTTTTGGTCACCGATTTCGGCCTGGCCATCGAGGACGAAGTTGAGCCGCACGAATCGGAGATTGGCGGCACCCGGGCCTACATGAGCCCAGAGCAATGCAGTGCTCAGAACAAATTGATCGGGCCACGTTCGGACCTGTTCAGTCTGGGCGTGGTGCTCTACGAACTCCTGACAGGAGAGCCGTCTTTCAAGCCAACCGAGGAGGACGCATCCCGCTCTTGGCACGTGATCCCGCCAGCGGTGAAGGACCGCGCCATTCCGCAGCCGCTGAGCCAATTGTGCCTGCGGCTCCTGGCTGAGGATCCCAACGAACGTCCCGCCAAGGCGGAGATAGTGGCCGCCGAGCTACGCGCCTTTTTAAGTCCGCCCCGTCCTTGGAGGCGATTCGTGGTGGCAACTATTGCCGCCGTCGTGTCAGGAATCGCATTGGTGACGCTAGGTGGCATGCACTACTCCGGTCGTTCCACGGTGGAGTCGATCCGCTCTGCCGACAATGCCCAAGCCCCCAAGCGGCTGGCGGGAAGCTGGCTTCACAACACATGGCAAGCGTTCTACTTTGGGCAGGCGCTGCAACACACGACGGATGCCGAGGAGAAGTTCCGCTTTGCCTGGTGCGAAAATCGCTTACGGGGAGAGCCGCTGGCAGAATTGCGTCCCTACGTCCCCGCCTTGACGCCCGACCAAGCCGAATTACTGCTGCACGATCCGCCTCCCGTGGATGAGGCATCCCGCCGTGCCTTTTTGGCGGATATCGCGGATAGCATGTCCGATTCCGCGCTCAAACTCCGCTCCTTCGTGGCCTTGTCCGGACTATTTCCGGAGGATCGGAGTTTAGAGCAATGGTCTGACCAATGGCCGGCGTGGCTGCTGCACGAACCGGTCAGCGATGCCCGAGCCTGGGGCCAGTTGCTCAACGGCCAACAGGAACGGTTGGGGGCTAGCTTGTTAGCTCGCCTCGAGCAGCGGGACGATCTCACGGAACGGCAACATTTGTTGTCGGCCTACGTGGGACTGACGGAACAGGACGCGGCAGCTTACCTGGATAGCGTCCCTTACCTGCTGCCGGCCGAAATCAAGAACCTGGCA
>JANQPP010000164.1 GCA_028289405.1 Pirellulales bacterium
CTTCTGCGGATGCGCCAACACGAATCCGTCGTCTGCTTCGGGTTCCTGCGCCGTTTCCAAAATCGCTTCCAGGCGTTTGGCGAAAATGCCCGCGTTAGGGAAACGGTCGCCCGGCTCCTTGGACAACAGCCGTTGAATCGCCTGCTCCAATTCACGGGGAATCCCCGCCGCGTAGCGCCGCACCGGCTCGGGCTCCGCGAAGCGCTGCAAGTGCAGCATTTCGGGCAAGGAGCGGGCTCGAAACGGAGGCCGGCCCGCCAGCAAGGCATAAAACACACCGCCCACGCTGTACAGATCGGCCGACGAATTGAGGGGCCGACCGTCCGCCTGTTCAGGCGCCATGTACTCCGCCGTCCCCAATACACCGCCATGGCCCGTGAGGGACACCGCCCCGAACAGCCGGGCAATGCCGAAGTCGGAGAGCTTGAGTTGCCCATCCTCGGTGAGCAATAGGTTTGCCGGCTTGATGTCCCGATGGATAACCCCCCGGTCATGGGCGTGTTTCAGCGCGCGGCACAACTCGATCATCAGCCGGGTCACTTCACGCCAGGGTCGTCTCGGTCCGCCGTCGAGGTCGGCCTGCAGGGTGGGGCCGTCCACATATTCCATGGCGTAGAAAAGATGTCCCTCCTCCTCGCCGTACCCGAAAAGCCGCACGATGCCTGGGTGGCGAAGCTTTTGCAGCGACTCGATTTCCAGTTCGAACCGTTCGCGAAAACCGCTCTCGCCCGCGAACGCAGCCGACAACACCTTGAGAGCGACATGCTCGCCCGTGTCGATATTTTCCCCTTCGTATACCGTGCCCATGCCGCCACGGCCCAATTTGCGGCCCACTCGGTACGGTCCTAAACGTTCAATTTTCATAAGGGGAAGAAAGGCCGAATCGAATTGCCGGTGTTGTTCTCGCAAGCAGGAGCCCGTGGCAAGCGGCCGTTTCTGCTCACGGTCGTATCTAAATAAGTCAAAGGATGCTCGAAGCGACGTGGATGATGCTTTCACCTAATCGTAACTGCGGAGCGCCTAGGCATCCACCAAGCAGGCTGATCGATCAGCGGATCAAAAATCGCGTTCAATGGCCGGTGCGTCGTAGAGAGGCAAATGGCGGTAGTACACTTCCAGGATCATCACGGCCATGGAGGTGTTGTAAAGCCGTCCACCGACGCGGCCGTGTTTCTCATCAAAATGCCAGCTTCCCGCTTCATGTCCCTCGGTGGCCTGCGTGGCAATCAGATAGTCCCGCATCTCTTCATTCCACCGCTGCCAATCGTAGCCGCCGTAATGCCGAAGCACTTGTGTTGCGTAGTAGTTGAAGTACATGTCGTTGGTGGAAGGGCCGAGTTCGCCGAGATATGTGGCTCCCAATCGTAGCGGAGTCACTTGACGGTCCCAGCCGGTGTACATGCGGCACAGCAACCCCACGGCGCTGGTGGCGGGACGCGGCTCATGATCTTGGTAACCGTAGGACGCCCCGCCCTCGGTTTGCACGCTATCAAGAAAGTCGAGCGCCGCGTGCACGGTGGGCGTGGGCACGTAAAGTCCGGCCAGGAAGCCGCTTTTCAGGGCCATCATCTGCCAGCCCAAAACCGTGGTGTCTCCCGGCTGGCCTGGGCTGTACCGCCAGCCACCAGCCGGATGCTGGGCATGGACGATAAAATCCAACAGAGCCTGTGCATACGGGCGTAAATTTTTATCGCCGGTCATGGCGTACGCTTCGCAAAACACGATCGCGGCCAGCCCTTGCGTGTACATGCTGCCAGCGTGCAAGTCGCCGCCATGCGGAGTGACGAGCATCTGTTGGCCCAGAAAATAGATGCCCTCGGAAACGGCGTCTTGGAACTCCCCTTCTCGGTGGGTATTTCCTGCCCCCAGAAAAGGAAGCAAAGCCAACGCGGTCGCGGCGTTTGGAGAGACAAACGTGCCGGGATGCCGGCACTGCCCCTGGCAGGAACCTTGCGTGTGGTCAAAACGCCAACTTCCGTCGTCCTGTTGATGGGCCGCGAGCCACCGCAGGCCGCGTATCACGGACCGCTCGCTTTGCGGATTCCCTCCACCCTCATCCAGCAACTGTTGCTTCAGTCCGCCGGACCTGCCTTCCAAACCGCCGGCATGCTGGAATTCACGGGGCAGCGCTTCGGGCGTTTCCTCTGGCAAGATTTCGACGCGCGGCAAGGGAATGTCACTCGTGGTCATTTCCTTTGAAGTGGATTCGTTAATCGATTCGGTGCCTCCCATCGATTCCGCCGAAGCGCTGGCGGCATCCTCGGTGACTTCGAGCGTGCGCGGCTCCTCAGAAATGGCCAGAGAGGATTCGCCACGCTCTTGCCAGCGGACCGTCAAATCCGTGCCTGGGTAGACGTCGTGCCGCACGATCAACAGAAACGAGAGCAACAGCAACACCGCCGCGTGCACGACGAGGCTCGTCATGAACGGGGATCCGCGATGCCAAAGTTTCGCCGGCCACTTTGGAGAGAGCTCCGCTCTGGCCGTATTCGAGTTGCCCTCATCAACCTCCAGGGAGGCGGCACCCGATCCCACCGCATCCAAATCCTGGCCACCTTCGTCACGGCGAATCGGCTGTGAGGGAGGAGGTAGGGTATCCATTGAATACCGAAGCGGGAAATGCGTGAAAAGTCACTGGGGATTTAACCATGGAGCTTTTTCCAGTATACCGCGCCATAATCGCGGCTTATTCGGAAAAGGTGTCCTCGGTCGATTCCAATGAATACAGCGGCATGTGACGGTAGTAGACTTCCAGAATCATCGTGGCGAATGCCGTGCTGCATACGCGCCCGCCGGTTGTCCCCACATGGCGATGATTGAAGTACCAGCTTCCTTGCAGGTGCCCCTCGGTCTCTTGCCGCTGAATGAGGTGGTCCCGCATCCGGGTATTCCACTCTTCCCAGGCGGAGCCGCCCAGATGAAAGAGGACCTGGGTGGCATAGTAGTTGTAATACATGTCTTGAGATGAGGGACCCTGACGGCTCAAATAGGCCGCGCCCTCTTGCAAGCCGGGATCATTGCGTGGCCAGCCGAGATACATGCGGCATAGCAGGCCGATGGCCGTGGTGCCTGCCCCGCCGTCGCTGCGGTTCATATAGCCGTATTTGGCACCGCCAGATTTTTGCACGCTATTAAGAAACACATCGACTCCGCGAACCGTGTTGGCCGGCACGTCGATATAGGCCAGCGAACCACTCTTGAGCGCCATGAGCTGCCAACCGACGACGGAGGTGTCCCCCGGCGTGCGCGGCTCGTACCGCCAACCGCCTCCGACCGGATCTTGGGCGTACACGATGAACTTCAGGGCTTGCTGGGCGGGCTGAAACAGTTCCTTGTCCCGCGTCATGGCATAGGCTTCGCTGAGCGCGATCGCGGCCAAACCATGGGAGTACATCCGCCCACCCTTTTCGTAAAGGCTGCCTCCGTACGAAGTGACACTCATTCGCTGCACGAGAAAAGAGAGCCCTCTTTCGACAATTGTTTGGTATTCGCCCTTCATGTGAGTTTGTCCCGCCCCCAAGAAAGGCAGTAGCGCAATGGCGGTGGCCGCGTTGCGGCTTTCGGCCATGGAGCCGGCCTCCCCACAGCGGCCCTGGCAAGGGCCGAAGCGATGGTCGAAATTCCATCCTCCATCTGGGTACTGGTGCGCGGCGAGCCATTTCAAACCTAGGGCCACGGCCCGTTCGCTGGCGTCGTTGCCGCCTCGCTGCCGCACGAGAGCTTGCCGCGTGCCCGCGCCTCGCCCCTCGAAGCCTTCTCCGGAAAGCGTATTCATGGGGCGGAGCAGATCACTGGCAGCCTGCAACGGATCCGTGATCTCGCTCATATTCAAAGCCGCGACGGATAATTGAATTTCATCCACCGCCGTCAAATCGATGGCGTCGGTGGGATCGGAGATCGCGGGGATCGCGGCGTGCAGTTGCGCGTCCTCCGGCACGGCATCGATCAGCGAATCGGGTTGGAAGTCCTCCAGGACGTCGGTCTCCTCGGGGGAAGGCAAAAGCACCAGGTCCTTCACCACCGATTCCACGTCGATCGGCAGGGAGATCAGTGCCAGCACCACGAGCAAAATGGCATGTACACACATGCTCGTGATCCAGCTTGGCGAGCTTCGGAGCCATTCTCCGGGCGAAATGGCCCAACGCGCGGCAAACCGTCCCGCCACACCTCGGCGGGGCGCCGAATTGCCGAGTTTTCCTCGCCAATTCACCAACCCGGAAAACCTAGACATCATTCCGCTGGTGGAATTTCCCGCGCCCGCCCCGGATTGGCGGGGCTTGGACGGAAGTTCGGCACCATGAGAAGTACGGGTCACTTTGCACTTTTTGGGGGCTTTTTCGTGTAAAGCGGCCCCTGCCCAAGGCAAAATCTCACCTCAGTAATTATCGGACCGCCGGTCCGACCATTATATCAGCAGGCGACGAATCACGGCCAGGAATTGACGGCTGACGGCCAGGCCAGGAAAGTCAACACAAAGTCCGCGTGCAAGATATGAGTTTTTTGCCGGCGTGTGAACTTGGACACAGAGCTGGGACGCGTGGACAAATAGACTCGACAATGCTTCCTGTCGGATTCCGAACGAATGTTTGCCATAAGAGGATTCCACGCCATGCTGGTAAGGCTCATGATCACCACCCTCGGGCTTGGCCTGTGGGGTGCGTCTCTGTGGGGCATGCTGCTGGTTTCCCAGATGTCCGCCTCCTGGGAATACGCCGCCTGCGGGCCCTGGGGTTGTGGTCCTCCGGCACAGGCTCTCGTCTCTTGCCAAGGTTTCTGGCTGTTGATGTGGGCACCCCCGACGGTTTGGCTGGGACGACTGCTGCGTGCAGAGACTTTGTTTCGGACGGGCACGCTGCTCGCGCTATTGGCCGGGGGTGCCATTTTAGGCATCATCATCTGGCAGGCCGTGGATTGGCTTCCCTCGGTCTCGGAATATCATCGTGGCTATTTCCCGCAGAGGTGCCTCTTCGTAATCTCCTCTTTAGTCGACATCCCACTTGTCCCCGCCTTACTATCGGGCATGTATCTGCTCGCCGCCTGGGCGTATAAAAAGCCGGTCCGGAAGAACCCGGTATCGCCGGACCCTTCTCTCAGCGGCGCATCTTCCACGGTGTCCGTCTAAAACCAGATTCCACGAGCCTACCTCGCCCTCTTTAGGCTGCGGGCTCACGATTCATATCTCCCAAATCCCTGTCTGACTTTCCACAAATTCTCTAGGCGATTGAACTGGCGCTTGACTTCGTGTTCGAAGTACACCACAATAGTGTCAGTGAAACACTAAGGGGTGCCAGCCATGAGCAAGACCTATGAATATCCTCGGCCTGCGTTGACGGTGGACATTGTGGTGTTCGCTCTGGACGAGGAGGATCTGCAAGTGATGCTTATCCAGCGGGATCTTGCTCCCTTTGAGGGCCGCTGGGCACTTCCGGGCGGATTTGTCCGAGTCGACGAGTCTCTCGAAGAGGCTGGGCGACGGGAATTGGAAGAAGAGACCGGATTAAAAGACATCTACCTGGAGCAACTCTACACCTTCGGCGAAGTGACGCGCGACCCGCGCGAAAGAGTGGTCACCGTGGCCTACTATGCCTTGGTCAACCTCGCCGGGCATGACATCCACGCCAGCAGCGATGCGCGGAATGCGGCCTGGTTTTCCCTCAATGACTTGCCAGAGCTGGCGTTTGACCATGATCAAATTCTCGCCACGGCGCATACACGTTTGCGAGGCAAGGTCCGCTATCAGCCGATTGGGTTTGAACTGCTCCCACGGAAATTCACGCTGCGTCAGCTTCAACACGTCTACGAAATCATCCTGGGACGTCCGCTGGATAAGCGAAATTTCCGGAAGAAGGTTTTGAGCACGGGACTGATTGTGCCGTTGGAGGAAATCGAACAGGACGTGGCGCATCGGGCGGCGCGGCTTTACCAGTTCGACAATCGCAAGTACGCACGGCTCAGCAAACAAGGATTCCATTTCGAGATCTGATGCAGCAAGTCCACGAAACAAATTTTGCATGCATAAAAAGTGGCAACGAAGAACGATTGATGATGGTTCAAATTTCCAGGAGTAAGCCATGATCCGCTTCAAGACGATACGCGAAGGTCAGCGTGTTGCGGTTTGGAATCCTCGCGGGGAAGTGCGGCTGGTCGACGGTCCTCATCGTCTCCTCTTATGGAATCAGCGGGTCGAACCGCTCGAACGCTATAGCGCCGCTTCCCATCAATACCTGGCCGTGCGGTTCTTGGACGGCCGTCTCGAACATCTGCGGGGACCGCTGGAACTGTGGTTTGATCCGGTCCGGCACGAGCAAGTCACGGTCCATCAGGCGATCGCGATCGATGCCCACGAAGCCTTGGTAGTTTACGCTCGTCAAGATGACGACTCGGTGCAGCGCAGGGTGCTGTATGGCCCTTTGCAATTCGTGCCTGCCGCCAACGAATGGCTGCACGAGTTCCAATGGCACGGAGCCGATCCTCGGCAGCCTGACCGCAAGATTCCCCGAGCGCTCAAGTTCACGAAGCTGCGCGTGATTCCTGATCAAATGTACGTGGACGCGCAAGATGTCCGCACGGCGGACGATGCGCTGGTCGTGGTGAAGCTGATGATCTTCTTCGCGCTGGACGACATTGAACGCATGCTCGACCAGACGCACGATCCAGTTGCCGATTTTGTCAACGCCGTGACCGCCGATATCATCGACTTCGCCAGCGGACATTCCTTCGAAGAGTTCAAGGAAAATTCCCACCGCCTGAATGATGTGGACCAGTACGCCAATCTGATGGGCCGGGCCGAACGAATTGGCTACCGCATCCATAAAGTCGTCTACCGTGGCTATACGGCTTCCGAAAAGCTGCAAGCCATGCACGATAGCGCCATCGAAGCCCGTACCGGGCTGAAACTGGAGGCGGAAACTGAACGTCAACAACAGGAATTGGCGGATCTGAAGCTGGCCCGAGAGGCGGAACGGGAACAACGGCAGCGCGAGATGGAACGGGAACGGGCGGAACATCAACGCAAGCTTCAACATCTCGAGCACGAAGCCAAACTCGGTCGCCGGGAGGCGGAGCAACGTCAGTCGCTCACGCACCAGCGGGGACGCCGGGAGCTTCGAAGCGAATACCGTCGCAAGGAATACGACGATAAAGTTCAATTTCTCGGGGCGTTGCAAGGCTTGCAGATCGATCTCACGCGGTACTTGGTGGCCCAGTATCAACACCCTGACCGCCTGGTCCGCGTCGAGGGGAACGGGCGGCAGCAAGTCCACGTGCATGACAATTGACATGTGCCGCGCGGACGCCATCGAGAATATTTCACGGACTATTCATTGCGAATGGGAGACGAACATGCCAGACGATCGCGATTTCCAACTCGCCTGGAGCGGGCGGCATCTTTCCATGGTCGTGCATGATGGCTGGGAATTCGCGACACGCCGGACCGGCAAGCCGGCGGTGGGCATCGTGGCCATCACCGGCCGGGAAGAAGTCGTGCTCGTGGAGCAGTTCCGTCCGCCGGTGGGAGGGCGAGTGGTCGAACTTCCCGCCGGACTGGTGGGGGATCAAGCTCATGCAGAGAACGAATCGCTCCTCGCAGCCGCCCAGCGGGAACTCTTGGAGGAAACGGGCTACACGGCCCAACGTTGGACCGAACTAGGGCAAGGCTATTCCTCCCCCGGTTTGACGGACGAATCACTGGTGCTTTTTCTTGCCGAAGGACTCGAACAAGTCGGCGACGGTGGCGGGGACGACAGCGAAGAGATTTTGGTCCACCACGTCCCCCTCGCGCGGGTCACGGACTGGCTCGCGGAGCGGAATCTGCCTATCGATCTCAAACTGCTGGCCGGGCTGTACGCCGCGCGAGAAGCACGGAATTAACGGGCCGGTTGCCAAAGATGTCCGCAAGCCAAAACGCCTGCGGCTTTACGCACGGACGAATTTGCGTTGATTTCTACAACGCGACTCGCGGAACAAATGTCACGCCGTGTGCCGCAGGAAACGCAAACATTGAGGGCATGTCGAACTCATGTCGATGTGCCTTTAGGCATTTCGAAAAAGGCACACGCCACGCCCGCCTGTGTGCCGAAGTGGCGTCGCATTGATGATAATTGAGCGTTTAGTCAACTCGACAGTGAATCTGCGGCAGCGTCCGTCGACCGCTACCATCCCGACTGTTCACGATTAAGTAGATTCTGTAAGCTAAACTCCTAGGAATGTCTTTAATTGAGGAGGAAACGATGCTGAACCGAAGAAACTGGCCGTTCCCTGGGCTGTGTGCAGCTGCCTTTTTCTCCGTATTACTTCCGCTGCAGCGATCCCTCGCCTCGAAACCAGCTTCTGAAGAAACGATTGTCGGGGGAGTACGCTCTTGCGAACTCATGTTGACATATTCGGTGGGCGAAGAAGTTGCTTCAAATACGAGACTTTATTGGACATCAGGCGGGCGGCTGCGAACGGATACATCGATAGGCGAAATGACATCCGCATCTCGCATAACTTCGACCACCAGTCCCGGGATCGAAATCGACCACGAGAACAAGACTTACTATTCAATTCCGACCCAACCGAGTGATTTTCGATCGGCGCTGTTCGACAGCACTTTGGCGCGGCGAGTCGCCCATGGCCGTCGATTAGAACGTCGCACTATTTCTGGATTGAATGCTCGCGGATTCGAGGCTGAGATTGCGGATGTCGATCCAGACTTCTGGGCCGGGAAGGCTCGAGTTTGGGTCGATGACGGAGCGCGTCCGGTGGAGGTCGAATACGAGTTCCAACTGGATGGTGAAGAAATTCAGATGCGATTGCATTCGATCCACTGGAATGCACCGATTGACGACGAGTTGTTTGATGCTAATGCCCTGCAACGGCGCCTTGGCCGCCGCGGCTATACGCAGGTTACCGCGCCGAAGGCGAGACCTTTGCCAGAACGCATGCAGGCATTGCGAGCCGCGCTTCAGACGTACGCGAGTTTATCCGGGGGATCCTATCCGGCGGTGGAGTCTGTCTATCCACAGGTACTACGCCAGCGCATGTTTCTTCTTGCTGGCATTGACCCGGACCGGCCAAGCGAGGAACAGGTGTCCTCGGGCCAGTATGCCAGGATTCTTGATGCCGGAAACAACGGATTCCCGGTGCTTAGTACGTTGCTTACACAGAGCTTTGATGCTGCGTATAACGGAGACAAAATTGCATCATCTGATTCGGATGGCGTTCTAATCCGATGGAGGCTCGACGACGGTACGTACCAAGTGATCTACGGAGACCTCCGAGACGCGGTGTTGACCAGCGAACAATTGTCTGCAGTCGATCCGGAATTCGAACCAGAGAGTACCGTCGGTGGTTCCGCAGGAACGCCGACTAGTACAGGCAAAGTTCATCATCTGGTTGTCATGCCGCTTACCCTGGATCGAGTACCTGCCTGTCATTGGCGATGCCAGTTTTTTGGGGAGCCCAACAAAATTGAGGAAGGATGGGCGGTACGAAATGTCGGCTGGCGAACGGAGATTCGTGAAGAAGGCCATCTGACGCATGTGACTGTTCAGACGTCGCGTTGGAATTTCCAGTGGGATGTGCAGAAAAAAGTTGTTGTCGCTTCCGATAGCGCACACGGATACGAGTTACCCAGTATCGCCGCTGGCATGCGGGTCCGCCGACGTACGGAAGTTGAACAATCCCTCATGCATCTGCGTCCGATAGTGGAATCGAGCAGGGACAGCATTGACGGGAAAGCGACGGAAAAGGTGGGGTTTCACTTCCTGGCTGATCCAAAAACTGATGGCGATAGCCCCATTCACAAACTCGATTCCGAGGCAAGAAAGCTGCTCTTGGGCTCACCCGACGTGCAGCGACGAACGCGAACGTTTTGGTTTGACGCAGAATCGAAACTTGTTGTCGGACGAAAATGCGGGTGTCGCAAGCCAAAGTGGGAATTCACGATCGATTACCCCGAGCCGCACGAGATTCCAGCCGACACGTTTACGTTTCGAATGCCGCCAGATGTGGAATTGGTCGTCGAGGATCAGGAGTTGCAAAGGGCTGTCCGCGTGCAGCCAAATCCCCGCAGCTGTGACGGCCGATCGGCGACGCAAACGAGACGCAAACGAATTGACGCGCCTCGAGAGAAAACGCTGGGCCGCCCCTCGCTGACGCGGCGGGTTTCGATTTGCCGGAGACACGATCAATGCTACCAGCGATCACAGGTCGAACTGACCTTGGATCAACCGACAGCCGCTTGTCATTGCGGTTTCGTTTCATTGCTTGACTCGCAGAATCGCCAGCCGATGGGTAGGTCGGATGTCGGAAAAGAATCTTCGGGCAGAGATCAGCTTTCCGTAGGAGCCAATCCGCAAACCACGGCCAGGGCATCCCGCAACTGACGCCGCGTCCCGCGCGAATTATCCCACGGGCGCGGATCGCCGTTTTTAGATATCAACAAAACTAGACCCGTTTCCGGGAGAGGGCTAAAATCAATCGAACGCATCGCATGGCCGGTTGCGGCGAGACGGAATCGCCTCATCTTTTTCCACTTCGCGCAGGCGAAAGGAGCCCATCATGAAATATCGATTGTTGGTTTGTGTAGCGACGTGCCTCGGTATCGCGGCGTTGGCGCAAAATAGTTTGGCCGCCGCCATTCATGGCGACTACCTGGAAGCCCGAACCTGCCAAGTTTATACGGGACCGTGTTTCGCGAATGCCGAAGTCGGCTTGGCGGGCAAGGACGCGATCATGGCTTGGAGTATCCGCTCCGGTGAACATGCCGGCGTCGATCTCTCGGGATTGAAAGTCGTGGTCGTGGTCCACTCCTCGGATACGCTGGGATTTCAGGGAGCAGAAGACGCCAAGCAAGTCAAATCGGTGATCCTCGTGGACCAAAAAGCGGATGAAGCGCAGCGTGCCGCGTTAATCCACTTTGCCCAGGAGCACGCCGGCAAGGCAGCCGCGAAGGTCGCCCGGGTGGACGCCGCCCCCATCAAGTTTAAGCTCAATGCATTTGACCTGCGGGGCGAATTGCAGGTTGGCGATGAAGCCAAACTGGTGACTCGCGCTGCCCGGGAAGGGGACTGCATTTGCTCTAATGAATCCGCCTACTACCCGCCGCTAGCCAAGCTTATGGGAAGCGCTCCGGGCGTGGCCATTGAAGGGGAATTCAAGGGGCGTGGGCTCGGCAGCCGCTGGTCGATTCCCGATAGCCGCAGCGCTTACATGGGAACGTTCGCCTACTAGGCGGCTCACTCCTTAACCCGCAAGCAAAAACTCCGTCGGCAGCACGCATGGCTGTCGGCGGAGTTTTTTTATTTCCCACTGCCGACGGCGACCTGCTCCGCCTTTCGCAGCACGCGGAGCAGATTCAGACCGAGGATTTGGCGAATCTCCTCCGCGGTGAAGCCCCGATTCAGAAGCTCCTGCGTGATATACGGGTACGTCGAAACATCCTCTAGTTGCCGGGGAAGCGTATCGACTCCGTCGTAATCCGAACCGAGTCCCACATGCTCGACGCCCGCCACACGGGCAATGTGCTCAATGTGGTCCACGACATGGTGGATCGTGCCCGGATCGATCGGATTGTCGCGCTTCCACTTTTCATACGCCTTCTCCCTCTCCGCTTCCTCCGAGAACTTCTCCGAGAACTTCTCCGCGAATTCACGCCGCACATTGAACATCTCCCCCATCCGCTGGGCCGAATCCGGCACCACGAATCCGGAGAAGAAGTTCACCATCACCACGCCGTCCTGTTCCGCGATTCGTCCCAATACGCGATCGGAAACGTTGCGCGGGTGCTCCGCGACGGCGTAAGCCGAGGAGTGGGAAGCGATCACGGGGGCTGCGCTCACGCGGATCGCATCGAGCATGGTCTCCTCGGAAACATGCGAAATATCCACCAGCATGCCGAGGCGGTTCATGCTCCTCACGACCTCTTCGCCGAAAGGGCTCAAGCCGCCATGGCGGGCTTCGTCGGTAGCCGAATCGGCCCAATCCAAAGTGTCCGCGTGCGTGAGCGTCATGTAACGCACCCCCAGCCGATGATAAATCCTGAGCAAGCCAAGGGAGTTCTCGATGGCATGCCCCCCTTCCACGCCGATCAGCGAGGCGATCTTTCCCGCGCCGTGGATCCGTTCGATATCGTCCGCCGTGAGGGCCAATTCGAACACGTCCGGATAGCGTGAGACCATCCGCCGGATGAGATCGATTTGCTCCAACACGACATGCGCCGCTTCCCCTCGCCGCATGGTGGAGACCGGAGCGTAAGCGGACCAAAATTGCGCGCCGACGCCGCCTTGTCGCAGTCGGGGAATATCGGTGTGCAGCCGGGGCCGATGTTGGGAAAGATCGAGGCTCTCGAGCCGGCCATCGACCAATTCTCGAAACTGCCACGGCAAATCGTTGTGGCCGTCCACCACGAGGCTGTTGGAATGAATTTCACGAGCCTGATCGGAGAGCACGACGACCGGGCGCGCGATCCCGGCTTTCACGCCCGAAGTGCGATCTTCTCCCTGGCTGGCGCCGACGCCCATCGCCGTGAACCAAATTAAAGACCAAAGTGCCATCCCGCAACGCGATGTCCGCATTCGAGTGCTGGCTATGAGCGTATTTCTCATTGAATCCGTAAGAACCGGTGAAAAAGTCATTTCTGATTCCGTCGAAACCATCATGACCACCGTTGGAACATGCCGCAAGCGGGTGAAAGTGATGCATCCGCGCTCCGCGCATGCGGCGAAAATTGTGAACAGGCCAGCGCTCACTTTTGTGGACATAAGCTATGGTTCTTCTAGAAACTCGGCGGACCGGTCCGTGGGCCAGTATCTCCCAAGCGGACGTGCCCGCGATCACGGCATGCCACGGTCGCCACGAAACGGCGAGCAACAAAACCCTCGGGGACACATACCCGGCACGCGATCACATACCACGTCCGATTGCACGGACAACCTTTCCGGGAACCAGGATCGACGCGTTCATTAAAGGACGTCTCCTTCGCAAGGATTGATTCATGAAGAATGCAGCGTACGCGACCAGGACCAGCGAAGTCTCCAAGGAAGTGGAATTCGAGAACCTCAAGCGCCGCATTCACGGCAAACTCGTCGACAAGCTCGACTTGACGCGCGTCAGCGAATTGGAAGGTGACACGCTTCGCCGCGAAATCCGTCTCGTGGTCGAGCATCTCTGCGACACCGAAGATACCCTGCTCAACCGCAATGAACGTGAACGCCTCGTGGACGAGGTGCTCGACGAAACCTTCGGGCTGGGGCCGTTGGAACTGCTCCTCAAAGACCACACGATCAGTGATATTTTGATCAATGGTCCGCGAAATATTTACGTGGAACGTCGCGGCAAGATGGAAAAGACGAACGTGGTCTTCCGCGACAACACGCACCTGATGCAGATCATCGACCGCATCGTCTCCAAGGTTGGCCGCCGCGTGGACGAAACGTGCCCCATGGTGGACGCGCGTCTGCCGGATGGTTCCCGTGTGAACGCGATCATCCCTCCGCTGGCGCTCGATGGGGCGGCGGTTTCGATTCGGCGGTTTGGTAGCAATCCGCTGAAACTGGAAGACCTGCTCAATTACAAAGCCTTCACGCCCGAGATGGTGATGCTGCTGGAAGGGGCGATCAAGGCCCGCCTCAACATCATCATTTCCGGAGGTACCGGCTCCGGTAAGACGACGCTGCTAAACACGTTGTCCAGTTTCATTTCCAACGCGGACCGTATCGTCACGATCGAAGACGCGGCGGAACTGCAACTTCAGCAAGACCACGTGGTCCGCTTGGAAACCCGTCCGCCGAATATTGAAGGCAAAGGGGCCGTCACGGCGACGGACTTGGTCCGCAACGCCCTGCGTATGCGTCCCGAACGGATCATCATCGGCGAATGCCGTGGACCGGAAACTCTCGACATGTTGCAGGCCATGAACACGGGACACGAAGGTTCGCTCACCACGATCCACGCCAACTCACCGCGGGACGGCGTGGCCCGTATTGAAACGATGATCATGATGGCTGGTTTCGAGATGCCCCTGAAAGCCATGCGACAGCAGATCGCCAGCGGCGTGGATCTGATCGTGCAGGCTAACCGGCTTCAGGGAGGCCCGAGAAAAATCACCCATATCGCCGAAGTCGTGGGCATGGAGCAGGACACGGTGGTGATGCAGAACATTTACCAATACATCCAAGAAGGCATCGACGAAAACGGGCGTGCCCGGGGCCGTTTCGAGGCCACGGGAATCCGCCCGAGTTTCATGGACCGGCTGGAAGCAGCGGGCGTGCGGCTACCCTCCAGTGCGTTCCGTCAACGGACCATGATGGAAGACTGACCCGAATTGCGCCCTATGATTTCAAAACACGTCATTTCTCTCATTGAGAAGCTAACGTACCTCCTTAAGATACCGAACACTTAGTCGAAAACAGGTTCGTCATCATGAGTCCGATGCTGTTGGTCTCCATTGCGGTATTTATCGGTTTCGCGGCATTGGCTGGCGCGATCGGCTTGATGATTCGTGGCAACGCCGAAAACGACGCCGAGGAGCGGCTGGAAGTTTTCACGAACCTGAAAACCGCGCAAATGGGCAAGGAGGCCTCGCAAAAGAGCGTGCTGCTCGAACCGCTGGAACAGCGCGACAATGTCGTGGTCGAGCACCTGTTGCGGCTGATCAATATCAAACTGCTGATTTCCCAAGCGGATCTCAATCTGACGGTCGCCAAATTCCTCGCGATCTGCGCGGGTTTCGCCACCGGAGGGGCCATGATTGTCATTCTCACGGGACTTCACGCCGGCTTGCTGCCGATCGTGGCCATTTCAGCCGGAATCCTGCCACTGCTGTGGTTGTTGTGGATGCGGCGCAAACGTCTCAAGGCATTCGCCAAACAACTGCCCGACGCGCTGGAACTGATTGCCCGCGCCTTGCGTGCTGGCCATAGTTTGGGAGCCGGCTTCAAGCTGGTTGCCGAAGAGATGATGCCCCCGATTGGAAAGGAATTTGCCCGGGTCTTTGAAGAACAAAACTTTGGCGTACCGTTCGACGATTCGCTCAACGACCTGAGCGAACGCGTGCCCAACATGGATTTGCGGTTCTTTTCGACGGCGATCATCCTGCAGCGGCAAACGGGCGGTGACTTGGCGGAAATCTTGGACAAGATCGGCTCCTTGATTCGCCAACGCTTCCAAATCTGGGGACAAGTTCAGGCCCTCACCGGCGAAGGCCGACTCTCCGGCGTCGTGCTTTTGGCCTTGCCTCCGCTGCTGTTTTTGGCCGTGTACACGCTGAACCCCGACTACGTCATGGTCCTATTCACCGATCCCATGGGCAAGAAGATGCTCGCGGGCGGAGCGTTTCTGCAAGTCGTGGGAGCGCTGGTCATTCGTAAAATCATCAACATCAAAGTGTAAGCAGACGACGGTTGGAAAATCATGTTCACTGAATCGATCGATTTTATTCAGATTCTTCCCTTCGCGGTCTTTGGCTTGTTCGCGGCCGCGGCGTGGTGGCTGTTGCAAACCTCGTTCATGGGCGAGCAGGCCCGCGCGGAGGAACGGCTGGATGAGTGGCGTGATCCGAATCTCCGCCTGAAGAAGCAAATCGGCGAGGGCAAGGTCAAGTCCGACCCCATGTCCAAGCTGTTGGAGAAGGCTTCACCAGCCCTTTCCAAGCCATTGCAGCCGAAAACCGAAGCCGACGTGGGTAAGTTGAAATTGAGGCTCAGCATGGCCGGTTTCCGCAGCGAAGCCGCGCCAGCCGCATTTTTGAGTCTAAAGTTCGCCGGCCTGATTGGCGGGCTGTTTATCGTCGGTGGTCCCGCCGCGATTCTTTCTGGATTCGACGTGTTGACCATGTGCTATTCGGCAGGGTTCGCCGGTTTCCTCTTCTTCGCGCCGGATCTGGTCGTGTGGTTTATCACGAAGAAGCGGCAACAAAGCATCTTTCTCAGTTTGCCGGACGCGCTGGACTTGCTGGTCGTCTGTGTCGAGGCCGGACTCGGACTCGATCAAGCGATGCGGAAAGTCAGCGATGAGTTGAAACAATCCTATCGTGTCATTTCCGACGAGTTCGCGCTCTGCAATTTCCATCTCCAGATGGGACGCCCCCGGGATCAAGTCCTCCACGATTTGGGAGCTCGGAATGGCGTGGACGACCTGCGATCTTTGGCCGCCATCTTGATTCAAGCAGAGAAATTCGGTTCGAGCATCGCCCAAGCACTGCGGGTACAAAGCGACTCGATGCGGACGCGACGTCGACAACTCGCGGAGGAAAAGGCGGCCAAGACTGCCGTCAAACTGATCTTTCCCTTGGTGATATTCATTTTTCCCGGAATTTTCGTAGTACTTGTTGGCCCCGCTGCGGTCACCATGGTCAACGAAATGTTCCCAGCCATGACGGGCGCAAAATAGAGACCACCCAGTCTTTGTATTTTGCTGTTTCGCGGCTTCCTTCGCATTTCCTCCTCGGATTTGTGCCGATACCTGCTTTCAGCCAGTTTTCCAGAACGAGAATCTGGCAGGACCGCAAGAGGTAAAGCGGCTCAACACACGCCGATGGAGGGAATATTTATGTTGCGCACCGTATTGACCGTGATGCTCATTGGTGCCGGATTGGTGGGGCCCCCCACGGTCCGCGCGGATTGGTTCGAACGCGCCAAGGAAGTCCTGCACCGCGACTTCAAGCGAAACAATTGCTGGCCACGCCCATTCAGCGTGCCTGCACGTGAAGCCACACGGGCACCATTTTTTTCCATGATCGACAATGGCTGGCGGCGCCAGAATCTCTTGGGCGATCACTATTTCGCCAAGGACTCGGACGAATTGACCAGAGCGGGAGCGCTCAAAATCCGCTGGATCATGACTCAAACTCCGCCGGCTCGACGGATCCTCTTCGTGCAAAGGGGCCTCTCCTCCGAACAAACGGTCGCCCGCGTCAACGCCGTGGAGAAAGTCGCTTCGCAATTCGTTGTCGAGGGAGCCCCCACCATTATCCAAACCGACATCATGGCCCAAGGTTGGCCGGCGGATTACGTCGATGCGGTGGATCAAAAGTGGCGGGCATCCATTCCGCCGCCTCGCCTGCCAGAGGCGAGTCGAGGCGAGAACTAGACGTCCCTCACCACTCGGACACTTTGCCCCGAGTGGGAATGTCGGCGGATCACACACGACAGAGAGTGTGTGCGTCGGCTTGAGTACCAATGAATCTCTGATGTTTCCCGGCGACAACTGCCGACAAATGAAGATGGTGCGGACATAGCTTTTCGCGGGTGGTGGTCGAATTCCTCGCCCGCGAAAGGCTCTGTTCCGTCGCCACGAGCCGTGAAATAAGCGACAAGGAGGTTGTTCGACATGGCCGAGAAGCGATGGATAGCTGGAGTAGCGATCACGCTCGTAGCCATGACCTCCGCATGCGCGGGAAAGCCCCACGGTACGAGTTGGCGGCCTTCATGGTGGCCGGCATCCGAGCCAACCTCCGGCATTGGTGGTCCAGAAATGTATATGGCTCCCGCGGAGGACGTGGGGCTCTTGGGGAACTCGCCGTATTCCCAACCCAATGAGATTCAATCCGCCACGGATCGAAAAAAGCCGGTTCCGGCGAAGAAAAACGTGGATGCTCCGTCCGTGGCTGACTCGAAATCCGGGCATCAAATGCCTTTCGCGGATTTCGTACGGTTCAAGGACAAGCATAAGGCCGATTCGGAATCGAATGACGATCTCCTGGTCGCCCTGGCTCAAGTCCACCAAGGAGCCGGACGCGCCGACACCGCTCGTAAATACTTCGAAAAGGCACTCCAGGAAAATGGCGAGCACACAGCCACCCTGCTGGCCTACGCCCACTTACTCGACGCGGAAGGAGAACTCGCGGAAGCGACGTCGCTTTACGAACGCGCCGTGAAGAAAAGCCCCAATGACGCGAAACCCCGTAATGACCTGGGCATCTGCCTCGCTCGGCGGCGGCTTTACGACGCCTCCATTCGTGAGCTGAAAAAAGCCGTGGAACTTGACCCGGGGAACGCCCGATATCGCAATAATTTGGCCACCGTGTTGGTGGAAATCGGCAGGCTCGACGAAGCGTACCGAGAACTGGCTGCGGCACACCCTCCGGCAATCGCGCATTACAACTTGGCTTTTCTGCTGAATCGCCAGGGGGATCGTGACGCCGCTCTAACCGCGTTCCAGAAGTCCCTGCAAGCGGACCCCACGATGGAACAGGCCAAGACATGGATCAAACGCCTGGGCGGTACCGTGCAACCTCGCCCGGAAGCGGCCACCGCGTCTTGGAACCAGGGGACGCTGCCGAACGTGGACCGCCAGTCTGTCCCCGCCGTACCGCCTAGCCGGACGTTCATGCCTTCACCACAGCGTGCTTCCGATCCACCGGGAATCGGACCTGCTCCGGAACCTCCCGCCACGCCATCCTACTTGCGGGGAAATACGACGCTTCAGTTGAGGCCCTCGCCACAAACCGCGCCGCCAGCTTCCAACGCTAGTGACGCGCTGAAATTTCCCTCGGGCGGCTTCGTGCCTCGGTATCCAACGGGAAACGCGGAACCACCGCTTCCCAGCGATTCGGAGTCTCTGCGGTTGTCCCCCGCGAACCCGCCGTTGTCTCTGCCTCCGGTTCAATAGTTCTCGGGGCAGCCAGCGATCGTCCCGCTGTTAACAAGGCTACCGGGTCGCCAGCGAGGAATCGACGATCGATTTGGCCGGTACCGCCCGCGATAGCCTCTGTCCGGCTTCCGGTGACTGACTTTCGCCGGTCATGAAGTTTTCAATCCGCGCCTGTGTCTGCAGGCGTTCGAATTCCTTGGCCATCGCCAGCCGCAACTTCTTCTCCAGAAGATCCTCCCGCAGGATTTCTTGTACCTCTTCCATCTTGACGGGTTGAGGCTCCGTGTATCCTTCACAGAACAGGATCACGAACTGGGTGCCGACTTGCACCAACCCCGAGATCTCGCCCGGTTGCAATTGAAACGCGGCGGATTCCAAGACGGGCTGCCCTCCATGTTTCTGGATGGGAGGGACAATGCCACCCTGTGTGCGGCTGGGGTCGAGCGAAAATTTCCCGGCCAATTCCGCGAAATGTTCCGCTGTGCGGTTCTTCCGGGCCAGGTCCCAAACGCGCTGCGCCTGCCGCTGATTCCCCAGAATGATCACTCGGCAGCGGACCCGGGGGCCGAAATTGGCTTCATAGCTTTTCTGCATATCGGCATCGGAAACCTCGACCTGCCCGGCCACCAGTTTCTTGAGCGCCACGCTGGGCCAAACGGCGTCACGCAGATATAGCTCTCGCGTGACTCCCGGTTGTTCGGTGACCAGCGCATACCATTTGGTGAGATCGGGCTGTCCGTTAGAGAGTACGACGCCATTGGCTTCGGCCGCACGGGCGACTTCCTCTTGCAATTCCTGTTTCGTGACCGCGAGGTTCTTTTCGCGGACGACCTGCTCGATCAGCCGTCGATGGATAGTACCTTCCAATACTTCGACGCCATGGCGTTCAATGCATTTCTCGGCCAACTCAAGCAAGGTGATTTTTTCGCCATTGACCGTGGCCGCGATGCCCGGCATCTGCTGTCGCCGTTGAGGATCGTTGTACACATTGACGACGACCGCCTGGTCCTGCAAACGGCGGAAGACCTGCTTGGCCAATTGAGGGGTTTTGTCGTCGCGAATTTTCTCCGACAGCCGGCCTCGAACCTGGTCCAAGGCGATATTCCTCGGCGGCAGCCGGCCATCGCATTTGAGCAGAATGTATTGGTTGCCCACTTGCAAAACGGGGGAGATCTCACCGTCTCTCAAGCGGAAGGCGACATCCTCCACTTCCTTTTCACCCAAATAGCGACGGATCGGAGGAATCAGTCCTCCCGCGCTCGCGCTATTCACATCGACGGAATGGATCCCGGCCAATTCGGGAAATCGGTCAGGCTCTTGTGCCGCTTTGGTCCGAACCTGGTCGGCGGTCTGCCGGTCCTCGAGCACGATCATCCTGGCTTTCACCGCCGGCCCGTATTCCGCCTGATAGGCTTGTTGAATTTCCTCTTCGGTGATCCGCAACATCGGCGCCGTGACCTTGCGCAGGGCCAGCATGGGCCAGATGATATCTTCCGCGTACTGCTCCGTGCGAATGCCCCGCTCTTGCTCCAGGATTTCCAGCAATTGGTCCTGGCCGAGACTCAACCGGGATGCCATCCGTTCGATTTCTGCCTGGATTTCACCCGGTGTCACGTTGATTCCTTGTTGACGGCAATACGCGGCGATCAATCGCCGATTGACCATCGACTCGAGTACGTCCGTCCCGTAGTGCCGGAGGCATTCCTCTGCCAATTGCTGCCGCGTGACTTCTTCTCCATTGACGTACGCGACGGGATCGATCTTGCGGGTATTGGGTGAAGGTGTGCCGGCTGGCGGAACGGGGGATTGATTCCGCGCCACCGCGGTGGGCGGCTTGGCGGAACGCCTTCCAAATTGGGCCTCCGCCGAAGCGGGTCCGAAATACCACCGCGCGACGATGCACATCGCTAGAACCGCGATGGTTCCCCATAAAAGTGGCCCACGCGCCGTGGATGCGGTGTTCGTAAGTTGCCGACCAGCTTCCTTGCCGTCCATTTGCAGGCACCCCCGATTTCTCGATATATTCTGGCTCGTTGGATCCATCCCAAACCGAACGGTGGGAAGATACGCAAACTTCTCGATCGGGGTCAAGATCACCTATTTGTCGCCAAGCCGCCCCGTGCCCGGCATTTGACAGGAGATACGGCATGCCCAGTTCCTCGCGCTCCTACGCCACTTTGGCCGTGCTCGTCGTGTTGTTAATTGGCGGCATTTTCGCGGCCATGTCCGACTTGAAAGCCCGGTCCGCGGCGCGGGAAGCCCACGGGAAGATCAAGGAATGGGTTCTCGCGGATCAGCCGAAAACCCCCGAAGAAGTTCGCGAGCTCCTCGGCACGAGCCCGGACAATCCGCCCAACCAGGAAGCGGATATAGCCACCGAAATCTATCGCTGGGAAGGCATCTTCCGCGATTACACCGTGACTGTCACGTATCAGGGCAAAACGCCACGGCTGGTCGCGGCGGCGCTCAATGACGACGGTTAACCACGCACAATGAGCTATCCCAAGCCGTTCAGTCGCCGAGAGGCCGATTCTCGTCGCGTGGACAGGCGCTAGTCCACGAACTCCGGCTGCACTTCGTGAGGAATCACGCCCGACGACGAACCTCGACGCAACAACTCCGTGACGGCTTCCCGCCCACGGGGGCCGAAATCGAGCGTCCAGTCGTTGACATACATCTCCACGAAGCGGTCGCCTTGTCCGCGATCGAGCCCGCGCCCGAATTGCAGCGCGTAATTCAAGGCATCTTCCCGATGGTCGAGCGCATACTGAATGCTCTGCTTCAGGATGTCGTTGATTCGCGTCAGATTCTCCCCCCCTAAATCCTTACGCAGTGCATTGGCCCCCAAGGGAAGTGGGAGTCCCGTCTCCTGATGCCACCAGACACCAAGATCGACGACGAGCGCCAAACCTTCGGACTCGAAGGTGAGCTGGCCTTCATGGATAATCAGTCCGGCATCGATCGACCGACCGTCGTATTCGCCTTGCCGGACCGCGTCGATGATTTGGTCAAAAGGCACGACAACATACGGGAAATCTTCGCCAAGACACATCCGTAAGGTGAGATACGCCGTCGTCAAAGTGCCGGGCACGGCGATGGTCTTGCCGTGAAGTGACTCCACTTCACATGCCTCGCGGGCCACGACCATGGGGCCGTAGCGGTCACCCATGCTCGCCCCGCAAGTGCATAGAATGTACTTGTCGGTCAAGTAGGCATAGCCATGTAGGCTGACCGCGGTAAGCTCCAGTTCGGCCTGCAACGCGCGACGGTTGAGTGTCTCGATATCGACCAGCTCATGCGTGAACCGAAAATCGCCCGTGTCAATTTTGTCTCGGGCCAGCGCGTAAAACATGAACGCGTCATCGGGATCGGGGCTGTGCCCCACGCGAATCGTCTGCATGCCAGTCCTTCATGATGATTGGTCGGCGCGGAGTGCCCGGTCGCTGAGCAGGGCACGATGCTTCATCCGCGGTGAACGCGATGGAGATCGTCATGTTCGGGCGGGGTCGTCCATTTGTCAACGAGCCGCGCACCCGAGTCAGCGATTCCCTTTCGCGACACTGGGCCCAGCGGGTCCATCGCTCGATTCATCACGGTGACATTTGCGGCGGTTGACCGTTGCTCTCCGAGTGGAACGAGGCGATACTCGGGCAACTTTTCCGGCGTGAAGTCACGCCGAGTGCTTGTTGACGAGGAGATTTCATGCGTGTCGCAATCGGCGCGGATCACGCCGGCTGGCAACTGAAACAGCAAATCGTGTCGTTTCTCGCCGAAACAGGACACGAAGCGGTTGACTTGGGGACTCACGGTCCAGAAGCAGTGGATTATCCCGATTTCGCCGCGCTCGTGGCGAGACAGATACTCGACGGCTCTGCCGAACGTGGAGTGCTGATTTGCGGCAGCGGGGTCGGCGTCTGCGTGGCAGCCAACAAGTTTCCCGGGATTCGGGCCGGACTTTGCCACGACACCTACTCGGCTCATCAAGGCGTCGAACACGACGACATGAATATCCTAGTGCTTGGTGCCCGGGTCATCGGCGTTGAATTGGCGAAGGAGCTTCTGAGCCACTTTCTCGCCGCGCGGTTCAGCGGTGAAACCCGGCATCTCCGTCGGCTCGAGAAGATCCGCGAATTCGAGCATCCTTCCGAGGACACGCGCTGACCTGGCGTGCCGCACACCCGTTGACCGTCTGATCAAAAAAACGAACGCACGCCCAGATCACGAATCCGGGCATGCGCTCGTGGGCAAGGTCAATGTATGGGGTCCGTTACCGAGACCCTTCAAGGTGAATTCTCATTTCCAGGCTTGAAAGGCTGGCGTGGGCAGCACTTCCGTGGGGCCGGGAAGCAAGGCTTCGCTCGAAAATGGCTCCAATTCTTCCCGTAAAATCTTCATGTTCTGTGGAGCGCGAATCCCCAGACTGACGCGCGTGGGACTAATCCGCGTGACGACAATCTCGATATCTTGGCCCACGAAAATACGTTCGCCGACTTTTCGATTCAGTACCAACATGTCACAACCTCCCGCCAGCTTGCTCGGTTCCCCGTCAGTTCGCCAGGGAAAGCCTTGCCGCTGCGTTGGCGGAACGGCAAAGGCTCCTCCCCCTGGCCCACGTCTTCACGATGAAGCGTCTCTTGCACCGGTCGTACGCTTTATGCAACTGGGGTGCCGCCCACGGATAAATTCCACGAACTTCGGCAAGGATGGTACAAACCTTGAATAATTTTGGACTTGCGCGCGACAAATTTTTTCGCGGCGCGTTCAATCCGCCAATTGCTTCGTCTCAAAACGAGATTGGCGTCTCGGGCTGAGACGCTCGCCGGAGTTTCCTTGGCGAGTTTCCTCAATCAGAGAACGCATGGATGCGGAAAATCATGGCCACTAACTGGAGATCGTTGCCAACATTCCAACAAGCAAGAGAAAGCGCGATCGCACATTGCCATGTGGCACCACGATTGGACTCCACTTATTGGAAATCCTGGACCATACCGATAAAATGAAATTGGAGAGTGTGAATACTGGAGTTGAAGCGACTCCAGGCCGAAAAATGAAGGGGGCCATGCTGCCTTCTCATTCGAGGGCGGTACGGCTCGAAAAGAGAATGCCATCACACGACGGCCATTATGCGAAGGGAGTGCCGACATGACATGCCGAAGAATGTTCAGCAACTTGCTAACGATCACGGTCGTGGCCGGCTGCCTGGCGGGATGGGCCGTCGAATCGGTCGAGGCTCAAGGCCGTCGCCGGACAGTGCCGCGGTATTCGCCTCCCAGTGGGCGGCCCACGGTGAGCCCGTACCTGAATCTGTTCCGCAACAACTTCAATAACCCGCTGCCGAACTACCAGACGTTCGTGCGTCCGATGCAAGAACAGCAACGTGCCAATCAAGAGTTCAGCCGCCAGTTTCGGAGGCAGTCGATGCAAATCAATCGCCTGCAAACCGATCAGCAACTCTTGCAGCGACAAACGCAGGCAGCACCTACCGGCATTGGTGCGACTTTCTTCAACTACTCGCACTTCTATCCCCGTCGCTGACCGACGCATCCTCCACGGTTCATTCAGCGAAAAGGGAACGTGAGCGGCTGCGAAAACTGCACAGCCGCCGAGGTATGCGCCGTGCGATATGTCCGTGCGACACGCACTACCCCGCGTCCGGCGAGCCTAGACGTTTCCGCTCCTCATCGCGGATCGCGTCCAGCCTCTCCCGGGCCGTACCTGCTTTGAGCCATCCGCTCACTTCGGCGAGAAAATCAAGGGCTTTCGTATCGTGTTCGTTGGGTTCGCGCGTCGCTTGCCGCCGTTGCTCGACGAATTCATGGAATCGCCGGGTGTAATCCAGCACTTTCTCATCATGTCCGTAATAGGCGTGAAACACGGCCATTGCGAATGCATAGCGAAAGGTGATCTGCCACGCGATGTCCTCATCCAGCCGATCTAATCTTTCCAGCAGCTTGCGAGGCTCCAGCGGATGATCGATGGACGGTACCATTTGCTCCCGCATCTGTTTCAGTAGACGCGCGAATTTCATCTCATTCTCATGGTCCTTCATTCTCATGAAGCCTAGATTGCCCGTCCTGCAAAGCTGAGATGGAACTTTGGAGCTGGGAATGATCAATAAAAAGATCCAAGCCGCTACCTGATAGCAAAAGCCGTCATGTGAAAAGACTTCAATTTCCTGAATCAGAGGCCCCTCTTCGCGAATGATGCCCGGTATTCGGCCTTCATTGTTGAACCAGCTCGGACAGAGGTGCTGATGAATGTCCCGCTGCACTCGCTTCAAGTCTCGTTTTTTCATGCCCATGATTGGTCCTCGCTACTGGCGTCGCGCCTTCCCTTCTAGTTTACGCGTCATGGCCAATCGTGACACGCAGCCGGCCAACAGCGAAAACTGCCCGTGCGTCGAGAGGGCCAAATTTGGTATGACCCGCCTAAGTTGGACTACCGCGTGCGCTTTTCCGCCCATCTAGCTATGTGGGATGAAGGGAGCCGCGCCTATCGCCACCTGCCCACGGACGCGCCATGGATGTCTCCGTCGTCATTCCGCTGTACAACGAAGTGGAAAACCTGCCCAGGCTGCATCGGCAATTGCAGGAAACACTGGCCGGCACCTCGCTGCGGTATGAAATTGTTTTCGTGGACGACGGTTCCCAGGACGGTACCACGGACAGTCTGCGGGAATTGGCCGAGCATGACGAAACTATCAAACCGGTCTACTTGCGGCGGAACTATGGCCAAACGGCCGCGCTGCGGGCGGGCATCGACCATGCCCACGGCGAGGTCATCGTCACCATGGATGGCGACCTACAAAACGATCCCGCCGATATTCCCCGCATGCTCGCCAAGCTGGAAGAAGGCTATGACCTGGTGCATGGCTGGCGCCGCCACCGGCAAGACCGCTGGCTGGACCGCCGCTTGCCCAGCATGATCGCTAACTGGTTGATTTCGCGGACCACGCGGTTTCCGGTGCATGATCTGGGCTGTACGCTGAAAGCCATCCGCCGTGAAATCGCCACGGAACTGGAACTGCACGGCGAAATGCACCGTTTCATCCCCATCCTCGCGCATCAGCTTGGTGCCCGCTGCGTGGAACTGGAAGTGAAGCACCATCCCCGCCGTTTCGGGCAAACCAAGTACGGCATCAGCCGCACATTCCGCGTACTGCTGGATCTGTTGACGGTCAAATATCTGTTGCATTTCTTTACCAGTCCCATGAAGCTGTTCGGCGGTGCCGCCATGTGCTGCGCCACGCTCGGCATGCTACTGCTGGCGACGTCCGCCCTGCTCAAGGTGGCCATTGGCGCGGATGTGACGGGAACTCCCTTTCTGCTCACGGCGATCCTCTTTCTGTTGGCCTCGCTGCAACTGCTTAGCGTGGGCCTCTTGGGCGAAGTCAATTCCCGCATTTACTTCGCGCACGGCGAACAGCGGCCTTACCGGGTACGTACGGCGCCGTGGGATTCGGCCCAGACGGTTCAACGGCCTAGGCAAGTGCCTGACTGGGCTACGTCCGCGAAGTCGGCGGAAGCGGCCTGAGACCTCTCTGATTCGTCGCGCTCCGTTCCTTTTTGCTTGAATCGGACGGGAAACCGGGTTATGTTACAACCCGTTGGCCTGTAACGCCTTTCTGGTTTGAAGCTTGCCTGGCGCTGGCCAACCGTGTCCCGCCAAACCCGCCTCTTGGCTCTCAAAGAAGGAGATGGAACGCATGTCCCGTTCAACCCGCCGCCAATTCCTGGGCCGTTCGCTGGCCGCCAGCACGGTGTTCTCGACATTTACCATCGCCGGCACGAAGTCGAGTGGGAAAGTCTTGGGCGCCAACGACACGGTCCGCATCGGCGTGGCCGGCATCAATGGCCGTGGCGATTCGCATATGAAGGCATTTTCCGGAGCCCAGGGCAAGGAGAAGAACACGCAGGTCACGTATCTGATCGATCCGGATTCGCGGCTGTTCGACAAGAACGTCAAAATGATCCGTGAAAGAAGCGGCAACACACCCAAGTGCGTGCAAGACGTTCGCAAAGCACTGGAAGACCCCAACCTGGACGCGATCTCCATCGCCACGCCCAATCACTGGCACGCCCTGATGACAATTTGGGCCTGCGAGCACGGCAAGGACGTCTACGTGGAAAAGCCATGCAGTCATAACGTGCATGAAGGCCGCATCGCGGTGAAGACCGCCCGCAAACATGGCCGCATCGTGCAGCACGGCACGCAAAGCCGCTCTAGTCCGCATTGGAATAAGGTCATCGCCGCCGTGCATTCGGGCAAATACGGCAAGCTCGTGGTCGCGCGGGGCTACAGTTCCAAGCCACGCAAGAGTATCGGCTTCCAACCCAACAAGGCACCGCCCAAGGAATTGGATTTCAACATCTGGCTCGGCCCGGCACCGGAACAGCCGTACCACGAAAACCTCGTGCATTACGAGTGGCACTGGATGTGGGATACCGGCAACGGAGAGATCGGCAACCAGGGCGTGCATCAAATGGACATTGCCCGCTGGGGAATTCCGGGCGCCGGCCTGCCCAAGAGCGTTATTAGCTTTGGCGGCCGCTTCGGGTACGAAGACCAGGGCCAAACGCCCAATACCCAGTGCACGATCTACGATTACGATGATGCCCTGCTGATCTTCGAGGTCCGCGGCCTGGTCGATGGCCAGACCAAAAAGGTGGACAACGAATTCTATCTGACCGAGGGCAAGATCATCGACGGCAAGTTCTTCCCCCTCGGCAGCAACACGGGCGAACCGCTGGATGTCGACATCGACCTGCGGGACACCGACCCGTTCGGCAACTTCGTCAATGCCGTTCGTTCACGGCGGCACGAAGACCTCAATGCCGACATTCTCGAGGGGCACCTGTCGAGCGCCTTGTGCCACCTGGGCAACATTTCCTACAGGCTCGGTTCCGACTTCTCCTGCGACGGGAAAGGGAAGGCCATGGCCCACGACCGCCGCGTGGCCCTCGAGATCGAGAGCATGAAGCATCACCTCACGGAAGAAAACGGCATCAAGCTGGAAGGGCTCACCGGACGCATGGGCCGGCGGCTGTTGGTGGATGCCGAAAGGGAGACGTTCGTCAACGACGACGAAGCCGTGACACTGCTCACGCGGAACTATCGCGGCCCCTTCGTGGTGCCGGAGGATGTCAGCGGCCTGGCCGCCACGTAAAGGACTCCGCGTCGCGTAAGAATTGATATAGGCCGGCGGCCCTCACACTTTCGCGTGAGGGCCCCCGCCGATCATCTTCGCCTCAGTGAGACTTCGCCAATTAAGGCGAGAACGGCGAAGAAAGTGACACTAATCGTGGCGTGAATGACATCAATGGGCATGGGCCTGCGACCTTCGCTGGAGGGAATAGAGCAAGCATCCATGCTCGGCGGGCCATCCGTGCCGTAGGATGAGTCATCGTCCAGGGGAAGGCTCTGGCTGTAGCCGTGCGTCTCACGGCGGGACAGTTTCCGTGACAGGACCGGTTCACGCCGCCGGTAGAACCGTCGCTGCCGCCATCATCGGTCCCAGAGTGAGAGCGGGCAGCCACTCACGCGGCGGTGAAAAATCGCACGGCGTTTTGAAAGATCCGCAGCCCATCCGGCACTTCGGGCAGGCCGCTTCGGCGAGTCCATTGCGGATGGTGCGTGGCGTGAATGTATCGCTCCGGGTGGGGCATCAGCCCGAACACCCGACCGCTCGGATCACAAAGCCCCGCCACGTTGCCCACCGAACCATTGGGATTGTGCGGATAGGGCAAGGTTTCTTGGTCCGGGGCGGGCTCCGAGTTGGGCAGGGCATACCGCAAAGCCACCTGGCCATTCCGCTTGAGCTCATTGAGCGCTGCCGTGTCCCGGGGGACGAACCGGCCCTCCGCGTGGGCGATGGGCAACGACAACGTCTCCAAGCCCTCCAGGAACGGTGACGCCGTCGAACCCGCGCGCAAGCGCACCCAACGGTCTTCGTAACGTCCTTGATGATTCCAGGTGAGCGTAGCGGGGAGTTCCGAGCGCCGCGCCGCATGGAAGAGGAGGCCGGTTTGAATCAATGCTTGAAAACCATTGCAAATCCCCAGCATCAGCGACCCGGAATCGCGGAATTCGTGCAGGGCGTCTCCTAGCCGCTGCCGCAATTGGTTGGCCCAGACGATGCCCGCCGAGATATCGTCTCCGTAGCTGAACCCGCCTGGCAAGCAGAAGATTTGATACTCCCGCAACGCGTGAGGATTCTCCAGCAGCCAGCGTACGTGACGGCGGGTCGCCTTGCCGCCCGCCGCTTCGAAGGCGAAAGCGGTTTCCTCGTCGCAGTTCGTGCCCGGCGAACGCAGGACCAATACGTGTGGTTGGGCCACGGCGTGATTACTCCAATTTCAACAATATCTCAATCCAGTTTGGTCCGGCTGCCAAGTTCCCGCCCTACGTCACCAGCGCAAGGGCCGTTGCCACGCCCCCTTGAGCGCTGCCAACGGGGCTTCGATCACCAGCGGGGCGGTTTGCGGGTCGTAGACACCTTCCTCGGCATGGGGCTGCGGCGCGGGAATTCCCACGATTTGCAGCAACGGTTCGGCCACGACCTCCCCGACGAGGCCATGCGGCACGTTCCCCATTCGCCGTTCAAATTCCTCGCAATCGTCCGGAGCCACCTCACAGAGAAACCGGCTATTCGATTCGGAAAACAGCAGGATCGCCGCCGCGTGTGGCATGGCCGCCAGAGGATGAAGTTCAAGCTGCGGGAATTCGGCGCGAAGTTCCGCGTCAGCTTCGGCGGCGGCTTCGTCCAACTCCAATTCGTGCGGTGCCTGGGCCAAGAAAAACCTGGCCCCCAACCCGCCGGCGAAGGCCATCTCCGCAGCCGCGACCGCCAAACCTCCCTCGCTCAAATCGTGGCACGCACGGACCAGCCCAGAAGAGATCGCGCCGTGCAGTGACTCAAAAGTGGCTCGGGCCGTCTCCACATCCACCACGGGCACTTGGCTGCCGGCAAATCCGGAGATCAGGGAATAGTGAGAACCGCCCAATTCGTTTTTCGTCACGCCGACTTGGTAGATGAAGTTGCCGTTTTCCTTGAGGTCCATCGTCACGCAGCGGCGGACGTCTTCCACCTGCCCCAGCGCGCTGATCAGCAGCGTGGGAGGAATGGCCAGCACGTGCGGGGTGTTGTCCGGGTCGGCGTAGCGGTATTCATTGTTCAAGCTGTCCTTGCCGCTAATGAAAGGAGTGTTCCAGGCGATGGCGACGTCCCGGCATGCCTCCGCCGCCCGCACCAGGGAACCCAGCGTTTCGGGCCGGGACGTATCTCCCCAACAGAAGTTGTCCAAGATGGCGATCCGTGCGGGATCCGCGCCCACGGCCACGCAGTTCCGCACCGCTTCGTCGATGGCGCTGGCCGCCATGTGGTAGGTGTCATGGTCGCCGAAATGCGGGTTGATGCCGCAGGCCACGACCAGGCCACGCAGCGAATCCAAACGGGGCCGGACTACCGCCGCGTCACTGGGGCCGTCTTCTTGGATGCCCACGAGCGGCTTGATGACGCTGCCCCCCTGCACTTCGTGGTCGTATTGGCGGATGATCGCCTCCTTGCTGGCCACGTTCAGCGATCCCAAAATCTTTTGCAACTCTTCCGTGTAGTCCCAGGTGTACTTATCAGGAAGCCGGGCGGGCGTCGGCTCGGGTGGTGCATATGTGGCTTCCCGCTCGATGCGGGGCCGTCCGTTGTGTAAAAACTCCATGGCCAAGTCGGCGACTTTCTGCCCCTCATACTGGAGACATAGCCGCCCGGTTGACATGAATTCGCCGATGTGAGCTGCCTCCACTCCCTCCGCGGCGCACAGCGCATGAAACCGTTCCCAGTGCGCGGGGGGCACGGCCAGCACCATCCGTTCCTGGGCCTCGGAGATCCAAATCTCCGTGTAGGTTAAACCTTCGTATTTGACGGGCACTTGTTCTAATTCAACCTGGGCTCCCAAGTCGGCGCCCATTTCACCCACGGCGCTGGAAAGTCCGCCGGCGCCGCAGTCCGTGATGGCAGAGAAGAGCCCTTCATCGCGGGCCTGCAAGATGACGTCCACGAGCATCTTTTCCGCGATGGCGTTGCCGATCTGCACGGCGCCGCCGGAAAGTTCCTCGCTCTCGGCGGTCAATTCGGCGGAACTGAAAGTCGCGCCGTGGATGCCGTCGCGCCCCGTCCGTCCGCCCACCACCACGATATAATCGCCCGCTTGGGGATTTTTTTCCACGCGATCCACGGGGAGCAGGCCCACGTTGCCACAGTAAACCAGCGGGTTTCCCAAGTATCTGCGGTCAAACAGCACAGCGCCGTTGACGGTCGGAATGCCCATGCGGTTGCCATAATCGCGGACTCCAGCCACCACGCCTTGCATCACGCGGCGGGGATGCTGCACCCCGCTCGGCAGTTCCTCCGGGGGAGTGTCTGGAGGGCCGAAACAGAACACATCCGTGCTGCATACCGGCTTGGCTCCCAACCCCGTGCCGAGCGGATCGCGGATCACGCCGCCGAGCCCCGTATTCGCGCCTCCGTAGGGCTCCAGCGCCGAGGGGTGGTTGTGCGTTTCGACTTTGAAGACGGCATGGTATTTGTCGTCGAAGCGAACCACGCCCGCATTGTCCTTGAACACGCTCACGCACCAGTCGTCGTCGCCCAAATTTTCGCGGATGCGCTGCGTGGCCTGAAAGATGGTCTCTTTCAGCAGGTTTTCGTAACGATATTCTCCTTCCGGGCCGAGATAACGGACGGGACCGGTGAGCGTCTTATGGCTGCAATGCTCGCTCCAGGTTTGCGCCAGCGTTTCCAGTTCCACATCCGTGGGGTCACGGCCCAACTCCTGAAAGTGCCGCTGGATGGTCCGCATCTCCTCCAGGTCGAGAAAGAGCTGCCCTTCCCGGCTGAGCCGGGCCAGCGCCTCGTCATCGAATTGCCCGAGCGGAACCTCGACGCGGGCAAAAGTGTAAGGCCGGCCCAACTCCAAGCTGGTTAGCGACAGCGGTCCCACGACGACTTGCTCGATGGCGTCGTTCGCCAGAACTTTGCGGCAGAGCCATTCCAGCCGTCCAGCGTCGAGGCCGCGAATCCAATATTTTTTGAACGTGCGGAGTCCCACGACCTCCAGGCCCAATTCGGCCAGCGACGCCGTCGCCGTCAACGCCACGGGATCCATCACGCCCGGCTTGGGGAGCACGTGGACTTGCGTATCGAAACCCTCGAAGTGGCTGTCCAGTTTCGGATCACCGCAAGTGGCGATGGCCGCTTCATCCAACACGGGATCGGCCAGCAGTTCTCGCGCGGCAAATTCGATTTGTTCCGCTTGAAGGTTTCCTTCCAACAGATAGCCCCGGGCCACGCGGAGCGTGAGCGGTTCCTCGCAACCGAGCAAGCGGGCTTCCCGCGCGGCCTGGCGGGCAAGCTGGTCGTGCTCGGCGTCCCGTGTATAAATGTCAATTTCCCACAGCATCGCGCTTCTGCTTCGCTTCCGCTAAAAAACGTTCCAGTCCCCGGTCATCTTCCTTTGCCAACAGGTCCCGCACCCGCCGCAGCGATTTTTCCAGCCGCGCGAGTGATGCAAGCGTGTGAGCCCGATTGGTGGCGAAAATCTGCCGCCACAGCCCGGGATCCCCGGAAGCGACCCGCGTCATTCCGAGCCAGCCGCTGGCCGCCAAGGGGAGCGACTTCGCGGGCGTGGCATGGGCCAAAGCTGCCGCCAACACGTGCGGCAAGTGGCTGCAATCGGCCAAAAGCCGGTCATGTTGCTCCGGCGACAACTCCAGTACTTGGCTGCCCACCGACTTCCAAAATTTCGCCAGCCGCCGCACGCTTTCGGGCCGCGACTGTCTTCCCGGCGTGACCACGGTGAGCCGGCCCTCGAACAGGTCGGGCACCGCCGACTCCGGCCCTTTTT
>JANQPP010000170.1 GCA_028289405.1 Pirellulales bacterium
GCGTGTTTTGAAATTCGCTTTCAGCCCAAAGGGCGCGCGAATCGTCTCGTCGCGAGGCGTGCGAAGCAGGCGAATCCACGAGATTCGGCGATGCAGCACTACGTGGCGGCGGGAGGATTTTAGCCGCCCGACGGCGAAATTGGGATTTTAAAACACGCTCTGAGGCAATTTGGCGCATGCTATTTGCCAGCGAAGCATGACACGCCGAAGTGACTTGCCGATTCCCCAAATCCGCGTCCGTTGCACCGCAAATCGCTGCTAGGCTTTCGCCCACGTGGTGACTCGACCGACCACGGGCCGGGGCACATATTCCGTTCGTTTGATGGCACGGAATAACTCTCAGCGGACGTTGACGACCCACATATCTTCATGTGTCGCTACGTTGTGCGCGCCTGGAGTCCTTAACTGGCCACCGCTGGCAATCTGGAGGGACTTTGCCGACGGCTGCCGCGGCGCATGAAAAAAACCCGAAACCCTGATTTTTACGGGGTTCCGGGCCTTTTTCCGGTACAATGCCGTGGTGACTGAAATGCCGGACGAACGGAACTGAAGCCCGCTTGTCTGACGGACAACGGGAAGAGGTGTCCCATGGCCCGTAAATACTCATCGCAGGGGCAAATTATCGCCGTGGTCGTGGCCACCGTGATCTTGGGCGGCGCGCGGGCCATCTCTAGCCACTTGGACTCCGGGCCGAATTTTCTGGCCGGACCCTTGGTGAGCGGGTTGGCCATCCTGCTCGCGGCCGTGCTCCCTTTTTTCGCGGCGGTATGGGCACGACGTGCCTTGGGGCCGCCGTTGGCCGTTTACATTTCCCTCGTCGCCGCGACGGTGCCAGTTTCTCTCGTTCCACAAGCTTTATCCGTCGACGCTCGGAGTGGAATGAATTTCCCTGCGGTGGCAGCCTTCCATGGCCTGCTGGTGGGCGTTTTCATCGCGATTTGGCCCGTGGAAGAGTGGAACCTGAAGTATCGTTCGCGGTGGCTGCGGATTCGTGGGCAAAGGATGTGGCACAACATTCTTCAGCAACATCGGCGCAGTGCACGCCTCCAGCGCTGGCAAGCCGTTGTGGTGTTAGGCATCGTCCTGCTAGCGGCTCTGTGGCAGACTTCGACCGATACCGCCGCCACGCGCTCGTTAATCGGGCAACCATGGTGGTATCTGGCCGTGGGGGCCATGTTTCTCGTGGCGTCCATCCTGCTAAGGGCCGGCGGGAGTGACTTGTTCTACTGGTTGATCGCCATCGCGATCGGTGCCGCCGGAGGCTATCTGTATGCTCGGTTCCGCTTTAATTGGGCCTGGCAGCAGCCGGGCATCGCGTACATGGTGGCCGCCATCACGGTTGGCATGCTGGGAGGGTTCCTGGTTTACCGATGGCGCGGCCAGAGAGCAACGCAGAGGCAAAAGGTTGCGCGGTCCCTGTGGATTGTGGGGCTATTTTTGGCGGGTATACGGATCGGGCTACAAGTTGATCTCGATCAACGCCGCGAGCGGTTGGCGGATGTGGCCGCCTTCCGAATCGATGACGCTCCGCCACGGCGACTGATCTTGTCGCACGCAGAAATTCAGACGTTGCAGTTTCCGCCGCACGGCGATCCAGCCGCCTTCGCCGAGATGCGTCTCTTTTCCGGCACCATCGCCGTCAATCTCGCGGGAAAACACGTCATGGATGACGTGCTGCGCGCGATTCCTGCCTGGGATCAGGTCACGAAGCTCGATCTTCGCGGCACGTCGGTGACAGATGAGGGGCTTCGGCAATTGCCGCCGCTGCCCGCGCTGGAAAGGCTGGTCTTGATGGAGGGAGGATTCTCGGATGACGCGCTCACGGCATTCGAATCCTCCCCACTGCTGCATGACATCCTGATCGAGGACACCCCCATTCGAGGGCCTGGTTTGATCCGGCTCCTCCAGCAAATCGCTACGCAGCCAGGCCACCTGCTGCCGTTTAGTCTGCACCTTCCCGGCACCGTGGTGGACGACCGGTTCGTCGAGCAGCTCAAGGGAGCCGATGTCGCCAAATTCCTCGACCTGCGATCCACGCGCGCCAGCGGAAAATCCTTGCCACATTTGGTCGAGTTGTCGACCGTGTCGGGCGTGGATTTGCGCGGAGTGGAATTGAAGGTGGAAGATTTCCGCAACGTCGATTTTTGGAAGCGCCTGGAATTACCAAACGCGGTGCCATCCAGGCAGCCGCCGTCGGGCATGCCCCAACCCGCGATTCGACGTAACCAGTTGGCCCCGTCGCTCACGCTGTACGTGGATCCGGACCGATTCACGCCTGCCGAAATGGAGGAGATTTTCCAGCAATCCGGCATTCGAATCGAACCGCGCCAAGGCGTGATTCACCATTGGTAGCGAGACCGGAAAAAGACTCATGGTCCGTAAATACTCATCGCAGGGGCAAATCATCGCCGTGGTCGTGGCGTCGCTGGTGTTTGGCGTGGTGCGGGGCATCTCGCAGGGGCCGCTGCAACATGCGCGGATCACGCTCTGGCCACTCCTGGAATACGCGTTCGTGATGGCGATGATCGTGCTCCCCATTGCCTTGGGCATCTGGGGGCGGATCGCGTTCAGCCGAGGCATCGCCATCTTTTTCGCGCTCATTTCGGCCCCCATGCTCCCGATGCTTTTTCGGTTCGGCGTGAGCGAAGGGGCCGCCACGCTGTACGGGTTCGTAGTCGGTTATTTTGTGGCCTTTTTGCCCAAGCCCCGCTGGGAGCCCCGTCTCTGGTGGTGGCAATGCCGAACCCATTTGCAACGTGTGGAGCGATACCTCACGGAAACGCGGCAAGGGCGGCGCCGCTTGGAAGCCCGCTGGCAGTTGGCCGCGCTCGTGGGACTGGCCCTGATCGTCGGTATCTTGCAGTCCCTCGCACCGCCGACTGGTACGCCGGGCGCGCGGCGGGCATTCACGGCCCCGCAATGGTTCGGTTTGCTAGCCGTGGGGCTGGGCGGATTCGCGGGCGCCGCGCTGGGCATCCACTGCTTTGGCCGTCTCCTTGCCTTGGTATTCGGGCCGGTGGGAAGCCTGCTCATGGCCCGCGTATGCGGCTATCCTCCAGAAACCTACGCGGGCTTCCTGGCCGGTGGTTTCGTGCTGGCCATCTTGGTCGTGCTGCAAGATGGAGCCGAAAGGCCTTGGCGACCGCGACGGCTGCGGCGACGCTTGCCGGAAGAGGACGGTTTTTGGCGGGGCATCGATTCGCTAGAGAAACGGATCAAGATTCCCACTCTGTCCGAATTGCGTTTCCTCCAGTGGCGGGAACGAGCGCCTTCTCCGTACCGGCTCTCCGCGCGGGGACAGATCATCGCCATCGCAATCATCGCTTTGTGCGTGGGCCTGTTGCGGGCTTGGGCCGGTAATCCGGCAGAACACCGAATGCCCAATTACGGTGCTCCGCGGGTCGATCCCATACTGACGTTTCCCCTGCTGTTGATCGGCATCATATCGGGTTTCACGGCATGTTGGTTTGCCGGTGTCCTTTTTTTCGGCCGCCTCGTGGGCTTCCTGCTGGGGATCGCGGGAGCACTGATTCCGCTGCAATTTTTGACGTGGGACGGCCGGCAGGCGGCGTTCTTGCTGGGCGTCGTGTTCGCCGTGGCCTTCACACTCAAACTAGACCCGGTCCCCTGGGTGGACCGCTGGCGGTGGCGTATTCGAGAAGAAAGAAAATCGACATGAGTCTCCATTCCCGTCCCCGGCCTTCGGGCCTGAAGCTGATCCTGGGCGCTTTCCTGCTGGCGGTGGTAGCCCGCATCTTTTTGTCGGTGGGAGAAAGCAGCTACTGGCGAGGGCTGCTGGAAATTCGCGGACTGCCCGCTTTTTTGCTGTTGGCCCTGGGGGTCGGCACGGTGGCCATCGCGGCGGCGACCATCGGGAGAAATTGGGTGCATCCCGCCGCGGCCCCGCTGCTGGGCATGATCGCCGCGATCTTTCTGGCAGGAAGCATCGCCGGTTACCAGCGCGTGCAGGTCACTCTGGTGCTGGCCATCGGCGCCGGCATCATCTCCCTGCCGGTGGCCTTGGGCGCGAGTTGGAAAAGTTATCTCCGCTGGACCACGCTCGCCTCGTTCGGCGTGCTGGCAAGCTATGCGGCGCTCCGGCTGCGGTTCAACTGGGCCTGGGAATGGCCGCTGGCTTGTTGGACAGTGGCGCTTTTTGCCCTGGGACTAATCGCACTTGTGCTGATCCGGCAGTGGCGGCGAGGCCGGCGGCTGCAATGGTCCCGCTGGCGGAATCGGCTGAACACGGCGTGGCTGCTGGCGCTCGCGGTGGCCGGCTTTTGGATAGGGCACTTAGTCGACTACGAACAACGGTACCATGCCTTGGCACCCGTGGCGAACTTCACGCAAGTCAAACCCGGCACGTGGTTCGCCTGGCTGCATGCGCGGCAGATTGAGAATGTCGTGCTTTGGCCGGAGAACGATCCCAAAATCCTGCGAGAACTACGGTATTTTCCACCGATTCAACACCTCGGTTTGCATGGCCCGCAGATCACGAACGAGATCTTGCATGATTTCGAAACATGGTCGGAATTGGAGTATTTCGGGCTACACGAGACCGCTGTGACCGACGCAGGCCTGAAACAGCTTCCACCGTTGCGCTCCCTGGCTGACATCCAATTGCACGGCAATCCCATCACGGACGACGCACTATCCATTTTGGAGAATTCCCCAAGGTTGAGTTCCATCCATATTTCGCAAACTCCCATTCATGGTCGTTCGTTGCCTGGGCTCATTCGCCGACTGCAACAGATGAAAGGGGCACCGCCGTTTTGGTTGTATTTGGCGGATACTCGCGTGGATGATGCGTTTGTCAAGGATTTGGAAGGGCTGCGGTTATCCAGTCATCTCGACCTGAGTCGCACGCATGTCACCGCCGCGTCCTTGCCATCGATCATCAAGATCAACGGCGTGGAATGGGTCATGCTGAGTGGCCTTGAGTTGACAGCCGAAGATTTTCAAGACTTGGACATCTCCGACCGTCTCAGCGTGGACACCAGCCTCAGCGGAACTGTGTCGCTATCTGAAGCGCTGGCGGATCCCATGTATCAACTCATGATTCGTGGCCAACTCCATGTGGTGGTGGATCCGGGATTATTCACCGCCGAAGCAAGGCAAGACATCAAGCAGCGCACGGGTATCCGAATCGAAACGTACGAGTCCTTACGCTAATTCGCAAGGAAACATGCCGATGCCACGCAAGCTGCCCGGTTGGTATTTGCTTTTGGGCGTGAGCCTACTCGCCGTGCTGGTGCGGGTCTTCCTGTCGCTGGGGGAACGGGGAGCCTTGCGGGGCTTCGTGCGAATCGAAAACCCGATCGACCTCCTGCTGGTCGCGGGCGTGATCTACACGATCTGCGTGGCGCTCGCCATTCTCGCCCGGAACTGGATCCACCGCTGGATGGTGCCATTTCTAGCCAGCATCGCCGGCGTCCTGTTGGCGGGGGTCGTGCTCGGTTTCCAGGGTGCACAAGACATGTTGGGCATGGCTCTCGGGGCTGGCCTCGTCTCCGTGCCCGTCGCTTTTGGCGCAAGCTGGAATAGCTACGTCCGTTGGTCCGGGCTGTTCCTGTCAGGCGGCGCGGCGGCCTATGGCGGCTTGCGGCTCCGCTTCAACTGGGCTTGGGAGTGGCCGGCGATCAGTTGGGCCTTCGTGCTGATCGCCGCCGGCATGTTGGTGGCGGCTATCGTCTGGCACTGGAAACGCGGGCGCCGTCTCGGCTGGTCCGCTAGGCGCAACCTGCTGAATACGGTGTGGCTCTTGCTACTGACCGCCTGCGGTGCTTGGTCGGGATTTTTTCAGGACTACTATCAGCGCATCCAGAAGCTCGATCTTGTCGCGTACCACTATTACGGTGGCCCAAAAATTTGGCCACCTTTGCCCTTTTCCGTTCAAATCGACAGCATCACGCTCGACGCGGAGGATGATCCGGAACTGCTTAAGGAGCTACGTTACTTTTCGCCAGTTGCGGGCATCACGCTCCACGGTTCGCAAATCACCGACGAAGTGCTGGGCTACGTTCCCGACTGGAGTGGGGTGCAAATGCTCGAGCTGGTGGGAACATCCATCACGGACGCCGGGCTGGAAAAGCTGCCCCCGCTGAATGCCATGACCATATTGTCCCTGAGGGGGAACGAATTCAGCGCACGAGGTCTGGAGCGACTGCTCGACGTACCCGGTTTGGAGGCATTAACCATCGAGGATATGCCCATCAATGGAGACGCGATACTGGAAAGATTGCAAGAGCAGCAAGCCAAAGCGCCTTCGTCACTGTATTTGCTTGAGTTGCCTGAGACGCAAGTCGGTGACGATTTCGTGGAGAAGCTGCCAGATTTGCCCTTGATCAATCACATCAACCTCAGCGGCACTCAAGTCACGGGAAAGGTTTTGCCTCGACTGATCAAGACAAAGACGCTAAACTTCGCGGTGATGCACGGCATTCCGTTGACACTGGAAGACTTCTCGGACTTAAGCCTTCCAGTCCTCCGGGAACTTCCTGAAGCGGAAGATACGATCGAGAAACTCTCCGAAGAGGATCTGGCCCGTGAACCGGCATATGGGCTCAAAATTCAAGGCGGCCTGATTTTGTATCTCGATCCCGGGTCGTTTACGTCTGAAGAGGTACGGGAAATCTTCCAACGCACCGGCATTCAAATCGAGATGCGAGAATCGCCCTGGTAATTCGCGAGGAGATCCGAGATGCCACGCAAGCTGCCCGGATGGTATTTGCTCTTGGGAGTGAGCCTGCTCGCGGTGCTGGTGCGGGTCGTACTTTCCTGGGAGGAGCAAGCTGAATGGGCCGGCATCCTGCAAGACGCCCATCCCCTGACATGGGCCTTCGCGGTGGTTGGGGTGGGTATGGCGAGTATCGCGGTGGCAATGGGGGGGCACCACTGGGTGCATCCTGTCGCCGGGCCGCTGTCGGCGATGACTTTTGCTCTCCTCATGACGATTGGGCTGGTGGGCACACTCGCCGGTGAAACTCAGGCGGCGATCGCGATCGGCATCGGTTTGTTGACGCTCCCCGTGTCTTGGGGAGCGAGATGGAAGAGTTACGTTGGCTGGGTTTTTGCCACCGCCGCAGGAATGGCTGCCACGTACGTTTTCCTGCGGTTGCGCTACAACTGGGCCTGGCAATGGCCACACGTGGCGACGGTTTTCGGCGTACTCGTCGCCCTGGCCGTGGGAGTTCTAGTTGTCCTTTATGGGCTGCGCCGTGGAAATTCACGCTGGAAGGGTTTCGCCGCTGCCGCTGGGCTGCTGGCCGTCTTCTGCGGAGGCGCGTGGCTGGGGATCCAACTCGATTTCGAACAGCGGCTCAGCTCGCTAGAAGGGGTCGTATTTCTCGATCTCAACTATCGGCGGCCCTGGTTTCTCTGGCGGGAAACGTGCCGCATTGAGGCGGTTGTGTTGGAGGAAGACGATGATCCGGCCCTGCTCCGCGAGTTGGGTTATTTGCCCAAACTTCGAAACCTGCAACTCGAGGGATCCCAAATTACGGACGAGGTTCTCGATTCCGTCTCCGATTGGAGCCACTTGGAATTCCTGGAACTGAAAGGAACGTCCGTTACCGCCGGCGGCCTCGTGCGATTGGAAAACGCCCCCAACTTGAAGGAAATGATCCTCGTCGGTTCACCGGCCGGGGGCCCAGAATTGGCAGCCGTGTTGCAGCGCATTGTGAATTCACCAGCTTTGCTCGGCCCGGTGGTAATCCAACTGGTGGACGTGCCGTTGAACGATGAAATTGAACAAAAGCTTGCCGGGCTTCCCATCCGTTTCGTAGTATCGCGCGGTCGATATTACCGCCTTACGTACTGACGGAGCGATTACTGGTGGTGAAGACTCCGCGCGCGGCAGCATAACGCAATCCAAACCGACTATACCTCCCCACAAACAAAGAGTGCATCCAAACACGAAAGCCGAGGCGCGGCCATGCAGCGAAAACTACCCTCGTGGAGCCTACTGGTAGCGGCGTGCCTGTTGGCCGTGGCGGCGCGGCTGCTCGGGCAGGAGGGGGAAGGCCCGGAAGACCTGACCTTTCTCGAAAGCCAGGGCGCCCAGGGCTGGG
>JANQPP010000172.1 GCA_028289405.1 Pirellulales bacterium
TTATGAGTTCGACGCTCTTGCTCCCAGATCAGACGCTTCCCATGACCGACCCTGAGGAAATTCGAGCCCGTTTGGAACACGACGTGCAGGCCGTCATTGATGGCGGATATTGTGGAGTGGAACCCTCGACCGTGCTCGATATGACCAGTGGGAATCTGGAGGTGCGGCGAGCCGGGAAGGGTCCCGTGGATTTCTTGTCTGGGCCATAATCGCACCATGCTCGACCCAAACCAGCTCCTCGTCATCATCGGCATCGCTGCCGTGCCCGTTCTGTTCGCCATTACGCTGCATGAGGTCGCCCATGGGTGGGCGGCCAAGATGCTTGGCGATCGCACCGCCGAGATGCTAGGCAGGCTGTCTCTGAATCCGATCAAACATATCGACCCTATGGGAACGGTAGTCGTCCCGTTGGGATTGCTCTTGATGACGGGGGGTAGCTGGTTCTTTGGCTGGGCAAAGCCCGTGCCCGTTGCGGGACGCAACCTCCGCAACCCGCGGCGCGACATGGTGCTCGTGGCGGCGGCGGGCCCGGCGTCCAACTTTGCTCAGGCCGCTTTTTGGACCTTGCTAGCGGCGTTCGTTCTTTTGGGCGTCTTTGGTACCGGCGGGTTGGCGCAGTTTCTTATTCGCGTCGCGGAAGTTGGCATTTTTTTCAATGTCTTACTTGGTGTATTTAATCTCATACCTATTCCTCCTCTCGACGGCGGGCGTGTATTGAGTGGGTTGGTCCCACTGAGTGCCTCGCGTATGCTTGATGCCGTCGAACCCTACGGCTTTATCATTGTGATTGCCTTAGCGGTTCTGGGTCCGTTGTGGTGGTTTTTGCGGCCTGTTATCACAATGGTAGAAGCTTTCTTTTTTCGGCTTGGAGGTCTGGCCTAGTGCACGACTGTCCCCCGTGTGAGTCCCTTAAGCGCAGATGACCGCGCCCACTACCAAACCGGAGCTCAAGTTGGTCCAAGGCCTACCGCCGCCTAGTACGCCGCAGGAGGGTGTGCCCGCCCAGGGCGAGATGCCGTTCGCTGTTGTATCGGGTGAACCGATTACCCAGCTTCCACGAGATCTCTACATCCCGCCCCATGCGCTGGAGGTTTTCCTCGAGGCCTTTGAGGGCCCACTGGATTTGCTGCTCTATCTGATTAAGCGGCAGAACATGGATGTTCTCAACATCCCGATTGCCGAGATTACGAAACAGTACACGCAGTACATCGAACTCATGCGAGACATGCAGTTCGAACTGGCCGGTGAATACCTCGTGATGGCTGCCACCCTCGCGGAGATCAAGTCACGAATGCTGCTCCCGCGAGCGGATGAAGCAGCAGAGGATGAGGATGATCCGCGGGCCGAACTCGTTCGAAGACTACAAGAGTACGAGCGCTTCAAGCAGGCAGCTGAAGATATCAATCAGCTGGAGCGCATGGAGCGCGACGTTACGACGGCTACCGCTGAGGTCGTCGAGCGCAAAGTTGTCGAGAAATTGCCGGACATTACGCTAAAGGAAATGCTGGTAGCCCTCCGGGACGCGATGGCGAGAGCGGAGATGTTTGCCCACCACCATGTCCAACGTGAGCCGCTATCGGTTCGCGAGCGTATGACGCAAATTCTGGAGCGGCTGCAGCAAGACCGCTTCGTGGACTTCGCCGCCTTGTTCGTTCCGGAAGAGGGGCGAATGGGCGTGGCGGTGACATTCCTCGCCATGCTTGAGTTGCTGAAGGAATCGGTCATTAGTGTGGTCCAGGCGGAGCCCTTCGGGCCAATCCACATCCGGGCGGCCGGCGAGGCTGTCCCAGCTATCGATGAAACAGGACAATAGGTTGGACGAACAGACGATCAAAAACGTGATTGAGTCCGCGCTGCTGGC
>JANQPP010000189.1 GCA_028289405.1 Pirellulales bacterium
CTCATTGGCCCACGCCATGATTTCCTTGGCATCGTACGTGCCGTCCGGGTTCCTCGGGAAACTGACCTTTTCCCGCAGATTCCGAGGCGAAATGCCCACGAGCCACGCTGCCGCCCGCTGGCTGAGCGTTTGCAGCATGGAGATTTCCGCCGCACTGTCCGCCTTTGACCGAACTACCATCTTTCCCAGACCTCCTAGCGGATCGCGGATGGGGTTACTTTCCCAGAATTAGTGCCGTGCGCGAAAAAGTGCCTCGATAGTAGGGCGAAGCCCCCCGGGCGCCCCCCCTGGGGAAGGACCCGGGGCATTTTTGCGCATTTTGAAGACATTATGGCTAAGCTTCTAGCATCCGTGGGAGCAATGCCTCCATCGCTTCCGAGTTGGCTCGCTGCTGTTTGTGGCAGTCGTGAAAATCGTCGCGAGCCTCTTGCTCACGTTGACGCAATCCTTCAAGCGTTTGCTCGATCTGTTTGCGCTGAGAACGATGGCTCGCCTTGGACAGGTCCGCTTCGTGGGTTTGAATGCTATCGCGAATTCTTCCTAATCGCTCTTGGGCAGGATGCATGCGAGCCTGGATCTCTCGGGCAATGTCCCGCAGTTTTTCCATGTCCCTGGAGATGCTCGGGTCAACCGTGCTCGCCGTGTCCTTGAGCCGCCTACGGGCCAAGGTGGCCCGCGAGTTTTGATCCATCAATGTTGCATGTCGCTCGCTGAGCGAAGCCAGAGCCAGTTCGCATGCCTTTTCCGCATCGGCCAGTTTTTGACGCTCCGCAGCTTTGGCGACGGAAATACGATGGAGTTCCGCCTGAGCGTCCTGTCCCGCGTGAACATGCTGCTTCCACTCGGCTCGCTGTTCGTGGACTTGCAGCAGCGAACGAAGATCGTCTGCCGTCCGGCGGGCATCCCGAGTGATGCGGGCGATTTCGTCTGGCTCGACTTGTTCTCCATCCGCGAGCCGTTTTGCCAGGGTGTAGAAATCCTCCAACTGTCCCGATTCGATTTCTTTTTGTGCATCAAGCACTTCATCCAGATTCGTGGCTTCGGTGATCATACGGCAACTTCCTTTCGTGATTGACATCCGTAAAACGTTTCCTTGGCGTGTTCCAAATCCGCCTCGGCGAATTCTTTGTACGCGTTTGGCCATGGAGTCTCGGCCACTTCCGCGAGGGACAGGCCGGCGAGCCGCTCCGGCTCGTCCCCCAATGCCACGGCGTAATCCTCCGCTGGCGATAACAGGTAAAGCTCGGCGTCGTAACAGTCGGCCAGTTCCCCCGGCCAATCACATTGATGCTGGAGCCGCCACACGATGTGAGACAGCAGCCGCAGGTATTTCCCGTCATGCCCCTGCCACGGCTTCGGGCTGAGCCGGTCCGCCGTGAACAGGGATTCCCCCACGCTCTTCGTGGAAAATTC
>JANQPP010000153.1 GCA_028289405.1 Pirellulales bacterium
CACGCGGGTCAGTGTGTCCCGCTCGAAGGCCCGAAAGGTCTCGTTGAGGCTTTCCTGAAACGCCTCCAGGATTCGCTCGTCTCCCAAGAGGCCGTAGGCGATGGAGACGCTCTTCGGTGCGGACAGCATGATGTCCCAGCCGTAGCGACGGTCGGCCCGCGTTCGCGGAGTCAGCCGTTCGTTTTGGGTCGGGTGCAGGTTGTCGACCATGCGATCAAAGTGGGCTTTTTGCACTTCTCCCACGAGTCCCAGTTCGGCCGCCGCCTGCCCCAGCCATTGGCCTTTGAGTTCTTCAGGACCAGCGCTCAGATAGTCGCTGACCTCGTAGTAGCTCTTGGCACCGGCGGCCGAGTAATGCGGCGTGATTCTCATCAGACCGTCATAGCGGTATTATGTGACCGTTTAATGACAGTGTGTCACATCAATTCAAAGTCCTTTGGGATTGTTAGAGGCAGGCCACACCGGGCATAGGGTAAATCACGGGATAGAAAGCGTTTCACCGGAGATTCCCGGCGCCACGGCATTTTCAGAAGTTGGTCCAAATACGCCGAAGGGAGAAGTGCGTCGATTTCGGACAGAAATGCCCCTTACAGCGCCAATTCGGATTGAGAGCTACTTGGGTACACCAAATGCGAAGATGACGTCCCACGGCTCAATTCTGGGCCGTTAAACGCCATGTCGAAGTGAGGAGATAAGTGAAGCAATTTACGAGTTGGATTCCAGCCAGGTTTGCAGGGCCTGCTCGACAATGTCCTGCATGTGATACGGTTCGACGCCGTTGAGCTGACGTTGCAGGGAGACTCGCTTCAGGGCCGAGGCGACCTGCGGCGTGCAGCGAATCGTAATCGCCTGACGCCCGGCCATCTGCGGCAGTATGCCGGTTTGCTCTTGGGTGGTTTTCTCGGACAAAGGCGTGGAGTTACTCCTGGCTTCCCCCACTTCGATCGGCTGCGCTTGCGGCTTCTTTTTGCCGTACACGAATTCCTTTTCTTCGTCACTGAGTTCGGCCGTTTTGACACCCTCCACGAGCGATCGACGCTGTTTCATGCGGTCCTCCTGTGTTTGGTCGGATTCCGTTTCTTGGCCTCGGGAAATAGCTCCAAGAAGATCTTCAGTACTTCCGTGGCGGCCGGCTTGGCTCGGGCACCCATCTTCCAAACCACGGTTCCCTGGCCCGGCGCATCGGCATAGGCTTGGCGATGCACCCAGGCCGTTTTGGAAATCGGCAAGTTGAGGGCCTTGGCGGCCCGCCGCATGTCCTCGGTCAACCGGTGTTTCGTGCCCACCATGTTGAGAATGATCGTGGCGGTCGGCGGACCTTTCCGCACGCGCCGTACGTGACGCAGGACATTCGTCGCTTCGGA
>JANQPP010000182.1 GCA_028289405.1 Pirellulales bacterium
CCTGGCCGTGCGCTGGTCCTACTACCCCTTCATGCACATCGGACTCGCATACCTTAGCTTCATCCATTTAGCACTAAACCGGTTTTGAAACAGTTTCTACGCATGTGCCAGTAATTCTACACTTCCGGTCGGCGCAACGGACTCAGGAGTTGTCGACGTGTGCATTAAACCATCCCTGTCTTCATACACTCGGACACACGCCCATTGTGTACTTCAGCTATCCTGCGAAAGTCGCTACACAGTCGGGCGCGATCCATTTTGGCTACCCGAACGGCGGGCGATTTGGGCAATGGCTCGGCGATGCCATGGGAGGCTTGATCAGTGTCGTTAGTTGGCGAGGGTTCTTCAGTGTCGGCGGCGTTCGCGTTTGGCTGTGGATGTTCCGGGACGTCAAACGAATTGAGCCGACCAACAACGCCAACGAAAGGGCTCAGTCGCATGCTGTCATGCGGCGCAAACGTACTTTCGGCACGCAAAGCATGGCAGTCAGATGAGGATCTGTTGTCGAAAGGCCGCTAGCGTAGCGGGTGATGGCGGAGAGCAACACGATAGACACCAACCGCGTTTCGCAAGGCGTACGTTGCCACCGCCATCACGATTAGGATGGCGGAGAAACCGATAGAAAAGTACCAACTGTTGGTGTCAGTCGTAATCGGCCATTCCAACACACGCTCCACGAATATCGCAACGCAAAGGGTCCACAACCCGAACCGAAGTAGCAGCATCAGCTTTGCGAATGCAATGAAAATGAAAGCGAAGGCTACTGTCCCCCCACCGCTGGTCATCCATATCATGCCCCAAAGAATAGTGGTGACGGCCATTGCGGCCCGGCGATCTCTGACGACGAAATGTGAAACACAAAAGGTCAATAAATACCACCACGAAATTCGGATGGCGTTCATGGCTTCGGCAATTAGTCGAGCCGCCGCATGGCCTGAGTCGATGAAAGGCCAAAGGCTTGGTAAGAAGAATGGAAGAGTCACAGCGAGCCCACTGGAATCCACGACGTACTCCGACGCACCTTTGATCAGCTTTAGACATACCGCAAACAACACGCCAACAAGCGCGTCATATCCGACGAATGAATCCTGTAATTGTCCTGCTAACACTCGATTCCAAGAAATTAGATTCCTTGGCAACGTGCGCCGGATCAATGGCTCAAAGGCCATATAGAAGAGCCACGTTTCGAATGCCGCAAGCAAGCCCCAAGCCATGGCCTTTTGGGCCAGCTCGACTTCGGCGCGCAAGGAATGACTTCCAATCAACATGAACAATAGTATGTTCGAAACAAACATGAAGGTCGCAATTCGCCGCGCCCCGGCGCGATCGCCCCGACCGGAATGAAAATTCCTGTACGTACCCCATCCAGCGATAAATACTAACGACATCGCGACGATTGGCAGCAAGGGAATCCTACGGCTCGATGATGATCTCGTGTCGTTGCTCGTGACCTGGAAATGAACCGGACGGCCTCGAAAGCATGCCACTTCGATACGGACCAGACGACCGTCGGAGTTTTCCCCCAGCCATGCGGCCTGTGAATCAAAGGCGACTGGTGGTGTCCAGGTTGGCACCGATTCGGTCAATGTGGTAGCTGAAAAACTGAATAAACCTCTTGCGTCTTCATTGAAGAATTCTTCCCATGGAAAGGGCTTTCCGTCTTTGACATCGACGCCCGGGTCGTGTCGAGGAGGAATCGCCAAGAAGCCCAAAAGGTGACCATCCGTGTCCAAATCCACTCTGATCATGTCCGGCTCAGTGAACGGCGGATTATCGTACGTTACGTTTCCCAAATTGCGTCGCCCGGCGCTGTAAAACAAATGAGGAGTCATCGAGGTTTGGCTTTGGCGATACCAAAACTCGATATTCAAGTCACGTGAATTTGACTGGCTGCGGACACGCCATCTGTCAGGATTGAAGCGATACGCCCAAGTTGCGTCGGTGGGCGGTTGTTCGTAACCGAAAGCCCGTACCACGCGGAGTGTTTGGTTGGCCAGCACTTGCGGGTGGGCTCTCAGGCCAGCACGATTGATCAAGCTACGTGCCGAAATTGTCCAACAAAGGGCTAACCCAAGTATGACGCCAGCGAACATCGCGACGCCAAGTTTCTTACTAATCGTCCCGTGGCCGCCGGCCGCCGCCACGACCTCCGGCAGGGGAGTGTCACCGACAGCGAGTGCCGCGGCAATTGGATCACCGCCGGGTAACGACGCAGCCACGGCTCGGACTGATTTTGGACGTTTCTCTGGTAAGTATTCCAGGCAGCGACGAATGGTATTGTCAATCTCCGGGTATAGGTCGCTGACGTGACTGGACGGATGGAGGACCTTGGACTCTGCGTATTGTCGCTTGAGTTCCGGTAACGAATTAGCGGTGTAAACTGGTTCGCCGGTAAACAACTCATGCAGGATTAAGCCCAGAGAGTAAAGATCACTTTGGATACTCGTTTTTCCCGATAAAAGTTGCTCTGGGGCCATGTACGTTGGCGTTCCCGCAACTTCCTCGATCGCATCATCGCTAACGACTCTAGCCAACCCGAAGTCTGTGATTCGGACATGACCGCGGCCATCGATCATGACGTTGGCCGGCTTCAAATCCCGGTGAATGACACCACGGTCGTGTGCCGCAGCTATGCCAGCGCAAAGTTGATGAGCGATTTCGACACCTTTGTCTGGAGGTAATCGCCCGATTCGGCGAAGCAAGGTGTCAAGGTCTTCTCCATCGACATATTCCATAGAAAGAAAATGTTGATGGTCGACCGCACCGATGTCATAAACCCTGCAGACATTCGGATGGCTGATTTGCCTGGCTAACCGAACTTCATTGTGAAAGAGTTCAAGTCGTTGGAGATCATTCTCGAAGGCTTCCGGCAGGAACTTTATTGCGACGGAGTGGCCCAGCTTAAGATCATCCGCGCGATAGACTTCACCCATTCCGCCCTGGCCTACGCGTGAGACAATACGGTAGCGGCGGCCTACCACCATTCCAGGTAGAAATCGTCCGTGGTGTCCGCCTTCGGCCAAGTAGTTTCCGCTTTGTCCACCGCACGGATTGGTAATTCCCTGCAATGTACTCCTCGACGTCGGCACTTTGAAAAGGCCTTTTGCATCCTCACGAGCGGCCAATAGAGCTTCAACTTCCTGACGTAGTTCACGATTTTCGCCACAGGCTGAGGTCAAGAAACTATCGAGCTGATCGGCTGACAAATCGAATGCCTGGTCAAACAATTCAAGAACTTGCCGACCACGATCCATGGACGCTATTCCCGGGGCTCGCCAAAGACAGTCGATTAATCGAGTAGATCCAAGTGTTTTGCCGTTGCCCGCCGCACTGTAGGCGATTCTTGAAAGGAATCGATTATCGCCGCCGGTCTGGAAAAAGTCCAACTGCGACGCAAACTCGGAAATACCCAGTAGTCGAGGCTGAAAACCTGCCACGGGAAAAGGATGTGTCGATCGGCCATGGTCGATCGAACGGACGATCGCCTGTCTCAATCAATACCGCTGAGCCGGCATTCGACGCAAAGGGCGGTTGAGCGTCGCTTCAAAATTCTTGTTATGTCGACGGGGACTTTGTCACTGTCCATGTGCCGGCCGGGGGCGCGAAATGTCAAACAACTCTAGAATACGCGGTCTTCGTGACGGCACGAAACTGCAAATACCGAATCAATCGTTCAGCGATTCGACCTGACGAACGCGCTGCTTACAGGGCATGCGAATCGAAAGCAATGCACACAGCAGCAAGGAAAATGCTGCGGGTTCCGGCACGGCGGCCGCGTTGGCGGATGGCGTGTTGCCAAAGTTCTCAGCGAGTATTCTGAAATCAGAGATCGTCACTTCACCATCCAAATCCAAGTCTCCGTCCGTATACTTTCCGTCTTCGCCAAAAAGATTGGAAAGCGTGGCGAAATCGGCGAGATCGACGACGCCGTTGCCGTCTAGATCTCCTTTAATGAGACTCGCCGCATCCAGCGTGGCATCCAATGAGTACACGGTCGCGCAGTTCGCATCGGCTACGTCGAGCACGCCGTCTGAGTTGCAATCGAAGGCGTCCAATGCGCTTTCGAAGAATCGAAGCTGCACATTGTCCACTCCGAAGACAAGGCCCTTCGTTTCTTCGGATTCTGGCACCTTCCAACGAATTCGCACGATGGATCCTTCGCTAAGAGGAGCGAATTGCGACCCGCTGTCAAATTGTAGGCGATTTTCGGGAGAATCCCCCGATAAAACCCCACCTCCTTTAGGAAGGGAGAGAGTCTCCGTGCCGACATTTTCAAAGGGCCGCACCAGGAAAAAACCATCGCCCGAATCCACTTCGATGGAGACGTCGAAGGCGGCTTGGTTAGATTCACGGGCCGCCGCCGCGTCCGCATACCATCCCTCAAGATCAAACTCCAATTGAAATGCCATGGCATCGGCGTTTGCGACTTGTGCGAGGAATTGCAGTTCCGGAGTATGTGCGCGACCACGCGGCGTAACTCCCACGGCCAACGCCTGATCGTCACTGTCGTTAGCAGCCGCCGTGAATAGAGACCAATTCCATGTCCTATTTTCCGGAGGGAATGTCGCGGTCGTGACGACGCCCCGGCCCGTCGCCGACCAGCCAACCGGAAGAGTGTTGCCGGCCTGAGTGTTGGGGATGACGTCGAAACTTTGGGAGTATTCCTCGCCGGGAGCCAGGGCGTTCACACTGGATGCGGGAAGTTCGTGCCGTGAAAAGAAATCCCAAACCGCCGTGCTCGCATCTTCGGGCCAAGTGTGTGTCCCGCCATTCACCTGGTATAGGGCCACCTCCGCGGATCGCTCGGTGTTGGAGACTCCTATGTAGTTGCCACAGTTGCCATAAGTGAAAATGGTGACGGACTCCGCACCGTCGGGTTCCGAAATGTCGGGAGCACGTTCACAATGATTGTTGTCCAGCCATTCATCCAAAACGTCGTTCACCGACGGAAAGCCCGCGCCACCGTGGAAGGGAATCACATCATCCGCCGTCCCATGCACATGAATAATCGGGAAGGGGCGGTTCGGAACATTGGGCAGAGGAGCAGGATACAATCCTCCTTCGGAAAGCAAGGGCCGCAAACCAGCATTCGGAGCGATCGCGGCGAACAGGTTGGGACGTTCAACAGCGAGCAAGTATGTGGTCACGGCGCCCTGTGACGCGCCCGTGGCGTAAATTCGCGACGAATCCACGCTATGCGTTGAGCGAATTTCATCAAGCAGTTCATCGATGAATCCGACGGTGAGTTCTGATCCGTTGGACCAAGAGCCATCAATGGCATTGGGGTACGCGACCAAGAACCCTTCGCGGTCAGCAACTTCGTTCATTCCCGAAAAATCCATTTGGCGCTGGCTGCTGCTATTTCGGCCATGCAGGCTAATCACCACCGGCGCGGGATGCTCGCCGGAGTAGCTCTCCGGAACATACAAATGGTAGTTGCGCTCATGCCCTTCATGGCTAAGGCTGTTCCAGGTCGCTTCTCCTTGACCGTACGCAATGGAACTGGCGGAGAAGATGGCCAGCACGTTGGCGACGTAGTTGAGGATTCGTCCACCAGGCGAGAGCGATACCCGCCACATGGAACGGCAATATACATGCGTTTCATCCTCATCGCCGAAACTGGCTGCTGAATGGGCGATTGACCATTCGGAGTGATTCGCAATGAACGGCTGCATGGCGGATCGTCCTTTCAGTGAGTTGCCCACGATATTCGTTACCTGACGAAGGCAAAATTGGAACTTGCCAAACGCGCGCCTCAATGCTGCTCCCTACACTTAGGCGACATTCGGCAATGGATAGGCTCATGAAATTTCGAAAGCAAAAAAACGACAACCAAACCCCCGTTTCCTATCAGCCATCCGCGTGAAGCGCCATGGGACAAATCAAGCAACGGTTTCGTCCTTTGGTTCTTTTTTCCGTGCCTGCCGAGTTCCGGAGACGATGAGATAGGGACGCGGGATCAGGATGCCCAGGCCTGTTTGATAACCTTCATGAAATGCGATGAAATCTTGGTGGAATCGGTGCAGCGCGTTGCAATCCAACCGGTGGATCAGGCTCTTAATCGGACCGTAACCGGTCGAGAAGGCACGCCAGGCATCGGCGGCGGATTTTTCACGGTAGAAGGAGGTCGCCCGCTCGATACCGAATTGGAATTGGCCGCCCAGCCAATTATTCAGGTGATCAGGATTCGCCCAGTCAAATGGAGATGTCCTCGGTTCCGGCATACCTGCCGGCTGGTGGGATGCCACGACGCGGAACATTTCTCGGACGCCTCCGTGATCGTCCCAGCAGGCGATCGCTAGTCGTCCGCCCGGCTTGCATACTCGGCCAAGTTCGGTTGCCGCGATTTGCGGTTCACGGCAAAACATCACGCCAAAAGTAGAAATTACCGCTTCAAACGAGTGGTCGGGAAACGGAAGCGATTCGGCGTCCGCGACGCGAAAGTCGATCTTGCCGGAAATGTCCGACTTTCGGGCCACTGCAATGGCGTCAGGCGCGAGATCGATGCCTGTGACTTTAGCGCCGCGTGCATGGACACGGCGAGCCGTCCACCCGGTTCCCGTGGCGACGTCAAGAATTCGTTCGCCGGTGCGTACGGATAAACGGTCAACACAGTGTTCGATCGCATCTGCGATTTGACGGCTAATCCGGTCGTATGCTTCTCCTCCTGAATTCCAAACTTCGGCCAGTTGGCGGTTTCGCGATAAGACATTGGATTGGAAATCATTTTCAGAGGCAGTGCGCACGATGAGTCGCTCCTGTCGGTGAATGAAGAATTCGGCGAAACGAATCCGCCACTTACCTCCATGAACGACAAAAGCTTGCCAATCGGCTCAAAAAAGAGATCTCTTCATCGACGGCACGGAGAGTTTCGCGCCCTGATGAATCGAGATTCGGCTTGAGAACTCCAGATCAGTTAACGGCTTGTGGCAATTTCTGAACATTGCCGCTTCACGCTCGCTCCATACAGCGAAGAAGTGCCCCGACAAGATAGAGGCAACGTGCACGCAAAGAACAATTGTGACGTTATCCTTCACGGACGACCTGTAATAATGTACAAGGAAGAACCCCGCACGCCTGCGAGCGCGAATGGAAGTGTCAACGGTCTTCGTGCGCAATTTCGGGATAGGGACGCAGGTCTCCGTTTGTTGATCAGCACGCCAAACTAAGCAAGTCTTCGAAGTGAGGGCGCGTCCGCACTGGACTCAGATGGGAACCAATAAATACGTAATCCGAGGTGGAGAGGAAGGACGCGAGAGGCTTCGTCTTTTGTCCGAGGTGATGGGACCATCGACCAGAGCTCTTCTCGAAGACGTGAGGGTTGCTGACGGCGCAGCGTGTCTTGACGTCGGGTGTGGGGGTGGCGATGTGACGTTCGAACTGGCGCAGAGAGTGGGGCCAGCCGGACGAGTTATCGGCATCGACGTCGACGAGATAGAGCTTGAGATTGCGCGGCGAGAGTCCAAGCAAAAGGGCCTGGTGAACATCTCGTTTGAGGCGAGAGACGTCTGCCAATGGGAACCTGCAGAACGGTTTGACGTCGTCTACTCGCGGTTTCTCCTGACTCACCTTACGAATCCCGGCCACGTGATCGAAGCAATGCATCGGCATGCCCGTCCTGGCGGAGTCATTGCCCTCGAAGACATCGACTTTCGCGGGCATTTCGCTGAGCCTACGTGCCCCGCCCTGTGGAAATACGTGGAGTTCTATACGAGAACCGTCCAAGCACGAGGTGGCGATCCCTGCATCGGACCGAAACTTCCGGGTCTGCTTCGCAAAGCGGGCTTCCAAGACATACGAATGAAGCTCTTCCATCCCGCCGCGCTTGAGGGTGGCATAAAACTCCTCACGTGCATAACGTTGGAATATATCGCAGAGGCCGTACTTGCGGACGGCTTGACTTCCGAAGGCGAACTGGTTGAGACGATCGAAGAACTCCGTCGTTTTTCAGATAACCCTCATACGATACTCGGCGGTCCGCGCGTCTTTCAGGTGTGGGCGCGCAACGGACCGCTCACCGAGTAGGTGGTGTGCCGGCTGCATCGGCTAGGCGTTGCACGTCGTCTATGGCATTGACCAGGCCACTTCGAATCTCGTTTCAATGTCCGACATCAGGGGAAGATAGAGTCTGGCATCGTGAGTCAAGAAACATCCACTGCGGGTGATAAACCTGCCGGAGAGGCTTGAGCTTGCCCTTTCCCGGAGTATTCCTGAAATCCGGCATGCTGGCAGGCGTATTTCCCTCACCAGACACGAGCCAGGGAGCGGACTCGTTGACGGCCCATGGGCCGCGTCGTACGATCGTTAGGGCTGGTCTTTCCACCGGGGGGATGGAGTGGGGCAACGAGACCGGCAAGTTTTCCATTAGTACGAGTCGCACGGACGTGGAGCGTCAGTGGCGCGATGAATCACGGTCCAAGAAAGCGCAAATGCCGCTACACTTAACCTAAACGCGCTCTAGAATGCGAGGACATTGCTCATGCCACTATTTGAAATTGAAACAGACAGCCACATCATCATCACCTGGGCCGAAACCGAAGAGGCTGCCAAGCAGGTCGTGGCGGATGCCTATCCGAGCGACACTTTGGTCCGCCTCACCAAGCGTCCCCGCGACACTTGGGTTATCTCCAAGAGCGCCCTGGGACTGGCCGAAGCCTTCGACCCGTGTAATGCGGCTCGGGACTGCCTCGCCAAAGCGGCGGGAGATAAGGTACACGCCATTCGGCTTTACATGCACGAAACGGGAACCGATCTCGACCGTGCCCGCAAGGTCATCGAATCGCATATGGTCATGGGCTGGTAACCCTGCGCCAATCAGTTCTTACGTCCCGTCATTCATGGAACGACCTCCTGACGGGAACATGAGCCCGGGTTCACCGGCGCCGGCAACACGGTTTCGCGCTCCGGTCCGCCTTGGGTCCAATTGAATGCCAGCCTGTTTTCCGCGGCGGCGACCACTCGCCTGAGCAACACACAAGAATCGAGCTGAAGCGAGTTTGGCGGGAAACGCTGCTTGTCGCCGAATAGGCTCGACTCGATGCTTGGCAAGGCGACAGCTTCGGCATGATAGCGGGGGAATGCTCGCTGGGAATTTTCCGCGTAATAGACATTTCCCCGCCGACGAAATTCCGCGTGCTGATACCAGGCCCCCGACACATCCAGGGAACGAAACATCGAGCCGGGTGGAAAACCGGCCACGACGTAACCTTCCACGGAAACCCGCAATGCTTGATCAGTCCCTTGCACTCGAATCGAAATATGTTCCGCATCCTCGCGGACGATGAAATTGGCTCGATGGCATCCCCCAGGGACATCCTGCTGACCATTCAAAAGGGCAGTCCATTTCAACGAAGAATCGCCGCGCAGCACATAAATCCCGGTTTGCGTCGTATCTTCGTGAGGCCACGTGGCCGAGAGCCAATGCACCGCATGGTCCCAATTCCACCCCAAAGCACGAGGCAAAAACGGCGGGCGGGCACGGTGGCAACGCGCTAGACAAATTCCGGCGATGCCGTGCCCATCAATTTCCCGTGGTCGAAATCCTTCCGGGAGCAGGTCGGCTAAGACGGACAAGTCGGCCCGGTAATGGATCAGCAAAAGGCGGTCCGCCACGCCGCGTATCAAGGGAAAGCGGATCACGTTGGTCCTCGGATTTCTTGGCTAGGAATTATGTCCTACAAAATTGCTCGTGGTCCGAAAGCCTGATAACAGGTTTTGGTCAAATAAAATATAGGGGCATTCGTTGATGGGATCTGGGTTTTACGTCGCGCCACTGACGCTACACGACCTCGCAATACACACTATTCTACGAGTTTCGGAGCGCTCCGTTGAGTGCAAGCTTCCTCATGGTTTTCCCGCGCGAACGGCTCACGCCCCATGAAAGTTTCGACGAGAATTCCACCCAACATGGCGAAAAACAACGTCAGCAAGCCGTGCCCCGTTTGTTGATGCGTGTTTCCCGCTTTACGCCGCCGAACCAACGTGGAGGCGACCCACAGATCGGCGCTTCCATCGTCCCAAGCCACGAGCAGGCGGTTTTCTTCCACTAGTTTGATGCGTGCGTCGTAATACCGGCCATTGGTCCAAGGCGCGGAAACAGGCATCCCCTCGCTCCAGGGCGGGCGGCGCAGGGAATCGAGGTAGTCGAGCCCGTGAGTGGTGAGCAGGGTTGTATTGGCCGGAAGCCGCCAAAGGCCCAAGAGCGGCGTATTGAAGGCCGCCGCGAAATACGTGGCTCCAAACAGGGTGAATCCGATCCAATAGCGCCGTGCGGTACCAGTGGCACATAACGCCCCGCAGAATCCCCAAGCCAACGCGAAAAGGTTCAACAGGAGAACGGCTCCCGCGGTCCACGCGGCCTCATGCACCCAAGCGGCACACCCCACTGCCAGGAGTGTGATCCACAGCAGAAGCCGTCTCACCGTAAATCGCGGGCCATAACGCATTCCTTGGTCCTCGGAAATCATGCGACCATCCGAAACCTGCACGGATCATGTGGCTCGCCTGAATTCCGGTGAGCCAACAGCGTGTTCCGCTTCATCATTCGATCATAGAAGCGCGATTGTCAAAAATACAATCCAAGAAATCGCAAGAGAAGTGGCTTCGCTGGATGAAAACCGATCGTGGAATCACATCCCCTCACGAATTCTCGCGGAAAAAATGCGACTTCATGGATCGATTGCTTCCGAAAGTGGTTGGGAGACGGCCTTGGGGAGGTTCTCGGCCGAAACCGTTTCCTCCAAGTGAATGGCGGGTTCACCGGAATTGGAAAAAACATGGCCGATGGCCCGGGCATTGTGATGGCCTTGGGACTGCAACCAGACGACGGCCTGTTCCGCCTCTCGTTCTGGCACTCCCAGCAACAGCCCTCCCGACGTCTGCGGATCGAATAGGGCGGCGTAGCCTGCCGAGCTTTCCATCGAAGGCTCTCCTCGAATCGCCGCCGCGGCGCGGTTGGCGGGGCTCAGCGTGCTTTCGAAACCGGCCTTCAGCAGCTCCGCCGCGCCAGGTAACAACGGAATCTCTCGCAATTCCAGCGAGGCGTGCACCTGGCTAGCACGAAGCATTTCCTGCAGGTGTCCGGCCAACCCGAAACCGGTCACGTCGGTCATGCCATGAAGGTCGAATCGTTCTCGCATTGCGAGGGCACAAGCATTGCTTTGGAGCATGGAGTTCACCATTGCCTCGAACCAGGGAGCGCGACATGCGGCCTGCTGATGGGCGGCGAGCAACACGCCGGTGCCCAGGGGCTTGGTGAGCAACAGCACATCCCCAGCTTGCAATCCGGCTTTGGTGTGCGGCGGTGCAGGACCAGCATCCGCCAGGATCGTGTAGCCCAGCGTGAACTGTTCACCCTCGATCGTGTGTCCTCCGGTCAAGCTCACGTCGCACTCGTGGAATTCGCGCAAGCCCCCGGCGAGAATTTCTTCCAGCAAGGCTTCCTGTTCGCGTGGCCGGCCATACGGCAGTGTCACCATGGCCAGTGCCGCGAAAGGCCGGGCCCCCATCGCGAAGGCGTCACTCAAAGCGTTGAGCGCGGCGATCCGTCCGGCCAGATAGGCATCCGCTAACGGGGAAATGAAAAAATCGGTGGTGACGACCGTCGGACGTCCTTCGGGGGGGTGCACGATGGCTGCGTCATCGGGCGAGTGCAATCCCAGCAGAACATGAGGTGAGCGAGCGATTTCCAGCCGTGACAGCACTCGCGACAAAATCTCCGCACCCACCTTGCTTCCACAGCCGGCACAGTGCATCGTGGGTTCGGCAGCAACGGTCGGGAGTGTCGACATGTCCATCGGCCGATAATCCTGATATTTGGCCATGAACCGCGCATCGATGTAGTCTTTCAGCCGCCAGCACCAGCGACCTACCGCGGAGACACCCCGGTACATGAGCACCGCGCGCTCATCCCCGGTGGAGACCAACTTGAGAAATCCTCGTTGCGGACGATACTCGCGCAACGGTTGCTGCTGCAGAAAGCTTCTGATATTTCGCCACAGCACGGAGCCCTGCCGCACTGCGTAAACTCCCGCTTTGGGGCTCGGGTCTTCCTGCATCGTGCCCGAATCCCCCACGGCGAACACGTCATCCGCCGCCACCGATTGCAACGTGGGCTGCGTCAGCAGAAAACCACGCTCATCGGTGGGTAGGCCGAATTGGCGGAGCAAGGGTGGCGCGGTTGCACTGGTGGCCCAAAGTACGGCATCCACGGGAAATCGTTCCTGCTGGGCAGTCTCTAGGCAGCCATCCGTTACCTGGCGGATTTCCTCGCCGCTACAGATACGAATTCCCTTCTTCGCGAGTTCCCGCTGAAGCACATCACGGCCCGCCGGTAAACTCGCGAACGGATCGTCGTGGTGATCCCAGAGCGTGATTTCAAACGCCTCGTGTCCCAGCCATTTTCGCAATCGCGGCGGCAAAGCCAGGCTGATCTCGATACCGGCCACGCCAGCTCCCACGACCGCGATGCGCAGCGGACCGCCGTTCCGTTCCGCTTCCCGTTCCCGTAGGCGGCTTTCCAGCCGATTCAGAAAAGTCTGCATCGGCTTGATCGGAATCAAGGCAGGATCGGGTTGCGCGGGCAGCCCCGCTGGAATTGAACCGATGCCGACCGACAACACATCGAAGGCCAAGGGAGCGCGGCTTTGGAACAGTAATTTGCGTGCGTCGAGATCGAGCCCCGTCACGGTATCCACGATCAGTTCCGCGTTCACCGACTTGCATAGGCGAACCAGATCGATCTCCATGCGGTCGGGCGTGTAGAGCCCGGCGAGCGTGCCGGGAAGCATGCCGGAATACGTCGCCGTGTGGAAATTCGAGACGCAAACCAGCCTCGCATCCGGAATGGGTTCCATCTTCCACATGCGCAGCACATGGGCATTGGTATGGCCGGCACCCAGCAGCGCGATCGTGTAACGAGGAAGCGTCATTCGTCTCCGAGCAGTACGCAACAGGCAAGCCGACGCAGCCGCAGTTCAACCAAGTTCCCGCGTGAAAATCTGGCGGAGTAACGCGGTCAAGTAGTCATGATAGGTTATACATAGGGCGTATAGCGCTGATTTTATCCGATCGCGACGCCTAATAGCAGTGTGCTGGGCTCATTACCAGGAGAACTGCAAAGTCAGGAATGGAGCAGTTGAGTTCCGATGGCGGGTTTCCAGGCGATGTAATCCGCCGCGGCCCGAACG
>JANQPP010000203.1 GCA_028289405.1 Pirellulales bacterium
CCTGGCCGTGCGCTGGTCCTACTACCCCTTCATGCACATCGGACTCGCATACCTTAGCTTCATCCATTTAGCACTAAACCGGTTTTGAAACAGTTTCTAGTCAATGCTTCCTATACTGTCGATACACGTCAATGTGACTGTCGTATTTCGCTATCCATCCGAGTGTGGTTGCATCGCTCTCCATCGCCATAATGGCCGCTAGTCAGCCAGCGTTGGAAGATTCATCCACTGGCCCCTCTACCCTCGCGTCCAGCGCTGCGGCAATGCCCCGCAGATCGGCCATCGTCGCGGCACTCCGTCCCGCTTCGATCTCCTCTAGCCACTCGCACTGGCAGTCGCCCCCCAGTGCCTCGCATACATCCAGCAGGCTCACTCCCCGCCGCTGGCGTAGCGTTCGTAGATTCCGGCCCAGTACGCGGCGGACGGCCGCTTCATTGTCCTCGTGCATGATGTCCCCCATTTGTTGAAACGGGGGCCACCGGCACCAAGCTGATGCCGGGAGGTTAAGACGGCCGAAACCCGGCCTGTGGCTTATTTCCGCATGCGGTATTCTATTCACCACCCTCCCGACCGAGGGGAGAGCTTGTCATGAACGTGAAGCCCAGCAGCGTGGTTTCGGGAGTCTTACACCCCGTCATGTCCGCTTCCTAGGCCAATTCACGACGTCTGTAAACTATTATTCGCTCGTCCGCTGCGGGCGGCACATGTCGTTCCCCATGCCGTGCCTCCATCGTGGCCGTGATCTTGGATACTCTCTCCGCGTCCTGATCGGGCGTCAGTCTCCACCCGCCGGGGTTCCCGTCCAGTAGAAAATCGGCTCCCCCTTCCGGCTGCGCCTCCAGGTCCCCCCAATTTTCTCCTGGACCGGACCGCTTCGCTCCCCCTATGGGCGGGTGGTGGTTTGCCGCCGACAGGACGCTCGGTCGAGCCTCCACGAAAACCACGCGAAAGGAGTCCACACCATGAAAACACCTAACCCCATCGCCCATCTGCCGATCGAATACCACCTGGCCGTGAAGGAGTGTTTTTGGGAACTGGCGGCCGACCTGGCTCTGCCACCCCACCTGTTTTGGAAACACACCGAAGAGGTGATCCGCACGCGGCACGCCGAGGCATTCATCGAACACGAGTCGCATCGTGCACGTGGCCAGCAGCCCGATATATTCACGCTGAAGCTGTCCGAAAGGATTTGGGTCGTCTACACTGTCGAAGCGGGGCGTGTCGTGGTCCGTGGCTACGGCCAGCAGCTTGACCACGAACCGCTCGATGACTTCGACGGAGGCTTCTTTTTCTGGGATGCTGCATGGCTGTAACCGCCGGCAAGACTATCACTCCTCATTCAACGATTCCTGAGCCCCATGAGACTTGCTTCTCCGGTGCCTTTTTTTGCCTACAGACCAATGGCGCCATTGTTGTGAAATGAAACACGAAACTCTGTCCGAAAACCACAGTGGCTGCCTTCCACGCCAAAACGCCGAGCTCAGTCAGTTGATCAACTTATCGTGTCAAATGATCATCAGACATCTTCCCTAACCACTGCGTGGCAGTTTTTACGGTAAAAACCTCGTCCGAACAGCAGGCTCGCCGCTCCGAAAGACGGTCGAAAACACGCCTGGTATTTTGTCCGTTCTCCGGGCTTACTTGTTGTCTGGCAAACATGCAAACATGCTTACAAGTTTGAATTGTCAGCGTTTTGTCATACGGCCATGCGTCTAGTCGTTGGGACATCCATTCAGTCAGATTATCAGGCACATTTTTTTCTTGCCACTTGCCTGAACTTGCGCTAGCGTCGGCGGCATGATTATCGTGGTCGCCAACAGCAAGGGCGGGGTCGGCAAGTCGACCGTCGCCGTGCATCTAGCCGCCTGGCTCGCCCGCCAGGGGCACAGCGTCACGCTGGCCGACTGCGACATGCAGCAGAGCAGCGGAGAGTGGATTCCCGAGGCGTGCCCGGAAGTGAAGGCCGTACGGCTCGATGACGCTGGCGAGATCCTCAATGAGCTGACCGACATTGCCCAAGAGAGCGACTTTCTCGTCGCGGATGGACCGGGGAGCTTGGCCGAAACGAGCCGGGCTTTACTGCTCAAGGCCGATTTGGCCATCGTCCCTTGCAAGGCGTCCATGTTGGAGGTTCGGGCGCTGGCGAAAGCAACCGAACACTTGCGACAAGCTCGGGAC
>JANQPP010000208.1 GCA_028289405.1 Pirellulales bacterium
ACTTTCACTCCTCCCCACAAGTCATCCCCTCGGTTTTCAACCCAAGTGGGTTCGGTCCTCCACGCGGTATAACCCGCGATTCAACCTGCTCATGGGTAGTTCGTGCAGGTTCGCGTCTACCACCAACGACAAAACGCCCTATTCAGACTTGGTTTCCCTTGGGCTTCGGCCCGGAAGGCCTTAACCACGCCGCTGACGGTAACTCGCCGGATCATTATGCAAAAGGCACGCCGTCACACGTGACTCAAAGAGTCATAGTGCTCCGACCGCTTGTAGGCACATGGTTTCAGGTTCAGCGTCCTCCCCTAACAGGGGTTCTTCTCATCTTTCAGTCGCCCTACTGAGTTCACTATCGGTCATCGGTGAGTATTTAGCCTTGCGAGATGGTCCTCGCGGATTCAGTCAGGGTTCCACGTGACCCGACCTACTCAGGTACCCTCCGGAAGGCAATCCACTTTCGCGTACCGGACTGTCACCGTCTCTGGTCTGCCTTTCCATGCAGTTCCGCTAGTGGATTGCTTTGTAACTCCCATGTGGAAGGCCCTACAACCCCGCAGGGGAAAACCCCCGCGGTTTGGGCTATTTCCCGTTCGCTCGCCGCTACTGAGGAAATCGAGATTTCTTTCTTTTCCTGCGGTTACTTAGATGTTTCAGTTCGCCGCGTTTGCCACGTACGCCTATGGATTCAGCGTACGTCAGTTCGGGAACCTCGGGATCAACGCTTGCTTGACAGCTCCCCCAAGTTTTTCGCAGTCTTCCACGCCCTTCAAAGCCTACCGATGCCAAGACATCCCCCATGCGCCCTTTCGAGCTTGACCACATAAACCCAACGCTCGCCAGAAGAAGACAGAAAAGCCACCCTCAACCAGATCACGATGAATTTGCCGAGCGAACTTGCCGCCCGGTTGGCAGCTCATAAAAATCACCAAACATCGCGCCAGCCGAAATCGGCCAACACGTGAATGTTTGACGAAAAGACTTCGACGACGCTTTTCCGGCACAGTGCAGTGCTCACGAAGAACCGTGCACACGCACACACACCGAAGCCGCATCCGTCGGAAGAATGCCACAAACACACCACCAAATTGTCAAAGATCAACTTGCCGCAACGGCTTCGCAAGAAGCCTCGCGACACCCCGCTGAGCAGGGCGGCAAACCCTCGGAAAACCTCCGAAGGACTGCGGCCTTGCCCAACTCAGGCGATTCACCACCAACGAGTGGGAACCCATGAACTTACCACTTCGGCCAGGGACGTCAATGCCATCGAGAAAAAAATTTCTTCAGGAGACATTTTTCGCGACCCGCAGCGAAGACCCGTAAGTATGCCGCTTTACCCTCGATTTGACAAGGGCACCTTCCAAGAAAAAATGCAGACTCTTCCAATATAGGCGCGGTCGGCGCCGAAGTGGTCACTGCGGTCGATGTAAACCCGGCTTAGCGCGTGCCGGCTGCTGATGCTCGCGACGACCGGCAAAATTGACCCGGGCTTTCCAATCTATCTATAATGGCGATTGGCGAATGAATAGTGCGCAATTGTTTCGCGTGAGCGACGCCCAACGAATCTCCGGCTTCGCGGCAAAAAACGAAGCCCGCCATCACATCGGACAAGAGTGATTAGGGCGGCGTGCTGTTAAAAAATGACCTCCTTTCCTCGGCGAGCGGCATGGCCCGTGGCAGCTTCGGAAGCAAACCATCCGTACATCAAGGTACATTCGACATGAAGTTTCTCGCTTCCGCACAAGTGCGAGCGGCATGCTGGACCATCGTGCTCGGGACGAGCGCGATCCTTGTGACCGAGGCGGAGGCCCAATCGGGTGCTCGCCCGAACGGCTCAAGTTTGCTCGCGCGGGGAGACGGTCGACCGTCACGCCGATTGGCCGCCGGCGTGTTGGTCACGATCCCCTCCGGTGCAGAACCGGCGGACACGCGGAGTGTGCAAGATCTTTTGGGGGTGGTCCGGGGCATGCCCCAATTGGAGTGGACTCCGCGCGATGCCGCGCCCAATGCGACGCTCAAACACAAGGCGACGAACACGATCCTCCGGCGCACCGTATGGGGGCTGGAATTCAGTTTCAAGCCATTGCGGATGATGTGGGTCGACGTGCCACAACCGGGCGGCTTTATGAAGCGGCAACAGGTGTGGTATCTGATGTACCGCGTGCGAAATCTGGGGGGGCACTTGCAACCGGCCCCCAGCGAAACCGGGGCATTTGACGTCCAACCGGTCGACGATCCGGGAGAGCCAATCCATTTTCACCCACGGTTTTTGTTGCATGACCATGAAGGTGGCACGTGCTATCCGGCGGAATTGATTCCGGTTGCCGTCGGTCCCATTCGTCAGCGCGAAGACCCGGCCCTGCCGTTGCTGAATATGGTGGAAATCGGGGAAACTCCGGTCCCGCTGAGCACCGAATCCGTCGATCGGGGCGTGTGGGGCGTGGCGACGTGGGGGGGCATCCGCCCACTCGACCAGCGGATCGATTTCTTTTCCGTGTACGTCGTCGGCTTGACCAATGCCCACCGCTGGGAACAAAACCCGGAAGCGTTTCGTCCCGACGATCCTCCGGGCAGCGCGGGCACCTACCACCCCAAAGTCTTGCAGCTCAATTTCTGGCGGCCCGGGGATGAACTCGATCCCAACGAGCGGGAAATCCGTTACGGCGTTCCGCTCGGCAAGCAAGATATCTACGGCCAGGAAGACCCGTTGGACCACCGCTGGATTTATGAGAACCCGTGCGACGTGGCGAAGCCCAATGCGGCTGCCGCCAATGGAGCGTGATGCGACCGGGCGAGCGGCAAGTCACATCAATACGCGGGTAGACAGTAGCAATTCCACCGCCGAAACGAGCAGCAGCGCCCACAGCACGCGGGTCCAAATCTCGTCCGCGCGTTGGCTTCCCGGAGGTGCTTCGAGCGCGGCGCGGGCTTGCGCGTCCAGTGGTTCTTCCCCCGCCACTTCCGGCAGCCCGGTGAGTTTCGCGAACTCCTCCACCGTGATCCGCTCCAGCCGAGATTCCTCCGGATCCACGTTGCGAACCTCCACGGCGCCTTCCACCTGACGGATTCCGGGCGCCTCATCGTTGCCTTGCCCTGCCACGATCTCTCGCACACCTTCTCGTCGCTCATGTTGCCCCGTGGCGTAGCCCACGATCTGCCGGACGACCGGCACGAACAGGCGGCTTTGCGGCCAATCCCCACCTTCCCGATCAACGGAGGCGGTGAGCAGTAAGCTGCGGCCTCGTCCCACCTCTTGCTCCAACAGCAGCGGCTCTCCGGTATCCAGCTTGGCCAAAATCTGGGCCGTTTCCGAGGGAGTCACCCGAGTCACGCGGCGGAATTCGAGCGCGCGGAGATCGCCATGCTGTGCCTCGGCAAAGGGGGCGAAAATCGGGTGCTCCCGGTCCCAATCGGCCACGCGGCGAATCCGCAAACGGCCCGGTTCCACCGCCGTGACGGGCAGCAAGCCAGCCCGAATCAGCGGGGCTAGTGCCGTGGAGGTCATTTGCCCGCCGCCGGTGACGATCAGATTGCCTCCCGCTTTCAGATACTGCCGGAGGCGCTGGGCATCGGTTTCGCTGGAGCGGCCCACGTTGGCCAAGATGATCGCGCGGAAACCGGCCAAGTCGGGAAACCCTTCCCCCTGTTCCCAGACGATGCGTTGCGTCTCATAGGTAGGATGGCGGGTGGAGAGCCGGTCTTCTCCCAAGCGGAGTGCCATCTCCAAATAGTACGTCTCGTTGAAAAACGCCGTGCGTCCCTCTTCGCCATCGACGATTAGCAAGCGGTCGGGATGCCGTGCCTCGAACGCCACATAACGCCGGTTGTCGAAATTCAGCCCGTCTGCCTGCCCCAGCTCCACGAAGCCTTGATAAATTCCTGGAGCGGCATCCTCCAGGGGGAATTCGATGTGCGCCTGGCCCGCCCCTTCGATGGTGACTTCCCGTTCCAGCTTGAATTCTCGCGGCCCTTGCAGTCGCAAACGGAGACGCACATCTTCCACGGTGAGCGGGCCCGCATTCCAAACCTCCACGGCCAATGTCGGCGGCAGGCGGGGCCGAATTTCCGTCGAGACGGCTTCCACGCGGGCCAGCGCCAAGTTGCTCACCACGGCGTTGCCCACGTCCACCACATGCACCGCGATGTTGGGAGGAAAATCTCGCAAACGGGTTTTCATCAGGCCCACGCGCTGCAAATCCGAGTACATGTAGATTTCCTGCTGCGGCCGGTTTGAGGATTGAAGAACGTCCCGAGCCCAAGCCAGCGCCAGGGCATGGTCCGTGCCGCCAAACCCTGGAGACGATAGCTCTCCGATGTCGTCGAGTTCGATTTCCCGCACGCGGTCGCTGTCATACGCCGCCACATGCAGCACCGTTTCCTCGGGAATCTCCGCCATCCGCTGACGAAGAGCCCGATAGGCTCGGTCAAAGGCGGTTTCGTCGCCTGACCCCGCCAGCCGCATGCTGGCCGACGTATCGAGCAGCAGCACGGTTTCCCGCAGGCGGGCTTCTTGGGCCTCCGTGTCCCAATAGGGCCGGGCAAACAACAAGGCCAGCAGTACGCAAAAGGCAACGCGGAGCAGCAACAATAGCCATTGCCGCAGCCTTTGCATGCGCCGTTGTTGCCGCAGCATGGGCAGGATGAACCGCAACGAACCGATGTGCACGCGGCGGGCCTTCTGCCGCAAGAGCAGATGGATCACGATCGGGATCAGCCCTGCGGCCGCCGCGATCAAAAACCCCGTCTGTAGAAATGCGATGCCGCCCATGCCCCGTTTCGCTCAGCCCCGTCGCCCATTCCCAAAGTTGCCGTCGCGCATGCTTCCCAATACCTCAATGCATTTCGGCCCGCGTAGCCAGATAAGCGGTGAGTGCCTGGTCCGGCGGTTCATCGGTCACCAAAGAGAGGCATTCAATGTCCCGCGCGGCGCATGCCCGGACCAATTTGCTCTGCCACTGGTTCACGGCGGATTGCAGGGCCGAGCGGAGCTGGTCGGATTGCGTGACGATTTCGTCGCCGGTCTCCAGATCGTGCAGCCGCAACGTCCCCTCGAGGGAGAGCCGAGTCTCCAGCGGGTCGAGGATCTGCAATAGCAGGACCTCATGGCCGATATGCCGCAGATGATCCAGGCAGTTGGTCAATGCCGTCAAATCGAAAAAGAAGTCTCCCAAGAGCACTACCAATCCCCGGCGGGGCATCAACTCCGCGACTTCGTGCAGCACGGCAGGTGTTTCCGTAGCGTAGCGAGGTTGCAGGCCAGCCAGCGGTTCCAGCAGTTCGTACAGTTGCTCGGGGTGCCAACGAGGTGAACGGTGTTCCTCCACGCGGTCGGAATAGAGCGTCAGGCCCACGGCATCCCGCTGCCGCAATGCCAGGTGGGCCAGCGCGGACGCCACGATCGTGGCATACCGCAGTTTGCTCAGTCCCGCGTGGGCGGTCAGCATGGAACGGCTCACGTCGAGCACGAGATGCAAATCGACATTCGTCTCCGCGTCATACTGTTTGACGTACAGGCGGTCGTGCCGTCCGAACAATTTCCAATTGAGATGCCGGGGATCGTCTCCCGGCATATATTCGCGATGCGCGGCGAATTCCACGGAGAATCCCACGAAAGGACTGCGGTGCAGGCCGTGGGTAAAGCCCTCCACGACCCATCGCGCGATCAGTTCCAGATCTTCCACCGTGGAGAGGAACTTGGGGTCCAACAGCGAGCGGACATCGGCATCCAAGTCAGTTTTCAACAGCGCCGTTTTCATTTGGGCCAATCTCACCTGGGCCGCTTTCAATTGGGCCGTACATCCTTGAGGATCCGCTGCAACACGTCATCAATGCCCATTTGGTCGGCTCGGGCATGGAAGTTCAACACGATCCGGTGCCGCAGAATCGGCGGCGCGACCGCGCGGACATCCTCGAAGTCGACATGAAACTTGCCGTGCAAGATGGCCCGGGCTTTCGCGCAGAGAATGAGACACTGTGAGGCGCGGGGACTCGCGCCGTAACGGATATAGCGATGCAGCCCATTGGCCGAGACACCACTGCCAGGGCGGGAAAACCGGGCCAGGGCGACGGCGTAATCCACCACGGCGTCCGCCACGGGAACTCCGCGCACCAGCCGCCGGAATTGCATGATGTCTTCCGCCGAAAGCAGCGGTTCGATTCGCGGTTCCAAATTGACCGTCGTATTCTTGACGATCTGCGACTCCTCCTCGGAGGTCGGATAGGTCACCGGGATTTGGAACATGAAACGGTCAAGCTGCGCTTCGGGCAGCGGGTACGTCCCTTCCTGCTCAATCGGGTTCTGAGTGGCCACCACGAAGAACGGCGGCGTGAGATGATACGTTTGGCGGCCTACCGAGACATCCAGCTCCTGCATGGCTTGCAGCAGCGCGGCCTGCGTCTTGGGGGGCGCGCGATTGATCTCATCGGCCAGCAGAAAGTGCGTGAAAATCGGACCGGGAAAAAATTCGAGCTTGCGGCGGCCCGTCTCCGCGTCCTCCTCGATGATGTCCGTGCCGGTAATGTCCGAGGGCATCAGGTCCGGCGTGAATTGGATCCGCCGAAACTCCATTTGCAGGGCCTGCGCCATCGAGCGGGCCATGAGCGTTTTACCCAGCCCCGGCACGCCCACCATCAGGGAATGCCCGCCGCAGAGCAGGGAGATGAGCAAATGGTCGATCACGTCATCCTGGCCCACGATGATCTTACCGATCTCGTTTTTTAGCCGGTCGCGGGCCGCACTGAGCCGCTGCACGGCCTCGACTTCGCTAGCGGGTGTATCCAAAGGAGGTGTAGGTGTCGTTTCCGCGTGATCCATGATGAGTTCTTGCTAGAGGTTTTTCGCGGCAAGGTACGTGAGCCGGATCAGGTGAGTGGAGCTTTTCAGATGCCTTCAATCCTCGTTCGTCGTTTCTCCACGTTCTTCCTCGGGCGGTAGCACCGCGTCATCTACCACGGTTTCCACGGTGTCCTCCGCCTCGATGGTCAACGGCCAGGGAAGGTGCAGCGCGCTGGCCGTTTCGCCGTCGCGTGGCCGCGGAGCGACCGCCGGTTGTTCGCTCTGTGTGCTTTGTTCGTTTGCTCTGGCCGCATCTTGGGATTCCAGCAGCTTTTTCAACTCGGGCCATTCGGTCCCACGACCATCTCCGTTGTCGTCCAGTTGCGCATGCTCCGTGGGAGCGCGTTGATCGGCGGCGTAGCGGGCCTCCACTTCCTCCACCACGCGGCCCATGAATTCCAACAACGAAACTTGGTCATCGCCGTCTTGATCGACTTCTTCGCGAGCAAGTTGCATCACGGTGCTCAAAGCGAGCGGGAATTCCGTCTCGTTCGGCTCGGCTTGCGCGGCGGTCGCCGTGATGACGATTCTCCCCTCGCGAGCCAAAGGCCGCAGGAACCATCCAGAACTGGAGGTCGTGATCCAGATCACTTGTTCGCGGCAGGGAAACAGCGCGAGGAGCGCGGCGTAATCCTGCCCGCTGAGGTCTGGACCCGAGATATGGAAATAGACGTTCTCCTCGTCGTAATTCGCGTGCCCCAAAAAGAAGACCCAGAGCGAATCCTCTTCAGCGAGCCGCTCGGACAAGTCTTGAAACGCCGCGCGGATGACTTCCGCCGTGGCGGGCGGATCTCCTTCGCCGTCGAGTTCGCGTTCGGCGAGACCTTCCTGAACAGTGTTGGTTTCGCTCCGCCAGCCACGCAGAGTACGCACATTTTCTTGTGGAATACCGAGCCCTGCGGCCACCCAGACATGCCACGCATCGAGGACCGCGTCAAATTGCAGTTCACGCTCCGTGTCCCCGGGCAGTCCCGCCAGGATGAGCACGTGGCGCGACCCCGTTAAAGCGGAAGGCTCGGTGTCGGCAGATTCGGTCTCGGCGCCATGAGACGTGCCAGCGAATCCCGCCAGCAGAGCGCAGGCTCCCACTTGCCGCAAGATTTGGGCGACCCTTCTCATGTTCCCTGTAGGACTCAACAGACTTCAGGCACTGCCGGCGCAACGGCTTTGTAGAAAAGTGACGCGTCAGGTATGCGCGAATTGTCGCAGCGCGTGAGGGCCACTTCAAGCGGCGCGGCGGATTCCGTCGGGCTGATCCAGACGGAACAAGCCGAAGATTTCTTGCCGATTGAGCCCGTGATGCGCGGGAGCCGGCAGGTCACCAAACAGCGTATCGAACAGTTCGCGTTTCTCTCGCAGCACTTCGTCGATCCGCTCCTCGATGGTGCGGGTGGTAAGGAATTGCGTGACGGTGACCGGTCCTGCCGCGCCGATGCGGTGGGCCCGATTGATGGCCTGGTCTTCCACGGCTGGATTCCACCAGCGATCGAAAAGGAAGACGTATTCGCAGAACTGCAAGTTCAGGCCCACGCTTCCCGTGCCGTAGCTCATGAGGATCACATGGCTGCGCGGGTCTTCGCGAAACCGCGTGAGCACGCCTTCGCGCTGCGCGGAAGGGATCTTGCCATGAAATTCGAGCGGTCCGAAACGCTGTAAACGGCTGGACAGTTCCTGCAATGTTTCCACCCACTGGCTAAAGACGATCGCCTTGCGTCCGCTGGCGGCGACCTCTTCCAGGTCCGCTTCCAACCGTTCGAACTTGCTGCTCTCGCCGGTCGCCGGATCGAAGTTGCAAATCTGCTTGAGCCGCAGCACCAACTCGAACACGTGCTGAATGGTCAGGGCTTCCCCCATCTCGTTGAGGCGAATCACGCCCTCTTCCTCGGCCAGTTGGTAAGCTTCCCGCTGCTGGGGAGTCAGTTCCAATTCGGCCTGGCGGATCAGCTTCGGCGGCAGGTCGGTCAAGACGCGGTCCTTGGTCCGCCGCAGAACGTGGTCCCGCGTCGCCCGCGCTACCAAGCGTGGCTTCATCTGTGGTGACAGGTAGCCGGGCATCAGGAACTCGAAGATCCCGACCAAGTCATTCAGGCTGTTTTCCACGGGAGTCCCGGTGAGCGCCCAGCTTCGGGTGCGGGGGATGGACCGGGCAACTTCATTGGTCGTGCCATGGACGTTTTTGATCCGTTGCGATTCGTCGAGAATCACCAGGTCGAAATGCTGCCCGTCGGCGGTGACTTCATCCCGGTCGCGGACCAGCGATTCGTAGTTGGCCAACAGCACGACCGCCTCTGGGCGCCGCCATTGGAATTGGCGGCGTGCCTTGTCTCCCGCGATGACGGTGAGCGGAATCTCCGGGGCCCAGAGGCCAAACTCCCGCTGCCAATTTGTGATCAGCGGCTTGGGGCACACCAACAAAACACGCCGCAACTCGCCAGTATGCAAGAGCGTGCGGACGGCGGTGACCGCCTGCATGGTCTTCCCCAGCCCCATTTCGTCTGCGAGCACCGCCGCGTGCCGTGGCACGAGAAAAGCGATGCCGTCCCATTGAAACGGAAAGGGGGTGTGTGGGAAGCCGAGCGCTTCCTCGGAGAGGATCATCTCCAAGGTCGGCTGCAACGCATAGAACAGGCGGTCTTCCAGACGGACCGTATCCGCGGGCGGCCGAATCCGGGTCCTTTTTTTGGATGGCGCTGGCGTCTCCGCCGGAGATGGCCGTTTTGCCGGTATTGATTGAGCAGTCGTGTTCGCGTGCGGCGCGGCGGGCGGAGTAAAGCGAAACGTCCGCACCTTCGGTCGCTTGAACGCAAGTTCCAACGACAACACTCGCGGTTCCGGCGGAGGGGGCAGCAGCGTGGAAAAAACCTCCAGCGGTGGAAGGGACTGCCACTTCCACGAGTGGGTCGCCAAGGCGTTCTGGGGTGATTCGGTCATGACGCCCATCGGAGGAAAGCCTTTCTAGGGCGAACCGGCGTGGTGATCGTTCGATTGGATTTTCGAAGACTCGTGTGCCCTTTCGCTCATTCCACCTTCGCCACTTCCTCGATGGCTCCACGGATCCGCTCGAAAGGTTCATCCAACACAAAGGACGTGGGAAAGCAGGACAACTGCTTTTGAATTTCTGGCCACCCCTCGCGCTGCTGGTGCGACAGTGCTAACTGGTAGCCTCCCCAATTTTCAATCTGCCAATTGGCGGGAGAGTCCTCGGCGAATGCCCCGCTTGGAGGACTCTCGCCCGCGCTTTCCGGGCGACCCGAGCTTTCTTCCCGCGCGGCTAGCATCAGCAATACCGGCGTTGTGCTCGACTCGGCAAGCCCGGCTACTTGCGGCAGGTCCGTGATCAGGGCCCAAGGGGATACGGACATCTTGGAGATCAAAGCACGCCCGATTCTCTCCCCAAACAGAAAAGGCCGCAGGGCCGCGCCGTACAAAAGCTGCTGAGCGCGATTCGTGCGGACACACTCGGTGCAATGAAATTCCAACGGATGGCCGTGCTGATTCAGCAGCAGAAGTCCCCCACAAAAGTCGTCGTCGGTGGGTTGCACGACCGTGAAAAAACCCAAAACGGGCGAATCGGAAAGGTTGGCATGGCTCATGGATGTGGGACTAGGAACCTCCCTGTGGAATGATTGGTCTGCGATAGTGATCACTTGTCATCCGACCACTGGCGGGCAAAGCGTGAAAACGTTCGAATGCATCGACCGAGCCGTCCCAGCGACTTTAGTCTCGACCGATGTGGATTGGGGAAAAATCTCCCAATATGTTTCCTCCCTTGCAGTTGCGGAGATCATCCAGTGGACGATCGCTTGGCCGGACGTGCTGAAGCGAAAAAAAGTCATGCGGATGGGCAACGCTCGCGGAGAGCCGGTAGGATCACCCTACTAACGGAGATATTGATAAAATCGGCATGTCAAGAAGTAGAAACGAATGAAAATGTGCCGTAGAATGAGGCTTAATGCCCCGCACCAAAATCGAACGCGAACGGAGCAAGCCGGGTAAGCCTTCCTCTCCTGACGTCTGAACAGAAGATAATGCTCCTCGCTCCCAAGTTTTGCTGACCGCCTAGCCTCAAGACCATCACGAATATCATGAGCCAAAATTCTCCAGCGAATTCTCCGCTTTTCACCCAGCTTGACATCACCTCGTCCACTCCGGAGGACAACCCGACCCTCTCCCAAGGCGAGGATTCGGAGCAAATGCGGTTGCTGCGGGAGCTCGTGGCGGGGCAAGATCGGCAAAACGAATTGTTGGAAGAGCTGGTCGGCCAGTTGGGTGCGACTCAAAAACAGCGGGCCGTGGAATTGGCTCAATGGCGACGGGCGAACCCGGAACTGTCCAGCCGTTGCCGCACCGCCACCGAGGCGCTGAACCGAGTGCAGACCGCGTTTATTGAGAACCTCGTCGAAGAGGCCGTGCAAAGTTCGGAATTCTTTATCGACGGAGAGTTCATGTTTAATGAGTTCGTGGACCGCTTTGGTCCTCGTCTCGCCCACCTGAATGGCCTGCTCCAAGTCCTCTCGCAGCTCGCAACCGTCAACACTCCTCAGCAGCGGACAAACTCGAAATAGTCTCTCCACTTGATGGCGTTCACGCATCGCTTGGCGTGGAGTCCCAGATCCTTGCCCCGGCGGGGAGGCCGTGCATGGACGTCGATTTGGTGCGAGTCACGACTACCGACGGTGTACCGCTGGACGGCGTGCTACATGCACCGGAGACCGACTCTCCAAATCCGGTCGATGTCTATCTCTGCCTGCATGGGGCCGGAGGAAACTTCTACGGCTCGCCCCCTTTCGCGGGACTCTGGAAACATCTTACCCGGCAAGGTTTCGCCGTCCTGCGGGCCAATACACGGGGGCACGACATCATCGGAGCGGGCAGCGCCGCCGCCCGCAAAAGGATCGGCGCGGCCTACGAAGTGGTGGACGAATGCCGGCAAGACGTGGAGGCTTGGTTCAAGTTCCTGGCCGAGCGTGGTTATACGCGACTGGGATTGCTGGGCCACAGCTTGGGAGCGATTAAGGCGATTTACGCGGCGGCCCATGATCTCGCCATGCCGCCGCACCATCTCGTCGCGCTCTCTCCGCCCTGCCTCTCTTACGAACGCTTTCGGCGTAGCTCCCGCGCGGACGTGTTCCGCTCAACCTTGCAGCGGGCCGAAACGTTTCTCGCCGAGGACGAGCCCTGGGCCCTGTTGGAGGTCTCGTTTCCGCTGCCGATGGTGATCTCCGCCGCCAGTTACGTGGATAAATATGGCCCTCAGGAGCGGTACAACATCCTGCGTTACGTGGACCGTCTCCCCTGTCCCGCGCTGATCACCTACGGCGAATTGGAACTGGCCGGCAATCCCGCTTTCTCGGGACTCCCGGAGGAGATCAAAGGCTTGACCGCCTCGGAGCGATTGGAAACCGCCACCATCCCCGGTGCCAATCACATGTACACCGGCACCTTGGACGCCTTGTCCCAGCGTCTCCAGGCATGGTGGGCATCGCTCTAATTTCTCCATCTTCTCGGGTGATGCCGCTTGCGGAAGTGAAAGTGTGAGCCAGCTCACATCGGCGACTCCATTTCGCCCGCTTCCGTCACGAATACCTGGCCCTCGGGGAACTCTCACGTCATGTGCCACGTATCGGAAACATGCCCGCGGTCGGCGCCAGGGTTTTGTAAACCCTTGCATGGCGGGAAGTCCTGCCCGTACGATGACGCAAGCGCCGGAGAAGTGGATTAGCGAAAATTTAACCTTTGCAAGAAAGTGATCAGCATGTCTTGGCTGCGAAATCGACCCGGTTTGTGGATGTTGTGGGGAATGTTGGGCGCGATGGCGTGCGGCGTGGGCGATTCCACGAACCGCCTCTCGGCCCAGGATCAGGCCGCCTTGGCCGAGGCGACGACGGAGGAAGCGTCCCAGGAGGACCTCTTCCAAGTCCCCGATGGGACTCCCGAGGAACTGCTCGAGTACATTCAAAAAGTAGCGGGGCAGATGCAACAGGCCCGTCAGGCGGACGATCCGTTGGCCTTCCAGCAGAAGGTTTTTGGGTCCATTCTCGGCGCGGCGGAGAAGATTCTGGCGAATCCCAAGCTGGAACCACAGTTCGAGCAGCAAGCCGTGATCGTAAAATGGCAGGTGCTCAATGCCCATCGCCAACTGGGAACGGACGGCGCGGAAGAGGAGCTGGCCAAGTATTACGAGGAGTTGAGCCAACGCAAGAATCCGGAACTGGTCCCCTTGGTGTTGATGCTGCGGACCCAGGGCCTTCAGCGGGGCGGCACGCCGGCCGAACTGCAAGACCTCATCGCACAGACCAAATCGCTTTTGAAAGAAGAGTCGGCATCCCCTTCCTTGGCGCAGGTGGCGTACATGCTGGCCCAGCTCGTGGAATCGACCGGCGAAACTGAAAAAGCGGCACAACTCTACCAGGAGTTCGCCGAGCTGCTGTCGCCGACGGACGATCCGGACGTCGCGCAATTGGTCGACCGCATGGCGGGAACGGGCCGCAGGCTGGGACTGATGGGCAACGAAATGGAGCTCGAAGGTAAACTGCTCTCGGGCGGGAAACTCGATTGGAAGTCCTATCGCGGCAAGGTGGTGCTGGTCGATTTTTGGGCTACCTGGTGCGGCCCCTGCATTCACGAACTGCCGAACGTGGTGAGCAACTACAAAAAATATCACGACCTCGGGTTTGAAGTCGTGGGCATCAGCCTGGACGAGGACCGCCAGCAGGTCGAGGAGTTCGTCGCCGATCGCGAAATCCCCTGGGTCACGCTCTTCAGCGACGATCCTCAAACGCAGGGCTGGCAGCATCCGATGGCCACGCACTACGGCGTCTCTGGCATTCCCACCGTGATCCTCGTGGATCAAAAGGGGAAAGTCGTTTCCTTGAATGCCCGGGGACCCATGTTGGGGCAGAAGCTCGAAGAATTGCTCGGTCCCGCTCCGGAGCCGACCGAATCCGACGAAAGCTGAACGGAAAAAAATCGCGCCATCGCTGAACCCTTTCCGCGGCGGTTGCGTAGAAAAGTTGAGGGAAGGATAGGCTCAACCTCCCTTTTGTCTCCTGTCTGCGATGAGTGAGGTCCACGGGCGGTAAGTACCCGCTGCCCGTGGACTTTCGCTTTTGGGGAAGGTCCTGGGGCGGGGAGAGAGTCAGCGGGGTAGCCGAACAAGCTCCGCAGCGGCTTCGTTTATCCGCGTCCCCAATCCAAGTCACCCCAACTGTGGGCGAAGGTCATGGCACCCATCGCGAAGTTGATAAACATCATGTACAAATAGAACAAGCACGCCACGACGTCCCATTGCAGTCCCACGATTCGTGGAATCACCGTCGCGCCAATCACCGAAATCACGATCGCGTGCGGTAGCAGCGATCCATAGATGACATAGACGGCAAAGTCTTCGGTGATTCCCACCCACTCGTCCAGCACGAAGTACATTAATACCGTCGCGTAGCCGTACCCGAACGGCACCAACCAATTGAAAAATCCCACCTGGGTGAAATACCCCAACAAAGCCAGCACCACCATGGCCGATAGCAGGCAAAAGACCGGATGGATCCAAGGGATGGATGCTTTGGCGGCCAACGGTAATCCCCAAACGGGCTTGCCCAAAAACGACACCACGATTGCCGCGAAGACCGTGCGGTAGAACTGGAATCGTGGGCGAGACATCTGGCCACCTTCGCTATTGCGACATCGGTACCGCGAATCCTGTGGTCGCGCGAGGTTGAGACGCTTCGATGGGTCGTTGCACCCAAATCCCCGTCTTTGCCAAAGCCTCGACTTGGTCCCAACTGATTAGCGTTGAATCGACACTTAACATGATCTCCCGTTGGTAGGGCCAGCGGGGATGCTCTTTCGAGGGTGTCCGGTCGCCGAGGCTCAGGTTTTTCACATCCTCAAAGCGGACTTCGGGACCATGCAACCAGACATCGTGCAAGGCGGGCATCTGCACCAATTCAGGCAGGCAATCCGCCGTAACACGGGTATGGTTCAGCCTCAGTGTCGAGATCGGCAAATGCATCAGATGCATGATGGCGTCATTATTCACAAGGGTTCTCGTCAGATCGAGGTGCATAAATGGGCGCCGATTTCCTTGGGCCACCGGCACTCGTAGTTCCGCCAATCCCGATCCCGCAACCCGCGTGTTCACCAAGCTGAGATTAAAGCTGCCTCCTTCCAGCCGGATATGCCGCAAGCCCTCATCGGTGATCCGCGTATCGTCGAGATGCAAGCGAGACACCGGCGGCAGATGCGCCATACCCGCGTCCGTCAGCGGCGTGTTGTCGAGGCGCAAAGTGGCCACGGGCGGCAGGCCCTTCAGCGCCTCGTCAGGGAACCGCGCGCCGCGCAGATCGAGCAGCACGAAATCCGAAGCGGCGGACCAAGCCTCTTTCAAGCCTGCGTCAAACCGCATGCCGGCCAGCGTCCATTGCAATTCATGCCCTGGCGGCAGCTTGCGGGCCAAATGCCGCAGTCCCTTGCCGTGCACGCCCGGCACGGAAAGTACCACTTTTTCCGTCAGCGGGGATTCCTTGAACGTGGACCAGGCGTCGTCGCTGAGCCCGGTGTCTCGCACCACCAGTGCCCGGAGCGAACGCGGACGGCGGATGGCCCGCAGGCCCTCATCGGTCGCGGAGGTACCGAGCAGAATCAGCGTGTGGACGCGGCTCCAATCACGGATGTAGGCCAGATGCTCGTCCCGCACGAAAGGGCCTTGGAGGTTCACCACTTCTAGGCCCTTGTAGGCGGCAACGTGGTGAATTCCGGCCAAGTCGACCGGCTGATTGACCACGATGCTTCTCAACGTCGACCCACGTAAAAAAGTCAGCCAATCGCCCACATAGGTGGCACGCGGCGACGCCACGAACTCCATGGCCGCCATCCGCCGCGCATGATCGACCCGCGCCGCGACGGACATGGCCCCCAGCCCGGTAAGCACGGCCAGGGCCAGATAGCCCCAGCGAAGCGGCCATTTCGCTTGCCGCAGGGACTGCCTACGCCACAGCGGAATCAACAGAGACGCGGCCAGCAAAAAGTAGATGGTCTGCGCCGCCAGGCCGAGACGCGGCCAATCGATGGCGACATCGAAGCGGAACCACAGCAGGCCGAGCAAGCCGCCCCCCATTACGGCCGCGTAGGCCACCAGCCACCATAATCCGGCGGTGAGTAGCCCGGCAGCGGCCAGCACGCCAAAGAAAAAACCCTCGGCGGCGAAAATCAAGACCTGCGGTCGGTCTAGCCATTGGGCCACGCCACTGGCGGCGAGCAGGGCCCCCACCGGTCCCAGCAGCAGCGCCGCCACGCGGTTCACGTGATGGTATCCCAGCGCTGCGAGCAGCGCGGCGGAGAGCGCGGCGGCGGACAGGGCAATCGCCCAGCCCTGGGCGCCCTGACT
>JANQPP010000001.1 GCA_028289405.1 Pirellulales bacterium
GCGGGCGGCAACCAGCAGAAGCTGAATCAACTCGTCGCGGCGGCGATGCAAACACGCACGGAGGGCGGTGCTACCAGCGCGGGCGCGGCGGGCCGTTTGATCTTCCAATTGGAATCGGGCGGCAACTTGGATCAACGGTTGCTGTTCAGCCGGCTGGGCATCGTGACCGAGGAAGGGGGGCAGGCACGCATTGCCGAAGCCGTCGCGGCTCTCCAAAAGGCCACCGAGGGAAAAGCGGGCGGGGCATCGGCGGTACTTTCCGCCTTGGCGGCGGCAGCGGGACCCGCTCCGGGCACATCGATTGAAAGCGCCGCTGCTGGACTGGCCCGGGCCGTGCCCTTTACTGGCTCGGCGGGTTTGTCCTTCACGCAGTCGGCGGGGGCATTTTCGATCCTGGCCGAGCGGTTGGGGAACCCGGATTTGGCCAGTACGCAGCTAGCGGCCCTCTCTTCGAAGCTCACGGAAAAGGGCCTGCAAGGCTCCATCACGGACATCGTGGCGGAGATCCAGGGGCGGAACTTGTCCCAACAGGAACTGCGTCGATTCTTTGGCGAACAGAATGCCTTCGCGGCCTTCACGAATCTGGCGGGGGCCGGCGAGGAACTGGCAAATCGCATCACGGCGGTGGAAGCGGGCATCCAGGAACGTCGAATTCTCGATATCATCCGCGCCGCCGAAGCGAATCCCATCTTGCGGAGCGTGCGTCAGGAACGTGCGGCGGCTGGGCGTGTCGAAGTTGCCCGCATCAACGAGGGACTGGAGGGATTGGACCGGGCACGGCGGAAAGCCGAATTTGAAGCGCTGGCCCGCGAGGGTGGCGCGAGCCCCCTCCATGTGGAGCAAAGTCGGCAGATTCTGGAGCCGCTGCTGAACAACCTCCCACGTGGCATCAATGAGCGGCTAAGCGGCTTCCTGGGCGTCGGCAGCGGTGGCCCGAACGACCCCCGTGTGATCAGCGAGCAACTCGATATCCAGCGGCAGATGCTCATCGAGAGCCGCAAGCAGACCGAGGAGCTTCGGGAAATGCGGCGGAAGGCGATCGACCCCGACAAGCTCCATCGAGATATCAGCCGGGCGGCACTGTTCAACGCACCGCGTGGCATCGCCCCCAACGACATCGAACGGCACGGGGAGGATTAGCAACTCCAGTTCCCACGTGCCGTGCCCGCTCTTTGACAAGTCGATTGTACCATGCCCTCGGGGAGTCGCGATCCCCGGGGGTGCTCCATCTAGCAAGAAATCGGGAGACTGACGAGAAGCGACTGGCTAGAATGCAGCGAAACACGCGGACATTTCAGGCAGGAACGTATGATGAGCAACGCTGAAATCTTTAGCCAAAGTCGCATGGATCGCTGCGCTGAGATTCAACGCGCGATCATGCTCGAATGGCGGAAGACAAACTATTTCAATTACGTTGTCCGAGCCACAGAGCGTGTTTCCGGCATCGAACTATGTGAACTCCGCAGGCTCTATTTCACAGTCGGAATTGGCGACGATGTTCGAGATATTCCGTTCCACGATATGCTGGTCGTCTTCTCGATGATCGAGCAAGAAATTGCGGCGAGTAGGAAGCGTGCCGCTACGCCCGAGGCGAGGAATGAGGCGAATTTCACAATCAAGTACCAAATATCAACGGAATTCTCGGACGAAGAAGCTGTCCGTTTACTGAGTGGTATCCGAATCGAGACTCCATTCGACGAAGGAAAGTACCTTCGCATTCAATCGCAATAAGACGCTGGCAGAGGCGTCAGTCGATGCGGTAGTGCTTCCGACTCCCTTCACCACCATACCGCGAACATCTCGCACGTGAAGGGGAACCGTCATGATCCGTGCCCACGAGAAGCGTTGTTCCGTCTGCGGCGAAGCCCACAAGGGAGCCAACTATCTGCCCAGCCCGAAGGAGATCCGCCGTGAGTGTGCCAAGATCCGGCGGGGCTGGAATGCGACCACGCGGGCAGCCCGCAACGTGCAGCCGGTCAAACGCTGGATGCCTCCCGGGACGGTTGGACAAGAGCGGGTGGACCAGTTGCGCGGGCCGGGGGTGGATGTGGACGCGTGAGGGGTTACCTGATGCGGTATTCAGTATGGCCAATATCGCTGACGAATAAAGTTGCTTCGTCGGCGCCGTATTTGAAGAACACCGTGTAATGAATCTTTAGCGGATTCCGAACGACGTCGAATTCAAATACCTGAAATCCGGTTGGGTGCGGGGGCGTAACCGATGGCCGGCTAAACTGCGTAGGGGTTTCAGCCAGCCGGTAAAGGTGCCCGATGATTTCCTTCTGAATTCCGGCTTCGAAATTCAAAATCTTGGTTTTGGCTGCGTCCTGCAATTCGATCCGGTAGGCCATCGAATCAGTCAGCCAATTCTTTCACTAGATCGTCGAGTGATGTTGTCAGGCCGGCGGCAATGGCTTCGTCGGCATGCTCCAAGGCTTCTAGGCTGTAGCTGCCTTTTTCAGCGTACCTTTCAAGCTCTCCCCGGAAGTATTCCCGCATGGATTCCTGGGAAATTTCGCGGTCGCATCTGACCGAGGGATGCAAGCTGCCCCGTGCTTTTACCCACGGAGGTTCCTTGTGCGTCATGTCACGAAGCTTGTTGGCCGAGAATTGCTTGTAGTACGTCCACACCGATCCTATGGCTTCTCGCTCCGATTTGGGCAGTTCGACGACCTGGCCGGCGCATTCTGTGGGAATGTGCTGGTATTTGTGATCGCAGAATGCCGGCCAAACTTCTTTGACGACGGGCCCATGAACCCACGCTTCGATTCGATCGTCGAACAGTGGCTTGCCCACCGATGCGAGATGCCAGCCCTGAACGTAATACAGGAGCTTCTGAAGCTGCAAATGCGTCAGTTGCTCTGGTTCCGCCTGCTGGCTGGCAAGATGAATTAGGTGACGTGCAACGTCGATTGCCTTGGCCATTTGACCGCTCCCGGCGTTCTGTCCGCGCAAAAAGAAAGCCGCCCGCTTCCTGGCCGGCGACTGGGGTTTCCGTTCAAAGTATTCATATTTCGCGTCCCTGCGACTTTTGCTCCTCACTGAATCTTAGTCCGATTCGTGGCCTCGTGGCAACTCGGATGTAAATAGAGCCCAGCCGCGGTCGATGCTAGACAAACCGCCCTCCCAGCATCGCTTCTCCCGCACTCAAGCGGCCTGGCAGGTATCAGATGACCTGGACGGATGCCGGGCGTTAGGGGGCGAATTTGGGAGGCGGTTTATTCTTCGCAAAGAGATGTCCGCTTGGGCTAAGATGAGCGTTTTGGCTACCATGACCAGCCGATACAGATGTGCGAGCACGTACAATGAAATTCACGGTTGGCCCCATTCCCGAAGACGTCCATTTTCAGCCTGACCGTGACGTGTGGACCATCGTTCGCGAACCCAGCATTGAAAGATTGATGCTGCTGTCCATTCCAATTGCGGTCTTGCTCGGACTGGGAGTTATTCTTCTCTGGATTCAGCTAACTCCGGTCGGTGTTTACGACATCCATGTTCCATGGAGTATCGCAGCCATGCCATTTTGCATCCCTTTTCACGAAATGGCTCACGCTTCCGGCTTTCCCGTGACAAGTTGGCTTTCCAAAACATGTTTCGGCGTGTGGCCGTCTAGGCTTGCCTTTTACACACACTACCAAGGCTCGTTGTCCAGAGACCGAGTGTTGGTTGTCCTTGCACTTCCTTTCGCATTAATTTCCATTTCTCCGCTAGTCTTGTGCTCGGTCTTTCGAACTGTTCCGCCCGTCGTTATGTACGTGAGCATCGGCAATGCGTTTCTCTGTTCCATGGACCTTGCCTCGTTCATGTTGGTACTTTTGCAACTTCCCAGGAGTGCTGTCGTCAGGCAGCAGGGAATGAAAATGTGGTGGATGATTCCACGATCGAAAGATGCTCCGAAACCGTTGCGGAAGTTGCCACGCTGAAATTGCGACACGCTGACGCAATTGTTGAAGCCAGGTAGCTGAAGATTCCGCAATCATTGCGGAAATCCCGCAGCCGTTGCGCAAGTCTTGCCGATGCCAAAATGTGGCCAACTTCCACCATCGAGGTGGAAGTGAACGAATGACTTCCAAGATGGGAGGGAGGGCAATAGTAGATCCGTCAATTGTCGGACCTACACCGCCGGTCAGACCACAAAAAACTCCGTAAATTTACGGAGTTAATTCCCTCAATAGGGAGAAGAAAGAAGGGGCCAAGCGACGCCAAGCAGCCACCATCCGTGGAAACAAAACCCGCCACGGCAAATCGCCAGACCCGGAAAAATTTCCGGAACTGGCGAACAAAGGGGACTCCCGAGACAAACTCGGCGAGGCCATCGGCGTATCGGGCAAGACCGCCGAGTCGATCACCAAAGTGATGGAGAAGGGCGACGCCGAGAAGCGACAGGCGCAATAAAAAAGCCCGCCATGGTGAGCGGGCGCGGTGTTCAGATTGAACGTCGGTCAGGCTGCTTGCCGCTTGCGGCGGTGCCAGGACAATCCTCCGACGACGAGAGCGAGGAGGGACCAGATGGCGAAGCTATAGGGTTCAGGCACAGGAGTCATCGCCGGGTTGAATGTCCCATCAATGCGAATATTGTCGAAAGCCAGTTCTTCATTATTCGCGTCGACACTGACTTCTATCTCAAGTAACAAGTTGGAGCCTGTTCCCGCGATCGCGATGCCGTTGAAGGCAGCAAATGTGCCAGTGGGCAAGAACCCTCCAGGATCGCCAATCCCATTGAAATCAGCATCTTGTCTGAGTTCGTTATTGTTTTGATCTCCTGCCGGTTCTAACGCCTCAAACGCCAGTAAATTTTGTGTCGTCCCTCCATCAATAGTTGCTCGAACGCGAAGACCGTCAGCAGCGTCGTACCTTATGATCGCATCACTGCCGCCAGTGCTATTCCCACCCGCAGCAAAAAGGCCGCTGAATGTTAAGCCGGTAAAGTTGGTGATATCAACATTGAACTGAAGCGTTTGGGTGGACAGCCCGGGGCCCTCCGGATCGTTCATGTCCTCTGCGGCAAAGAAATTACTGCCACCGAATCCGGTGTAGGGTCCATCGTCGGGATTTGCGCTACCGTTCAACGGAACGATTGTAAAGAAATCATTGCTTGTATCAAAAAACTCCGTCACGCCGGTGTAGGTAACGGTGTTGTCTTCGAAATCCTCAAGTAAGACGATGGCACCGTTTGCGATTGCGGGTAGAAAACAAGCCAGTACGGCGACAGAAAAAGAACGCGTGTAGCGAATCATAAGAGCCTCCCGTTGGTGTCGTGTGTGCATCCACGATTGCATACCGGACTGATCCTAAACGCCCATATGTGGCAGAACAAGTGTTTTTGCCCCAAAAAGGCATCCCCACTAGTTGCGTAGGTTGGAGACTTGCCGCCCAGCGCCCTAGGAATCTTTAGCGGGGTAAAGGAAGTGCCCAAGGAAGATTCGGCCTCAATTCCCTTGCATCCCCTGACGCCACCCGCTAACTTGGGGGCATCGTAAATAGGCGAGACGCCGCCGAGCAGCAACTCGACGACGTCTCTAACCCACCCCGCAGAACAAGCTGCGAGAGGGCTATGGCACATCGTACCCCCAAAGCCTTGGTACGTCTTGCCCACATTCGGGCACGCGGCGGCCCCGTT
>JANQPP010000014.1 GCA_028289405.1 Pirellulales bacterium
AGCCAGGCGGTAGCGGTCCTCTCCCACGACGAGATGCCCGGAGATGTCTGCTGAATAGCCGTCGTCGTGATGCGTGCCCATAATGTTCCCCATGGAGAAAGCCGAAGCCCTTGAGCGAATCCGCCAGTATTTTAACCAACGCGGGCGTTCCACGAAAATCGTGGACTTCCTCGGTGACGGGAACGACGGGGCCGTGTGGTCCACGAATGAAGCCACGGCCATCAAGGTCTTGAAGCGTGAAAGCGGCTACTACAACGAACGGGATGCCTACCAGCGGCTCGCCCAATTTGGCGTCGTGCGGCAGTTGGCCGGTTTCTGGGTTCCCCGAAGAAACCCTTCGCGATATCGAAGAACAGGGGCAGGAACTCTTCGGTGAGAACTGGCCTCACGTGAAGTATTTGCTGGCCGAACTCGAACGGTACCAGATTTACTACATGGACCCGAAGCCGAAGAACATCGTCTTTTGAGGGTCCACGATTCCGCCTCCCTCACGCGTCCACATCCACCCCCGGCCCGCGCAACTGGTCCACGCGCTCTTGCCCAACGGTCCCGGGAGGCATCCAGTGCTTCACCAGCTGCACGATGCGTGATGCCCGCGTGGTCGCATTCCAGCCGCGACGGATCTTGGCACATTCGCGGCGGATCTCCTTCGGGCTGGGCAGGTAATTGGCTCCCCTGTGGGATTCTCCGCAGACGGAACAACGCTTCTCGTGGGCACGGATCATGGCTTTCCCTTCACGTGCGAAGTGGTGGCGGTACGTTGGTGAAGGATTGGAAGAACTATCGGACAGCCCGGTGTGACTGCCGTCGCAGGTGCAGTCTGGAATCCGCTTTGGACGATGCCTCCCGTGCAGTTTTGATCGTTCCGTGTTTGCGGTGGCCTGGTACTCCACCGCACGCGATGACTCGGTTTAAGTCGCGGTCAAAAGGGCTCCGAATCGGCGTGAAATACAGGCATCGCTAGTCACTCGATATTCTGTCTTGCTGAAATCAAATCGGCTCTCTATGATTCGCCGCCCTGTATCGACAAACAGAACTTCCTAAACTGAGGGTATTGGTGCCATGTTTCTACGAATGGTCACTCTGGGGTTGATTCTATCAACGACGCCAATCGTACTAGCGAAAGAATCTCCCGAATCTGGCCACCCGTCAATCCTGCCGCAACAGCAAGCACACCCTGCCCCGGATGCTCCACATACATCGTACGTTCAAGCCGATGAGGCTGTCCGTGACCGTGCGACAAATGTCGCGACGAGTACGGCACCGCACATGCTTTTTAAAGTGCAATTGCTGGAAGTGTCGTTAACAAAGCTACGGGATTTGGGAATTAACTCTGATTGGTTCACATACGGTTTCGTTAGCGATTCGAGGATACGGCAATTAATCGACGCAACCGGTGAGCAAGCAAATACACCCAGGGCTGAGCCGGCAACTGAAGCTGAATCGAACGATGGGCTCCGATTTGCGGATTGGCTCAAAGCGAACAACCTGGCAAAAGTGCTTTGCAATCCGACTCTCGCTACCGTGAACGGTCGAAAAGCGACCCTACATGTCGGGGGCGAATTTCCTGTGCCTGCTAAGGATGACTCGAAAGCAGCTGTTGACTTTCGGGAATTTGGAACCCAGATGAGCCTTTTAGCCAGTTCCCTGGGGGACAATCAGGTTCAATTGGAAGTTAACGCGAAAGTCAGCGCCATCGACTACCTCCACGCAATCGAAATTAACGGGACCCGAGTTCCTGGGTTAAAAGTTCGTCAATTCGCCACTGCGTGCAAGCTGTCGTTCGACCAGACGGTAATGCTGACGGGTCTAGTGGAGCAACGAAGGGAAGCCCGCCAGGTTGACGGGGGCCAAATTGGGGAAACACTTGTCGATGTGGGACTTATGGTCGTAATAACTCCAGAGCTAGTTCCACCGCTTGAGGCGCCGGCTACCACCGCGAATCGCAACATCGATCGCACTAAAAGGCGGTAATACGGAACGATATGCAATTCCCCACCCCCGGGGATCGCGACTCCCCAGGGGCATGATACAATCGATTGTCAAATAATCGGCGCGGGCGAAGTGACGGCGTTCTAGCCAGGGTCCTCACTTCGCCGGGAAGGTTTCCTTCGGAAAGCACTTCGGGCAGATGTCGCCGAGCCGCTTCATACCCTTGGGCGGATCCTCTTTCACCCACGCGCGGCCCTTCCGCGCTCGCGAACAAGAGCCTGGACCCCGAATCCAGGCTCTTCGCGTTTTGGAAGGGCTCTCTTCGGCATTCGCGGTCACACCGCCCACGGCCACGATGTGGGCGATCAAATCTTCGCCGCGAATGAAGGCACGCCCCAGAGACCCTAAAAGCCAACGGACAAAACCTTCATGGACTTTCGTCCAGCGGCTGTGAAACGCCGTTGGACGAAGATCAGCGGAGGTTTTGTCCGTTGGCTTTAAGACGCTTGGTTGTTCATTGTTTGGTTCAGCGTGGGTGTCGCACACCCGTTCACAAGCGTCCGTATCACGGCGTGCCACCACCACATGCGTTATAATCCTCGAAAAGGCAGTTTCATCAGTTTGCCTGAGGAGCCGTCATGCAGATCGAAATCCCCGACCGCGTGCAGATCACCTCCAAACCGACCGAGGAAGGGACACATATCCAACACGGGAAGCAGGGCACCATCACGGCCGCCGAACGCAAGGAAGGCAGCTTCACGGTCCAGCTCGACGGCGATGAAGAGATCACGATCGATAGCGATGAGGTCTTCCCAGTGGGAGAAATCTCGCCTTTTTGAGGGAGTTCCCCCACGTGATCACTCCGCTTTGAAGATGTGCCGGAACCTGTGAACGAAATAGACTCCGTCGGAGGAGATGCTCCCTTGGGGAAGGACCTAGGCGCTGACGGAAGACCAAACCGTGAAAGAGACGAAGATGAACTCGGATCCGCCACCTGATCGTGAGCCGGTTTCACCGGAACCAGCTTGGCGCGGTGCGATCTTGCCTCTGGTAGCGCTCATGGCGGGACCCGCCATTATGGCCCTCTGGGGCGGACTGGTAGTCTTTTTCTTCCAGCGGCATCGCTACATTACAGACTACGAACGGCTTGACGAGATCTATGGTGTCCTCCCGCTGGGATTCGTGGTGGGATTCTTCGCGTTTCTCGCCGTGGCACTTTGGCAAGGCGGCAAACGAGACATGCCCAAAGAGTAACGGCAAATGCTTGTCCGATGAAAGACAGATAGGTTGGGTGCTTGCCACCCGGCATCAAAATGCCAAACCATTAACCTGGGTGCGAGCACCCAGGCTACGGAAACTACAATGTAGATCCGTAGGTCTGCGGCCTACGCCGCGTGGAGACGTAAAATGGAGCGGGCCGGCTGGGCGGAGCGCTGGGGACGGAGGGCTTGGATCGCGGTGGAAACCGTGCCGATTTGGAGGTGGCCTCGCTCCCGGCGAAACGCGCCATAGTCCAACACGCGGCGCAGCGCGTCTGCGGCGGTCCGATTGAGCAGGTGATCGGACACGACCAGATGAAAGGCTCCCCCCTCGGCAATGGCCCGATCGATCGAGTGTTTTAGCCTCCATGCGATGCGGCTGCCGGCGATCCAGCCCAGGCGGGCTTCGAAATTCGCGGAAGGAGGCAATTCCAACATTCCGAACCGGAGCCGGCGGGGTTGTTTCCAGGCACGATAGGTCGAAACATTTCGGCGGCTGCCCCGCAGGAATTGCAGGCCGGCTTGTGACCATACATCGAGATGGCTGGGTGCATCCTGGCCCTCGACCGCCAGCGTGGAAACGGCGATCCGCTGATCGTGATAGCGATTCATTTGCCTGAGAATCGTTTGTCGGCAGTGGCGGCGGCCCGCCAACGCGTCCTTCCCCACCAGCAGGGCGAATTCATGCTCCGGCACCGTGCCCGGCTGGCTGGCCTGATCCGGCGTTTCCAAGCACCAAGTCGCGGGAATCCGCCGCTCTTGACAGATCCGCCAAATCAGCGATTGGGCCACGTTCCGTTGACCCGAGGATGCCGATCCTGTGGCAGGGGCCTGTTGGCGAACGTCGATCGACAAAACCAAAGTGGCTGGGGGGTTCAATGTTTGCATAAACGCCGGATCTCCCTGTGGAAACGCTTGACGTGGTAGGTCCACGTGCAAGGAAAAGAGCCATCGAAGCAGTAAGTGGGGTCGGCGTCCGTCCAGAAGCGGCTCCAAAAAAACGGCTGCCACGATGCTCGTCCGCAATAGGGGGACTTCGCCGGGAGGGTGCTCTGGGCAACCTTGCATCTGGCTTGCGGATTCCGCATGCAAATCACGTGAAATTCGAACGCTTGCAGACTCGCTCCTCCGTTGCCCAGGCGTTACGATGTGGGCGCGGTTATCGACCGTTCGCTGCCATGCCAGCGGAATAACCCGGGCTACTGCGCAGGCCAGCATGCTTTGCCTATTCAAAAACCACAAGTGGTATATCGAATCCTTGCGTATCCCATTTCACTTCACCCGCGAGCCAACCCTTCCCTCCAGGAGCCATCGCGATGAAATCGAGCCTCCTCTCGCTAACTCTTAACCTTGGGAAATCACGCCTTGTCAGGAACACCCTCCGTCGCCCCAGTTCATTAAAGATGCCTTGCGGACAAGGAATTCGTGCGGCAATGATCGTGTTGGGGCTCCTCGCACATGCCAGCCTTGCGGAGGATTGGCCCACTTACCTAGGCAATTCGCAGCGCACGGGCACCGCTTCCCAATCCCTGGACTGGACACTTTCGTTGCAGTGGACCGTGCGCAGCACCGCCAGGCCGGAATTGGCCTGGAGCACGGCGGAGGGTCGCGTCATCGAGCAGAAGTTGATCGGTGATCGGGTCCAGATCGGAGATGCCTTGCCCGTGGTCGCGGCAGGGGACCGGGTATTCTTCGGTTCGCCGGTGGATCACCAAATCTATGGCGTGCACGCCGACAGCGGGCAAATCGCATGGAGATTCTTCACCGAGGGGCCGGTTCGTCTGGCCCCCACCGTGCACAATGACAGGGTCTATGTGGGCAGCGACGACGGGCACGCGTATTGCCTCGACGCGGAGGACGGTAAGCTCCTCTGGAAAATTCGGGCGGCGCCGGACGACGAGTGGCTACTCGCGCGGGGGCAGATGATCTCCCGCTGGCCGGTGCGAACCAATGTGCTGGTGCGGGACGGTGTCTGTTATTTTGGGGCCGGCATTTTCCCGCATGAGAACGTCTACCTGATCGCGGCGGACGCGGAAACCGGCGAAGTCTTGTGGCGGCGGGACAACTTGAGCCAATCGCAGGCCGGTCAAAACGACCTTTCTCCGCAGGGCTATCTGGCGACCCAAGACGGTCTCCTCGTGGTCCCCTCGGGCCGATCCTTGCCTGGCGTGTTCGACCTCCAAACCGGGGAGATGCTCCACAAGCGTTATTTGAGCTGGCGGCGGGAAGGGGGCGGCGTCGTGGGAGGGACGCGCTGTTTCCTCGCCGACGGACAGCTTTACGCCTCGGGACCGCATCACTTCGTGGCCATGGACCAGCAAAGCGGCGACGTGGGTTATGGCTGGTTCGCTAGCCGGCAAATGGCCGTGGCTGGCAATGATGCGTTTGTCGCCACTGGCGACGTCATCCGCCGCTTGCGACGCGAGGCGTATGCCGTGGCCTCCCGGGACGCCTACCAATTGGAGCGGGAAGTCGCGCAACTCGCGGGGAAACTCCGCGCCGAGGGCCAGGCGGATGACGCTATCCAAGTGGCGATCAAGGAATTGCGTGACCGCCGGAACGAGCCCCTTCGCGCGGCCACCGTTTGGGAGACGCCTAGCAACTGCGATACGGCGCTCATCGCGGGCACGAATTTCGTTGCCGCCGGTGGAAACGGAGAAGTTCAAGTCTTGGATCGCGAATCGGGTGAAGTGGTTTGGTCCACGGAAGTGCAAGGG
>JANQPP010000016.1 GCA_028289405.1 Pirellulales bacterium
GCGTCGTGGTGGTGCTGGAGAAAGATTGACCCACGAAGCACGCGTCCCCCTTCTCCATCACCTTGGTGATCGATTCGGCGGTCTTGCCGGAGACGCCGATGGCCTCGCCGAGCTTGCCACGGGATTGCCTTTTTTGTTCAGGAAATTTTTCCGGGACAGAATCCTTCCGCGATTGGCTTCGCCAGTTCTGAGCAGGAGTGACGTCACCCGCGTCAGAGTTGACGTAAATTACTTGACTTGCCAGCCACCCCCCCTAAAATCGGAATTCCGCATCACCGGGGGCAGACTTCCGCTTCGTCTAGACCAGAGGGCCTTCTCCGGCATTTTTCCTTAACTACGATAGCGACTCACTTCAACGTGAAAAGGGATGGCGATGAAAAAACACGTGTCAATACTAGCCATTACTGCTGTCTCTGTTTTGTCTAGCGGGGCTGTGAGAGCTGCAGTAGTGCTCAACATTGATCTCTCCGACCCTTCTGCCGCAGTCATTTCGGCTTCGGGGGCGTTTGCGGATGCGAATGACGCGTCGGCGAACAGCGGAAGGGGAATAATTCTGCGCGAATTGCTTACTGCTAACCAAACGAGCAACAGCAGTTTAATAGGGACAGGGGATCTTGTCGGTGGCGGCTCGGGCGAAGCCTATAACGTCTTCCTAACGAAGCCTGCGTTTGGGGCACTGGGGGCTCGTGATGCAAACCTGTTTTTCCTTGATGGGCTCTTTTTGGGGACGGCAACTCAAGCGTTCAGTACGACAGCTCCGGCGTTTTCGGGTGTGGCTACCTGGAACCTTTCCTCTATCTCCGCACTACTCCCGGGACCAGGCGCAACCGGCGATATATTCGCTGGAGATCAAGACGGGGTTGGTCCCGTAGCGATTGGGCAATGGGCTGTGCTTGGCGCTACGGCGGCGATCCCCGAGCCATCTAGCTTCGCCATCTGGTCCCTCCTCGGCCTCGTCGTCGGAGGATCATACCGGTACCGCCGCAAGCGGCAAGTAGCATGACCGACGTTCAATCTGAACACCGCAGCCCGCTCACCACGGCGGGCTTTTTCGCTCCCCCCGTCCTCTGTAGCAGATTTTGTGACAAGCCTTCGGCGCTGACGGCATCTATGATGACGGCCAAATGAGAGCTTAGAATGCACGTTCTTGAAGTGAGCCGGCGAACGGAGCGGCCTTATCGAATGTTTGCATGCGGTCACGAACGGACGTACGAAAACACATCCGGAAACCGGGCGGTCGATGTGGTGACACTACATCTCTATTAGGGGTAATACACATATGAGAATCTCACCGTGCATGGTACTTGTGGGTCTGATGCTGAGTTACGGTTCAAACGCATCGGCAGCGATAATCTTGGCTGACGGCCTCGTGCATAACTTCCCGCCGGAGACAGCCCTAGACAGTATTACTATTCTCGATGGTCCAGGCGGGACGACCACTACAGTCAACGTTTTGGCCGGCGGCCTGATTAACGGCGGCATCACCTCGCGCGACAGTGGCGCCATCAACGTCTCCGGCGGCTCCCTCGCGGACCGAATGATAGTTGGTTTTGCTGGGGGTACCGGTACCGCGAACATTAGTGGCGGGATCATTCCCCGAATCGATATACAAGGTACTGCAACCGCGACCATGACGGGGGGAACGATTGACACGGGGTTGATTGCGAGCAGCTTTGCTGTCGTGCCGGCCGCTCAAGGGGCGATGACGATTACAGGCGGCACAATCATCGGACATGTGCGCCCCCTGCAGGAATCGACACTTCGCATTGAGGGTGGAAGCTTCACGACGAGTCTTATGGTTCCCGCAGGTTCCTCCCACCTCACTCTCGTGGGCACTGGCTTTAACCTACCGTTCGGTGACTACTTCGCTGGCGGACCCCTCAATGGCATCAATCTGATCGGTACCTTGGCCGACGGTTCCCCCCTGAACGTCGCGAATGCAAACGTGGTGGAGAGTGCTACATTCACTCTGGCACCAGCTAACGTAGTCCCCGAACCCTCCACCTGTCTCATTTGGACAGCTTTGGGACTGGCTGGTATTGGGGCTAGACGACGACGCCAGCGGGCATAGTAGCGACTACGACCTGGAATAATGAGCAAGAACCCGGACGCAAGTCTGGGTTTTTTCGTTATAGCTCCGAAATGACTTATTGAGATTCACGATAAGGCTGCCCATTTTTGCCCCATCCTCCACGGTATGTACCACGCTGTGCGACATGACTGCACCGCCTCTACCCGTCTTGGAAGTCATCCGTTCACTTCCACCTCGATGGTGGAAGTTGGTCACATTTAGACAACGGCAAGAAATGCGAAACGGTTTCGCGATTTCCTCGACCGGCAACTTCTACAAGATCCATAGAGGTTCCACTTCGGCAACGCCTGCCGAAATAGCCAGCCCAAATCCGCCTTCTAACGCCCGGCATCCGTCCAGGCCTGCTGATGCCTGCCAGGCCGTTTGAGTGCGTTAGGGGCGATGCTGTGAGGCCGTTTTTCGGGTGGAGAGGCTGAAACGGGCTGCGCGGACTGATTCCATCAAAAAACCGCCAGCCCATGCGGACCAGCGGCTTGAGTGCGAATCGAAATGTGCGACGAAGGCTACTTGCGGCGATGGCGCCAGGCGAATCCGCCTAGGGTGAGGCCAATCAGACTCCAGACCAAAAGTGAGCTTGGCTCAGGAACCACGTTGTCGTGTTGCGCGATAATATCAAAGCTCACCGAAGAAACCGTATTCACAACCTGATCCGGAATGAAAACGTTGATACTATCCGGCCCGAATCCGAACGTCACTCCGCTGAAGTCGTTTTGGACCATGACGACGTCCACGATGTGTCCCGGTGTGCCCACCCAATCGAGGTCCGTGAACGAGTAATTCAGATCGTCTGTGATAGTCAAAAGGTTCGAGTTGTTGGGATCGATCGTCAGCACAAGCGAACTATCGTCCAAGTCGGCCTCGAAGGTGAAGGCGAAGGTGACTGAATACTCAACTCCGGCTCCCACGATCGCGGCAATCGGATCGCCGATCATCAAGCCGCTATTGCCATCCCAAAGGTTTTCCCCTGGTAGAAATGGCACTTCCATGACGGAGAACACTTCATCTCCAACCAAAGATGCTTTTGCATTTTGGCAAGCAAGGATAGCGGCAATTACGACGGCGACGGACGTGATGTGTTTCATTGTGGAAGCCCCTCGGGAAGTGAAATATTCAAAACTAGAGGTCACATATTAAGTCCGCCGATAGGGCGATGCAACCAAATTCACCCCTCACGCGTCCACATCCACCCCCGGCCCCCGCAACTGCTCCACCCGCTCTTGCTCGACCGTCCCGGGAGGCATCCAGCGTTTGACCGGCTGCACGATGCGGGCTGCCCGCGTGGTCGCATTCCAGCGGCGTCTGATCTTGGCACATTCGCGGCGGATCTCTTTCGGGCTGGGCAGGTAGTTGGCTCCCTGGTGGGCTTCGCCGCAGACGGAACAACGCTTCTCGTGGGCACGGATCATGGCTTCCCCTTCACGTGCGAGATGTTCGCGGTAGGATGGTGAAGGGTTGCTGCTGACGTCCGCCCCCGGGGATCGCGACTCCCCAGGGGCATATGATATAGTCCGACTTGTCAAAGAGCGGGCACGGCACGTGGGAATCGGAGTTGCTAATCCTCCCCGTGCCGGTCGATATCGTTCGGAGCGATGCCACGCGGTGCGTTGAACAGTGCCGCCCGGCTGATGTCCCGGTGAAGCTTGTCGGGGTCAATCGCCTTCCGCTTCAGTTCCCGAAGCTCCTCGGTCTGCTTGCGGCTCTCGATGAGCATCTGCCGTTGAATGTCGAGTTGCTCGCCGATCACACGGGGGTCATTGGGGCCGCCGCTGCCGACGCCCAGGAAGCCGCTCAGCCGCTCGTTGATGCCACGCGGGAGGTTGTTCAATAGCGGCTCCAGTATCTGCCGACTCTGCTCCACATGGAGGGGGCTTGCGCCACCCTCGCGGGCCAGTGCTTCAAACTCGGCTTTCCGCCGTGCCCGGTCCAATCCCTCCAGTCCCTCGTTGATGCGGGCAACTTCGACACGCCCCGCTGCCGCACGTTCCTGACGCACCGACCGCAAGATGGGATTCGCCTCGGCGGCGCGGATGATATCCAGGATTCGACGTTCCTGGATGCCCGTTTCCACGGCTGTGATACGATTCGCCAGTTCCCCGCCGGCCCCCGCCAGATTCGTGAAGGCCGCGAAGGCATTCTGTTCGCCGAAGAAACGCCGCAATTCCTGCTGGGACAGGTTCCGGCCTTGGATCTCCGCCACGATGTCCGTGATCGAGCCTTGCAGCCCCTTTTCCGTGAGTTTCGAAGAGAGGGCCGCTAGCTGCGTGCTGGCCAAATCCGGGTTGCCCAGCCGCTCGGCCAGAATCGAAAAGGCCCCCGCCGACTGCGTGAATGACAAACCCGCCGAGCCGGTAAAGGGCACGGCCCGGGCCAGCCCAGCAGCAGCACTTTCAATCGATGTGCCCGGAGCGGGTCCCGCGGCCGCCGCCAAGGCCGAGAGCACCGCCGACGCCCCGCCCGCTTTCCCCTCGGTTGCCTTTTGGAGGGCC
>JANQPP010000021.1 GCA_028289405.1 Pirellulales bacterium
CCTTTCAAAAAGCAGGCCGCTCCGGCTCTCCCTTGCCTTCGCGGCCCAAGTTCACAAGGATCGGCCCTCATGGCCGAGAATTCGGTGGCACAGATGGACGCCTAACGAGCGCTTGGTCCTTCTCACGACTCGGAAGTCATCGGGGGCGTGGATGCGTTAGGAGGCGGATGCGGCCTCGGGAGCTTCCCGCTTTCTCGAAGTGCGCGGAGGCTTGCTCCTCGACGAGACCCGCTTGTCGACAAGGAATCGCGATAGGTCGACCTCGGCGGGCACGACGATCCGCACAGGCTTCGTGTCACACACTTCCACGACGCCCGCTCCGTCGGGGCCCAGTTCCACGACGCCTTCCGCTGGAAACCACGATGTGCCTAGCTCCACCAGAATGGCCCAAGGCATGCCACGCGGTGTTTCCGCCTTGCGGAAGTGGACCTCGTTGAATTTGCCCACGGCGTGAAGGCCACTGTTGAGATTGAAGCAGAACCGCTCGTTGACGCGGCATTCGTAGCTGTCTCCGGCGAAATTGGGCGGGATGTCGAGGAAGGATTCCGGGACACGATCCGCATCCCAGATGCCCTTCAGGACCAGAAAGCGTTTGCCCCGCCTCGGCATTTCGAAGTCTTGCCTGCGGGCCTCATTGGGCCTCTCGGCCTCGGTATGCAGGGATTTGGCCGCGGCTTCGGTGGCGGCGAGTCCCAGGCATTGGCCACTGGGCGCGTAGGCCGCGAAGTAGTGGCCAGGCGACGACTGGACCGGCTGACGGGACAGGTGAGGGGTGGACGTTGGACTAGCCATAACCAGTTCTCCTTGAGAAATGGCAGCCAGCCGCGAAGGTATAGCGGGGGTGGCCTACGCAGGTAGGAACCCAAGGCCCAGAATTGGACCAGACGTACCCAGGCGTGATCGGTACGATGTGCCATAGCCCTTCAGCAGTCTGTGCTGCGGTTGGGTTAGAGCGGGTCGGGTGTTGGAACCATCCGGCTCGCTCGCCTGTTTACAACGCCCCCAGATTAGCGGGTGGCGTCAGGGGATGCAAGGGAATTGTGCTGGCAAACGTGCATTCCAGCACGGAATGATTCCCCCACCTAAGGGCAAGAGGGAGAAAACCGTCAAAGCTGCGCTGGGGTGGTTGTATCCCCTATTTCCCCCAAATATAATCCCGGCTCACGCCATGCCTCGCGTCCAGCGACGAATTCAGGGAGAAAGCACGATGAAAAACGATGCCTACCGATGGGTACTGGCGATTGTTGCCGGAGTATTCGCTGTTACTGCGAACAATTCCGCCGATGCCGCCGTGATTGGAACATTCAACAGCCGAGCAGCTTGGGAAACTGCGGCGGGTACGCCTGACTTCTTCGAGGACTTTTCAGGGCCGGGTAATTTGCTGCCCGTGTCTCCACCGTTTGTTACCGGCAGCCTGACCATCGAGGGAATCTCTAGGCCCACGACCGCCTTTCCGTCATTGGTGCGTAGCTCGATTCCCGCCGAGTCTGTGGACGGAACGCAGCACCTCTTGGTTAGGATTGGCACCACTCAGTCACACGACGCATCTCTCATTCTTACGTTTGACCGGCCAATTACTGCAATTGGTTTCGATCTTAATCCGAATCCTGGCACCATCCACAACCCGGCTGGCAACAACCCCAACGTTATTGATTTTACAACCAGCGCTGGTGGAGGTTCCTTCAACCTGCCGACCACGGATGTCACCGAATTTCGAGGATTCACCTTCGATATGCCGTTCACTTCGTTCACCATGACATCCAACTCGTTCTTTCCCACCTGGGGCTTGGACAACCTCGCTGCTGTTTCGTCGCCCGTCCCCGAACCCTCCAGCATCGCCGTCTGGTCTCTGCTCGCTCTCGTCGTCGGAGGAACTGGCTGGTATCGCCGCAAGCGTCGAGCCGCCTGACCGCCATTCAATCTAAACACCGCAGCCCGCTCACCATGGCGGGCTTTTTTATTGCGCCGAGCGTGACATACGGGAATGGCTTAGCCGCATCGACAATCCCGCCTTGGAAGCCATCCGTTCACTTCCAAGCCCGCCGATGGTGACCAATTGATCACAAACGGCACCATAAACACGCAAATCTGCGTCTTTTTGTTCCGGCAAATTTTCCGGGACAGAAGCCCCAAAACGTTTCGCTCCCGCACACCTAGTGAACACGCTTGGGGGGGGGCATCCGGTCAGCTTGGCGGCGGGATAATGCAATGGGGGCAAAGCGATATGATTTGGCTGCTCGGCGTCAGTCGGAACAACCAGCACAATGCGGCATTCCACGTGAATAAAACGGCGGCTCACTGCCGATACCAACTTGACTATGATCGCAAATATGCGATCATTGAACACTGGGTGAAGTATGCCGCGTACGACCGTATTGTTGTTCCAAGAGAAAGACGGCACCGTGCCGCTCTTGGAGTGGATTGAAGGTTTACCCTCCAAAGTGGTTGCGAAGTGCCAGGAAAAAATTGATCGGCTGAAAGAATGTGGACACGAATTGCGGCGCCCCGAAGCGGATTTCTTGCGTGATGGAATTCATGAGCTTCGAATTCAGCGGCAGCAAGTGAACTACCGGATGCTCTACTTTTTTCACGGGCGCGAAGCCGTGGTGATTTCCCATGGCCTTGTGAAAGAGCGAAAGGTGCCCGCAGGCGAAATCAACGCTGCAATTCGCCGCAAGGAACTCTTCGAGAAGAATCCGACAAAGCACACCTATCGGGAGTAATCGCGATGCCTACCGCAAGCAAGAAGAACAAAACACCTCGCAAGCCGAAGCGAACCACGGCGGGGCGTGCCAAAGCGAAGACCGCAACGGCAAGGACGCGTGTCGTGCGGCGAGGGAGTTCCCGCAAACCCACGAGCGACGCGTCAACAATTTTGCACCGCCGCTACTTCGAGGGAAAAGCAGATCGTTTGCAAGAACTTGAAGAGGCCCGGGCGGAGGCCCTGGTTGCCCGAAAAGTATTCAACGCGAGGACCGAGGCAGGCTTGTCGCAACGAGCCCTCGCGAAACTGGTGGGAACCACCGCTTCCGTTATCTCACGACTCGAGGACGCCGACTATGAAGGGCACTCGCTCGCGATGCTTCGCAGGGTTGCCGCCGCACTAAATAAACGGCTTGAGGTCCGCTTTGTTTCCGCAGGCAAGTAGCGGCCCCGGATTCGGCCCCTAACGCCCAGCGTCGGTCCAGGTCTTCTTCTGATACCTGACCGACCGTTTGAACGCGTTAGGAGCGATCCTGTGAGGCCGTTTTTCGGTCAGAGGGGCTGAAACTGGCTACGCGGGCTGATTTCAACAAAAAACCGCCAGCCCATGCGGACCGGCGGCTTGAGTGACCGTGATGTACGACGAATGCTATCTGCGGCGACGGCGCCAGGTGAATCCGCCAATAGCCAAGCCAAGTAGGCTCCAGACGAGCAGCGAAGATGGTTCGGGGACGTGAGTTGTAAAAACCGTGGCCTCGACGAAGCCGCCTTGTTGCAATTGAGTGAGTTCAGGAAAAAAGATTTCGAATGACGTTGGTGTGACATTCTGGATTGTGGGAGGCGCTATGATACCCGCCCCGCCCGTGATCTGGACATCGTCGATGAATCCGGGAGTGATTCCCCAGTCGAGATCTTCGAATCGAAAAAGTTCGTCACCGTCAAAGGTGATCGATGAAGAAATCCACGTAACCAAGAACGTGTCCGCATCGATGTCCACACTCCATCGGTCGGCACCGAAGGAAGGCAGTTCCACTCCGCCGGTGACTAGCACATTGTCCTGTTGGATGATTAAGGGCAAATCAGGAAATTCGTCGGTCACGGTGACATTTGTCCCGATAAGGGACGCATTCGCATGTTGGCAGGCAAAGATAGCGGCAATTACGACGGCGATGGGGGCGATTTGTTTCATTGCGGAAGCCCCTCGGAAGATGGAATATCCAGAACTAGAGGATACATCGTATGCCCGCCGATAGGGCGATGCAACCAAATTTGCCTCTCACGCCTCCCCCGGGGATCGCGACTCCCCAGGGGCCAACACACCAGCTTGTCAAAGATCATCGTCTCGCACGTCCGGCCTGCCCCGCACCGTCAAATCCTCGACCAACTGCGGGAACCAGTGTTCAGTGGGGCACGCTCGCCGCCTCCTGCGCTCCGCCGGCGTCCAGGTCTGTTGGATGGCTCGGCACTCCCGGCGAATCTCGCGGCGTGTGGGGTTGCGTTGTAGGGCCACATCCTTGGAGGGCATCTTGTCGCGCCTGAAGAAAACCACCGTGCCCCCGGCATGCCATCCAGGGACACGGCGTTGGCGATGAAAAACACCATCGCGACCGACACGGGTCAAATTTCCCAACGCTCTTCACGTGATTGGCGGGTCACGGAGAGATTGAATTTTTCTTGGGCTTCCTCGATGGCCGCGTCATCATCCGCCGAATGGTCCGGGGCGAAGAACACATACGAGCCGGCAAACGCGGGCCGCAACGTCAAGCTGATCTCCGCCAAGCCTTCCCGGAAGCGGCGAATGTAGCCGAAGCCATTCTTGTCGGTGCCCCAGGACGCGGTGTCGTCATCCCAGCCGGGGGAAACGCCTAGCTGCCCCGCTGAAATCATCTCCGTCAGGTTGAGCTGCACATTGGCGTTGCACTTCGGCGTGATCTCAAAAATGGCGCGTCCGCCCCACTCCCGGACGCTGGCCATGCCGATCGCCTGGTAAGGGTCGTGGTCGTAAAAGACGAGGCACTTTTTCGTGATGCCCTTGAACGCCCCCGGTGCGAAATAAAATTCCCGGTCATCGAGCGAAACTTCCCAGACCGGCAAGATGCCCAGCCACATCGGCTTGTGGCGGGCGTAATTGCGGGGGCGAGCCGGTGCCGGTCGTCGCCGAGTGTGGGAATCGATCTGGGGCCGCAGTCGAGATGGCCGGCGCCGTGGGGTGTGGCTGCTCCAATTGGCGGGAACGCTGACCACCGGCGGCGGAGAACTATCACCGAACAAGCCGCCGCTCATGGGTCCGGTCTTGATGAAAATCACATCGGATTTCGGCATGAGATGTCCTTTCGGATGCCTAGCGGATTCGCACTTCCAAGACGTCGATTTGCTGCCGCACGTGCTCTTCCGTGAGTCGCGGCCTTGGCCCGGTCCATTCGTGCCGTAGCTGCTGGGCGTCCTGGATGGCTTGCTCGATGCGTTCGATTTTCGCTTCCATGGCCCGGAGCCGCTGGGCGTGGACGCGGCGTTCCGTGGCGATTTGTTCCGGGAAGTTGGCGAAGGTTTTCAGCCAAGATTCATCGATGGGAATCATGTGGTCCCGGAGGTTGGCAATCTTGCGTTCGGCCTCGTGAACGAAGCGATCCACGATCGGGTCGTGGGGATTTCGCTCGTTCGTCGCTTTCTGCTCCGCAAAAGATGTCTCCATTTCCTTCGCACGTAGCCGACCACGCATCACGCGGAGTTCCTGCTTGGCTTCCGCGTGGGCCGCGTCCAGGTCTTCGAAGCGGGCTTGGGCTTGCTCCACATCTTGGCGAAGTTGGTCAAGTTCCGTGGCGTTTCGATCCAGCGTTTCCGTGATCATTTGGCATGCTCCTAGGCTCGGTCTGGAAAAAATCGTGATTTGTCTGGGCCGGTGGACGGCTCGGGAACATGGGCCGCACCCAACTCAGCACGTGATGCGGGCGTCATGCCGAAGCTGGATTCCAGCCCGGACAGGATGTTGGAAAGCTTTACCATCGCGGGCACGTCGTGCGTCTTCCTCGCTTCCCGCCACGTCACCAGCGTTTCGCAGTAGCGGGCGAGGGCGAAGCGATCCACACTCGATGCCACCCCCATTTGCACCAGCGGCGGGACCACGCTCTTCCACGTGGCCTTGGCCGATCGGGACAGCCAGGAAGGCATTGCGGGCTCACCCGCCGGCGGAATCGGTTCGTTGGGCCGTGTCTTGGCCCGCCATGATCCACGCAAAGCCAGGATCTTCGTTGGCGTCGGTTTCGGTCCGCGTTTGCCCATCTCCCCTGAAACTCCATAACCCGTGAAAAAAAACGTGCGATCCCGCCGTCCGGTCTACAGTAGTCAATCTCTAGAAACAAAACCCGCCCCTCCCCATGTCACACCGGCACCCAGCGGGAGCCATCGAACTGAAGTTCTACAATCGTCGAGTCTCCCGCCATCACGATGTCATTGTTGCCAAGCGAAAGGTTGCCCGTGCCGGCTTTGAGCGTAATCGTCTCACTCGGCGAGCCGACTTGCAGGCTCACCGTTTGTCCTTGCTCGCCGCCCGTAATCGTGTCCACGTTGTCGCTGGTCCCGGTCTCGGAAACCACCGTGTGGTATGGGTAGAAAATGTTGATTTTCCCTGCCTCGATGCGGCGCTTGACTTTGTCGCCGAAGTAATGCGGACTCTGAATGAAACCGTCGTAAGGGATGCGGATACGGGCCGGGTGCTGGGTGACGCGGATCGATAGTGCCGGCAATTCGACGGTTTGAGGAACAGGAAAGTTATTGGCTCGGCACTCGACGGTGATCGGCGGTAGGTGTACCTCTTGCGAGGTCCCGGAGATGATCGCCGCTGGCGGGACCACATCGCAGTTGATCACAATCGGCGGCAAGAGGACCGTTTGGTTGCCCGTAGGCACGCTCTGGCGTTTGACGAAGAAGATCAGCATATGTCATCTTCCACCCACGATGAGAAACGTATCGCTGCCGGAGGGAGCAACGGGCAAAGGATCACTCAACGTGAGTAGTTTCGTCGTGCCGTTGTAGGCGCTGACGTAGCCCCCAATGCCCTTGAGCGCGCCGGACCGGAATGTCAGGAACGCGTCTACATAAAAATCATTGTTCGCCGCCAGGCCGCCATCTCCCGTGAACGACGTTGCGGTGGGCGCGGGGCTGGCTTGGACCGTACCCGTAACTTGGGCGTCGCCGAAAGTATCTAGGCCGGCGTCGATAATCGCCTGATCGATTTCGGCGTTGACCTGTGCCGCCGTGAGCGTGGAGTAGTTCGCGGCAAGAATCGTGCGGGCATCCATCTCCGCCTTGGTGGGCGGATCGTAGGCGGTCAGCGCGTCCGACACTTCACTTTGGACTTCCGTATCCCAGGCGGAGTTCCAAGGCTGCTGAGTGAGACCGGCACCGTTGGCTCCAATTCGCGAGAAGGCATCGCCTGTTTGCGGGAACGTGGTGTAGACCTGTAGCGTGACCGGTACCGCTCCGGTCCCCGTGAACGTGAAGGCGATGTGATCGAAATTGGTCTCGGCCTGGGACGGGGCGTAGGCGTGATAGCCGTTCCCCTTGTGTGTGGCATTGCCGGAATTCACCGAGCCCAAGGTTTGTGTTCCGTTGTCGCCGGTGATGCGACAAGCAGCCGTGCCGGTGAAGGCCGCACCCGTGGTGGCATTCACCATCTCCACGCCAATCACTTGTCCGGCGGTGTTCTTTTTCATGCCACACTCCCTGATCCAAGAATTGTGTTACTGCCACTGGCCCAAGCCGGATTGAAGGTAGCCGCTGCCGGCGCCTCGGCGATGAAGTCGTGAAGCTGCTCACGAATCGTCGGGGCGTACAAATCCCAGCGGGTGTTGGGGTCGTGCATTTGCTGGATGACGTTGGTGTCGTCCGTGTGATAGATCCTTGCATCAAACACCGATCCAGAAAATGACGGACTGGGAGTCGCACCATCAACTCCGCCAATGACTATCCTGGCGCTACCATTATATAAATTGGAGGCTAAACTACTCCCAGTAACAATTGACTGCCCAACATCTACGCCATCAATCCAAAGATCGGGAAGTGTCGTGTACCTCAAGGCCAAATGGTGCCACGTATTATCTTGCAGGTTTGTTCCAGTATTTTGCCATTGCGAACGAAACGTCCCATCCGCTGGGTCTCCCAGGCTCACCCTAAACTTCGAAGAACTAATCTGCATTGTCCATTCCCGCTGGTTATTATCTGAGCGGTACTTTGAAAAGAAGCTTTTGTTAGCCTGGGACACATTTGGTGTATAAATCCAACAAGACACTATAATAGACGACGTTTTATCAAAGATCGGATCATCCGCGATCAGGCCGTACGACGTACTGCCATTGAACGTCGGCGCCGGAATGCCGTAGCCATCCTCATCCCAGGTCACGTTCGTCCAGTCGCACGCTGGCAAATCTTGCGGCAGGGCGGGCGAGTAGTTTCCCCAGGGGAGGCAGGGATTCCAATACACGAGCCCATCCGCCTGCTTGCTGTGGCGGTTGATCTCAAACGGCCACAATGGCCGTAGACCAAGTTCGGGCTGAAGAAGACGACCCATTAGGCGATGCTCTCCTTGGTCGGCACCAGCCAGAGTTCCCAGGTCGCATCGAACGTCTGGCCGCTGACGTTTTTGACCACGATCCGCACGGTGCGCGGCTCCAGTTCAATCTTTCTGCCCAGCTGAATGATTTCGTCGGCACTCGTGGACGGGCTGGCGGTGATGAATGATCCCACGCGATTGTCTACCGTAGGGTCTACGTCTACACTTGCCGGACTGCCGGTCCCGTCGCCACCATTCGGGAAAGATTCAGAGCCGTCGCCGTGGAGCACGTACACATCCGCGATGCGGTCGCCGGCGGTGGGGGCCGTGGTGTCGAACTGCACCTTCAGGTACAGCGTGGCCCACAGGCTGGCATCGCCGTCAGTGGCGCCCGTCTTGTTGTTAAACTCACCCATCGCCCGGCTGCCGTCTGCCAGAGACGCGTCCTTATTGATGACGATGTGTCGCGGGACATGAAGTAGTTCGCGTGTGGCCATGCGTTTTGTTCCTTTCCGGGTTTATCCTCGCACCGCTGCGGCTCTGCGGCACTCTACCGACAAGTCGGGGCATCCGTCGAGCAGCCATGCACGCACGTCATCAGCGCGGAAACGTAACCGGCCACCCACACGAATCGGCTGGGGCAGTTCGCCATCCCGGGCCATCTTGCGGATCGTGCTTGCGCTCACGGCCAGAGCGCTGGCCACATCGTCGGTGGTCAATAGTTGCGGCATGCCAAGGGCCTCCAAACGGTCATCGGTTGTCTTGCTTTTACTTAGAAGGGATGTAACGGATCGTTGCAAACCGGTTTTTCGTTTTCTCTCACGAAGCCGAAAATCCCTTTGCCTACAGGTACTTCCGCAGAAAATTGCATCACGCCGAGTCGCGGAAAATTCCTCCCCGCAAAACGCACACACATACAAACACACATCCGAAGGCGTAACGGATCGCATCACGCAACCCCTTCCGTGGACGTCGCGGTCATGCCCAGGGCCAGCGTCCGCAGCCGCCGCCATTCGCGATTAGCCGCACCCACGAGGATTCGCCGGCAGGCCGCTTCACCCTCTCGGCGGTCGCCCGCCAGCAAAAACGGAATGCTGTACGTGGATTGCCACGAGAGGATGCTCCCTTGCACGGATGCGGGCATGACTTGGCTTCTCCAGCCGCCCATCGCGATTTGGTGCCATGAAGCTTCGATGATCACGCATTTCGTCGGAAACGCGGACATCCTCCGTAGTTCCTTTTCGAATCGCGGCCTCTCCCGTGTGACGCAGCAAAGGAAGTCGCTCAGGCTTTTGCGTTCGATCGTGACCAGGTTTTCACATCCGGCGAGCGAATAATCGCCGCTTTCGAGCGCGGCCGTTCGCATCTGCATCGGGCTCAGGTCGTACGCCAGTTGCTCTCTGGAATCGATGATGGCGACCAAGCTTTCCGGTGGGATTTTCGGGGGGATTTTCACGCTCGGGCCTCCAGGATCTCGTGAAGCATCGCTATGGACGCCTGGGCCGCTTCCCACGCCGCAGGGGACCCGCCTGGCCGTGAGGGATGGAATCGCTCATGCAGGGCCTCGCGCCACCGCTGGAAATCTTCGACCCGGACGACCGCCCAGCGTGGTTTCTCCGCTAAGCGGCTCTCTTGCTCCCGTAAGTGGATTTCGCGTTCCTCCACTTCGCGGAGGACCAAGACTCGCGTTTCGAGGTCCAGCGTGTCGCCGATCTCGAGAAGCAGCTTGAGGTGCCGCAGTGGCACGTTGTGCAGTTCCTCGCCGCGGAACGAGCCAGCCGTGAGTTTCATACGGCACCCCCTTCCGTGGCGGGGTAACTTTCAAAAACGGTGCCGCATTTGCTGCATGCCACTTCCACCCAGCCGTCGGAAACGCACTCTACGCGAGAACAGGTGCCATCGGGGCAGGGTGCTATGGATGCTTTGGATGCTTTGGTTTCCCACTCCCTATTTTTTTCATCTACGCTTTTATCTCTCTCCCAATTTTTTTCCGGGTATAGATCCTTAGCAGTCTTAGCTTCCTTAGCAGGAAAACTAGTAACATTAGAGCAACTAGTACAACTAGTTGCTCTATGTACTCTCCATCGCATCCCTTTTTCGGTCCGCTTGCCGACGATGCATTTGCCTCCCACGATCCGCTCTTTCACGTGCCTGATCTTCTGGGCCAAGCTCTTGATGTCCGGCAAGTCGCCCTTTCGCGGTGGGCACATCTCCAGAATCGCCGCCCTCAGAATCTCAAACCGCACGGGAATACTCGCGCCACGTTCTGCACGCACCTTGTCGAGCATCTCGGCCACCGTGAGGCCGTAGCCTTCCGGGTCCGCATCCCCCAGGCCCTGGATGAGTGATTTGAGGTTCTGGGCTTCCGAATCGGAGGTCTTCGCCAATTCCTGGCGCGTGTCGTGCGGGTCGGGGAGGTCCAGCCAAACGAGAAGCTGCCGGACTCGCCGTGTCCACGCTTCGAAGCTGCCAAAGGACGGCAACCGCGATTCAGGGGCACCAGCGGCGTGATAAGCCCGCAGGATGATCTATACGGCCCTCACGAGTTCCCGGCGGTTCTCCCGCACCCAGCCGAGCAGATTGGGGTGCTTGAAGTCGTCCCGCGCCTCCGGGGCTTCCGTGTCCGGTCGCAGCCGAATATGGACACCACGCCGCATCGTGTCCGCCTTCAAAGTCAAGTTGTTGCCGCTGGCAACCACGACAGGTTCAACGGCCAAGTCCGCATCTCCGTTTTGCCGAGCGGCCTGTCGCTCCACGAAACCGAAGTCAACGCCGCGTCCAAGACGCTGTCGCCCAATTCCGTGTTGATGTTGTCGAGCAGGCAGGACGAAACACCGCATGCCGCCATCGCGGAAACTTTTTTTCTCAACTCATCTTCGTTTCGCGGATACGAAACGCGCGGCATGTCGTGCCCCCGGTTGATCAAGGCCAGCAGATCGCAAAGGAGTGATTTGCCGGAGCCAGGGGCCGAAGCGTCCACGATGAAGATCGGGGCGGGCCCGCGAAACGTCGGACGCAGGAACAGTGTGAACAACGCCGCAATCCAGACGGATTCGTGGCTCACGTTTTCGAAGGGGAAATCTTGGACGCATTCCCGGATCAGCGCCAACGCGCCTTTGATTTCTTCAGACGTCGGGTTCTCCGGGACGTCCAGCTTTGGCCCTCCCCAGTGAAGCACCAAGCCGGTGTGGGGATCGTATCCAGGTTCGAGTAACAGGCTGCCGTCACTTCGCACGATCGGGCTTTCCAGGACGCTTTCCAGGACCCGGACTCTTTCGTACGTCGGGCGTTCCAATGCGGCCTTGATCACCCAGGCTGGTGGGTGGATCGTGACGAGGTCATCGCCCTGCGCCCCGACCGAGCGCCACCGGGCGGTCACGGAAAATATCTCTTTCAACCGTGCGGGGCCCATGGCATTGACCTGCGGTCCCGCCAGTTCTCGTGGGCACCCGGCGGGAGGTTTTGCGTCATCACAGACATGCACCAGTTGCCCTGCACGCTGGAACAAATTTTCGTGGTGTCGCGCGGCCTCCAAGGCTTGATCGACCGTCGATGATTCATCCGCCGTGGGAATGATGATCGGCAGTTCGTCCGTGGTTTCCGGCTCACGCGGGCCGTCGGTTTCTTGCGGCTCCCATGGTGGCGTGTTCTGCCAACGCAAGTAACTCCTCCTGGCCGTGCCCCTGGAAGATCCAGTCCGTGATATCCTGCTTATTCACGAGCCCGGGCAATTCCACGATCTTCACCGATGCCGCCAGCCCGTGCAGCGTGGACGCCACTTTCTGGGCGTGAGCACGTCCCGCGTCGTCGTTATCGGGAACGATCACACATCGCCGGTTTCGCAGATATTCGGCATGCTCCGGGAACCATTTGCCACTGCCCCCAGCATTGCACGTGGCCACCAATCCGAGCCGCTCCAGCGAGGCCACATCCTTTTCGCCTTCGACGATGAAAACCGCTGCGTCCGCGTGCTCGAGTAACCGTGGCAAGTGGTACGGGATGCGGGCTTGAACGCCACGTAGGTTCCAGATCCATTTTCCGTCCGATCCCTTCCGCCGCTGGGCGAAACCTTTGGGATCGTAGCGGACCGCTTGAAAAACCACTTTGCCTTGCGGGTCATGGTAATCGTAGACGTCGGTGATGCGGCGTTTCTTGTCTCGCGGCGGCGAACCATTTTGGGCCGGCATCAAGTCGGAGACATTCAAGCCGATCGCTTCGACGATCTCCGCGACTTCACAATTTGCGTGGCAATGAACCAAGCATTTCCCATCGTCGCCGACGCCAATCGATAAACTAGATCGCTCGTCCTCGTGGCTCGGGCACCGCGCCGTCCATTGCGATGGGCCCGCTTGGCGAACGCCTTGTAGGCGTGAAAGGACAAGTCGAACTGGCCCGGATGGATTCTCCATCAGGTGCCCCCCTTTCCCTCAAGGAAGTCGGCAAGTTGCTCTGGCGTGTAAGCGATCCGCCGGCCAATACGTGAGTGCTCGATTCGGCCCAGCCGCCTTTGCTCACGAAGGACGTGCGGCTCGACGCCGAGCAACTCGCTGGCTTCGGCCTCGCTAAATGCCATCCTGCCCGGTGTGGTTTCCTGTTGCCCAAGGTGATCCGCCAGCTTGGCGACGACCCGATCGACCAGACGATTGGCGATCTCGTCGACGAGGTCCTCTGGGATGTTGAGATTGATTCCATCCGTGCTCATGACCCGGCCACCTCGCGGCGGCGGATCTTACCGCGTTCTTGTAGAACGGCTTTCAGCTTTGGCACGTATTCGCGGGGGATATACCTGCGTCCCGCGACCACCGGGCATTCGGTGTCACTATCCGGAAGGATGCGCAGATAGAGAACGTCAGAAAGGTCTTTGGGCCTGACACCCAATTCGCGAGCACACTCGCCGACGGTAAGGGGGGGCATTCGATTTCTCCTTTAGTTGTGGACGATGTTCGTCGCCGTCTAAAGGAGAAGAGGGGAAGGATTGGTCTTCCTTTTGGAGGGTCAAACTTTCCTTTTAGGGAAGGTGCCGCCTTCCTTTCTGCAAGCCGTTGCCTGCAAGTAACTTATCTCTGCCACACCTGCCACTGAATTCGTTTCGCCTCGTCGGTGCTGAGCGAATACGTCCACTTACCGTTCTTGAATTTGATTCGATCTAGGTGGTGGGACATGTTTGTTAGCGCCAGGTCCTTGATTTTTTCTTTGGCGAGCTTGATGGCATCTCGGACAGACCGAGCATTGCTTTCCGTTTTGTCTTGTATTTTCCGTGAGAGGATATTCCCGTCTTTGTCACGAAGAACTCTCCCCTTTTCACCGGTCTGAATGTTCTTTTGAATATGGGCGATGATTTGTTCGCGTTCGTCATTCGCCTCCTCGAAGGCGTCCAGGTCCCCACGCCTCTGAGCGCTTTCGGCCTTCTCGCGGGCTGCGTTCTGGGCTGCTTCTAATTGGTCAATCTCAAGGCGGTCCATCGCTTCCTGAGGACTTAGTCCCTCGGCCCTTATACCCTTGTCGTCAAGAAAACCAGCCTTGTCATCGACGGGAATTGCGTTCATGCGCCCTCGATATCTCTCGACTAGCTTATTCGGAGAAATTGGCTGGTTTGGAGCTTCGAGCAAGTACCGGATGTACCAATAACCCACCAAGTCCCTCGGATCGGTTTGCTGTTCATCCCCAAACCTGAATTCCCACGTTTTGCCCTTCTTCCTGAACACGTACGTCTGGTCGGAGTCGAGACGACCTTGAGGCTCGGTCTCTATTCGTGTTGAACTCGACTCCATATCGCGTGATTTCTTCGCTAATTCTTCTTCGAAAATCTCGATAGCTATTCGAATCCGTCTCGCCAGTTCCCACATCAACTCTCCGACGGCTTCGTCATTGGCTACGGAATCATCCTGCAAAAAGACGCCAAACGCCTTTTCTGTCCGAGCCAAAGCATCTTGGATTCCCGTCAAAGCTGCGGGCGACAAATCTCCCAACCGCATGAGTGCGTCAGTTGCCGTGACATCGGGCAGAAACAGAATGCAGGTGTGTTTGTTTGTCGGCTTATCCCATGCCTCGATTCTGCTTGCCCATGCATGCAGCCAATGAAGATCCGAGGTGTAAGGAAACGGCGAATCACCGCACATCAGAACTGTCTTTCTATTGGGCGACCCGGGGCGGGGCGGGGCGGTGAAAGACAGAAAACCGCGACCCGCCCGGATCTGTGCCGGGAGCTACCCGGCGGACCCAAGTTCGAAGTCAAAAAGGAGTGATGTCACCAAGTCTACCGGGATGGCCCACCATCCGCGAGATGGAAGGCATCGTATCGACATTTGACGATATGCTTCCCACCTAGAACCCACCTACAGGTGGGCTCACAAGGGCTCACGAGGACCCACAGCAGGGTCGACCAAGTGGCCTGAAGCCCTATAAAAATAGGGCTCCGAGGCGATTCTTCGTGATACCTCAGAAGCCCTTTGTTGAGATTTGAAGTCCGCGGCCATCACCAGATGTGCAAGCACTTCCCAGAGCCGTCAGCAATTCGAAGCCAGTGGCTTGCAAGATTCACGTCCATGGCTCTCGCTCCCATTGTATCGATACTCCCATCCCTTTCCCACCTGCCGTCGATAGCACTTTTCTGACAGCAGGCGCACGTTCTTGATTGTATGGTCGGCGGCAGGCCAAATGGATTCCCACTGCCTTTGGACCCGCTGGTAATCGCGTCTAGTCTTTGCATTTTTGCGGTGGATTTGGGCATCAAGTGTCACCAGCCACCAAGGGCGGATATTCGCCCGCTTAATCGCTACACCTGTTGTATAACCACCGTATTGCAGAAAAGACCCACCCCTGTGCATAACATCACACTTCTCGCGTCCAAATTTCCACCGTTCAATTTGCAACCTGTCGTTAGGGAAATTTCGTGATTTTTGTCATGCCGGTTTAAGGGATAAGCTCATTGCATTTCATCCCATCTCCGATCGACGTTTTCTCTCTTGGATCATGCGCCTGCTTGATCTCAAGTTAGTACTTGACTTGGATTTTGAAAAGTTTCTCACGCCGCATACACCGCAAGCTAAATTTACTCTGGAAGCCTTCACGAGCGAGGAAGGGTTGGCATTTGCCTTGGCCTTGTCAGGGCGATTAGACTCGAAAAACGACGAGACAAATTCAGAGACGCTCGCCGAAACGGGGGCATAAAAGCAACGGGGCAAATATTTCCGAACACGGACGTAGCCAAGCGGCTTTCGGACTATCAATAAGCGATTTGAGCCGCGATTGCTAACACCACTTCTCGAATTGTGGCAAGCCGTTGAGAAGCTCAACGGCTTGTGAGCGCCGAATTTCGTGACTGCCGGCACCATGGTGTCGTCGCGTTCCGCGCGAATCCTGCCGTCTTTCGTCGTGTGGGGAGCGCCCAGTAACCATCACTCTTGTGGTATGGCGTGCCCACCACAAAACGTGCTTCGCTCGAATACGAGCCTACGTTGTCTCACGCCAGTCCCCCCCGGTTGCCAAGCACAGTTTCCAGCGGCATCCATCCATTCGCTCGTACGATCGGTAGCGACTCTCTAGCAGCGCACGCTGGGCACGGCGCACATTGGTGCCGTCACAACCGGCACAAATGGACCGCGCCGATTTGCCTGGTGCAAGTTGCCTGAGGTAGATCCCTCGTTAACTTAAAAATTATTTACAGAGAAAAATATTGCGTGCTAGATATGCATATCACCAGACATGCATTAGAGCTTATTCGAGGAAAACCTCGCTGGGTGGCTGGTGAATGACAATCGACTTTCATTTTCAGGAGGTGTACGGGTGTCCGCAACCACGCCAGAAGCCGTAACCCAAGATGAAGTGACCGGTACGATGCAGCTCGTGAGTTTCAGCCTGGCCGAAGAAGAGTACGGCATTGAGATCACGAAGGTGCAAGAGATTATTCTTGTCGGAGAAATCACCCGCGTACCTCAGACGCCAAACTTCATCAAGGGATTGATCAATCTCCGTAATACCGTCATTCCCATCGTTGATCTGCGGATGCGTTTCGGAATGTCGAGCACGGCTCCCAGCGATGAAACGAGAATCGTGGTGGTCAATGTGAACGGCAGGACGATCGGTATCATTGTCGACGCCGTGAGCGAAGTCTTGCGGATTTCCAACGAACAAATCGCTCCACCGCCCCCGACCGTGGCTGGTTTGGGGCGTGACTATATCACCGGATTGGCCAAGCTCGACCAGAGATTGTTAATTCTGCTGGACATCGAGAAGCTGTTGACCTCGGAGGAGGTTGCCGAGCTACAGATGGCCGAGGCGGTGTAATCCCTAGGCTGGGAACGCCCGTTCTCCTTTCACGAAAAAACTCGAGTCCGTTTGTATCACCCACACCATCATCCGCCGGCTACTAAGCCGATCAAGAATCCAAACACCCTACCCAAGGAGCTAAAACATGACCACCGTCGCCGAAGCCGAGAAAACAACCCGCAATGGTACCAGCAAGTACGCAAAGAACGAAGAAGCCTTGCAGGAAGCGCGTGCCAATACGAATGCTTTGTCCCAAGTCGTGGCCGACATGTCCAAGGCAAAGACGGTTGGCGAAGCCGTGGACAGAGCATTGAAAACTGTCCTCAAGGGATTCGACTGGGAATATGGTTCGTTTTGGCTGCGGGATCGCGAGGAAAACGCCTTGCGTTTCAGCCAGGATGTAGGCACGGTCAACTCGGAATTCCAGCGTGCCACCGAGCAGGCAAGCTTTCGTGAGGGCGTGGGCCTCAGCGGCCGGGCCTGGCGGAATCGTGATCTGTTCTTCGTCGAGGATATCGGCGAAATGGCGGACTGCTGCCGTGCCCCGATCGCCAAACAAGCCGGCGTGAAGGCGGGAATCTGCTTCCCGATCATGGTTCGCGGTGAGGTCTTCGGCACGATGGATTTCTTCACCACGAAGCCCACGATTCCCACCGAAGAACGGCTGGACGTGCTGCGAGGCGTGGGCCGGCTGGTATCACGTTTCATCGAACAATTCACGGAGTTATCTGAAAAGACCGCTATTGTCGATAACGCGCCCACGAACGTGATTTTGGCTGGTCCGGACCTCAAGATTCAGTTTTTGAATCCGGCCAGCATTCGCACGCTGAAGAGCATTGAAAAGGATCTGCCCTGCAAAGTGGACGCGATTGTCGGACAAAGCATCGACATCTTTCATAAAGATCCTAGCTATCAGCGAAAAATCCTGGCGGACTATCAAGCGTTTCCGCACCGCGCCATTATCGATTTCGCAGGAGAAAAGCTCGATTTGCTGATCTCGGCTACGTACGATTTCGACGGAAATTACGCGGGACCGATGGTCACTTGGGAGATCGTGACCGAGAAGCTCAAAGCCCAAACGGAGGCAGCGGAAAGAGCGGCCGTTGTTCAAAACGCTCCCATTAACATCATGGTGGCGAACAGGGACGGAATCATCACTTACATGAACCCCGCTTCCGAGAAAACCTTGCGGAAGATTCAACACCTCCTCCCCATTCCCGTCGACACGGTCGTGGGCTCGAGCTACGACATTTTCCACAAGAATCCCGCGCATCAGCGACGGCTGCTTGCGGACCCCTCCAATCTGCCGCACGAGGCTCGCATCAACTTGGGTGATGAGGTGCTGATTCTTACGGCCAGCGCCATCTACGATGCCGAAGGCGAATTCATGGGCCCCATGGTCGCTTGGGATGTCATTACTGACAAAGTCCGGGCCAAGGAACGCGAGGATGAGCTCATGGAGAGGATCACCGAAAGCGCGGCGCAGTTCACCGAGGGCGCCCGCTTGATCGCGGAGAGCTCGCAGTCTCTCGCGCACGGAGCCCAAACGCAAAGTTCCGCGGTGGAAGAGATGAGCGCGTCCACGGAAGAGCTGACCCGTTCGATCGACGCCGTGAAGGACAACGCCACCGAGGCCGACGGCATGGCGAAGGAAACCAGCCTATTGGCCGAGAATGGTGGTTCGGCGGTGAAGAAATCCGTGGAAGCGATGGAGCTGATCAAGAAGAGCTCCGAGCAGATCGGTGAAATTATTCAAGTGATTTCGGAAATCGCCAGCCAAACGAATCTATTGGCCTTGAATGCAGCAATTGAAGCGGCTCGGGCTGGAGAGCACGGCTTGGGATTCGCCGTGGTCGCGGACGAAGTGCGCAAACTGGCGGAACGTTCGAGTGAGGCGGCGAAGGAAATCTCCGCCTTGATCAAGGAGTCAACCGTACGCGTGGCCGAGGGATCCACTCTGAGTGAAGAGACCGCAGCCGCATTGGAGAAAATCATCCAAGGAGTGGAGAACACCACGAAGAAGATTTCCGAGATCGCGACGTCCACGGTGGAACAATCGCAAACCGCCGCCGAAGTGGCCTCGGCCATTCAAAACGTTGCTCAAGTAGCCGAGCAGGCGGCCGCAAGCAGCGAGGAAATGGCCTCGAGCAGCGAAGAGCTCAATGCTCAGGCCGCGAGTTTGCGGGCTTTGGTGGACCGTAGCGACGAAGTTTGAAGAGCCGGGTAACAAAACTTGGAATCCGATTCGTCGTTCCACGCCTTACGCTACCTGTCCTGATTTAGAGGCAAATCAGTACCGTGCAACCAACCTCCCTCGCGCAGCCGGACAAGCTGCAAGTTAGCGACGAGCAGCTTGCCGGCTTCGCGGACATCATCTACCGCAAAACCGGCATCCGGATCTCCGAACAGAAAAAGACGCTTCTCTCAAACCGAGTCAGGCGTCGGTTGAAAGCCACGGGGATCGCCGACTTCGAAGCCTACTTGCGGCACCTGCGCCGTCTTTCGGCGGAGGATAAGGAATGGGATGCGTTTCTGCAGGAGATCACGACCCATGAAACGTATCTGTTCCGCGACATGAAGCAGTGGGATTGGCTTCGGGATGATTTCCTGAAATCAGTCGTCTCCGATGAGCGGGCAGGCAAACGGCCCAAGCGCCTCCGAGTGTGGTCGGCTGCCTGTAGCACCGGGGATGAGCCGGTGACGATTGCTTGCTGCGTGGCGGACCGCTTGCCCAATGCTTCCGAATGGAAGGTCGAGATATTGGCCACCGACGTGGGAATCGGTGCGCTCAAGACAGCGCAAGCTGCAACTTTCGACAAAAGGGCCATGCAATATGTCCCGGACAGCTACCGCCGCAGGTTTTTCTCACAAAAAGGCAGCGGCCCCTGCAAGGCTAAACCGGCCGTGACCGATTGGATTTCCTTCCGACAGCACAATCTGTTGTCTCCTCCGCCGGGGTCGAACTTCGACATTGTGTTTCTCAAGAACGTGCTCATTTACTTCGATTTGCAATCGAAGGAAACGGTCATGCGCCACGTGATCCGGGCGATGCCGCCTGGCGGAATGCTGGTCACGAGCGCGGCCGAAGGCATCTCTTCCTTTGTGAAAAACATGGAACGGCGGGAATCCTGGTTACACCAGAAGCCTGCGAAACCCGAGCGTCGAACTGCCGGATAATAGAAGGATGCCGTCATGAGCGACAGTGTAGCACCGGACCGAGAAGAACTTTGTGGAGAATTGATCAAGGATTTCTTGGATGAATCGGACGAATTGCTGGGGGGCCTCAACGAAAACCTGCTTCGTCTCGATGAATGGGTGCAAGGACTGACCGAAGGGCAGGACGAAGTATGTGATCCGGAACTGTTGAACGAAATCTTCCGCGCGGCCCACAGCTTTAAGGGTCTCTCGGCGATGCTGGGGCTGGACGATATCAATCGGCTCACGCATGTGCTGGAGAATGTTTTCGACGCGGCCCGAAACCACGAATTAAGTATCACGTCAGATGTCGTTGAACTGACATTCAAAGCGGTGGATTGCCTCGTGGGGATGGTCAATGTACTCAAGGATCCGGGAGCCGATCCCGTCGAATCGGACGCCGTTGTCGCGGAGATCGACCATTTGCTGAAAACCCATCAGCAGTCGGACCAATCTCCGGAAGTGGCGACGGAGCCCTCCAGCGCAGCGGCTGTTGTCGAACCTGTCGCGGGCGAGATCGACGCTCCATCTCCGGTGCCGGAGTCTCAAACGCGTGAAAGAGACCCATTCGCGGGAATCGAGGACGATCCGGACATTTCCGGCAAATACTTGTCGATCTTCATCGACGAAACGGATCAGTCGCTGGAGGAATTGACCGAAGCGTTGTTGACCGCGGGAGACGAACCTCGCATCGATACGCTGCTCTGCATCTGCCATCGCATCAAGGGGGGAGCGGCAAGTGTCGGCCTGAACCGGCCAGCACGCATGTCGCATGTGATGGAGGATCTGCTTCAGCAGCTCCAGGAACAAGGCGAACCCCTCACCGCGGAAGCGATTGACGCGCTCATTGCCGGTACGGATGCCTTGAAGGATTATCTTCGGCACCTTGCCCAAGGAACCGGTGAAAACGGCGGACTTGCAGACGCTTATCGTACTGTCGCGGCCGTGGGACAAGAAATGGCCACGCTACCGCTTGGCCCGTCCAGCGAACCAGCCGAAGCCGACGAATCCCCAGTAAACTTGCCTTCCACCGGGGCGCTTCAAGCCGGAGACTTCCCGCTCGCCGAGATCTTGGACGACGTTCCTAAAGGCGGCAGTGTCGCCTTGGGCCGCGTCATTTTCCAGCAAGAGTTGCTATTGGCGGGGCTGAAGGCGCGGTTGCTTCACGACCGTTTAATGAGCTACGGCAAAGTGCTCTACTGCGATCCTCCCGCGGAGAAACTGGATGAGCTGGACGAGTTGTTTGAATTGAAATTCGCCATTACCACGGAAACCGCCCCCGAGGACCTTGCCGCGAGCATCGATGTCGAGGGAGTGCGGCAGGTGGAAGTGATCCCCGGGAATGGCTCGCCATCCGTCGACGTTCAAGCTCCAACCGCCAGCGGCGCCGGGAACGGCCCTGAAGAAGTCGGAGGTTCCCAAAGCCCGCCCGAAGCATCCAACCCGCGCCCCGCGCCGTCACAGGCCGCGCCAACGAAAACGGCAAGTCCCACCCCAGAGTCGCCAAACACCGATAAGCGGGGAACGCCGGAAGCCAAAACCCGGCCCGCCGAAACGCTTCGCGTGGACATCGAACGGCTGGACCAGCTCATGAACCTCGCGGGCCAACTTGTAATGAACAAGGCCCGATTTCTGCAAATTGGCGAGGGCTTGAAGCAATTCATGGGCACAAAGCAGGCAGCGCATTCACTGGATAATGCGTTGGCCATGTTGGAGCATTTTCATGCCGATCGGGAGACTTCGGAATATCGCGGTCTCGATAAGGGGCAGCATGAAAGGATGCATGCCCACGCACAGCGCATGCGTAACCACCTCGAAGTCGTACAGCGCGAGATCGATCACTTTGCCACGGCCAGATCGTTTATCAACGACCTTTCCGAAGCCGTGCATCAGTTGGACCGCGTAGCCGATGGCATCCAAAAAAGTGTGATGGACACGCGGATGGTGCCGATAGGTCCGCTATTCAACCGGTTTCGCCGGGTCGTGCGGGATATCACTCGCGGTAACAAGAAAGACATCAATCTGGTCATCCATGGAGAACACACCGAACTAGACAAGCGGATGATCGACGAACTGGGCGACCCCTTGATTCACATGGTGCGCAATTCAGCCGACCATGGCATCGAGCTACCAGAGGTCCGCCTGGCGGCGGGCAAGCCGGCGTGCGGCACGGTCACGCTGAATGCATTCCATCGCGGCAACAGCATCGTGATCCAAGTCACGGATGATGGAAAAGGGCTCGATCATGAAAAACTTCGGGCGAAAGCCGTGGAGAAAGGAATTCTGCCCGCGTCCGAAGCGGAACGGCTCACTCCCCAGCAAGCATTCCAATTGATCTGGGAACCCGGCTTCAGCACGGCCGAAAAGGTCACGGAGGTATCGGGACGTGGCATGGGCATGGATATCGTGCGGACCAAGATCGAGGAGCTCAGCGGATCGATCGAACTCGATAGCGTCCTGGGCAAGGGGACTACGATCACCATCAAGTTGCCCCTCACGCTGGCCATCCTTCCTAGCCTGCTTTCGGAAATCGAGGGGGACGTCTTCGCGATTCCCGTGGAATCCATCGTGGAAATCGTGCGGCTCAAAGACGAGGATCTCGCGACCGTGCATGGCCTGCGAACGGCCCGCGTGCGAGGTCGCATCATCTCCGTGGTCGAGTTGTCGCAATTATTCGAATGGAACGTGGCGCCGCGTACCACAGAGAGCAGCACGAAAGAACAGTCACTCGTGATCGTCGGCGTGGAAGGCCAGTTGGCCGGACTCATCGTGCATCGCCTGATCGGCGAGGAAGATATCGTCATCAAATCCATCGCCGAAAATTATCGTCATATCCAGGGCATCGCGGGTGCCAGCATTCTGGGCGATGGCCGAGTGTCCCTCATTTTGGACGTCGCGGCCATGGTCGAGATGGCTGCGTGCCCAGCCACTCCGGAAAGTACAAGGAGCGCCACATGAATACGCCAGCCGATTCGCTTGTTCGTCACCCACTCACGAGGTTTTTTCACGAAGCCACGCTCAGCGCGGCGCAAGCCATGCGGCAATGGACGAGCGGTTCGGTTTCGCTGGCCCTCGAAGAAGTGTCTGAAATTCCACTGGAGTCGGTCTCTCAGGAGTTCGCCCTCGACGATGAATTGCTCACGATGATCGTGCATACGCTCGATGGGCCCATGGGAGGGCAATTCATTTTGGCGTTCGACGAGCAGAACGGGCGAAGTTTGGCGGCCTGTCTCACTGGAAAATCTGTTCCGACCGATAGCGAATGGACCGACGTGGAACGCTCCGCGCTGCAAGAAACAGGCAATATCTTGAGCTGTGCTTACTTGAACACATTGACCGAACTGGTGGGCGAGGAGATGGTTCCCTCGCCTCCCTACTTCGTGCAGGACTTCGGGGCCAGCGTATTGCAACAAGCGCTAATGGCGCAAGCCATGGTCCGTGACGACGTTCTTGTGTGCCGTACCCGATTCAACCGAGACGGTCAGGATCTGAACTGGAATGTATTTTTCGTTCCCTCGGATCCGCTGCGGCAGGCTTTATTAACCGCGGCCGAAGAACCTCTGGAAGAAACGAGGGATTGATCTCATGGCGGGAAGTGTGAAAACCCCATCCAAGTCAATGGTGGGCATGGGGCAAATCGACTTTGCCCATCCCTCGGAACCAGTCCGCGCCGTGCTCGGATCGTGCGTGGGACTCGTTTTGTACCACCCACCTAGCTCGCGAGGGATGCTGGCCCATATCGTGCTCCCCGAAGCGGCGGGACGCCAGGGGCCTCCTGGGAAATTCGCGGATACCGCGCTGCCCTACATGCTCGAGGAGCTCCAAAAGGTCGGTGCGTACAAGTCATGTTTGATCGCCAAGATCGCCGGTGGCGGTCAAATGTTTGGCGGCCAAGGGCCCCTACAAATCGGCAAACAGAATGTTGCTGCCGTCGAAGGTCTGCTCCAAGCCCAACGGATTACCCTCGTGGGTAGCCATGTCGGAGGTCAACAAGGACGCCGTGTCCAGTTCGATGCCACGACCGGCGAATACCACGTGGAAGTCGCCGGTAAGGAAAAAGTCATCCTCTAACCCATCCTCCCCCAAAAAGCGGAATTGCCGCCATTTGGATTCATTGAGCAAAAAGGGCATCTCCATGACAAGAAAATTATTGGTGACCGACGATGCCATGATCATTCGCGAGATGATCAAAGACACCGTCAGTGAGGCTGGCTGGGAAATCGTGGGTGAGGCGACCAACGGGCAGGAAGCGATCGAGCGTTTCCAGGAACAACAGCCCGACGCCATGACGCTCGATCTCGTGATGCCCGAATATGACGGATTGCATGCTCTGGAAGGAATCAAAAAATCGAATCCGAATGCGAAAATCCTCGTGGTCAGTGCATTGAACCAAAAACGGGTTTTGCAGGATGCAATTCGCCTAGGCGCGGATGACTTCATCGTGAAGCCCTTCGAGAAAGAACGGCTCTTGTCCGCGCTCAACAAGCTTGTCGCCAACTGATCGCGTGAAAGAGCCGGTTCGATTCACTTTGCCGCCATGGTCTCGCCTAACTCAATCGCCCTAAGACGAATCTAGATGTTTGCCGCGTGAGATGAGTGTGCCAACCCTTCAACGAACGGCCGGCTACGCCAAAATGGCATGGCAAGCGCGGAAGCTAAAGCTGGCGAGCGAAGCCGATCAGCAGGCGAAAGCCCGGTCTCGGTTGGTTCAGGATATGGCCCGGCTGCATGGTCTTCCCCAAAAGCTCGGCCAAATGCTGAGCGTGTCGAGACGATCGGAAGATGATGACAAAGCCAACGAATCCGCTTTGGACGGGTTCAGGAGTCTTCAAGAAAATGGCGAAGCGTTGCCCTGGGAAGAGCTTGTTCCCGTGCTGCACGCTGCTTGGGAAAAGGATCCCGGGCAAGTTCTGCTTGAAGTCGATCCCAAGGGGCTTGCCGCCTCTTTAGGACAGGTCCACCGTGCCACGCTATCCGATGGACGTCGAGTAGCGGTCAAAGTGCAATACCCACGAATCCGCCAGGCTGTCCGTCAGGACTTTAACGGCCTTTCTTGGCTAAGCCTCCCATTTGGCGGGCTGGCGAAAGGCTTTGACTTGCAAGGTTATCGAGACACGCTGCGCCAAGGCGTGGATGACGAACTCGACTACCGACAAGAAGCCGCTCATCAGCACGCGTACCATGTCTGGGCCGGTGATGAACCTTGGCTTATCGTGCCCCGCGTCGTCGACAAACTCACCACCGAACAAGTGCTCGTCACGGAATGGGAAGAAGGAGCGCGGTTGGAAGACGTGCGCCAGTCGTGGACGCTGTCTCAAAGGAAAGAATTGGCCCGCCACTTCCTGCGGTTTTTTTTTGGTGGTCTGTTTCTGCGGAAGATGCTGCACGCGGATTGGCATCCCGGCAATTTCCGTTTTCGGCGGCATGGTCAAGACGTTTGCATCGTGGCGTACGACTTCGGTTGCGTACACACTCTCGAAGAAGAAAAGTTATTGGCCTTGGGCCGCATGATTCGCGCAACCATTCATGGCGACGAATCTCCCTGGCCATTGTTCATGGCTCTGGGCTTCAATGAGGAACTGCTCGCTCCCATGGCGGGGAAGCTGCCGGCATTGCTCCGGCTGCTTTGGGAACCGCTGTTCGAGGATCGGCCGTATGACCTTGCGAAGTGGAACCTGAAGGACCGCGTGGCGGATGTCTTGGGACCAGATCGTTGGAATTTTCGTTTCGCTGGGCCACCAGACCTGATCTATTTGCTCCGCGCATTCCACGGCCTAGTCTTTTTCATGGAGAAGCTGGACGCGCCCGTGTCGTGGCGGTCCGAAGCGGAAAAATGCTTGGAGGCTTCGGGTTGCCAATGGGACCGCTTGCGGCTGTCGTCGGCGTCGCCTCCAGGATGTGAATTTCACGGAATGGCGCGGCGGCTGAAAATCCGTGTGAAGGACCAAGGGCGGACCAAAGTGGAACTGACTATGCGGGCCTCGCAAGTCGAATCCCTGGCGGATCTGCTACCGGAAGGGCTCTCCGAAAGGCTCGCCAAACGAAACATCCATGTGCAAACGCTGATCTCGGAGGTCAGAAAAAATGGTTACCAAGCAGGACCTATCTTTGAGTTAGACGAAGGGGACCGGCGTGTCGAGCTTTGGCTAGAATAGGGAAGCCGCTAAGCATCGTGATCCGGAGGCGTGGACGTCGCGGCCAGTCCGCATGTCCTAGACAATCATCTAGGCGTTCAAGGGGCGATTGCATCGTACGAATATGCGAGTCGAATTCGTCAATCCGTTCATCAAATCCTTAGCGAACACCTTTGAAGTCATGTTGCATCAAAAGGTGACGCGGGGCGATTTGGAGCTGAAGAGCAATTTCTGTCCGCTGCATCCGGTGAGCGGAATCATCGGCCTCTCCGGCAAGGCGACCGGCACGGTCGTCCTCAGCCTCTCCGAGATCGTCGCTCTAAAAGCGGCTTCCACGATGCTCATGACCGAACTCTCCGTCATTGATGATGATGTAACCGATGCGGTGGGCGAGTTGGTCAACATGGTCACCGGCGGCGCGAAGGCTGAGTTGGAAGCCTACAATTTGTCCATCAGCCTCCCCGGCGTGGTCACGGGAAAAAATCACTCCGTGAACTTCCCCTCGAAAGTGACTCCCATCTGCGTTCCCTTTTCGACCGATTGGGGCCCCTTGGCCCTTGAGGTCGGGCTGATCACGAGTTCCGAAATACCTGCTGCCAGCAGCGATACTACCCAACAACCTCAGGAGGTCTCGTCATGACCAAAGTTTTGCTCGCCGATGATTCCAGCACCATGCGGAAGATTATTCTGCGGTCCCTGAACGCCGTGGGATATTCCGATGTAACCGAAGCCGCCGACGGCGAAGAGGCCCTTCAGGTTTTCGGGCAGGAGCAGTTCGACCTCGTGCTCACGGACTGGAACATGCCGAAGAAGACCGGCTTAGAGCTCATCCGGGATATCCGTCAGTCAAATACGACGGTGCCGATCATCATGATCACCACCGAAGCGGAAAAGACCCGCGTGCTCGAAGCGGTTCAAGCCGGCGTTTCGGACTACCTCGTGAAACCCTTCGACGCCGAGACCTTGCGGGCCAAACTGGAAAAACAGGGTTGCTGAGCATCCAGGAACTTTCATCGGACACTGGCCAACGGAAAGCTTCTGGTCTTTGCCTAAGTCCGCTTGGGTATCCGCGAGCCGAGGATGGAAAGACGCATGGCAGAAAAGACGACTCGCGTTTTAGTGGTGGATGATTCCCGCGTCATCCGAGAAATGATCAGCGACTTTCTGCGCATGGAGCCGGACTTCCAGGTCGCTGGTACCGCCTGTAGTGGCGAAGAGGCATTAAAAAAACTGCCTGGGCTGCGGCCCGACGTGATCACGCTTGACGTACAGATGCCAGGGCTCGATGGCCTGGAGACACTCAAGAGAATTCTGGAAATCGAGCCCATTCCCGTGGTGATGGTCAGTTCCGTCACGCACCGCGACGCGACGGCGACGCTGGATGCCCTGGAATTGGGCGCGGTGGATTACATCCCCAAGCCAGACTCGCTCGCCGCGGGTCGCCGGGGGTTTCGCGAAGAACTGACAAGAAAAATCCGTTCCGTTTCCGGCGTCGATGTCCGTGGTATTTTGCAGATTCGCCGGCAAAGGGCAGCACGCCGCCGCACGACGCAGGCCAAACCGGAACGGAACAGCCAGGCGGAACGCCAACTCGCGAACAAATGCATCGCGATTGGCATCTCCACCGGTGGTCCGCCAGCCCTGTCAAGCCTTTTCAGTGAATTGGCCCCGCCCATGCCCCCCATCCTGGTGGTGCAGCACATGCCTGGCCATTTCACGGGCGCATTTGCCAAACGCCTGGATGGATTATCCCAGCTCGTGATTCAAGAAGCCAAAACGGGGGATACACTCCGAACCAATGGCGTCTGGATCGCGCCCGGAGGCAAACAGATGGAAATTCATCAACGTGGCCGCGAGGCCGTGATTCGTGTCCGCGATGGTGAGCCGGTTTCAGGGCATATCCCCTCGGTGGACGTAACCATGAATGCCGCCGCGGTGGTCTTCAAGAATCGTTGTTTGGGCGTGATCATGACCGGCATGGGCCGCGACGGCGTCGATGGCTGCCGCGCCATCCGGGAGACCGGCGGTTACGTTCTGGGTCAGGACGAGGCGACTTCCGATGTCTATGGCATGAATAAAGCGGCCTTCGTGGAAGGGCATGTCGACCGCCAATTCGGGCTGCCCAAAGCCGCCTCCGCCATTAGCCAAGAAGTACGCCGCCGCTGGCTCGAGCAAGCACGGCCAAGTTTGGCGTCTCGTGCTTAAACCTAGGATGACTAGGCCAAGAATAAACCACGTTGGCAGAACAGGAATGTGTCATGGGAGTCGCCGCCAAAATCCTGATGACCCGCCCCGTGATCTGCGTCCGCGAGGACACGCCAGTCGATGAAGTCATGCACGTCCTGTTGAGGCACCACATCAGCGGCGTCCCCGTGGTGGATGAAAAAGACCGGCTCGTGGGCATGATCTCCGAACTGGACCTTCTGCACATGCTTCAAGAACAAGAACAGGAACAGATCGGGATCAAAAACTTTGTCAGCCGGGAGGTGATTTCCGTGCCCGAAGACGCCTCCATCTTCGAGATCGCCGAGATCTTTCTGGCCCGGCGGGTCCGTCGGCTGCCAGTCGTCACGGACGGCAAGGTGGTGGGCATTATCAGCCGCCGCGACTTGATTCGCCAGATTCATCAAATCCGCGCGCGTTTCGCGCCACAGCCAGACACTTCCTCATTGCGGCCCACGGCGGTTTGATCTCCCCTCGGCGCGGCACCCGCTCACGGATGTTAGGCAGCGGACTGACTCGCGACTAATGGAGACGTAAAACAACAGATCGCCCACAGCGGCACCGTCAGAAATGTTTGCCGAGCGGAAACCGCTCAAATCGCCGGCTGATTGTTGACATCCAACAGGAGCATGGGCTCCAAGCCAGCAAGTGACGGGACTCTAGCGACTCGAAGGTGAGCGATGTGGAATAAGCTCGCCGAAGATGTTTCGAGGTCACGAGGCCAATTCTCCGATCGAGTTGGGAAATCCGCATCTTCCTTGAACGACTGACAATACCGTGATCTCTGTTTGTCAGCCACCACGCTTTTCCAGATCCTGGGATACAGGCATCGAATTGTGGAATTTTTTCATTCTTTGCCAACCAGTCGCTAACAAAGTGACGGGCCACGAATGAAACGGCGGCTGCCGGAGAAGCTCTCCTACCCAGCAGCCTTCACGTTTTTCACAGACGGAGAAGCCGCACATCGCAGCAGGCAAATCACCGAAAACGGTTGACCTAAAAGGCGCTTAGGGACCAAAATCAGAAGAGTAATGCCTTACCAGCGGGACCGCTTCTAGCTCGCGGCGCGGATGGTCTCGCGATATGCACGCCTCGGTCTCCAGGAAACGCTCCATGTGGCGGTTGGTTCTCTTCGCATTGGTTATGAGTTCGTGGCTCGTGCCCGATCCATTGCTGGGCAATGAGACCGAACCGGTCAATGCAGCCTGGTTCGAGGCACAAATCCGTCCGCTGCTGGCGAACCATTGCCTCCAGTGCCACGGCGAGGAGAAGCAAGAGGGAAACCTACGGTTCGATTCGCTGGCGAGCATGCTGGAAGGAGGCGATAGCGGGCCGGCACTGGTCCCCGGCGATCCCACGGCGAGCCTCATCGTCGAGGCGCTCCATCAAGAGAGCTTTGAGATGCCTCCTTCGGGGCCGCTGCCGCCCGAAGAAATCGCTCGGTTCGAAGTTTGGATTCTGCACGGCGCTCCTTGGCCCGAGCATACCGCACAGATCCGCGCGGCAGCGAAAACCATTACGGAGGAGGACCGCGACTGGTGGGCCTTCCGTCCCTTGGCCAAGCCACTCGTCCCGGAGACTGGAAACGACGTTTGGTCGCGGCATCCCCTCGACCGCTTCGTCTACCGCAAGCTGGCCGAGCAGGGCATGCAGCCCGCTCCACGCGCGGACCGTGCCGTGCTTGTCAGGCGGCTGTATTTCGACTTACTAGGGCTGCCCCCCTCGCCGGAAGAGATCCAAGAGTTCGTCGATGATTCCACACCCGACGCCTGGGACCGTCTGATCGAAAAGCTTCTGGCGGATCCTCGCCACGGCGAGCATTGGGCTCGGCACTGGCTCGACCTGGTCCGCTACGCAGAGTCGGACGGCTGGAACAAGGACGCGTATCGCCCCCGCATTTGGCGGTATCGTGATTACGTAGTGCGGTCATTCAACGAGGATAAGCCGTACCCCCAATTCGTCCGCGAACAGTTAGCCGGGGACGAACTGCCCGGCGATGACCCAGAGGCCCTCGCTGCCACCGGGTTTTTGCGACTCGGGATTTATGAATACAATCAGCGCGACGCCCGAGGCCAATGGAATGACATCCTCAACGAGATCACGGACGTCACGGGCGACGTGTTCCTCGGAATGGGGATGGCCTGTGCCCGCTGCCATGACCACAAGTTCGACCCCATCTTGCAGGAGGATTACTTCAAGCTGCGGGCGTTTTTGGAGCCCATGGTCTGGCGGGACGACTTGCACCACGCCACGGCAGAGCAGCGCGCCGAACATGCCGCGCGGGAAGCAGAATGGGAAGCCGCGACGGTCTCGTTGCGCGAAGAAATCGATGCCTTGATCGGCCCCTACCACAAGCGCAAATGGAAAACGACGGTCGACAAGTTTCCACTGGAAATTCAGGCCTGTTTCCGGAAACCGGCCTCCGAACGAAACTCTTGGGAACAACAGATGACCTACCTCGTCGAGCGGCAATTCGAGGAGGAAGGGGGCGGACCACTGGCAAACATGTCCAAGGAAGACCGCCAGGAATACGAGCGGCTGAAGCAGGCCCTGGCGGCATTCGACGATCTCAAACCCAAACCGCTGCCGACGTTGATGGCCGCCAGCGATCATGCCGGGCCGATCGCGCCCACGGTGATTCCCGATGATCCCACGGGACAGCCGGTCGGACCGGGAGTGCCGGCGGTATTGGATATGCCTGGGTTCGACTTGCCGGAAATCCAGGGAGATTCAACGTCCAGCGGCCGGCGCATGGCCCTCGCCACGTGGATCGGCCAACCCGACAACCCGATCACTACGCGGGTCATCGTTAATCGCATTTGGCAGCATCACTTTGGCGAGGGGCTCGTGCCCACGGCGAACGATTTCGGGCACTTGGGCCAAACTCCGTCGCATCCCGAACTGCTGGACTGGCTGGCCGCGACCTTCGTGGAGCAAGGCTGGAGCTTCAAGAATCTGCATCGCTTGATTCTGACCTCCGCCACGTGGCAACAGTCCTCGTATCATCCACAAGCAGACATGTACCAACAGCGGGATCCCGAGGAACGTCTGCTGTGGCGGGCCCGCGTGCGGCGGCTTTCGGCGGAGCAAATTCGGGACGCCATGCTCACAGTAACCGGTGAATTGAAAGCCTCGCTGGGAGGCCCCAGCGTGTCCCGATCTCGTCCCCGCCGTTCGCTCTACATCAAGAGTTTTCGCAACACGCCCGACGAATTCCTGCACGCCTTCGACATGGCCAATGGCCTCAAAAGCGTCGCTACAAGAGACCCGACCACCACGCCTACACAAGCGCTCATGATGATCAATGGAGAGTATCTGCTCGCGCGGGCCGAAAAATTTGCCGAACGGATCACTAATTCACCCGATCGGACTGGCGAGGAAGTATTGCGGCAAGGATTCCAGCTTGCCTGGGGAAGGCCGCCGTCCGCTACTGAACTGTCCGCCGCGCTGCGTTTCGCGGCCGATGCTGACGAGCAAGATGCCCATTGCACCAATCAGAAAAAGCTGGTCGATTTCTGCCATGTGCTGCTGAATTCCAATCCGTTCCTCTATGTGGATTGACCCCCGCATTCCTCCGACAAATATCAGCCGAAAGGCAATGCCATCGTGTTCTCCCGCCTCTGTCGCCAACATCAGTTGCCGCATCATGAAGCGACGTATTCTCGCCGCGACTTTCTGCTCAAAAGCGGAGCCGGCTTCGGTTCGGTGGCCCTGAGTGGTCTGTTGCGGGAAGAGGCCGCCCGCGCCGCGGCCTTGCCGGTTGCTCACCATCCGCCCCGCGCCAAGAACGTGATCTGGCTGTTCATGGAGGGAGGGCCCAGCCATCTTGATCTGCTCGATCCCAAGCCACTATTGAACAAGCTGGCCGGCCAGCCGCTCCCAGACGGTTTCCAGGAACCGATCACTGCCATGGGAGAGAAGGGTTCGCCACTCTTGGTGGCGCCGCGCACTTGGCGGCAGCATGGCGCGAGCGGGCTCTGGGCCTCCGAATGGATTCCCCACACCGCGAAGTGCCTGGATGACATTGCCGTGATCCGCTCCTGCTGGACCAACGGCATCAATCACTCCGGCGGTGTCTGCCAGATGAACACTTGCATCGATGTGGCCGGCCGGCCTTCGCTGGGTGCCTGGGTCAGCTATGGGCTGGGGACGGAGAACAAAAATCTTCCCGCGTTCGTCGTGATGTGTGACAACGCCGGCCAGCCGGTGAATGGTCCCCGCAACTGGGGGTCGGGATTCATGCCGGCCAGCTACCAGGGCGTCCGCATCAACGGGGCCGGGAAGGAGCCGATCGCCCATCTTCACCTCCCGCCCGGTTATTCTCCTGCTCGGCAGCGGGACAAACTGGAATTACTGGAGGAATTCAATCGCGCGCATGCCGTCGCCAGGCCACAGCAGAGTGAACTGGAGGCCCGCATTCGCAGTTACGAACTGGCATTTCGCATGCAGGCGGAAGCGCCGGAAGCCGTGGACCTGGCCGACGAAACCGCGCGGACGCATGCTCAATACGGGCTCGACCAAAAGGAGACCGCTTCCTTCGGACGCATTTGCCTCTTGGCCCGGCGGCTGGTGGAACGGGGAGTGCGGTTCGTGCAGCTTTATTCCGGCGCGGGAAGTAAATGGGATTCGCATTCCGATATCGAAATCAACCATCCCCGCTTGTGCCGCTCAATGGACCTGCCCGTCGCCGGCTTGCTGACGGACCTCAAACAGCGGGGCCTGCTCGACGAAACGCTCGTGATCTGGGGCGGCGAATTCGGTCGCACGCCCATGAGCGAAAAAGGGGATGGCCGCGACCACAATCCGACCGGCTTTACCATCTGGATGGCCGGCGGCGGCGTGCAAGGCGGGCAGGTCATCGGCTCCACCGATGAACTCGGCCTCTATGCCGTGGAAAACCGCATGCATGTGCGGGACATCCACGCCTCCATTCTCTGGCTGCTGGGGCTCGACAACATGCGGCTCACGTATGATCACAAGGGCCGCCCGGAGCGGCCCACCATCAACGAAGGCCGCTTCAACCGCAAGCTGATCAGCGGTTAACCCGCGCGCCGCTTCAGGCGAGTCGCTAGGTCATGTCTCCTAGGATGCCGAAGGATTCGAACTTCTCGGCCGTCCACTGAACATCGCCTCAGGTCGTTGCCAAGGCGGCGCGGGCGAGAAACACCACAAAGGCGTTTTTCGCCGGACTGGTCGGTTCACGGCCCCTCAAAGAAGACACTGAAGCCCGCGGGCAATTGCCGGTCGTGGTTATCGATTTCCAATACGCAGCGAAACGTTTGCGTGGCCGGATCGATAAGCGGCGAATGCGATATAAGCTTCGCGTTCAATCTCCTGTTCACGGGCGCCCCGGCCAGAAGAGAATATTCTCCACCGATTTCTAGCTGGCCAAACCATTGGAGCGGCAAATAGAGCTCGCATTGTAGCCGTTCCATGTTGGCCATTTCCAGAAGTGTTTCTGCCCGGTTCATGGTTTGTCCGGACACCGCGTCCACCCGAACAATTTGGCCCGCGAAAGGTGCTCGGACGTTTAGCGATTCCAGCCGGGCTCTCTCCAATTCCAGCCGGCGCTCGGCTTGGACCTTCTCCTCACGCGCCAAATCCAGGCTGGCGGCAGCCTGGTCACGTCGCGCCTGGGCTTCCTCCAGTTCTCGTGCCGACCGCGCGCCCGGATCTAGCCGTTGTAGCCGTTGCAAAAGCTGGTCCGCCAAGTTCAGTTCCAATTCCGCGCGGCGAATCACCGCCGTACGCTCCGCCGCCGCCTCAGCTCCAAGCACGGCTTGCCGGGCTTCGCGGTTATCCATCACAACGAGGATCTCGCCCGCTTGGACCTGGGCTCCCTCTTTCACGCGAAACTGCTGGACCACGCGCTCCTCGGGAAACGACAGTTCCACTTGACGCGCCGGTTCGACGATGCCTGGCAAGCCGGTTTCCGACCAGCTCTGTTCTTCCCACACCCTGACATCAGATTCAGAAGTGGGAAAAATCTCGGGAGCCGTGGGGCCATGAAACAGGACCCCCAATAGGACGATCAGTGGAGTGTGCATGTATCACCTGAAACGATAATTCGGACTGTCCTAGCGAGATGCCTCGGTGGAAAACGGGGCTTCCTGTGCAAGCATAGCTTCGCCTGCGGGATGAAAATGGGCTGGCCGTGCGTGACGGAGCAGTGAAGCGGCTCGGCGAATGTATACGCTTGGCACGGTCGCACCAAAAATCGCGTCCACGCGGCCAAGCCGCGCCCGGTATGGCCAGGCATGCCCTCAAATCGCTCACTTGTCCGCTCGCGTCTCGACGATGCAATGGAAATGGCAAGGAATGCCAAGCGACGGGGAAAGAGCCAGGACCACGGATGGATTTTTCGGACAACCCTCAAACAGCGCAAGCTCCCCGTGTCCGGACGGACAGCGGCGGGATTTCAAGTGCGGCCCGCCCCGTGAAGGTGATGGCTCTTGCCGAGCCGCGCCGATGGTTCCGGCGGTGGCTTTTCTACGGCATGTGCGCGTTGTGGGTTTCAGGCTGCAAGGTCGGCCCGGATTACGTACCGCCCTGTCCAGTGCCGCTGGACCCGATGTTTCAGCATGCCAAGGATGACGCTTACGTCCCGGCTCCATCACCGGAATACTGGTGGACCCAGTTGGGTGATCCCGTCTTGGCGAACTTGGTCCATATGGCGGTTCGGCAAAACTTGGATCTTCGTGAAGCATATTTTCGCATCATGGAAAGCCGTGGCTTGCGGGGAGTCGTACGTGGAAACCTGTTTCCTCGGTTGGGAGGCACGGGAGCCTACTCCCGCCGCCGGATCAGTGCCAATGGCAACCAATTCGTGGATCAACCCCAGTCCTCGGGAGACTTCGATCTTTTCTCCACCGGATTCGACGCCGCTTGGGAACTGGACGTTTTCGGAAAGTTTCGTCGCGGAGTGGAGGCGGCGGAGGCCGATCTTGCCGCGCGCGTGGAAGAACGCCGAGGCTTGCTCGTCACCTTGCTAGGGGACGTGGCGACCCAATACGTGCAGCTCCGTGGGCTCCAAGCCCGCACGCAAATCGCGGAAGCCAATCTCCGCAATCAAGAACATACGCTCCATCTGGTGCGTGAGAGGCAGGCCGCTGGCCTAGTGGGAGACCTCGATGTCGCGCAAGCCGAGGCTAATGTGGCCACGACCGCGGCCACGTTCCCTCCGCTCCGGCGGGAGTTGCATGTCACGGTCCATCGGCTCAGCGTGCTGTTGGGGCAAGTTCCGTCGCCAGAATTCTTGGCTTCCTTGGGCGGAGGCGAAATTCCCGTCTTCGAGCATCCGCTCGGCGTGGGACTTCCGGGCGAGCTGTTGCGGCGGCGGCCCGACATACGACAAGCGGAACGAGAAGTGGCTGCCCAGAATGCCCGGATCGGCGTGGCCACGGCCGATCTGTATCCGCAGTTCTCCCTAACGGGGAACGTTTCGGTGGATAGCCGGCTCATTGCTTCGTGGTTCACGAACAATAGTTTAGCCTTTGGCGTGGGGCCCTCCGCACGCTGGGATATCCTGCAGTTCGGCCGCATCAAACACAATATCCGTGCCCAACGCGCCAAACATCAGCAAACGATCGTCAACTACCAACGGGCCATCCTCTTGGCTGTGGAGGAGGTGGAGAACGCGCTGGTTTCCTGGCACGAAGAACAATTGCGACGCCAGCATCTTTTAGAGGCCCATGCCGCGACGCTCAAGGCCGTGGGGCACGCGCGGGAACAATACGTGCAGGGATTGGTAGCGTTTCAGACGGTTTTGGATACCCAGCGCCAACAACTGCAATTGGAAGACGAGCTGGCTCGCAACCAAACCACGATTACCCTGTATGGCATTCAACTCTACAAAGCCTTGGGGGGCGGGTGGCACCAGCCCTTTCCTGCCGGCTTAGTGGAAACCAGCGCGTTGGAAGCTGCCGCGATCGAGGGCCCGGAGGTCGTTTGGCCCGCGGATCCACGGCTTCGTTCGCATGATCTGCCGGAGCCGGAAGCCTCCCCTTGAGAGGCAAGCGCGTTCCCTGCGTCGTGTGCCGAGACGCGAAATGCTCGAACGGGCAATACCTGATAATCGCCATCATCAAGGCGAGCCCGCTCGCGCGGCCTGGAGCTGCTGATAGAATTGCATGCTACGCCGATACAGTCGCGTGCCGAGCGAGATCCGCCGGGTGGGAAACCGGACCGCCGCCGGAAATCCGTGGCGCAACTGGAGGTCTTCCCGTTCAATGAATTCCAGTTCGACGTGAAACATGGCTTGCTCGCTATGCCCGCCATCGGGAGTGGGCTGAAATTTCTCCGGCTGCAGTGCGGCAAGTGTCAAGTCACCGATTTCATGGGAACCCACGGGAGCAACCCGCACGACCCGCGCGGAAACCGGATCCTGTTCCTGCCCGACGAATAACACGGAGGCCGAGGCGCCTAATCGGGGCGCGATGTCGGTGAATTCTTCCGCGCCCAAAATGATGCGGACCCGCCAGGGACCACGGCTGACCATTGCCAGAGGCTCCCCTCGCGCGACATACCTGCCCAACGAATCCAGTTGGGCATTCCAGGTCATGGTGCCCGAAGTGGGAGCTTGAGTTACCAGAGCGGCTTGCCGTTGCCGGGCGTATTCCAGTTGGCGGCGCACTTGCTGGACTCGATTGTTTTCCGAGAGAGCCTCTGAGGCACTTTCCTGGAGTTTGTTCCGTAAACGTAAGCGGACGAGCCGGTATTCCGCTTGCTGACGCGCGACCGCCAAATCGCGACCAGTGTCTTCGAGCCGGCAAAGCGGTTGGTTTTCGTCGACATCCTGCCCCAGCTTCACGAAGTAGTCCCGCAAAAATCCCTCGGCTTGTGCCCGCGCGATGTGGTCTTCCGCTTGTCCCACGACACCCACGGCATGTGGGGCATGAGGGACCGGCAAAAAAAGAAGTCCCAGCGGGACTGCCGCGAGCAGGGTCGCGGTAACCGCCACGGCGCGGGGCCGTCTGTCCGCGACTTCGGGAGAAAAGCGAATATAGCGGACGAGTTTCAAGCCACCCCGGACCAGGGAAATCGTGGCATAGCTGATGGCCAAGAGCACGCCCACTCCGGGAAACTTCCAGGCGATGGCAATGCAGATGGCCAACAGGACGAGGTGGTAATACACGACTACCATTCCGCCCCACAGCCCCAGTCCCACCGCGCCGAACCGGGTCCGCGCGATTGCCGGGGCCGAGATACCAAAGAACAGGCGTTTGAACCAGTTCTTGATCTGGGCCTGGGAACGCGCACGCAAGCCAGGGTAATTCATGACATCGCACAGAATGAAATATCCATCATATTTCATCAGCGGATTGAGATTGAATCCCAATGTGACCACCGTGGAAAGCACCACGACCGATTGGGCCCATGCATGCCAAGCGGAGGGCTCGGTAAGGGCCCACACCAGGAACGCGAAAATAGCAACGAACGACTCAAAATAGATTCCTGCCAGTCCCACGATCACGCGCTGCAGCCGCTCACGAAAGCCCCAGGACGCGGAGGCATCGACGTACGCGCAAGGCGTGAACAGGATAAAGAACGCGCCAATCTCCGGCACGTTGCCTCCGAAGTGTTTGCAGGCATAGGCATGCCCGAATTCGTGGATTACCTTCAAACCGATGAGGGTAATCCACAGCGTCGGCAAATGCTCAACAGCGAATATGGCCCCGAGCGGCTGCCGAAAATCTTGCCATCGTGCCACGCACAGCGACATCGAAAGCAGAGACAGCAGCAGCCAGGCCACGAACGCGGTTCGGGTGAAAAGGGGCCGCATCCATCCAATCGTGCGATCCAGGAATCGGTCGGGGTCCCATAGGGGCACGCGCAAAAACAGAATGCCCAGCAGGCGCGCTTTGCGTGCGGCGGCCCGCCGTCTTTTGTGGCGTTCGTACAGGGCATGGCCGTCGCTAGTGGGAAGATTGAGCAAGCCCAATTGATTGAGCTGCAATACAAATCGGTAGAACTCTTCTTCCCGTTCCGCGTCGAGCAGCCCGTCCCGCACGATTTGCTGGAAGATCGATCCCAGATTGTGGTCTGGCGACAAGTAACAATAAAGCCGGTAGTCCGCCGCGGAAAGCTGGTGGCTTTGAAAGGTTACCGGATCGCGCACGACGTATGCGGGGCGGCCATGGAACACATGCCGCGTGATGTCCAGTTCCGCACGCACGCCAACCTGGACTTTTCGCAGGCGTTCAGCCAAACGAAGCGGTTCGTTTTGGGGCGTGTCTAGAGTTTCCATAGTTGTAGCCGCACATAATCCACCACGCGATGGATGGCAATCCACCAGGGAGCCCGCTGGCCAGCCTCCACTTTCGCGATGCCCCGCATGCCGGGACGGAGCCATTCCGCCGCACCTTCCATGGGCCCCTTGGCCAGGAATACGTTTTCTCCCTCCAGAACCTCCGAAGAGGGCCAGATTTCCGAAATCTCGAAGCCATGCCGCTCACCAGGACGGGCTTGCGTGGCGACCCAGCCTGGCATGGCAACGGCGATTTCATCCGCCGCATATTCGGGGATCCGAAGTTCCACCGAGAGTTCTTTTTCGGGTGCGAGTTGTAACAACGCTTCTCCCAAAGGCACGACCTCCCCCACTCGCTGGCGGAGATCACCGGACAAGACATGCCCCGTAATTGGCGCGCGAACTTGGGCATGCCGCAGTTGATGCGCGAGCGAATCCAATTCTGCCCGAGCCTGGTCCGCCCGAGCTTCGGCCATCGCCGCGCTGGCAATGTCTCCGAGTTCCAAAGCCCGTGTGGCCTCCAGGTCCGCCAGACGCCGCTCCGTTTCGGCCTGCTCCTGTTGCAACAAGAGTTCGGCCACATCCATTTCCAACAGCACTTGCCCCTGTTCCACCAGGTCTCCCGCCTCGACGTGGACCGCTTGAATGGAACCGGCGAAAGGTGCGGCGATTTCCCGCATCGCACGGGGGACGACTTCGCAGGGAACGGTGATGCGGTACGTAAGTTGTCCGAACAGGAACCATGCGCCGGCCAGCAGGGCGAGAGCCAACAAGACGACGCGGCCCCGACCCATAGGATTTAGACGGCGTGTACCGCTTCTCAGTGATTCCCAGGCATGCCGCGTTAGCCCCCGGTCGGCGCGGCGCAGGACTTGGACCGCTGCGGCCATCGGTTCCAGCAGGCTTTTCGCGTGTTCCAATTTTTTTGGCGTGAGCGGTTTTGCCGGCGACTGGCGTAAACTGACCACCGCCACGCAAGAGCCATTCTCCAGTCGTAGCGGAATCGAGGCGACGGCACTTCCCCCGGCTTGCTGATGCCACGCCTCGTGCAGCCGATGAATGGCGTGGGGCTTGGCGGCGGACAGATCCATCTTTTTTGTGACGACATGGATCATTTCTCCCGCGTCGAGGCATTCTTCCATGGCCTGCTGGATCACCTTGGTGCCAGGGCTGCGGGGATACGGATCGTCGAAGCCTGATAGGCAGGTGACGCGCACCGAACGGCCCCGCACGACGCCGACCGCGACTTGGTCCAGGCCAAATCGCGTCTTGAGGCCGTTCGCCATGGCGAACACAAACGCCTCTAAGTTTTCGTAAAGCGCGGCCTTCGCGAGAGTCGCTCCCACGGTGAAGCCTGGCGAGCTTTCCGATGCGGCAGTTCTCGATCCCACTTCGGCGCCAGCTTGGCCGGCATACCGCCAAAGGGCTTGAAACTCCGACACCCGCGCCGCCGCCACTTCCTCCGAAAGATGGTCCACGAGGAATGCCGCCGCCCCAATCGTTCCCAGCCGCGGATCCAAAACGGGCGCGACGAGGAAGGTCCGTTCGACATCTCCGTCCGAAGTGACAGGACGTGCCACGGCCAAACGGTGGTATCGGACGTGCAGCAGCAGCCCATCCGCTTGCCCTCGCCATTCTTCCCGGACATTCATGCCCGGCGGAGTGTATTCCTGCTCCGTGGTGCCTCCGCCCAAGTCCAGTCGGAACGTCGCGAACGAGGCTCCGAAATGCTCCGCCAAGACCTTCAGTACCGCGCGGAAGAACTCAGGCTTGGTCGTGCTCTCCTTCGCGGCACGCGAGATGGATTCCATTGCTCCCAACTCCCGCTGGGGAGTGCTGGACACCTCTGGGCGCTGGGTCTCCAAGGCGGATGTCGTCATTTACGATGGCCAGTTTGCTATGGAATTCGTGGATACCGCGTCTATAGCAGCGAGTCTTGTTCATGCTCGACGAGATGGGAGAGATCGACATCATGAAAGAAGCGAAACCCTACCTCAAAGGCGTCTTCTTGAATCATGCGGCAGCGCACGCAACGTGCCAGCAGGTCGCCCACGGACTTCAGTTCACCTGATATGGAGAGCCAATAAATGTCGCCTGGAAGCACGGGCGTCGGGAGCAATAGAAGGCAACCCCCTCGGGATATATCTCCTGTCATTCCTTCAATCCGCCTCCGATGCCGCTCGCTCGCGTTGCCTGGTCGCACTTCCACGGGACAACTGACCTCCAACCGTTCGCTGGAACGCTGCCGTTTGATGGCGTCGCTTGTATTGCGCTCAAGCTCATGCAAATGCTCCAAGGCATGCGAGACGGAAAAGAAATCGGCTTCGATATCTTGCTCAAACATGTTATTTCTCGTGGACAGCGCCGGGGCGTTCCCTATTAGTCGTCTTCATGCGGCCAGATGGTCGTCCCGATGCGGTGACTAAAAATCGAAGCACGCGGGCTGGTACAAAAGTAGGTCACCGGAGGCGATGTGGCAAAAAAACATCATGGCGTCTTACGAGGGCTCTGGGGACAAAACACTTCGGCATCCGCAAAATCATGCGTCCTTGTGATACGCACCTCTGAAAATGGGAGAGGGAGCAATTGCCAAGAAGAGTGCGTGGAATGAATTCGGCACGCGGTGGTTACCGCGAGCTGCGGAGGTCGGCGAGACACCAAATGGCTGCTGCTCACGCACTATTCGTCGTGCGTGTTTTTGCGGGCTTTGCTGCTACCGCGAAACGCACGAGTCAGGCCCCAGAGCCAGCTTAGTTTCGACGTGGCGGTCGCGCGTTCTTGGCCCGTATCCGCGGCAGACGATTCATCCATTTCGTATGTATCGGAGTCCGCGCGCGTTTGGGCAGCGCTGGTCGCTTCCACGCGGTAATCCGATGGGGATTGCGGGCCGGTCTCGGTGAAAGTCGCTTCCGGACCTTGGTGCTCCGGTACATCAATGGGACTGTCGAATTCGACTTCAATTTTCTCCGTATCGGCGGTGAACGAATCAAATTGATCGCCAGCAGCGGAATTTACTTCGCGGCTATCGGCGGATTCGACTTGCGGCTTCGCTCCCGAGCCGGATCGCGGTTCTTGAATCGCTTGCGCGATTTCGGCGGAGCCGACAACTGGCCCGGCAACCTCCGCGTCGCCAGTGCTCTGGTCCGTTTCGTTGGTTGGCCCGATATTGGCACCATCGCTCGTACGTTCGGCGTCGACTGCTCCGGCAGAACGTGGGTCGTTCCCGGCAACTTCTTCGACGTTGGCCTCGGTGTCAGGCGCAAATGGTAGGGGCGAATCGTTTGAGACGATCGGTTCCAGGTCGTCCACCGCTTCCTGTGCGGGTTGAACAGAGAGCTGAAACGAATGTTGGGCGGAAGAGAATGTCTGTTGGGTTTCAGCAGTGCGGAACGTCAGTGTGCGAATCTGGTAATCGCTGCTGTTGCTCGTAACACCATTTTGGCCATCCGCATATTCCTTGGCCGTGAATACAAGCCGGTCGAAGGTCGCGTCCACTTCGGGATCAATGTCCGCCGTGGTGTGGTAACCGGAATCGTTAGTCAAGTCCCCTTCGGAGACCAGGATTCCATCCTTGAATGCTTGCCAGTGCCCAACCTCGCCGGCGCTATTGTATCCTTCGTGCGCCCATAAATTGCGGATGTCGAGGCTGACATCCGTGACCTGGCTTTCGAAATCGAAGATCAGTTCCTCGGAAACGCCTTTTCCGGCGTCATAGCCGATCTGTTGCCAAGGAGCGCTGCCGCCGGTGGAGCCGTACACCCCGAGCCCTTGGGAGTTGGCATAGATGTTGGCGTTGCTGGCGTCACTAAGGGTGCCGTCGGTGTTTATTCTTCGGGCAGTAACGGTGAACCCTTGATCGGAGGTGGAATGGTTGTAACGGTTGATCGTGGTCTCGGAGGTGACATCCTCTTCCAGCGTCACCGAGACCTCCAGGTCGACCTGTCCTTGGAATCCCATGGGCGGAGTCAGCGTCAGTCCCACCAAGTTCGCTTCGCCTACTTCCCATGACCCGTTCCCCAGATCGTTTCCGGCGGAAAGGGAGGAACCTTCCGGAATACCGCTCAGCGTGACCGTGGCTTCGCCGCCGGTCGTGTTGGTCAGGTCCAGCTCAAGCGGTATCGAAGCATCCGGTTCAGCTTCCAAGTGGCCCACGGAAAGCCGCAAGCCGTCCGCGAGGTTCAGCAGGTACCCATCAGAGAACTCCAATTTCTCTACACCGGTCAAGGTGTCCGTGCCCTCACTTCCAGATACGGTTAATGACCCGTCCAAGTTCTGCGCGACCGAGTAGTCTTCGCGGGAGCCATCGTACCTTGCGGTATCGTAGCCCTCTCCGCCGCGTAGGTCATCGTCTCCCGCGCCACCCACGAGAAGGTCATCGTCATCTCCGCCGTCCAGCAGGTCATCGCCCGCCTCACCCAGCAGGATGTCATTGCCTTCCTGTCCCAGCAGCGACTCGGCGTTTTCCGTACCAATACCGATGTCGTTCTCCTCGGTGGCGTCATCAATGGACTCGCCCATATCGGCATCTACCCATGTCGCGGAGAGAAGAATCCGTGGTTCCAGTGTCTGGGCATACAAGATGGGTACGCAGGCATTCGGGTCCGTGTTAGGCATGCAACACCTTTTTAGAAAGAACACCGGTTTGCCGGTGGTCGCAAACAATTCTCGGATCGGAAAAGACTTGAGTTGATATCAGCAAGCGTATTAGAGTATTTTCCGCGCTTGGCTAGTCCTGATCCAAAATCGATGTCGTGACACTCGTACTTGAAAAAGACAAGCAATTGATCGACGTCGGTTTTTCGCGTCTCGATCCTTAAAGCCAACGGACAAAACCTTCACGGACTTTCGCCCATCGGTGTTTCAGGGCTGCTGGGCACCGAATTTCGCGGATGCTGAGGTGTTTTGTCCCCAGGCTCTTAACAAATATAGGTCATCGGGTGAGGGCTTCACCTATACCAAAAAATTGCAGACCATGACGAACGGAGACGTAAAGTCCTTTCTAATCACTCGATTCGCTTTAATCGGCCTCAAGGTGCTTCTGGCTCGCTTCAATACATCAGCAGCTACATGTGGTGGCCGAGTGCCGGAATGAACGCTCCGCGATCACGGATTGCGACCAGCTTGATTTTCAATTGAAATCCGTTCGAGATGTGCAACTCTCAGCGCATGCCGCAATTTCGATTGAGCAACCGGTCGCCCAGCACGGGGCAAGAAAGTGGCTACATCATTCGTTAGATGTAGCAAAGGTGTCGGGCCTGGCGGCTATCGCCATCCGCGGTCAGTGGGCGATGAGGGACTCGAACAACTCCGCGATCTACCGGGTAAAACGCTGGTTTTTCGTCGAAGCGGCGCATATTCCGGCGCACTTGACGGCAAAAACGCTGACTTTTCTCCCGAATTGCCGGCGGTCGTCGAAGCCTGGCCCCGACTGCCGGAATCGATCCGCGCCGCCATCCTGGCTATGATTCGCGCGGGAGGGAGGTGAGGATAAGCGTTCGAAATATCCCCCATGGCCGATAAGAGTCTGAATTTGTGCCGGCTGCAAGCTGTCCGATGCGGTCGACGTCTTCGATCACGAATCATTTACTAGCCCATTGGCCATCAGTTCGGCTTGGCGAATCACCAGTTGCGTGGCCGCTTCCTGTGCATCGGGCGGGTAGCCATACTTGGCAAGTAACCGCCGGACCGTGCGTCGCATATCGGCGCGAACGGCTTCCCGTTGTGTCCAGTCCAAGGTCGCTTTCGCCTTGATGCGGTCGGATAATTCCCGGGCAATCAGCCTCAACGTGTCATCTTGCATGACGTCGCGAGCGGAGGTGTTGTCGGCAAGCGTATCGTAGAAAGCGACTTCTTCCTCGCTGAGGCCGGATTCCTCGCCGCGCTGGATCGCGTCGCGGATCGTCCGAGCGAGGCCAATGAGTTCTTCGATGACCTGCGCCGTGGTGATGGCCCTGTTGGTATACCGGGTCAGCGTCGCTTCGAATGATTCGCGAAACGTACGGGACTGCACAATGTTGACGCGTTCACGGCAACGGATCTGGTCGTTGAGCAACTTGCGCAATGTCTCCAGCGCAAGGTTTTTGTGTGGCAACGCGGCGAGACGATCGAGAAAGTCCTGCGAGAGAATCCCGATGTTTTGGTCGGCGAGGCCGGCAGCCTGAAACAAGTCGATGACACCATCCGAGGCGATCGCGCCCGAGATGACTTGCCGGACCGCGGCGCGAGAATCCGCTGCGGGCGGCGGTCCATCGTCGGCCAGTCGCTTTCGAATCGCAGCCCGTACGGACTGGAAGAACGCTAGGTCCTCTCGGATGTCCTCCGTCTCGGGGCGGGGAACCGAGAGCGCAAAGGCTTTTGACAAACCGGCGACCATCGTCATGAAACGTCGCCGACCATCGTCTTGCTGGAAAACGTAGTCCGCGCCAGCGCTCACGGCGCGAAGTTGCTCTGCCTCATTCGCTTCGAGGAAACCGGCATTTTTGAATCCGTGGAAAAAGTCGCGGAGCGTTTCATGCTGCCGCTGCATGAGAGGGACCGCTTCTTCCTGGATTTCCTCGACGGCATTTCCGGTTCCGCCGGCTTGCGTGTAGGTATGGACCGCATCCCGCAATTCGTCAGCGATTCCCAGGAAGTCCACGACCACGCCGCCCGGTTTTTCTCCGAAGACGCGGTTCACCCTGGCGATGGCTTGCATGAGGTTATGGCCGGCCAGCGGCTTGTCGAGGTATATCGTGTGCATCGGCGGGCAGTCGAACCCGGTGAGCCACATATCGCAGACGATCACCAGACGTAAATCGTCATCCGGAGCCTTGAACCGTTTCGCCAAAGCCTCGCGCCGCGTCTTTGTGCGGCCGTGGAACCTGATCGGCTCGATGAGGAGTGTGATCCGCTGCTGGTAGTCGGCGCTTTTCTCCCCTTTCCGTTGCGGAGGCACGCCGTCGGTCATGATCACTTTGACGACCCCCTCCGCGTCGTCAACGGCATGCCAGTCGGGGCGCAGGGACACGATTTCGTGGTACAGGTCGATGCAGATCTTGCGACTCATGCAAACGACCATCCCTTTGCCTTCGATCGCCTCGCGGCGCTTCTCGAAGTGCTCCACGATCTCGCGGGCGACAAGCTTCAGCCGTGGCTCGGCTCCGACGAGTTCTTCGAGAGGGATACCAATATCGGCCGGAACATCTCCCAATTGATCGTCCGCCGCGGCCGCCGCTTTGATCCGATTTTCGGCTTCTGAAATGCCTTCCTCATCCGGGAGCAGTTTCACCAGCCGCATCTCGTAGTAAATCGGTACCGTGGCGTTGTCCTCAATCGCCTGTCGGATGTCGTAGATGTCGCAGTAATCGCCGAAAACCGCCTGCGTGTTCTTGTCATCCAATTCGACGGGCGTTCCAGTGAAACCCACAAACGTGGCATGGGGAATCGCGTCCCGCATCCAGCGCGCTCCACCAACGAGGAATCCATATTGGCTGCGGTGGGCTTCGTCGGCCAAAACGACGATGTTCGACCGTTCGCTAACCGCTTGGCCGCGCTCCTCAAACTTCTGAATCGTCGTAAACACCACGCCGCCGGAAGCCCGATTCAGTTTCGCGGCGAGATCATCTCGGCTTTCCGCTTGCTCGGGAAGCTGCCGCAGCAAAGCACGTCCGGCAGCGAAGGTGCTAAAAAGCTGGCCATCGAGGTCATTCCGGTCGGTCACGACCACGATCGTCGGATTGGCCAGTTGCTCATCTGCAACCAATGCCCCGGCGAGCATCAGCATCGTCAGGCTTTTGCCGGAACCCTGTGTGTGCCAGACGACTCCGCCGCGCCCGCCTCCTGGGCCGGCGGGTGGCTTCAGCGCATCCTTGATCGATCGTCGAGCGTTGCGGACGGCTCGAAACTGATGGTATCCGGCAATCTTTTTGATGATCTCGCCGCTGCGCTCGTCCTCTTCGAATGTGATGCAGTGCCTAAGGTAATCCACCAGTCGCGCCGGCTCGAACAGCCCCTGGATCACGACTTCCAGCAGGTGCCGGCCCGGTTGGCGGTAGTCCTCCATGGATCGCCAGGGTGCGAAGCGGTCGACGTCGGCAGTGAGTGATCCGACCCGCGTGGAATCGCCATCGCTGATCGCCAGCAACGCGTTGTAGACGAACAGCGGCGGAATGTGCTCCTTGTAATTCTGTAGTTGCCGGAAAGCCTTCCACAGATCCGCTTGCTCATCCGTCGGATCTTTGAGTTCGATAACCGCGATTGGCAAGCCGTTCAGGAACACGATCACGTCCGGCCGCCGGGTGGCATTGCCACACTTCACGGTAAATTGCTGGACGGCCAGCAGGTCGTTTTGCTTGGGCTGGGCCAGATCGACGATCCAGGCCTTGCCGCCTCGCGCTTCGCCCGACTTCGTGCGGTAGTCGACGTCGATACCGTCGGTCAGCAGCCGGTGAAACCAACGGTTGTTCTGCACCAGCGTCGGTTCCGGTGGTCGCGTGATGGTGCGGATCGCCTGTTCGATGGCATCTTCGGTGAGATGCTGGTTGATCTTACGGAGCGCCGCCCGCAGGCGGGGAACGAGGACGACATCTTCGAAGTTACTGCGCTGCGGCGCCGGAGCGTCCGGCCCCAGTTCCGGGCCATATGCCAGATCGTAGCCGATCTTTTGAAACCAGCTTAGTGCAGCGCGCTCCAGGACCTGTTCACTCAGCCGGTGGCGAGTGATTTCCGAATCCCGCGTTCCCAGCGACTCACTCATAACGGGTCCAGTTCGGGCAGAGCATACTCCGCGAGGATCGGATCGAATGCCTCGGTGGCGCACGGGCGGTAGTTCACCGGCCAGCAGGCATTCATCTGGCATAACAACCGCTGTTGAAAGGGAGCGCCGTGGTTGACGCGGACGACCGTGACCGCCAAAGAATTGGGTTCGCAAGTCTCATACAATTGGCATACATCGACCGCCAGGTAGCGGGGGATATAACCGATCAAATAGCGACCGATGGTGGAATCGACGAGTTGGCCATCTTTGTCGGCAAAGGTACGCAAGGCGACGGCGTGCGCATCATGTGGATTCAGCCGATCCGGCAGCAGCGCCAAATGATCTCCGGAACGCAACTGGAGGATGGCTTCTTGGGCCGGTGGCGGCATCCAGCGGACTCCGTGGACAAAGAATCGGTTGAGATAGCATCCGTCCGCATCCGGAACCGGGCAGGGAAACACTTCCATCGGATCGGTCACGCGCCGGCCCTCGGTCACCGCCAAGAGGGCGATAGGGTCGGGCGGCTGTTGGGCATTGAATCCGCCCCACGTCAGCCAGGCTAAGTATTCCGGTCGTGAACGGGACAGCAGCCGATTCGCGAACAGGGGAAACAGCGATTCGGATTCATAGACCTTGTCCAAATCCGGGAACTCGTAGAACGGTTGATACTGGGGGAGCGTGCGGGCCCCTTGCAGGTACAGGAAACGCCAACCGTGGTCGAGGCGATCGAGCCGCGCCACCGGCCCCCAAAAACCATGATCCTGATCACCGGATCGTGACGCGACGTAGAGCGAATTATGCGGCATGCAATGCCTCCAGGATTCTGCGTTGGTTTTCGAGAAGCAGTGCGAGGGTGAATTCCCGGCAGATCTTGCTCATGCGTTCGGAAGGGTATTCGGTTCAAAATTCCTTCCAAGTCGTTTGTTTCGATTCTACGCAGTTGCTCGGCCCATGTCCGCGCCGCCTGACGGGCCATCTCCGCGAATGCCACCGCTGCCTCCAGCGTGGAAAGCTTCTTCGCGTCATTCCCATAAAACGCCGAACGTGCGCGAGCCGCGAAATGGGGAATCCGCTGCCCGTGGTCGGAAGAATGCAGTCGCTCGTAGCGCTTTTCGTCACTCAAGTTGCGGGCCAGCGAGGCGCCGTGATCGTAGGTGGGCGCGAGGAAATCCCCGTCGGGGCGACGGATGGCCGCCCAATTCTCGTGATGGCGGTCCTGATTGGCGAGGAACGCATCGAGGATCACGTACCCGACAAACACCTCCAGCGCCGATTCCATGTCGGCGGGCATTCCCTGGCTCCATTCCGTCGGCGGCGGTCGCAGTTCGTCCAAGCAGCGGCCGACCGAGGTCACGGTATGTTCGCGGAATTTGTATTTTCGCTCCTCGTCCGCCGGGTAGGCCGGATCGATCTCGAATAACAGCCGGTTACCGGGGATGAGTTCCCGCGGGCGGGGCGCGCAGTTCGCGCAGATGACCCCTGGCACATCGCCCTGGATATCATGCGCCAGTTCGTAGTGGACATGCGGCAGATGCAGCAGCCGACCGACTTCGCACGCGACCTTTTCCGCCCAATCCTCCCCCGTGCCGCGTTCTTCGGCCTTGAACAACAGGCGTTGGCCTTGAGCATCCTTGAACCAGAACTTGTGCTTGGTCCCGAGTGGTTCCGGGGCATCGGCACGGCGGGAATCGATGAGGACGATGTCAAACATCGGCCTCGCCCCCCTCCGCCGCTGGTACGGCCATCTCGCCGGAGATCAGCTTGGGGAGAAGCGTGTCGCGGATGGATGCAAGGACGCGTGATTCGTCGACGTTCGCCAAAATCATACGCAACGACGCATGAACCGCGTCCGAGAACGCCCTTGATATGTTTTCGGGCGGAAGCACAACAGCGTAGGAACTCATGTCTTTCCAATTGGTTCTGGGCATCTTTGTGCCGGTACTTGCCGCCGTCGTATAGGCGACAAAGGCATCGCTGCTGATGTGAAATAAAACGAAACCCATCCAATTTGAATTCTCAGGAGAAATAACGACGACATCCGTGCTACAAACACCTTCGATGGGTGCCACGCAAACTTTATGGAAATAAGGGCGCAACTTTCCGAACAGGAATTCTCCCTTGCAAAACCGATGCTTGTTACTTGTTACGCTTCCAGCAACTCCCCAGACAGGAAGCGAAATATCTTTCTTTTGGATGTGTTCCAGCCCTACGTACGGTGTCTCGGTGTCGATGTCTTCAGGCTTTACCGCGCGCCGCGGATGCCTCATGACATCACCCAGCCGACCTGTTTCCCACCCCTCTGGGATCTCACCTAGTTCAGAAGCGACGAGGCGGTCGGGGAGTTGATCGAAGACGGGCTGGGGCATGCCGGGGAAATGCGTGGCGCCCGCCGCTTTCGCTCGGACCGGCTCGAAGTCGACAAACCAGGCCTGGAAAATCGCCCGCGCCATCCCCTCCAGAATCCGATTCATCCGCCGGTTGAGTTCGATCTTGTCGTCCAGGGAGCCAAGGACAAGTACGATTTGATCCTGAATATGGCGCGGCGGAGTGCGAATCGGAATTCGATTCATGTTCCCCTGAGTAAGTTTCGGCATTGCCGATCCAGTCAGGTAGCCACTGATGTTGGTATCCGCGAGAGCATAATTGAGGAATCGCGTTGTAGCACGGCCGTTACCTTGGACGATGTGCGCATGGTTATTGACCCAAAATCTTCCCGACGCAAGAAAAGCAACTGGGGTTTGCCTTGAACGTAAATTCTCCCCATCTTCAGCGATTAATAGGTACTCGCCATCGAACAAGTAGCCGTCAACATAATCCACCACCCCGGATGCACCGTAGTAAGGATATGGACCGGGCTTGCGGTCTGCCTGCTTCACTGGAACTCGCACGGAATCGTAATTGTTCGTCAACTCGCCAAGAGTCACTTCCTCCCAAGACTCGCTAACCGCCATAACCACTTCCTTCCAACAATGCCTTGCTCTGTTCCCCGCGTGATGCCGCTGAGGCCAGGCACTCGCAAACCTCCGCCGTCATGAGCAGCGTGGGCGCGGTGAATCGCACGCTGTGGGTGGGCCGTTCATGCATCGCGGTCGTTCTCCGGCGGCAGTTGCTGCTCGATGTCTTGGGCGAAGCGGTCAAATTCGCTGCTGGGCTGAGTTGCTTCCAGCCGTCGCTGGTGCACCGTGTACTGATCGAACTGTTCGATCGCCAAACGATCGGCGATCTTCTTTTGGACCTTGCCCGCATGCTGTAGCACCGCACGCTCGTTGAATTCCAGGAACGCGTCGAGCCGTTCGATCCATTGAGCCATCGTCATGGTTTTGCGGCGCTGGGCCTGATCTTCGGCGAAGTCCAGATACATCGTCACGATCCGGTTCAGATCGCGCAATTCGGTGTCTGAGAGATAGTTCTTGGCGACCGTCACGTCCCCTTTGCGGATCTTCCCGCCCGGGGCGTTTTTCCAGGTCGTCAGGCCCATGTGGGACTGCGCAGCATCCGCCCGGGACTGGATGATTTCCGCGTCCGTCATGCCGGTGATCGCCCATTCGAGCTTGTTTTGAACGGTGGCGAAGAACTCTTGCGTCAGTTCCGCTTTCGAGTCGTAGTCGATGCTGGTGGCGTAGATGTCCGTGATCTTTTGGTAAAAGCGGCGTTCCGAGGCCCGGATGTCCCGGATGCGCTCCAGCAGTTCGTCGAAATAGTCTTGCCCGAACGTGGTTTCCGCCGCCTTCAGTCGCTCGTCATCCAGGACGAACCCTTTGACGAGATACTCCCTCAAGGTTTTCGTGGCCCAGCGGCGAAACTGCGTCCCGCGCGAGCTTCGCACTCGATAGCCGATGGCCAGGATCATATCGAGGTTGTAGTGTTTTGTGCGGTATGCCTTCCCATCGGCTGCAGTTGTCAAGTAATCCTTGACAACTGCCTCTTCCTGTAACTCGCTGTCGGACAAGATGTTGCGAATATGCAGGCTGATGTTCTGCTTGGAAGTCTCAAACAGTTCGGCAATCGAGGACTGCGGCATCCAGACCGTCTGGCCAGCGACAAGCAAGCGGACGCGGGTGACGCCGTCTTCGGTCTGGTAAAACAGAAAATCCCCTTCGGCAAGGTTGGGCGTCAGATCGGTCATGCGTCCTCCTCCAGGGGAAAACCGAGGCTGGCCAGGTTTTGGCGAATGGTGGACTGCAGCGACTGCGCCTCGGCGAAACAATCGGCCAACTCCGCCGACAGCCGCTGCATCTTCTCCTCGAACGGTTCACCGTCGTCTTCGATGTCCGCGGCGCCAACGTAACGGCCCGGCGTCAGGACGAAGCCATGCTTTTGGATTTCCTCCAGCGTCGCCGATTTGCAGAAGCCGGCGATGTCCTGGTACTCGCCCGCATCCGGTTCGCCCCGCCAGGCGTGATAGGTGCCGGCGATTTGGCCGATGTCGCTGTCGGCGGGGAGTGGATACGTGTCCCGCCCGGAGAGGACCCGCAGCGTGCGGGTCTGCATGGTGCCCAGGTTTCGCGCGTCGATGAACAGGGTTTCGCCGTGCCGGTCGCAGCCGGGCGGTTTGAGCTTCTTGCCCGACTTGTCCCGCGTCACGAACCACAAGCAAACCGGGATGCCGGTGGTCAAGAACAACTGCGTCGGCATGGCGACAATGCAATCGATCAGATCGGCCTCGACGATCTTTTGCCGGATCTCGCCTTCACTGCCGGTGTTCGAGGAGAGGGAGCCGTTGGCCATCACGAACCCGGCGATCCCGCCGCCGCGACCGTTCGGCGGAGCGAGGTGATGGATGAAGTGTTGAATCCAGGCGTAGTTGGCGTTGCCGATCGGCGGCACGCCGTACTTCCAGCGGACATCGTCCCGCAGCAATTGGCCCGACCAGTCCGAGACGTTGAAGGGCGGATTGGCCAGGATGTAATCGGCCTTCAGGTCGGGATGCAGATCCCGGACAAAGCTATCGGCCGGCTGTTGGCCGAGGTTGGCTTCGATCCCCCGGATGGCCAGGTTCATGTGGGCCAGGCGCCAGGTCGTGGGATTCGATTCCTGGCCGAAAATGGAGATGTCCCGCTTGGCCTTGGACCTCGCCTTACCGTTGCCGTTCCCCGAGGCATGCGACTGGACGAACCGCACCGACTGCACGAACATCCCCCCGGAACCGCAGCAGGGATCATAGACGCGGCCGGCGTACGGTTCGATCATTTCCACCAACAGGCGGACGACGGAACTGGGGGTGAAGAATTCCCCGCCGAGCTTGCCTTCGGCCGCGGCGAACTTGCCAAGGAAATACTCGTAAACGCGGCCCAGAACGTCCTTGGCTTGGGCCTGATCGGTGCCGATGGCGATCGAGGCGATCTGGTCGATCAGCCCGCCGAGCCGTTCCTGCGAGATGCCGCGGCGGGCATAATCCCGAGGCAACTTCCCCTTGAGTTTCGGGTTGTCCCGCTCGATGGCGTGCATCGCATCGTCGATGATTGCGGCGACGTTCGCATGCTTCCCCTGGTTTTGGATGTACGTCCAGCGTGCCTCGGGCGGGACCCAGAACACATTTTCCGCCATGTATTCGTCACGATCTTCCAGGAGCCGGTTCGCGGCCTCCCCGACGATCCCGTCGCTGGCCAATTCATCCTCCAGCGCGTTTCTGCGGGCGAGGAACGCATCGGAGATGTACTTCAGGAAGATGAGGCCGAGTACGACATGCTTGTACTCCGCCGCGTCGATGGTGCCGCGCAGTTTGTCCGCGGCTTGCCAAAGCTGTTCCGGATCCACGCCTAACTCTTTGGTATCGGCCGGTTTGGCGGGGGATTCCTTCTTTGCCATGGGGGACTCCTACCCAAAACCTTCGAACCATCTTTAGCGGAGCGTCAGGGTACGATGCGGTGACTTTCGGACTCCGCTGATATTTTGCGGGCCTGCCGTTTCCGTCGGTTATCGCCGGAAACGGAAGTGCCAAACATACCGGATCTTGGCAGGACGTGCTGCAAAACAACGCGATACGTCTGGCGGCTACCATAGAAGCTGCCGACAATCGATGCCAGGGCGATGCTTTGGTTGGGGCATGTGACGTTTGGAAGGCGGGCACCGGTGCACCACGGCCCATGGCATGACCGCTTCGATATTCCCAATTTCTTGAAAAAAGACGCGTGATGTCGCCATCCGGTCTACGGCCGCCAGTCTGGGGAAATAAAACCTGCCCTCCCCTTTGGACTCCTGTTTTCCCGAGCGTGCAGACTCACGCGGCATGCCTGATACGGGTGCGCCGGCGTCCCGAGGGCAGTTTGAGGCGGGGAGGGGGTCGGAAACTTTTGAAGTCGAGGGCCAAACCGCCGCCCAAGCGTCACGCAAAGAAACATCCAAATAGAAAATTCGTTAATCTGGGAAACCTAAAAGAGGAGTTGTCATGACTCGAGGGCCGTACGCCCAAACTGGAACCCGATCCGTCCTCCACGATGCCTTCCATGCCGGAGGGCATGACGGTCGCGGTTCAACAGGTGTGGACAGCACTCACACCGGAGCTTGAAAGCTTGGGAATCTTATCCAACTTGGATGCCGGCCTGTTGCACAGCTACTGCAATGTGACGGCCTTGCTGCAAGCTGCCGCAGCGGAAGCAGCGGAGTTGGGACCGACGAGAAAGGGCCGCGAAGTGCGTGGACAAGTATGCGGCTACGGCCTTGCGGTTGGGGCAAGAGTTAGGTTTGTCCCCTGCCAGTCGGAAACGGATGGAAATCCATCTGCCCAAAGAGGGCGAGGAATACGACAACGATTTCCGTTTCTTCGGCCACGGCGGGTGATCTTGGACGGCTTCACCCGGCAGGCAAGGCGGCGTGCATCGCCGCTGGATCGATCTTTGACAATTCGGAAAGTATCATGCCCCTGGGGAGTCGCGATCCCCGGGGGTTGGGATGTGAACTTCGTCAACAAGTAAGTCGATCGAATCTCGCATTGTACCATGCTTCGGTACCGCGCGCCGGATGTGCATCCGCTGTGCTTGCTCATTCGCAACGCTTGCTCATTCGCAACCGCACAAATGCAGGCGTTCAGGCGACAAGGCAGCAACCGAGTAGGGATCTGGGATTCGGGCACGAAACTGAGTCGAGCACGCAAAGCCTGGAATTCAAATGTCTGATCGAGTTGCGAGCGGCCATTCGGCTCTGCTAGCCTTAACCGACGGACGTCATATCAGCCAACCAGTTGTGACGAGGCCGTCCAAGAATGTACCTGGCCGATTAATTACCATCCTCGCGTAACGATCACCATTCTATTTTGACATTCGGCAAGTCAAGCTCCACGTGCAACTTTGCCACGCCAGTTGCGACAGCCACTGCATCCTCTCAGGGTTAGACACCATGAAAACGCTCCACTTCGAACAATTGGAGGACCGCAAGATGCTTGCCTCCCTGGTGGTAAACTCTGACATATCACGAATTGAAGCGACTGGTCTGCTTCATGACCCATACCCAAATTACGGCACAATTACCCAGATCACCCTACCGGACGGCCTCCGCGTACAGCTAACGCGGCCGCAGGATACGCAAGACTTAGGTGGAATATGCAATGCGAAAGTTTATCGTGAGATAGTTTTTTTTGCCGACGAACCCCGACTCGTCCTAGAATACGTACCGGGGCATTGTACTCTCGATGCTGCGATTCGCGTTGCTCATAGAACCCGTCTTCAAATGGTGTTTCCACGGGCCAAACGGCGGGACATGAGGCGAATCATGGCGATATAAACCATGGCCTCACTGGACGCGGTCGTGCGTTCGAAGTCCTTGGCGAGGCGCCGGTGGCGTACCAGCCAAGCGAACGTCCGCTCCACGATCCACCGTTTGGGCAGCACGGTGAATCCTTTCACACCGACTGGTCTAAGCATGGTTTGTAGTGTGTAATTAAACATCTGTTCCACCCAGTCGGGCAGGCCGCAACGCTTGTAGGCCGCGTCTGCAAGCACGACACGAATTCGCCGGATTCGCTGCTTCAATTGCCCCAGCACGAAGATGACTCCAT
>JANQPP010000022.1 GCA_028289405.1 Pirellulales bacterium
CCTTTCAAAAAGCAGGCCGCTCCGGCTCTCCCTTGCCTTCGCGGCCCAAGTTCACAAGGATCGGCCCTCATGGCCGAGAATTCGGTGGCACAGATGGACACCTAACGAGCGCGTGGCGCGTCCCGCGATGTGGACGTCATCGGTGGGGTGGATGCGTTAGGAGGCGGATTCGGGGCCGTTGCCGGGGTCCGTGTCCTTTCGCAGGAATCCCCGCCTGATCAGCCACAACCGCAACGTATCGCGGTGACAGCCGATCTCTTTGGCGATGGCTCGCTGTGACTTGCCTTCCACGAGCATTCGTCGGATGTCGAGGATATGCCGATCCAACAGCCGCATACCTTGTTCATCCGGTGGCGGTCTCCGCCTGACGCTCTCCACGATTCCTCGCCGGGCGAGCCACTGATAGAAGGCATCGCGGGAGACTTGTAGCCGACGGGCCATGTCCTTTTTGCACTCGCCCGCCGCGATCCACGCTTCGATCTCCGAACGTCGTGCGTCGAGTCGGTCCATTACGCTGTACCGTATGGGGCGTGCACGCTTGCGCTTCCCTCCCTTGGGGGAAGGCATCGGCTGAGATTCCCCCACCGACGGGGGTGGTGGCACATCGGCTCCCACCTGCCCCATATCAACGTAATGCCGCCACATGGAATCGGTGGAGTGACCGAGGAAATGGCGTGCCATGCCAGGCCGCTCCAGTTCCACCAGCATGACCGCCGTCTTGCGGATTCGCTTCAAGCTGCCGGTGAGCCCGGCTTGCCACACGATGGCCTGGAAATCCCGCGACCAATGCGAACGGTTCATGGGCATGGGCCAGATGACTTCCCGCCGCTCTTCCGCCAAGGTGCGGGCGACGTACTCCAGCGTGAGCGGTTGGAGCTCCCGGCAGATGGTGCGGCCCGTCTTGGACTGCACCACGCTCACCAAGCCTTCATCCGAGATATCCCCGGGCTTCAGTGCCACCAGGTCCGCCAGCCGCATGCCCGTGTCGTACGCCACCAGCAGAAATGATGTCCAATAGTTGGCCCGCGTGAGCCGGGTGCGTGGCACCATTCCCTTGGCTTGCTGGCAGGCCGCCAAGAGCTTCTCGAATTCCGCGCGGGTCCAAGCTTTAGGATTCGGCTGCGGCAGCTTCACGCGGCGGAGATGCTCTGGTGGCTCACACCAGCCGCGTTCGTGGCCAGCTTTCATCAGTCCTCGCCAAATGCCCACTTGATATTTGGCCGTGGACTTCACGCGGCCCTTTTCGAGCAGCGATTGAATGAAGTCATTCACCAGTTCCGACGTGAGGTCCCGCACACGGAGCCGACGCTCGGCGAATCGCTGGATTTGACCGACGGCCAGCCGCATGTTGTAACCGTACGCGGTGGAGACGTCCCGCTCCATGCAGTAGAGCTTGAGGAATTCGCCGAGAGGCATGTTGCCCTCATCGGGCTGGCGGAGTTTGCGTGGTGGTTCTCGACGTTTCATGCGGCACCTCCTTTCCGCCGCTGGAGCCACAGATAGAGCGTGGAGACGTGGACGCCAAAGCGTTCGGCGATGATCTCCCGATTGGTCCCCGCCGCGATGAGGCGGTCAATCTCCGCCGCGTGCTCGTCCAGCAAGAAACCCTGCCGGGGATCTTCCAAGGGGAAGTCGCGGTTCACCAACGGACCCAGCGGAATCACCGTGTCCGAGCCGTGCTCCGTGACCGGTGGAGCCTGGAAAGGAGACGTGAAGGGGTTGGTGTCGCCTTCGCCCGTGTCGTCTCCTTGGCCGTCGTATTCCACCGAGGGAGGCAAAGTCGGCTCGTCCCCCACGTACCGGCGGTCGATGTAGTAGCGGGCCATGCCGGGGGACAGGTGCCCCAGGTGGCGAGTGGCACATCCGGGCTGTTTTACTTCCACCCACGTGGCCGATGTGCGGCGGATGGTCTTGAAACTTCCGGGCACGCCCGCCCGTCGCAAGACGCGTTTGAAGTCTCGGGAAAGCCAGCGTCGATGGAACGTTCGCGGCCAGATGGTGAGGCGGGCCGGTTCCTCACGATGGAAATGCCGCAGCAAGTCGCACGTCAGGGGTCGTATCTGACGTTTGATCGGTTCGCCCGTCTTGGACTGCACGAGCATCACGAAGCCGTCTGGGCTGATGTCCGACCATTTCCACGACATGAGATCCCCTTGCCGCAAGCCGGTGTCATACGCCGCCGAGACGAGCGAGGACCACCACAGGCGGCGGGAGAGCCTCGAATGCGGTACCCAGCCGCGAAGTTGCAGGGACACCGCCAACACGCGGTTCATTTGCTCCAGCGTCCAGGCTTGCGGATTGGGCCGGGGCAGCCGAATCGTGGGCAGTTTGGGATGCGGCGCGATGCCCCGGTCCGCCGCGAACTTTCGCAGCGAGAAGAAAACGCGGCGGTAGGAGACCAGCGTAGGCACGGCCAAGCCCCGTTCCCGCTGGGCGTCCAGCCAATCGACGATCATCACATCCGGGATTTGCGTGATGGGCGGATCGTCTTCCAGCCAGCGGACAAAGAGGCCCACCACGGCCTCGATGACTTCCGCGTAGGAACGGCTGATCATCTTCGCTTTGATGTAGTATTCCGCGTACTTCGTGAAGGGGAGCGTGGCCAAATCGCCGGTGGGTTTTCGTCGACTCATCGCTGGCCCCCTTTCTCCATCCACACACCGTGCAGCTTGCAGGCCGTGAGATCAATCAGCGTGGAATAGAGCGTGACGGCCGAGCCGACCGGCAGGGGGAAGGCAGCGGTGGCCCGCTTAACTTCGTGCTCGACCGCGTCGCGGTGCGTGCCGATCACGAACGGGGTTTTACTGCCGCCGCAAATCTCGTCGTGCAGCAAGGCCAGCCAGATGCGGACCTTCGATTCGGGTGGGGAACGGTGCATACCTGGTCTCCTTCTCGGGAGTTGTGCAGGTAGCCGCGAAGGCATACGGGGAGCGGCCAGATAACGGGGCCGCCGCGTGCCCGAATGTGGGCAAGACGTACCAAGGCTTTGGGGGTACGATGTGCCATAGCCCTCTCGCAGCTTGTTCTGCGGGGTGGGTT
>JANQPP010000027.1 GCA_028289405.1 Pirellulales bacterium
TGATGGCTGATCACGATGTGCTTGAGTTGCGTGGCCGTCGCTTCGGGAAACGGCTCACCGAAACGCTCCTCGGTCTTCCGGATCATGTCGTCAAGTATCGAGATCGCCAACACGATATGCCCCAGTAGTTGGCCCGCATCGCTGTAAGCGAATTCTCCTTCGTACCGCAATTCCTCGATCTTGCCGATGTCGTGCAAGAAGGTTCCCATCGTCAGCAGATCGCGGTTCAGGAACAGATAGCACGGCGCGACGCGGCCCGCCAAATCCAGCAGGTGCACCGTATGCTGCAAGAGGCCCCCCTGATAGGCGTGGTGCTGTTTCGTGCCGGCGGGAGCCAGCGCGAGCCTCCGCATGAATTCACTGTCTTCCAGAAAGCAAGTGGCGAGATTTCGCAGGGAGGTGTCTTGAATACCATGCAAAATCTCCGCCAGGCGGTCTTTTAAGCCTTGGATATCCTGCCCGGAGAGCGGGAAAAAATCATTGGCTTCCACCTCCTCTGGTGGAACGCGCTGCACGCGCTGCAGAATGATCTGCACCGCGCCTTGATAAAGCTGCGTCGAGCCCGCCACACGAACGAAGTCGCCCGCCTGAAACGATTGGCACACCTCGTCCTTGGCATTCCACAACATGGCACTCACGCTGCCGGTGGCGTCGGCCAATTGCAATTGCAAATAGGGCTGGCCGTTCCGGTTGGAGCGGAGCTGTTTTTCCTTGGCCAAAAAGATCTCATCGACGGACTCTTGCGGACCCAGTTCACGGACGCGGCGTCGTGCTTTCGCGGTGGAAGACATCAGCACTCTCGGACGAAATAGCTTTTCTCGGTTTTAATTCACGTTTGTCGCAACATACCACAAGGCTTTCATAGACACACCTGCCTGGCGCGGCAGCGGTGATTGCCTGAAATGGACCTTGGCAATCACGGCGGTTTCGATTCGAATGTGCGGTCCGTGCTATCTCGCTCACGGCAAGGCATGCAAACTCTCTTCAAACGGGCCACATAACTGGGTGATTTTCATGGCCAAGGCTCCCAAACACGCCATCCAACCGAACCGCGGCGAAGACTATCCCGAGTGGTACCAGCAAGTGGTCCGCGCGGGGGAGTTGGCGGAAGTCTCGCCCGTGCGGGGCTGCATGGTGATCAAGCCCTGGGGTTACGCCATCTGGGAAAACATGCAGCGCGTGCTGGACCGCATGTTCAAGGAGACGGGGCACGAGAACGCCTATTTCCCGCTCTTCATCCCCATGAGCTATCTGGAGAAAGAAGCGGAGCATGTCGAGGGTTTCGCCAAGGAATGCGCGGTCGTCACGCATCATCGGCTGGAAGCTACCGGCGATGGCGGGCTACAGCCGGCCGGGCCGTTGGAAGAACCGCTCGTGGTTCGTCCCACCAGCGAGACCATCATCGGCGCGATGTACGCCAAGTGGGTGCAGTCCCATCGCGACCTGCCGATTCTAATCAATCAATGGGCCAACGTGGTCCGCTGGGAGATGCGGACCCGGCTGTTCCTCCGCACGGCCGAGTTCCTCTGGCAGGAAGGACATACCGCCCACGCCACGCGCGAAGAGGCGATGGAAGAGACGCTGCGGATGCTCGACGTCTACGCCGACTTCGCGGAGAATTACATGGCCATGCCGGTGATCAAAGGGGAAAAGACCGCCTTGGAACGCTTCCCGGGCGCCGTCTCCACGTACTCCATCGAGGCCATGATGCAGGACCGCAAGGCTCTGCAAGCCGGCACGTCCCACTTCTTGGGGCAGAATTTCTCCAAGGCCCAATCGATCAAGTTCCAAGACGAAAATGGCCAAGAAGAATTCGCTTGGACCACTTCCTGGGGCGTTTCCACGCGGCTCGTTGGCGGGCTGGTGATGACGCATGGCGACGACGATGGGCTCGTCCTACCACCGAGGCTAGCTCCGGCACACGTGGTGATCCTGCCCATCTATCGCTCCGAAGATCAAAAGCCCCAAGTGCTGGAATATTGCCGGAAGCTGGAGCAAGCCCTGCGGGACGAGCGGTACGACGGTGAACCTGTCCGCGTGAAGCTGGATGACCGCGACCTGCGGGGAGGGGAAAAGACCTGGCAGCACATCAAGCGGGGCGTGCCGCTCCGAGTGGAAATCGGTCCCCGGGATATCGAAGCCGATTCGGTCTTCCTGGGACGGCGCGATCAGCCCGCCAAGGAAAAATCGAGCGTGCCCCGAAAGGAGTTCTTGTCCAACGTCGCCTCTCTGTTGGAGGAAATCCAATCCAATCTATTCCACAGCGCCAAAGCTTGGCGAGACGAGCATACACAAACGATCGACAAGCGTGACGATTTCGCAGCGTATTTCGGGTCCGAACAAGCAGGCGAATCCGAGATTCAAGGCGGCTTCGCGCTCTGTCACGTCTCGGAAGATCCACAAGTCGCCGAGGCTCTGAAACCGCTCAAGGTGACGGTCCGCTGCATCCCCTCGGAAGGGGAAGCGGAGCCGGGCAAATGTCTGTTCACCGGTCAGCCCGTCGAACGCCGCGCCGTCTTGGCCAAGGCGTATTAGCCGGCATCTAAACCAGCTGCCTCAGACGCCGAATTGCCGCAGCACCAAATCGGCGACGTCGGTATCCGTGAGCGTTCCCCCCGGCAGTACTCCCGGTTGCGAGGCCAGAATCGCGCCCCGCTGGCTGTCGCTCCAAGGGGGCGCGCCATGCGAACCTTGCACCAGATTCGCGTTGAGCGGGATCGATTTGGTGGCGGGATCGAAGAAGAGTTCCACCGGGTCATAGCCCGGCTTGCGGTGAATATCCACGGTATGCGCGAAGTCGGGCGCCCGCTCGTCGTCCTGCCAGTAATAATACGCCTGCCAACTGGTCGGCTCGGAAATCACCACCACATCCCCGGCGCGTTCATGGGCCAGATCGTATTTGGCCAGGTCCTCGCCGGCCAGGACTTCCGCCACTCCCTCTTGTCCCTGAAACACTTCTTGCACGCGGCGGACCACGTCCGCTTCCCGATCGCGGACGAAGATATGGGAAAATTGATGGTCGGCCAGGGCCCACGCCTGGCTGTTTCCCGTATCCAGCCGTTCCCCGTGTTCGTCTTCTTGGACGGAGAGCAGGCCGGCATCGCGGAGCAAGCGGTTGGGATAGAGCACGTGGTTCACCGGCGAAATCGTGTATTCACTGGCCACGATCCACAACACATTCGCCTCCTCTTCCGCCGACAGCGCGGACTCGACTCGCTCAAACAGACTGCCGAGTACTTCGTCCAAATCAGCGAGCGCCTGTGTGGCGGCGTCGCTGTCGGGACCTGTTTTCTGGGCGGCGTAATCGAGATGTGGCAGGTAGATGTAAAAGAAGTTGGGCCGGAACCGCTTTGCTCCCTCCACGGCCGAATCGGCAATCCACTGGCTCGACTTGATATTCGCCAGTGGCCCCCAAAAGTGCTGCAAGGGGAAATGGCCGAACGTGTCCCGCAGGTCGCCGTATAGCTCGGTCGGCTTCGTGTAACACCACAGCGATTCCGAACCGTCCGGATTGTGGATCGGGGCGAACGTGCAGATGTAATCCGCGCCGCAGCCCTTGATCAGCAGCGGAAACCAGGCAGCGGAAGTCACGCCCGGCGATCGCTCGTGCAGCAGGTCCCAAATTTGCGGGCGCTGGACGACTTCGTTCCAGGCAGTCCACATCTCGAATTCGTTCTTTTCCCGCCAGTAGAAGCCGTTGCCGATGACACCATGTTCCTGCGGCGTGCAGCCGGTGACCATATTCATCTGCACGCTACAGGTGACACATGGAAAGCTGGGGGAAATCTCGCTGGAATCCCCTTCCCGCATCTTCGCGGAGAGGCGCGGCATGTGGGATACGTCTTGCCCACGCAACCCGGGAACCGATAGCAAAATGACATGGTCGCTCATGGAATTCTTCTCCGTGCCTTGCAGCAGTGTTGGGCGGGCATGCTTCTCAACAGCCTGCTACGTGGAATAGATCCAACGGCCCAAAAACATGGCCGGCAGTAGCAAACTTACCACGGCAACCGCCAGCAGGGGACCACGGTACAGAAAGACCACCGCCGCGTCTAAAATCACCAGCGAAAACAGGCACTGTTTCACCGCCGCTTGCACCAGCGCGGGACTGGGCGCGACGATCGCTTGCACGCACCGCCGGGCGATCAACACCGTGATCACGATCATCAACAAGCTGTAGCGTGAGGCATGCTCGACACCTTCTCCCATCAGGGAAGGCGTGGTCATGAGGATCACCAGCCCCAGAACGATGGTCAGGGTTCCACTCACCAGCAGCCAGCGCGGGCTCTCGATCGCCTCTTTCCGTGCGAACCAGGTGATCCCGGCCACATACACGCCCAGCCCAATGGCAATCGCGAAATACGCTGGCTGCCAGTCGATGGCCAAACTCATGCCGAGCAGGATGTTCGCCGCGCGGCACGCGCCCATGAACACCGGGCCCAGCGGGGTCCGCTTCATGCCGGCGTCGTACCCCCAGACCAAGGCAGCCAGCGCGATCCCTACCGCCGCCGGTTCCCAATACCCGGCAAGCGCCGCCGTTACCGCGCTCAGCACAACCCCCAAGGCCAGCAAGGCAAATCCAAGTCGCCGGGCCATTTGCACGGAGATGCGTCTGGAAGGCAAGGGGCGCTGGGGACGTTCCTGGCGATCTTGCTCTAGGTCATAGACATCATTCAGCACCATGCCGGCCAGATAGAAGCCGCTTGAGGCCAACAATAGCGGGGCCAAAAACCACGGAGTCACCACCGGCTGCGTCACGAGGTACCCGCAAAGGATATCCGCCATGGCCGTGAAGACGTTGGGAAATCGCAGCAACTCCAGATAGGCCCGCCCACTGCCTGATTTCACGGATACCCTTTCCATCTTTGTCACGACCGGGATGAGTACGGCAACACGCCTGCGTGCTGATCGTATTAGCCGACGGAAGGCGCGTCCAGCATGGCAACGACGTCGTAGGTGTGAACCGCCATGTTGGCCTGTCCCGATTGGACCAACTCCAGGAAACGTCGCGTGGACGGCAAATCGTCCCAGCGGGGATCGTGCATGCAGGCCAAATGGTCCGCCTCGGACTCCCATTGAAGATATTGCACCAGACGCTGGCCATCCGTGCTCTTATGCAGCGCGCCGGAAATAAAACCAGGAAACTCCGTGAATCGGGCCAGTCCCTCGCTGGCATGCGGCTCCATCTCCGCCAAAATATTCGGCGGAGCATCCACGGTCACGATCACCGTGCAAAACTTACTCCGCGCGCGAATTCGAGTCACCCGGTGTTTCTCCGCTAGATGGCATGGCGACTACCGTTTCTCGATTTCACGAGCATAGATATTCGCGAAATCGACAACACCTTGCGGCTTCAGCGTGAGAGGCCCCTCACCGGGCTGCACATCGAGTGGTTCTTCCGACATCACGTTCTCTCCGTTGACGGAAAGCGACAAACGGTTTTCCACCAGCGTGCCCTCGAGCCGGTTCCATTGGCCCTGCGGCACCAGGTGCGGCTCGATGCGGGCATCAGCAAGGTCGATCTCCACGGCTGACTCCGTCCCATCTCTCAACACGACACGGCCCGTCGAATCGGCTTCACGCAGTCGCACGTCGAATACGAAGCCAAAGTTGCCGAACGATTCCGTCGTGGAAAGGGAGGTGTCCTCCACATCCGGCGCGGCGGTATGGGCCAACACCCAATCCCGGGACTCCCAGCCGGGCAGGGCCTGTTCGCTGCCGGTCCAGCCAGACAAATCGAGGCCGGTGTACAGCGAACGAAATCCTCGCGCGGCGGTGGCCACGTGTTCCGGTTCGACCGGCGTATCCGGAAGTTCTTGGATCCGCAGGTTCCGATAGTGGACGATGCCTCCCTCCGATTCGAGGCAAATGTAACCCTTGCGCGGGCTGCAATCCTCACCCCGCGTCACGACCTTGCCGTTGACCGCCAGGGAGATGCTGCCGTCCTGGCAAGTGATGCGGTAGTGGTTCCACTCCGGGCTGGGGTTGGAGCGATGTTCGGTAGGAAAGGCGCGGCTTCCGCCGCGGCCATTGTGGGGCGTCATCGTGGCCCCGTGGATAGGGAAGATATCGCCGTGCGTGGTGTGTCCCCGGCCATTGCCGTAGGCGTTTTCCAAAACCTGCACTTCGATGCTGCGATGGAAGGGCACGCCCCGAGCGGTAATGTCATCCGCCCACACGAACACGCCCGCGTTCCCCTTGGGAACCATGTGCCGCCACTCCAGTTCCAGCACGAAATTCTGATACATGCGGTCGGTGCGGATCTCCCCGATCGGCTTGCCGGAACAGACGAGCATTTCGTCTTGCACGCTCCATGTCTCCGTCGGTGTATTCACCAGCACCCAGCCGCTCAAATCACGTCCGTTGAACAGCGGGTGAAATTCTGCCTCATCTTCCGAATCCACACCCCTAGCGACCGCGCACCAAGAGGAAAGAAGCAAGAGGAACATGGCGGGACGTAGCATGAGGAACCTCATTTCGCGGCGAATGGCAATGCTTGGCACTCGAATCCAAGGCACTCAGTATAGTAATCAGTCACGCACCTGCAATTTCGGGCAAAACCGAGACGCAAACTTTGCCAAGATGTCCGGTACATTGCCCGAATAGGCTGGCAAATCCTGGAAGTAGCTCGGAGCCGACATTTGTCAAATAAGGAATACCTCCCCATGAAATATCTGCCTCTCACGACCCTCGTGGCTGCCACGCTACTGCTGGCCATTTTCGAAGTTTCCCACGCGAAAGAAACAACCACCGAGGCATGGTATGTCCAGGTGCATGGCGACGCACCTTACGGTTCCGAACACGTGACCAGCACGCGTTTGGATGACGGCAACGTGGAATACCGCATCAACAGCCGCATGCTGCTAAACTTGCTGGGCACTCGGCAAGAGATCACTTCAACGGCAAACTATGTGGTCACGCCAGAATTCCAGCCCATGTCGTTGCGAGTGGAATCACGAAAGCGGTCGGGCAGCTCCCAAATCGAGGGCACCAAGGACGGGGACAGCTTTCACTTGCGGCGGTCATCGAACGGCCTGGAGCGCGAGGCGGTGATCGATCTTCGCCAGCATCCGATCTTTGGCACGCTGCTGCCGTACTATCTGGCCAAACTCGGCGGCGATGCGGAGAGCCTCACCGCGCGGGAAATTACGGTTCCCGTGATCGACGAGGAGACGTTGAGCGTGGAAACCGCCCGGTGCGAACTGATCGAGGAGCAGAAGGGGCAAGCGCGTTGGTCGGTAAAGATCGGCACGAGCGAGGTGCTCTCCAGCGGCCACGTCATTCTTCGGGACGGCCAGCGGTTTGGGGAAGAATCTAGCATGACTCGCTCTCGGATCCGGCGGAGCAAACGGCAGGAGGCGGAGCAACTCGAACATTTGCAACTCACCGGGCGGGACATTTTGATGTTCGATGTCGATCAGCCCATCGCCCGGCCGGACCGCTTGGAAAGCTTGACGATCGAACTCACCTGGAGCGGAGTCCCATTGGGTCATTTCCATTTGGAGGATGGCCGGCAGTCGCTTGTTTCCCATTCCGTTGAAGAAGACATCCACCGGGCCATTGTGCGGATCGCCGCGCCCAACGCTTCGGAAGATAGCGGCCTGGAGACGCTGCCAGCCGGCCAGCGCGGACCGCTGCTCGCCAAATCGCGGTACATCGATCCCACGGATCCGGACATCGTGGCCACGGCGCGGGACTGGACCGACGGCAGCCGGGCTCCTGAAGAGGCGGTGACCGCGCTGGCGGGACGGGTCTTCGACCACCTCAGCGGCGGAGATCTGATCGCGGAAACACTTTCAGGACCGGAAGTGCTCCAGTGCCGCAAGGGGAAATGTTCCGAATACTCCACCCTGTTCGCGTCGCTGGCCCGCTCCATCGGTGTGCCGACGCGCATCGTACTGGGAGAACGCATGGCCGGCGGCCAATGGGTCGGCCATATGTGGAACGAAGCCTGGCTGGACAGCCAGGAAGGCGGCGAAACCGGCCGTTGGATCACCGTCGATGCCACGACCAAAGAAGTCGGGCACGCGCCGGGATTGCTCAAGTTCACTCACGGAGCCACGGTACTCAGCACGCAACCCCTGCGCTGGGAACTGACCGATTCACTGGGCATTTCCATCCGTGACTTTGCTTTGGTACCCGAAAGCCCCATCGACGGTTGGGAAACGGGCATCATGGGCAACACATACACGAGTGCCGAATTCGGCTTTCGCGTTTCCGCACCAGCAGATGACTGGAAGATTCAGCCGAAGGCTCCGGGCGGCCAAGTCGTACTGCGTTTCCGCGTGCCTGGAGAAGAGCGTGTGCTCATCCATGGTGTGGCCTTCTCGCTGCCCCTTCCCCTGCCCGCCAAAATGATGCTCGGCATTCGTAGCACTCGATTTCGGACCATGTACAAGGACTACGAAGTGCTTCCCACAGACAACGAGAAGATCCAGGGCCGGGACTGGCAAACGTTGCAATTCACGCGGGCCATGGGTCCGCGTGAAACGGAACGGAACCCCGATGGAACCCGCATAAAGACCACCGAATACGCCTGGCACCGGGGAAAGGTGGGTTTTCTAGTGAACCTCATCGCCGAGGAATCAGCCCACGATAAGCACATCGGCCATTTGCGACAGATCGTGGAATCGATGGAAATGAAGCCCTTGGCTGCCGATGGGGCTGAAGCCGATCGAGATTAGCAACGACCCGGTTCGTGGCGTTCTAAACCTTCCCCCCGCGCGGATCACGTCGCCATAGGTGGTTTCTCGAGCCGACTTTACCACTCTCGTCACACTTTCTTGCCCCTTGGCGGTTTGCCAATGCCAAGACCATCTCGGCTAAATCCCTGCCGGAATGCCCCTGCCGGCTTTTGCGTATCGCCGTTTGCGCCGCAGCCTTTCTCGGGTCGGCTAAGTCGCACATATCCGGAAACTCGGTTTACGTCAAGTATTTTTAGCAATCTGTATAATTTGCGTTCTTGTTATTGATGATCGAATTCTCCGTATATATCCTAAAACTGTCAGTCTATTCAAAGGTTTCCTCCCGCATCGGCTAGTCAGGGGGCAATTCGGGGCTCGGAAACCTACACACGCTCTGCTTCGGCGAATGGATCAGACGTGAATGCGGTGGTTGCGGTCCATGGCCTCACGGGACCCGCCCGAGAACCAGGTCGTGGCAAGGATTCGCTTGCCGAACGGCGTGGATTCTCTCGGCACGGGACGCGAGGGCATGCAGGGTTGGCCCGCTAGGCGGTGGCCAACGCCGCGCCACGCGATTCACGAAATCTTTCGCCGAAGGCGGAACGTGCAGAGTTGGAGGATAGTCGATGCACTTCGGTCTATGCCCTACCTGCCCGCGCGGCTCGCGCGGAGCGGTGTGGGACACATGGAACAGACACCCCGCAATGCGCGTGGCGGGGAGCGGCGTCGGACTCCACCTTCGTTGATTTGCCGGCCACGAACGATCGCGATCAAGAATCTACAGCTTTGGATTTGGAGAGGATCATGCAGACTAGGTCGAAATCCACCAAGAAACGGCTCTCCTCGGCCCAACGGCTGAAACGTCGTCAATTGTTCCGCTCGTTTGAAAATTTGGAACAGCGCCGGCTGTTGGCAGCCGAGGATCTGCTGGGCCCCAAGGTCAGCGGGTTGGAAACGACCACGGCTCCTAGTTTCGACCTATTCTCTCCCTTGCCCACCGATCGTCCGTTGGATTTGGTCAGCGGATTGAGCATCAGCATCACCGACCCCGGCGAGCGGGACAGTGAATCCCTGCATGACGCCTTGGACGTGGGGAGCGTGCAGGCGCCCGGGCGTTTCCAACTGGTGGGCGATAGCTCGGGCGTGATTCCGATTACGGGGGTGACCGTCATCAACGATGCGGCCAATCCTGGCAACTCCGCGACGGGCCGGATCGAGCTTTCCTTCGCCCAGCCGCTGCCGGACGACCGCTACACGCTGACCGTTTTCGATGGCATCACCGATTCCAAGGGGAACGCCCTGGACGGCGAGGCGAATGCGATTCAGCCCTTGGAAATTCCGCAGTTCCCCAGCGGGGACGGCATCTCCGGCGGTGATTTCGTGGCCCGCTTCACCGTGGATAGCCGTCCGGAAGTCGGCGTCGTGTCGAACACGCAGGTCTTCATCGACACCAACGGCAATTTCCAGTTCGATCCCTTCGCGTCCGATTTCGTGAACCGTGATTTGACGTTCCAAATCGGCCGCGCGTCCGACGAAGTCTTTGCCGGGAACTTTACGAAGTCGGCCAGCGGCACCGCCACCGGATTCGACAAGCTGGCCGCCTTCGGTTACGAGAACGGCCAGCTCCGCTGGCTGTTGGACACCACCGATAACGGCGTGGCCAATCTCAGCGTGGTGGACACGGGTGCGATGCCTGGCTTGCCGGTCGCGGGACGGTTCGACAACAACGACGGCAACGGAGATGAAGTCGGCCTGTTCACGGGAACCGCCTGGCAATTCGACACCAACCACGATTTCCGCGTGGATCAAACGCTGAATAGCGATCTGCGGGGCTACCCCATCGTGGGCGATTTCGACGGCGATGGCTACGACGACCTGGGGACCTGGACCGATAACCGCTTCCAATTCGACCTCACCAAGGGGACTCGCCGCGGCTGGGATGGCCGCGTGGATGCCACGATTGATCTGGGCTTCGCTGGCGTCAAGGAACGGCCCATGGTGGCGGACATGGACCAGGACGGCATCGACGATTTGGGGCTGTGGGTTCCCGACGGACGGGGCGGCACGCCCGCCGACCAGGCGGAAATGGTCTTCTTGGTCTCCGGTGACCCGCAGGGGACGCTGCGCCAGACCGGCACGGTAAACACGCTCTCCCATCCCTTCACGCCGTCCCCCTTTGGAAATGACTTGGCGTTTCGCTTTGGGGACCGCAGCGCCCGACCGATCGTGGGCAATTTCCATTTCCCGGCTAGCGGCGTGATCGATAACAATCCGCAAGCCGAGGACGATGCCTTCACCGTGGTGGAAGACTCCACGGGCAACGTGCTGGACGTGCTGGCCAATGATTCCGTCTCTCCGTTCCAAGAAGGGACGTTGACGATTACCGCCGCCAGCAGCGGTTCCGCCGGGGGCAGCATTTCCGTCAGCGGGAATGGCCAAAGCATCACCTATTCACCGGCGCCCGATTTCTTCGGCAACGAAACCTTCACGTACACCGTGCGGGACAACCAGGGGCGTACAGCCCAGGCGACGGTTTCCGTGACGGTCACGAACGAAAATGATCCGCCCACCGCCGCCGATGACGCCTTCAGCGTCGATGAGAACTCGGGCGACACGGTGTTGGACGTCCTGGCGAACGACTCCAGCAATCCGGATCCGAATGAAACGCTGACGATCACGGCAGTCGGCACGCCAGATAACGGCGGCACGGTCACCATCACCAATGGTGGTGCCGATGTCACGTATGCTCCCGCCGCCGATTTCTTCGGCACCGAAACATTCACCTACACCATCGACGATGGCAACGGCGCCACCGCCACGGCAACCGTGACCGTCACCGTGGTGGAAGTCACCAACAATCCGCCCACGGCGAATGAAGATGCCTTCACCGTGAGTGAAAACAGCACGAACAACGTGCTCGATCCGCTGGCCAACGATTCGACCGCGCCCGACACGGGCGAGACGCTCACGATCACCGCCGTGGGGCAGCCTTCGGCGGGGGGCACGGTGACAATCTCGCAAGACGGGCTGACCGTAATCTACACGCCGGCGACCAACTTCTTCGGCCAAGAGACATTTACCTACACGATCGATGACGGCAACGGCGGGACTGACCAAAGCAATGTGTTGGTCACCGTGGACAACGTCAATGATCCGCCCACGGCGGTCGATGACACCTTCACCGTCGCGGAGAACAGCACCAGCAACTTGCTGGACGTGCTGGCCAATGACACAATCGCTCCCGATACGGGCGAGACGCTGACGATCATCGACACGGGCGCCACCAGCGCGGGCGGATCGGTCGTCGTGACGCAGGACGGATTGAACCTGCTGTACACTCCACCCATCGGCTTTTTCGGCACGGAGACGTTCACCTACACCATTGACGACGGCAACGGTGGCACGGACATGGCCACGGTGACGATGCAGGTCACTCAAGCGGGCAACAACGATCCGACCGCGAACGACGATAGTTTCACCGTGGCGGAGGACAGCAGTGCCACCACGTTCGACGTGCTAGCGAATGACTCGACCTTCCCCGATATCGGCGAATTGCTGAAGATCACCGCCGTGGGGCAGACGAGCAACGGCGGCACTGTGACGATCGCTCAAGACAACATGAGCGTGAGCTATACGCCCGCCGCCGATTTCTTCGGCACCGACACCTTTACCTACACCATCGATGATGGCAACGGCGGCACCGACACGGCCACCGTGACCGTCACGGTCTTCTCGGTTAACGACGATCCCACCGCCAATGACGACAACTTCACGGTGGACGAGGATTCCTCGACCGTGACGTTCAACGTTCTGGCGAATGATACCATCGCCCCGGATGTCGGCGAAACGCTGACCATCACCGCCGTGGGCGCCACGAGCAACGGCGGCACCGTGAGCATCATCCAGAATGGTGCTAGCTTGTCCTATGCTCCCGCCGCCAATTTCTTCGGTACGGAGACGTTCACTTACACCATCAACGACGGACTGGGCGGCACTGACACGGCCACCGTGACCGTCACGGTCACGCCGGTGAATGACGATCCCACCGCCGTCGACGACAGTTTCCAGGTGGAACAAAACAGCGTGGACGTCACGCTTGATGTCTTGGCCAATGACTCGGACAGCCCGGACACCGGCGAAACGCTGACGATCACCAACGCCGGCACGCCCGACAATGGGGGCACCGTGAGCGTCGCGGGTGACGGGCTGACGCTGATTTATTCTCCGGCGCAAGGGTTCCTAGGCACGGAAACCTTCAGCTACACGATCAGTGACGGCAACGGCGGGACCGCGCAGGGAACCGTCACCGTGACCGTGTTCGATGGAAATAACCCACCCACCGCGGTCGATGACAGCTTCACCGTCGATGAAGACAGTGGGCCGAATTCGCTGGACGTGCTGGCCAACGATTCCACCGCTCCGGACGTGGGAGAGACGCTCACCGTTACGTCGGTCGGCACGCCGGATAATGGCGGCATGGTCGTGATCGCGCAGGGGGGGACGAGCCTGACCTATACGCCTGCCGCGGACTTCACCGGCACGGAAACCTTCGTCTACACCATCAATGACGGCAACGGAGGAACCGACACGGCCACGGTTACGATCACGGTCAATGGCGTCAACGATCCGCCCGAAGCCGTGGATGATGCGGTCTCCGTCGCGGAAGACAGCACGAACAACTTACTGAACGTGCTGGCCAATGATTCCACCGGGCCGGATGTCGGAGAAACACTAACCATCATCGGCCTGGGGCCGCTGAACGAAGGTGGCACGGCGATCATTTCGCAGGACAGCATGAGCATCCTGTACACGCCGGCTCCCAATTTCTTTGGGAGCGAGGCGTTCACGTACACCATCGATGACGGCAACGGAGGAACCGACACGGCCACGGTGGTCGTGACCGTGATGAGTGTGAACGACGATCCCACGGCCACGGACGACGCCTTCAGTGTTGAAATCAACACCGACGCGAATCCGCTCGACGTGTTGGCGAATGACAGCATCGCGCCGGACGTCGGCGAGACGCTCACCATTACTGGAGTGGGAACGCCCAGCAATGGCGGATTCGTGCAAATCGCGCAAGACGGATTACAGATCTTCTACACCCCCGCAACCGATTTCACCGGGACCGAGACCTTTAATTACACGATCGAGGACGGCAACGGAGGCATGGCGATTGCCACCGTCACCATGACGGTGCAAGCGGGGAATTCCAACCCCACGGCCGTGGATGACGCCTTCAATGTGGCCGAAGACAGCGTGGATGCCGTGCTGGATGTGTTGGACAATGACTCGACCGCTCCGGAC
>JANQPP010000053.1 GCA_028289405.1 Pirellulales bacterium
ATGCCGGTGGAAGTCGTCACGCCCCGGGACAAAGCATCGACGGCTTGGCCATGTTTTCCAGCTCCGGCGTAAGCCATGCCCAATTGCACATCAATCCAAGCGGAGGACCAATGATTGGGCACACCCTTCCGGCGGGATAGTTTGGTGATCAAATCATTCGACAGGTCATGATGCGGGGCGACCGGTCCCATGATCTCCCACCGGCGGAGCATGGCCAGTGCGGTGCAGCGGGCAATCTCTTGCGCCACGATGGGAAATTGGACAGCCGATTGGACCACGCCTCCCCTGCGGATTTGCCGTTCGTTGTCGATGCGGCCCTGCTGCGTTAGCACGACTTCCGGATACCTGCCCGCCAGTGCCGCGCTCTGGCTGCGGCCCCAAGGCGTGACAATCGCCGCCATCGCCCCTCGCGCTTGAACGGCTTGCGTGAACTTGAGCCGGGACATCCAATCCGAATGCATCAGATACACTTCGAGCGCTGCTTGATATCGCTCGAGCGCCGCCGCGTACTGGCCCGTTTGGTAGTAGCATTCCCCCTGCATCGTGAGATAGCAGATGGAATCAATCCAAGGCGTCGTGCCGCTCTTGATCGCTCCCCGCCCCTCTCGGTTGAACGTCCGCAGCGCGCGTTTGTATTCTCCATCCGCGAGATCTTGAAACGCCGCGAAGTAGGTTCGCGTCGGCACCGATCTTCCGAGGGCGAAGGTGGAACCTCGTTGTCCGAAAGCCGGATTCGCCGAGGCGCAGGCGAGCAGCAGGGCCCCCCACAAGCAGGCCAGCGATTTCCCCAGAAGGAAGCGACGCATGGCAGGTGGGCAAGCTACGAGTTTCCACATGGAATGGCTCCTCACGTCGGTTCAAACAATGACGGCGAAAATCGCCGTTCCCTCCATCATACGTGAATTGCCCAGACCCGACGAGCAACGGTCAGGAATTGGCTGATTTCGAAAGCGAGGAGGCTTTTTTTGCCATTGCCACACCGGAAAACCCCAGGGCATGCGAAAGTCGGCCAACCTCTTGTGACGATACAGGTAGTAACGAGAGTACGGATTTTGCCTGTTGCGCCGCCAAACTACTGGCAGGCCGCACGGCGGATAGAGCCATCGCGCTACGGAGAACAATCATGTTCATGACCGAATGGGGGCGTCGGGTTGCCTGGCGCGTGGCCGCGGGCACGGCCTTATGTAGTTCCTTGGCCCTGACGGGCTGCCAAGTGGATGTGGCCGGACAGACCTTGCCGAGTCCGTATTATGTCTACGATGACGTCCAATACTTCCCGCCAGGCCCCGAGTTCAAGCTTACGAAGGAAGCTGCGGCCATGAAACAGCACGCCGCCGAACAGCAACTGCGATAGTGGCTTGTGGAGTAAATCAGCAGCCTGCTAATCGCCGAGCACGGTCACCACGATCGTGCGTCGGCGAGGCTTCACATCACATTCCAGATGAAAAATCTGCTGCCAAGTCCCGAGGACCAATTGTCCTTGATGGACAGGGACGGTGAGCCCCTGGGATAAAATTGTCGCTTGCAGATGGGAATGGCCATTTCCGTCATGCCAGGCTTGCTCGTGGCCGTAATCGCGGCTGGGGGGCAGTAGCCGGTCGAGAACCTCCGGCAGATCGCGTTCCAATCCCGGCTCGAATTCAATCGTGCCGATACTCGCCGTGCTCCCCACGTTGAAGACGTGCGCGAGGCCCTGCTGAATTTCACTGGCCGCCACAATGCGGGCTACATTGCCGGTCAAATCCTGCATGTGGCGGTGGCCAGTCGTGTGAATCTCGATGTGGTCTTGATAGGTCATGAAGAACCGTGGCTCCACTCCGCTGAAAGTAGACACTGCTTGCTAGGTGGCTCGTAGCTCGTTGAGAGCTCCCAGCGCGGCTTCCTTTCCCAACGCCGGTGCCTGGCAGGTGAATTCCTGACAGACATGCAGATTGGGCAAGGGTTCGCGGGGCTCCCGTCCGGCGAACAACGCTTCGACAGGAGATTTGGAAACAGGCCCATTCAAGCGACCGGCGAGCACCGCGCGCGGGAAGAGCCGGCGGCGGGCCTCGGCCACGACAGCCTCCGTGTCTTCTTGCCCTTCCTGTCCCACGATGGCCAGTTCATGGAGCGGCCCTAGGTGCAAATCGAGGGCGATCAACATTTGGCCGGCGGCAGCGGGAGCATGCCGCATGAGCCCTGTCGTCGCTTGAAGAATGCCGGCCGCCGCGTCTCGAAAATCTTGCCGACCACAAAGCGCGGCGGCACGTAGCAGCGCCGTCGCGGCCAACGCGTTCCCACTGGGAACGGAACTGTCTTGCAGTTCCTTTTGCCTCACGATGAGCTGTTCATGATCGTCGGAAGTAAAGAACAAAGCCCCGCCTGACTCATCCGCAAAGTGCGTATGGATGGTCTCCAGCAAGCGCACCGCCCGGACAAGCCACTCCTCTTTGAAGGTTGCTTCGTACAAGGCGATACAGGCGCTGGCCAATGCCGCGTAATCATCCAGATAGGCGTTGAATTTGGCCTGGCCTTGGCACCAGGCGTGCCGCAGACGGCCATCGATCTCCAGTTGCTCGAACAAGAACGAAGCGGCCTTCAATGCTGCCGCCGTATAGCGTGGTTCCTCAAGAACCCGGCCTCCATACGCGAAGGCTTCGATCATGAGCCCGTTCCAACTCACCAAGATTTTGTCGTCCAGCCCCGGCCTGACCCGGGATTCCCGGCGCGCGAACAGCTTGGCCCGCGCCTCCGCCAACGAGCTTTTCAGTTCCTCGGCATCGTGGTCGAGTACGGCGGCACATTGTTCGAGCGTTTTCGGCAAATTCGGAATGTTGCGGCCCTCGAAATTGCCTTCGGAGCTAATGTCGTAGCAATAGCAGAAGACCTCCGCCAAATCGTCGCCCAGAACTTCGTGAACTTCGTCTGGAGTCCAAACGAAGAATTTTCCCTCTTCTCCCTCACTGTCCGCGTCTTCGGCGCTGTAGAAGCCTCCGCCAGGATCGGTCATGTCACGAAGCACATAATCCAGAATGCCCCGGGCTACCTCCGCGTAAGACGATTTTCCGGTGACTTGAAACCCTTCGAGGTAGCATTTGGCCAAAAGGGCATTGTCGTAGAGCATCTTTTCGAAGTGCGGCACGAGCCAGCGTTCATCCACGGAGTACCGATGAAAGCCGCCGCCGAGGTGGTCATGGATTCCCCCCGCCGCCATTTTGTCGAGCGTGATGGTCACCATGCGGAGCACGTCTTCGCGCTGGCTCCGCTGATATTCGCGGAGCAGAACTTGGAGGTCCATCGAGTGGGGAAACTTCGGCGCTCCACCAAAGCCGCCGTGCTGAAAATCGAATTGCCTCTCCAGCGCCGCCACGGCTCCGTGCAAAAGCTCCAGTGACAAGTCACTTTGTTCTTGCAAAATCGGGGGAACTTGCCGCATATGTTCGGCCAGCCGGCGGGCCTGATTCCGGGCTTCCGTTTCTCGGTTTTGCCAGGCGTCGTGGATCGCGGCGATCACCTGCCGAAAACCGGGCATGCCCCCACGGTTCTCCGGAGGCCAGTAGGTGCCTCCAAAAAAAGGCTCCAAATCCGGCGTGAGGAACACGGACATCGGCCAGCCACCGCGCCCGGTCATCATTTGAACCGCGTTCATGTAGATCTGGTCCAGGTCGGGCCGTTCTTCCCGGTCGACCTTGATGCAGACGAAATGCTCGTTTAACTCCTGGGCAATCTCGGGATGCTCGAAGCTCTCATGTTCCATCACGTGACACCAGTGGCACGCACTGTAGCCGATCGATAGGAAGATGGGCTTGTTATCCTCGCGGGCTCGCGCTAGCGCGACGTCTCCCCACGGAAACCAATCGACGGGATTCTCCGCGTGCTGCAAGAGGTAAGGGCTCGTTTCCTCGGCGAGTCGGTTAGTCATGAAACAGCCCTTTCTCATGGCTCGGATTCTCTCTATCCGAACACTTGCTGCCCATTGAAGCCGGCCGTCTACTCCGGGGAGGGAGTCAACGAGACGTCTGGAGAGTTCTCGGCATGCCGGACGAATTGTGTGGCGGCGGAACCTTGGACTTCCTGGGTTCAGGGAAAACGCCTTGCTTTACTTCCTGCTGGTATTGTTCGACGGCATCCTTCACGATGAACTGGAGATCCGCGTAGCGTTTCACGAATTTTGGCTGATAGCCGAGTGTGTACCCCAGCAGATCATGCACGACCAAAATTTGGCCATCACATCCGGGGCCCGCGCCAATACCGATCGTGGGAATTTCCAAGGCAGCCGAAACTTTCTCAGCCAACGCATCCGGAACGCATTCGATCACCATGGAGAACGCACCGGCCTGCTGAATGGCCAGGGCATCTCGGAGCAATTGGTCTTCGTCACGCTGCAAACGGAATCCACCTTGCATATGCACGCTGTGCGGCATGAGCCCGCAATGTCCCATCACGGGAATGTTGGCTTCGGTGAGCGCGGAGATGATGTCCGCGCGATTGGCTCCGCCTTCCAGCTTCACGGCGGCGCATCCGGTCTCTTGAAGAATCCTCGCCGCGACCTCGATCGCCTTTTGAGGTCCCAGGTGGTACGTGGGAAAAGGCATATCGACCACGACCAGGGCCCGTTGTGCTCCACGGCACACCATCTCGGCGTGATAAATCATGTGTTCCAGGGTCACGCCCAGAGTGTTGGGTTTTCCTTGGACGACCATGCCCAGGCTATCTCCCACTAGGATGCCATCGAGCCCGGCTTCATCCAGCATGCGGGCCGTGGGATAGTCGTACGCCGTGAGCATGGTGATCTTGCGTTCCTCGCCCTTCAGGGCACGGAACTTGGGCACCGTCATGGGAGAGGGAGGTGGCTGGGTCATGAGCTCCTCGTATTTAACAACCGACAAGCCGAAAGCGGCACGAGACCGCCGCGATGGCACTCATACATTCAGACCACGGCGCTTCTCGTGAGCAGGTTGGGTGCTTGGACTGCTCTCTCTGAATTGTGGCCACCTACTTCGCTGGCGGCAAGCTTACGTGGCCTAAAGGGCTTAAAAGAAAGGGGGAAATCAGCGGCTCACTCATCCGCTCTCTGGTACGGCGAGGCCGTCGCCCGACCTGACATCTGCTTCCGGAAAGGTTGGACGTTCTGACCTGACATGCGTTCACGGAGCACGGCGGCCGCCAAAAGGGAACGTCAATTGCAAATCGTCCTGGACGGCATCTGGATTGAGCTCCTTGAACATGAGGCTCGGCTGAATGTCACGATTGTTTTGATACTTGTCGCTGCAATATTCCGTGACATCTCCCACGATTTGATGATAGAAGATCTGGCAGATGGAGATTCCAGGATAGATCCGCACTTGCTGCACGGCGAACATTTCCAGCGTCCAGAATCCGCAAAAACCCACGTCGCCAAAACCGGCGGTGACATGCACGAAAAGGCCCAAGCGGCCAATCGAGGAGCGCCCTTCGATCATGGGAACATAATTATGTGTCTCCGTGCGTTCCACCGTGCGTGCCAAGTACAGTTGTCCCGGGCTCAAGACCAACCCCTCGGGCGGAATCGTCATGCGGCGGACGCGGTTGGGCCGTTTCATGTCGAGCACCAGTTCTTCGTACACCAAAAGCTCGTCATGCAGCGAAAGGTTATAGCTGTTTGGGTTCAGCTTGGTCTCATCGAACGGATCAATGATGATGTTCTCGCCCAATTGCCGTCGAATTTCCTGGCCAGACAAAATCATGGATCAAGTGCCTATGATGCGAGGGCAATTTGGCCTTCAAGGGATGAATGGCGGAAGCATTTTCGCGGATTTATCCAACAGCGTTCTTCATCCGTGGCTAGTGCTTTGTCAAACCCAATTGTTGGGGTTGGCAAAGCACGACCGTCGAACACGTAAGTGGTTCGGCGGCAAGCAAGTACCTAGTGCTCTGCTCATAGGAATCAACCCCAAGTTTTGACCATGACCGAGCACTAGTATTCCACGCCCACACGCGGGCAGATGTCCAATAGGGAACACTCGTCGCATCTTGGACGCCGCGCCTGGCAAACCTGGCGGCCATGCCAAATCAATCGATGGCTAAAGTCGATCCATTCCTTGCGGGGAAGCACGTCCATCAGATCCCGTTCCACTTTGACCGCGTCTTGATTTTCGGTGAGCGCCAAGCGGCGGCTGATGCGGCCCACGTGCGTATCCACGACCACGCCCGAGGCGATGCCGTAGGCGGTGCCCAGCACGACATTCGCGGTCTTTCTCCCCACTCCTGGCAGCCCTACCAAAGCTTCCATTTCCTGGGGAACTTCTCCTCCGAACCTTTCCACCAACTGCTGGCAACACGCCTTGATATTTTTGGCTTTGTTGCGAAAAAAACCGGTGCTCTGAATGGCCCGTTCTAGTTTCGGCAGCGGCATGTCCGCTAGGTCGGCCACGTCTGAATGCTTGGCGAATAAGTCCTTCGTCACGATGTTCACCCGCGTATCCGTGCACTGGGCGGACAATATCGTGGCCACCAACAGTTGCCAGGGAGCATCAAACTCGAGAGCACAATGCGCATCAGGATAGCGTTTCTTGAGACGACGGACGACTTTCGCCGCGTGTCGCTTGGCATCGGCACCGGCAACCATGCGGTTCCCTTGAATTCAATAAAGTCCTGGCGGCCCGGAAGCTCAGCCGCCTCCCCACGGCTTCGCTGATTGTGGTGGAGTTTTCCGAAACCTGTCAAGCGAACGGCCAACAGTGAGCTATCAGAGCCGATATCCTTGGTCCGTTCACCGCGTCGTAATGTCGGCTGAACATGCGGAGGTATTCCAAACGTGGGAATGGTTTTTCAAGGACCTGGCGGAGGCTCAAACGGCCAGTGGGCACATGGTCCTGGTAATTTCTTGATTGCGTTATCGATATTCTCAAACGGTTTGTCCGTTTTTCTTGCCGCGACGTGTGCCATCCACCACAATCATCGGTTCCATGGATGTCCGACGATCTTCCTGCCTTCGAGCGTATTGAGGTCGCAGAGATGCGCTTGCCGAGGAAAAACTTGTGCGTCAAATGAAAGGGTTTCACATGCGGGGACGGGTGCTTTCAATCGCCTTGCTAATAACTGGCCTGATGGGGTCAAAATCGGTCGCCGATCAGCGGCCCAATATTCTGTTCGCTATCGCGGATGATTGGGGCCGGCATGCCAGCGCCTACACGAAAATAGACGGCAAAGGCACGGTGAACGACGTGCTTCAGACCCCTAACTTCGACGCACTGGCGAATTCAGGCGTGCTGTTTCGCAACGCATTCGTGAACGCCCCCTCCTGCACGCCTTGCCGCAGCTCGCTGCTTTCGGGGCAGCATTTCTGGCGCACCGGCCGGGCCGCCATTCTACAAGGCGCCGTTTGGGACCAGTCCATCCTCACTTGGCCGTTGTTGTTGAAAGAAAGCGGTTACCACATCGGCTTCACCTTCAAGGTCTGGAGCCCCGGCGAGCCGCGCGACGCGCCCTATGGCGGGTCCGCGCATGCCTATCGCCAAGCAGGCGGCTCGTTCAACAGCTTCTCCCAAACCGCGACGAAGTTGGTGCGCGGCGGAAAGTCGGTGGAAGAAGCGAAACAGATGCTGCTGCGTGAAGTTTCCGGAAACTTCCAAGCATTCTTGGCAGGCAATCCCAAAGACTCGCCATTCGCTTATTGGTTCGGCCCGACGAACGTCCATCGCAAATGGATCCAAGGTTCTGGCAGCGAGCTGTGGAACATTGATCCCGATGACTTGCAAGGAAAAATGCCTCCCTTCCTGCCGGACGTTCCAGAGGTACGGCAAGACCTGGCCGACTATTTCGGAGAAATCCAGGCATTCGATATGGCACTTGGCCTGCTAGTCGATGAATTGAAGCGCGCCGGCGTGTTCGAAGACACGATCATCGTGGTTTCCGGCGATCATGGCGCGCCGGGGTTTCCCCACGGAAAATGCAATCTGTATGACTTTGGTACCCGCGTGCCGCTAGTATTTGCCGGCCCTGGGATCACCGGAGGCCGAGTCGTCGATGACTTCGTGACGCTGCCAGACTTGGCTCCCACGTTTCTCGAAGCGGGCCAGGTTGCGGTGCCCGGCGAGATGACCGCGCAGAGTCTCTGGCCCGTGCTGCAATCGGGCCGAGAAGGGCTCGTGGATGAGAATCGCACGCAGGTTTTCATTGGCCGGGAACGCCATGTGGCACGGGCCCGCGCGGGACATTTGCCCTACCCTCAACGGGCCATCCGCACGGACGATTACCTCTTCGTGATCAACTTCCGGCCCGACCGGTATCCACTCGGTGATCATTATCGGCTGGATACGGAAGATCCGCCCACGATGGAAGAAATGACGAACAACACCTTCTGCACCCTTCCGGACGAAGATGCGGGGGCCACGAAGGCTTGGCTGGTGGCCCATCGCGAGGATCCGAGATGGTCTTCCCTGTTCAACCATGCGTACGGCAAAAGGCCGCGCGAGGAGCTATTTGATTTGAAGAAAGATCCACACCAGATGCGGAACGTCGCCGCGGATCCGAGCTATCAGGAAGTTGCCGCCGAATTGCGCCAAAGGCTGTTCGATGAGCTCATCCACACAGGCGATCCTCGCCTGGCCAATGACGGCGAGTTCTTCGAAACTCCCCCCATGGCCGGTCCCTTGCAATAGACTCCTCAAGATGACGTTGCGAAGACCTTCAAGCGTGCCGATGTGCCGCCAAGGCGAGCGGTGCCAGGGCCAGCGCCGCTAATGGCACGAGTAGCGATGACATACCGAGGAAAATGACGACCGGCGGAAACAGATTCAGTGGCACAAATTCGACATATACCGCGACGGTCGTCGATACATAGACCAGCCACAGGCAACAGGCACCGCCAAAAAGACGGCTGCCCAGATAACCTGACGAGACAGCTTTCCAAATGATGTAGAGGCCACCTCCCAGAATCGCGGCTGCCAGCAGATAGCCATATGCCGTCCACAACCCTTGCAAGGCCCAGTCCTGCCGCGCGTCCCAGAAGACAAGGGGCACATGCAGGGCCAGCACTACAAAACCGCACATGATCCGCCTGGGGTACAGGGCAAGCCACAATCCAAGTGCAAGAGACGCGGAACTGCTGCTGGCATAAACTAATATCGCGGTAGGTATGGCAGCTACCCGCCACCGGCCCGGTACATTCTCCATCACGTTGGGCAACACCTCACCGATTCGCCCCCAATCCGCCCACTTGCCGGCAAGGGTTGAATACAATCCTGCCGTAACGCCCATCCATAGCCACCCGGCTGCCGCGCATGCCGCGATGATGAACAGCTTGGTCGCGATGAGTTGGCCGTTTTGTGCCGCACGCGTGGCGTCAAAAGGCGACAGATAGGTGGCGCCTTGCTTTCGCCTCAGCCCAAGAGAACCTTCGGCTCCGACAAGTTGATAAACGAAGGGGCAAATGGCGAGCGCGAGAATCCAGGCGACCGGCGTGCCTTGCCAATTTGGCTCCACCCAAGTGGCTAGGATTGAGAAAAAAAGCGGAAAAAACGGTGCCAAAACCCCAAGGAGCAAGACGATATATCCGAAACGCCGCATCTCGTACCAGCACTGCGCTCGAAACTTGCTGGCAAACTGCTGCCGAGGAGATACCAGCGTGTCGAATCGCTTTCCAAGCTTGGTCAGAACCGCAGTCCAGGGCATGTCCAGTCGCCAGGCTTCCCCATGGCGCTGCCGCTCGACTCCCGAGATTGTCACAAAAACCGCGAGAATTGCCGCGATGGAACACGCGACGTAATGGTACCAGGCGAACTCGAAGTAGCCAGGTTGTCCGATGGCCAAAAAAAACGGCTCGGAATCGCTTCGTTGGACATGAAACACGGACATGCCGGCCAGGAAACCCATCGCCACGATGGCCATTCCAACCCATCTCCCCAAGATCGTGGTGGGTGCCCAAGCACTTGCCACGAAGCACGTCACAAGGCAAGCGATTCCCGTCGACAATGATAACAGGTGGATGGAACTCCCCCACAACCAGCCCAGCAGCGCGGCAGGCACCAGGAAGCAAATAACCGCGCTGGCGGTCACGAACATCATCGGCACGACAACGAGTTTCACTGTCGAAACGGGACGTGTGAACCCCAGCCGAAAACTGAACCCTTTACGGCTATTGTCGAGGTGGTTCAGCCACGTCATCGAAAAAAGGCACGTCATGGCCAACATCATGATCATCAGGCCCTGAATCACGTGCTGTTCATGCGTTTTCCCACTGCCAAGGTTCTTCGCGAACCAATGCAGCCACACCACGAGTCCGCACTGAGCCCCGATGCGAAACAGCCATTCGACACAACTGGTCCGCCAGAGTTCCCAGATCATGGCTTGGATTGGTGTTCGCACGGCATTATTCCTCCGAGACGGCCAGCCGGTTCCGTCCGACTCGCGCGACGAATATTTCTTGTAGCGTAGCGTTTCTCGCATGGGTTACTTCGCCGCCGAGCCGCCGCAGCGATTCGCGAACTTGCCCATTCGCGCCGTTGCAGACGATGCGCCAATGATTGCCGCACTGTTGGGCCGACAGCATGCCTTCGAGCGAAGGCAGTTCGTCCCGCTCGGTAAAGAACCGGACGCTCAGCAATTGGTGCCCCTCCTTGATGTCATCCAGGCTTCCCTGGAGAACCAGCTTCCCCTGGTCAATCATGAACACATGGTCCGACATCTGCTCGACTTCATCCAACAGGTGCGATGAAAAGATGGCTGTGCGTCCATCCTCCGCCACGGTACGGATGATCGCGTTCAGGATGTCCCGGCGTACGACGGCATCCAGACCCGTGGAAGGTTCGTCCAACAGCAACAGCTCGGGACGATGGGCGACCGCCGCGATCAGTCCCGCTTGGGCCCGCATCCCTTTGGACAACTGCTTCACTTTTTTCGCGATGTCGAGCCCGAAGGTATCGAGCAAATGCTCGGCGTAAGGCTGGTCCCAGCTTGAATGATAAGCCCGTGTATAGCGCATCAATTCATCGACGCGCATCCATTCGGGCAAGTCCCGCTCTTCCGACAAATAGCCGATCCGTTCGAGCACGGAGACCGGATGCTTCACCGGGTCGAGCCCAAAGACCCGGACGGAGCCCTGTTTCGGCTTCAACAGGCCGAGCAGATGTTTCATCAGCGTCGATTTGCCGGCGCCATTGGCTCCCACCAGGCCATGCACCAAACCTGGCCGCACGTCCAGGCTCACCTCGTCGAGGGCCATCGTCTTCCCAAACTGGCGGGACAGGCCGCGGACTTCAACCACATTTTCCGACATGATTTCTCTCCTGCGAGATGGCCTTGTTCAACGCCGCCTGACGTTTCTTGAGCAGATCCAGCACCTCATCAAAGGTGAAGTTCAACTGCCTGGCTTCGGCCAACAAGGCATCGGCGCGTCGTGTGAGGATATTTCGCTGTTCCCTCCGCGCTAGCGGCGACTTGGACTCCGCTACATAGGTTCCGGCCCCTCGGCGCTTGTGGACAAGCCCCTCGGCTTGCAGCTCGTCGTAGGCTTTCACGACGGTATTGGGGGTGATGAGCAGTTGCTCGGCGAGCGTTCTGATCGGCGGCAGTTCCTTGCCCGCCTCGAGTTGTCCCGACGCGATCAGGTATTTCACTTGACTGACGATCTGCCGATAGATGGGCACTCCATCCTGTAACGAAATCTCGATATGCACGGCGGCCTCCTAGAGTTCAATTGTTTCATTATTGTGATACAATTTTCCCGCCATGTCAATACCCCCTGCGAATATCCAGGCTCGTTTGGAACTTTCCGCCAAGTGAATCATGCTCCGGGCGAAATTCTTTGGTCAAAATAACGGTAGTCGCTGTCTTGCGACGTGCCGTGTTTTTTCCCATTTGCGCCAAACAAACTCTGATGGGTTTCGAGAAACTGGTTTCTTGCTCCAGGAACTTGACATACAAACCGGTTTGTAATACAAACCATATGTACCCGCGATTATGAAATCTCTAGGAGGATTGAAATGGCCCACTCATCCAAAGAAGTGCAGCAAAGCCGGGAGATTGCCCGGCTGGCTCGAACCTACGCGCGAAATCGAAGCCTGGGAGTCGTTCTTAGTTTGCTGATTTTCATTCTGCTCTTCGCGGGAATGAGCATCTTCTCCTACCTGGGTGGGATCACTTATCGGGAGGGGAATTTTCTGCTGTTCGGAGTTTGCATGGCGGCCCTCGTGCCGCTGTGTGCCGCGATTGTGTACATGTCCGTCCCCAAATGGGGAGGACGGCGGCTCGAGGAGTTTGCCAATCGCCTTTATCGAGAGGGCCAGGTTTCCGTTTCCATCCCTCACCAGAAAGAACGCCAACCGTTTGCTGTGGTTTTGGGAATCACTTTTGGATGTTGCGTGCTGGGAACGGTGTTGCTGGGATTCCTGGGATACATGCCTCTCAAGTACGCCCAGCCGGTCTCCGCGCTCTACGTCATACCTTTTTTGGTTGGCCTTTGGTTTCTGATGCGGCCTGAGGCCAGCCTAATTTCGTTGCTGTGGCCGATTCTTTACGGGCTGCATGCGATGCTCATCGTCGCTGGCGCGCCGATCGTTTTTTCGGAACAGTGGGAGGCACTGAACATCGGGCTTCCCATCGTCGGCTACGGAATCCTTTCCGCGTTGATCGGCCACGCCTACAGCCGGTATGCGCTGCATAAATTGCGGCGAATTGCGAAAGATGGCCGCGCCAGCGAGGCCCAAGGCCCCTTGCCGCAATGAGTGAAATCGACCGCGTGATTCATGAGCCTGTGCGATTGCGAATCATGTCCATTCTCCAGGGCGTAGACCGGGCGGATTTCAAGTTCATGCTGAGCACGCTCGGCTTGAGCAAAGGGAATTTGTCCTCGCACATCGACAAGTTGGAACAGGCCAAATACGTGAAGGTGCATAAGGGCTTCAATGGCAAGATGACGCTTACCGAGTATTCCTTGACCAAACGAGGACGGCAGGCACTTTCCGAGTATTGGGCCGCCTTGGACCAGATTCGCAATTCTCCGCAAGATGATGGCTCTTGACCGCCAACACCTCGAGGCTTTGTTGTTACCCGCCAACCCTATTCATTGAATTGACTGGAGGCCGCGCCATGAAAACGAGATACATGCGGAGTGTTGTTATGTATGGAGTGTTTGCGATCATGCTGGCGGTATTGCTGGGTTCCTCCGTTGCGACGGAGACGCATGAAGACGGAAACATCCCGCCAGCAAAAAAACAATACGGCGACCAACAACCGCTGTTTGACCGGATCAACTTGCGGGAAGGCTGGGAAATTACCCAGGGCGATCCGAAGATTCTGGTCGGCGTGATTGACAATGGCTTCGATTTCTTTCATCCAGACCTCAAGGGAAACCTCATTCCCGGCTATTACTACCCGGGAGGATTTCACACGGAATTCTACGCGAGCGGCGCTCACGGCACACTGGTCTCGAGCATCATCGTGGCCAAGGATGATGGAGTCGGAATGGCCGGCTTGGCCCCCCGCTGCAAGGTACTGTGCGCCTCGCAAGGGATGTTGGAACATACACTCGTGAAGATGCGACAAGAGTTCTTCCGCGACAACGCACAGGCAACATTGGCGGATTGGCAAGCCGAGATTGGTAAACGTCAAGACGTGCTGGAAACTTTTGGTCGGGAATGGACCCACTATCAGTTGCTGGGCGCGGCGGACGCGATCGAGTATCTCGTGGACCACGGCGCGCGGATCATCAACTTCAGCGGCGGCATGGAGCGAAGCCTTTGCCCATCTGACGAATTGTGGGAAAAAGTTGAGGCGGCGTTTGCCTATGCGGCGGAGAAGGACGTGGTCATCGTGCTCGCCGCCGGCAACAACGCCGCCAAGTGGGAAGGCTATCCTGGCAAAGCGGACTCCATGCTCGTGGTCGGAGCTTCGTTGCTGAATGACACACGCTGGGAACAGGACCTCGACGTGGGCGGGATGAAGATCAAGCAGGGCTCAAACTATGGCCAGCGGCTGAGCGTGATGGCGCCAGTGGAAAACCTCCTGGTATGCCAGCCCCACGAAAAACGTTGGTATGACGTGAAAGACAGTCCCATGGGGCCGATGAAGCTTGAATTCACTGGTCCTCATCAAATCATGCCCATGGGAGCTACGTCCGCCGCCGCTCCCATCGTGAGCTCCCTAGCGGCGCTGGTGCTCAGTGTGAACCCGGATCTGGACGCCAAGTCCGTTGTCCAAATCATCCAGCAAGGCTGCGACGATCTCGCCGAGCCGGGTTACGACATCTACACGGGCCATGGCCGAGTCAACTTTGGCAAGACACTGGCGATCGCCCAGAACTGGAACCAGAGGTGACTTTGGAGAGAGCGAGGCTTCTCGGATACAATGGCCGAATGGTGAAATCACAATCACGGTTTTTGGCGCTGCTGCGGGGCATCAACGTCGGCGGGAAGAATATCATCCCCAAGGAAGACCTGCGCCAATGCTTTGAAGACCTGGGCTTCACGAATGTCCGGACCTATATCCAAAGTGGCAACGTGCTTTTCCGGTCCCAGGAAACAGCCATCAAAAAACTGACGGCGGCCGTCGAGAATGGCCTTTCCCAACAATTTGCTTACGAGGCGCGGGCTGTCGTTTTATCCCGCCGGAAATACCTGTCCGCGGTCGAAGCCGCCCCTCACAATTGGGGAAAGGATGACGGGCAGAGGCACAATGCCCTCTTTACGCTCCAGGGCATCACGCCCAGGCAGGCCCTCGCCAAGCTTTCTCCACCCAAGACGGAAATCGAAACCGTCACCGCCGGGCCCGGCGTGATCTTCTGGTCCGTCTCGAAACAGCACGTGACCAAGGCCAGCCTCATGAAATTGGTGCAAGAGCCGGTCTATCAGCAGATGACCATTCGAAATCACAACACGGTGTTTAAGCTGCGGCAGCTATTCGAGACGATCTAGCACGTTTCGCCCGGGCGAATATGATCTCACTTCCATCGAATAGCCGACCCGCGAATCATCGCGCCCAGCAGGAGCAGTGCATTATGGGCACCGAGCGTTTCGCCCGGGTTGATCGGCGAGAATTCCACTCACAACTAGCGGGTATCCACTCCAGGTAAAGGAAAGTCGGCCGAAGGAACATGTTCTTCGCGCATGATCGCTTCGAGGCGGGACACGATCTCGGGATGCTGCCCGGCCACGTTGTCTTTCTCTCGCGGATCCTCGTCTAATAGGTAGAGTTCGAGATCCAAATTGCCTCGGGCCATGCCGCGCCGCACGCCTTTCCAGTTTCCCAGGCGGACCATTTGCTGGCTGCCGTAGGAAGGAAACTCCATATAAAGGTACTCATGTCGCGGTTGATCGCCGAGTGACAGCAATGTGGGCTGAAAGCCGATGCCGTCGATCGTTTCTGGAATCCGCTCGGCGGCTCCGCAAAGCTGCATCAGTGTGGGAAGAAAATCCTGGAACGCGGCGATGTGGTCGGTGACTTGGCCGGCTTCGATTTTCCCTGGCCAGCGGGCAACCAATGGCACGCGAATGCCCCCTTCGTACACGCTCCCCTTGCGGCCTCGGAAAGGGCCCGAGCTGTCGAAGAAGTCGGAATCAGAACCTCCCAACCGGTCGAACGTCGGCCCGTTGTCGGACGTGAAAAAGACCACCGTGTTTTCGTCCAATTCCAATTCGGCCAGTTTGGCCAGTAAGCGACCGACGCCGGCATCCATGTGCGTGGCCATGGCCGCGTAGCCGGCCCGCGGGTGGGAGTGCCGAAGATACGAGGTATGGCGATACGCTTCTTCCGGAATCTTGCCGCGATATTTGGCGAGCGTGGCTTCCGGAACTTGGATCGAAAGGTGCGGGATAATCAGCGGCAGATACAAGAGAAACGGCTGCTCGCGATGACGTTCCAAGAATGCAACCGCCTCATCCATGAACAGGTCTTGCGAATAGTCGCTGCCGGTCAAATCCTGGCCCGTATTCCCGGGATAAAACACCTTCTCCGCATTGCGGTACAGAAAGGCCGGATAGTGATTATGGGCATGCCGCTGGCAGTTGTAGCCGAAGAAATGCGTGAATCCATGCTGTAAGGGATCGCCTGTCGATCCAGGCGGTCCAAGCCCCCATTTCCCCATCGCTCCCGTGACGTAGCCTTCCGCTTGCAACAGTTCCGCGAGAGTCACCGTCTCCGCCGGTAACGGATGTTGCCCCTCTGGGCGGACTTCGCGGTTCGTCCGAATGGGGGCATGTCCCGAATGCAAGCCGGTCATCAGCACGCAGCGCGAAGGAGCACAGACGGGGCTGCCCGAATAGAACTGCCGAAATCGCATCCCCTCGTGGGCCAAGCGGTCGATATGCGGCGTCTCGATAATTCGCTGGCCATAACAGCCCAGTTCGCCGTAGCCCAGATCGTCCGCCACGATGAGCACGATGTTGGGCCCTTCACTTTCCGCGGCGCGGAGATGTGAACAGAGAAGCCCAACAAATGCCAACGAGACGAAAGCGAGTGGCCACGAAAGAAGCCTGAACCGGAGAGTGGAGTTCAAGATCATCTTCACGAGACCATTCTTTACTTGGCGAGCGGAGCGCACACGAGGGCTTCATCATTGCGGGCAAAAACATGGCGATTTGCGAACGCGGGATGGGCCCAACAGACACCCTGCCCGCGACGTGGCAACTGTTTGGTTGTCGGTTCGATGAGCTTGGCACGGCTAATTTCCTGATAGCCTTGCGGGCTCAGCCGGCTGATGATTAATTCGCCCCGCTCGTTGAACATCCAGGTCTCTTCACCATGCCGCACCATGTGGATGTTGCTCCACCGGGCACGCGGCGTGGCCGTCGTGTCCGCCCACAGGCGATCTCCCGTGTTCGCGTCCAGGCAGCGGAGTTCGCCGTAGCTGTCCACGCCGTAGATATGATTTCCTTCGAACAGCGGCGTACTGATGATCGAGTGCAGGGCGTCCGTTTGCGTGGGCTGTTCGCTGAGCCCTTTCCTTTGCCAGATGGCGTCCGCCGCGAGCTGGTTGGAATTCAGTCTCAACAGCAGTGAACCATCATAAAAGGATGTCACGAAGACGCGGCCCGTATCCACGACCGGCGTGGAGATAGCGATGACCATTCGTTCGGGCGGGTAAGGGTAACGCCAATGCACCGTTCCATCGGCTGGGTCGAGTCCAGCCACGCTGTCCCCGGTGCGGCAGACGAGAACCTCTCTTCCTGCCTGCTCGACCAAGATCGGCGCGGCATAAGAGGCTCGATCGCCGAGGCTGCGCCAACGTTCGTCGCCAGTCTCCGTGTCGAAGGCCACGAGGCACGCTCCGTTTTCCCCGCCGATCTGGACGATGACCATGCCATCCTTCACTAGCGGGCTGGCGGCGATCCCCCAAATCGGCAAGCGGATGCCGTACTCGGTCTGCAAGTCACGTTTCCAAAGGATATCCCCCGTGGCCGCCTCGAAACAGTGCAAATGCCCCATCGCTCCCAAGGCGAAAGCTCTTCCATCGGCGATGCTGACCGATGCCCGTGGCCCGGCTTCGTAGCCCACGTTTTCATAGGAGCAGGGATAGCTATGCATCCACAAGGGCTGGCCGTTGCGGGCATCGAAGGCGTGCACGCGTTCCAGCGACTCCGGCTCGAAAATCCGGTCGGTAATGAACACCCGGCCGTCGGCCACGCTCGGTCCGCTGTAGCCGCTGCCGATTTCTGCCCGCCAGACGTGTGGAAGCTGGTCCGTGGTGAATTTGTCGACGATTCCCGTTTCCCTCCACACACCGTCCCGCTGCGGCCCACGCCATTGCGGCCAATCGTCAGCGAATGCTGGCCAACCTAGAAAACATGCCAGTGCCAAAGCATAAATGAAACCGAACGGTTTATAGCGCACGGAAGGCTCCTTCTCTGATGAATTGGCGAATGAGGCTTGGCCCGCCATTCTAACGGTCGATCAAAGCGTCCCTCAACCGAGCCGGTTTAATTCCACATGGCAAATCAAATCCGTCGGATGTGAATTGCCGGCATCACGCGGAGCTTTGCGGCAGCGCCGCCACGAGTTCTGCCGCAGCTTGGCCAATTTCTCGAAGGACCGCTTCGCGGGACGTGCTTTCCACCTCGGCGATGCGGCGCACGAACGCCGAACCGACGATCAGCCCGTCACAGACCGGGGCCAGCATGCGAATGTGTTCCGGTGTGCTGATGCCGAAACCGACGCAGACGGGAAGTGGTGTCCGTTCACGCAGCCAGGCCACGCTGTCGGCAAGGTCTGGCGGCAAGGACCGGCGCTCGCCGGTAATGCCCGCCACGGAGACGAAGTACAAAAAACCGCTCGAAGTTTCCGCGATCCGCAATGCCCGTTCACGCGGCGTGGTGGGCGTGACGAGCTGCACCAGGCTGAAATCGGCTTGGCGGCAGGTCTCGGCCAATTTCGCGGATTCTTCGATCGGCAGATCGGGGACGATCGCGCCGCCAAATCCTGCCGCTTGCGATTCGCGCACGTACCGATCCGCGCCAAAGCGATGCACGATGGAATAACTGATCATCATGATGGCCGGGATCTCTAGGCTGGGTACCCACCCTTGGCAGTGCTCTAGGATGTGGCTCAATTTCAACTTGGATGCGAGTGCCCTGGTATAAGACGCCTGAATCGTCGGTCCGTCGGCCAAGGGATCACTGTAGGGGATGCCGATTTCACACAAGCTGCTCCCTTGCGTGGCCAGCTCACGGACGACTTCCCGTGTAAACTCCAGATCGGGATCTCCCGCCGTGATAAATGGCATGAAGGCCTTGCGCTGTTCTTGGCGGAGACGCTCGAAAAGTTCGTCGATGGACGACATGAAAGCGGCTTCGGGTGAGAGGAATACTGTCTGACAAGTCGATGGAACGTGGTTTCCAAAAAACAATCTGGTCGCAGCGTGCGTGGCGGAACCGCTTAAACTTCCATATTCCGCAGCCGAGCCACCTCGGCGGCGTCCTTGTCACCGCGCCCGGAAAGGCACACGACGACGATCTCGTCAGGGCCGCGCTGCCCAGCCAATTCCATGGCCCGTGACACGGCGTGTGAAGATTCCAAAGCTGGCAGAATGCCTTCGGAACGTGCCAATTGGTCAAAGGCACGCAAGGCCTGTTCATCTTCGCAGGTCGTGTAGGTCACGCGGCCAATCGATTTCCAATAGCTGTGTTCGGGACCCACGCCCGGATAGTCGAGCCCGGCGGAGATGGAATGCACGTCCGAGGTTTGGCCATCGTCATCCTGCATCACAAAACTGAAACTGCCGTGCAGCACGCCCGGTTGCCCGTGAGAAAGAGGAGCGGCATGCTGGCCCAAGCTGGAAGACCGCCCGCCCGCTTCTACTCCTACCAGTGCCACGCTCTCATGTTCGATGAAAGGATAAAACATCCCCGCAGCGTTGCTCCCGCCACCTACGCAAGCAACGACCAGATCGGGCAGCCGACTGAATTGATCGTGGCATTGCTGAATCGTTTCCCTCCCGATCACGGACTGGAAATCCCGCACGATGCGGGGAAAAGGATGCGGCCCGACGGCGGAACCCAAGATGTAATGTGTCGTTTCCACCGACGACATCCAATCCCGCATGGCTTCGTTCGTGGCGTCCTTAAGCGTGCGCGAGCCGCTGGTGACGGGGCGCACCTCCGCGCCCAACATTTTCATACTCAGCACATTCGGGCGTTGGCGGCGGATATCCTCCTCGCCCATGTAGACCACGCAATCGAGACCGAATCGCGCGCAAGCGGTAGCCGTGGCCACACCGTGCTGGCCCGCTCCCGTTTCCGCGATCACGCGGCGCTTGTTCATCCGCTTGGTGAGCAGGGCCTGCCCCAACGTGTTGTTGATCTTGTGAGCGCCGGTGTGGTTGAGGTCTTCCCGCTTGAGGTAGATGCGAGCCCCTCCCGCCAATTCGGTCAGACGTCCCGCGAAATAAAGCGGCGAAGGACGACCAACGTAATGCCACAAGAGTGCGTCAAACTCTTCTTGAAAAGAGGCGTCGGCCAAAGCCCGGCCGTATTCCCCGTCCAACTCTTCCAAGGCGCGAATCAGTGTTTCGGGAACATACCGCCCACCAAAATCGCCAAAGCGGCCAAGCTGATCTGGCAAGGAAGTGGTCACAGACATGGCGTGGGCATCTCGTCGGAGAAAAGTAACCGATGCTTCCCAAGACGCGGAGCATTCGCGGCTCACGGTAGCATGGCGAAGATGTGGACTATCTTCACCGATTGTGGATGGGGCGCTTCAGCCGGTCAAGCCGGGGCAAAAGCAACGCTACCCTTATTCGAGCGGAATTTGGCCGGACCACGCGCCAGTGGTTGCAATCCGTATGCCTCGGCATTGCGCCGAACCGCTACCAGCGGTTCACGGGGCGTTCTAAAATTTCCCGCAACAGGATCGCGTTTCGCAATTTCGTAGGATTTTGAAAAGCGGCCAGCAGATCCCTGGCAAGGGGCGCGGGTACGGGCGCATCTTGCGTTTCCGTCAAGCGTAGAGTATCGCCCAATCTCTTTTGTTCGGCCAAGTCGCCAACGGCATGCTCGAACGTCTGTCGCTGGTGTCGCAGCCGGGCGGCGTCCGCCTCCGCCAAGGCCGCGCCCATTTTTCCCGCGCGTTGCTCGAAGTCTTGTTTCTCTTTATCGAACTTGTGGTCCACGGCTTCCGCAAGCGGTTCCCGCCGGACTTCATGTGGCCGCTCGATTTTTTTTACCTCGGCGGCTTGGCTGGCTGGCTGGCGAACCGGTTTCGCGACGGGAGCCTGGTGCTTGGGGCGTTTGGCGGCGGGAGCACGTTCCACGACTTCTCCCTTTTGTTCCGTGGCCCGGCGTAGAAACGCTTCGATTTCGTCGCGGAAATCGGCTGGACCCGCGGGTTGGCGGCCAGCGGCCGGTTTCGCGCCCCCAGCAGCGGGACCAGGACGCGGCGGAGCGGGGCGTGGACGAGGTACGGGCCTTCTCTGGCGGGCATTGGCCAGTAATTGATTAATGGCCCAGACACCGAAAAACACCAGCGGCACGAGAAACTGCAGAAAGTCTTCCGCCGCAGCAAACAGAGGGATGAATAAGAATTCGTGAATCATGCTGAAACCCTCTCAGCCCGGCCTGGGGCCGACGATTATTCCGGTTTCATGGTGGCGATCATTTTCCGCATATCGGTGTCCGCTTGAACGTTGCGGAGCTTGTAATAATCGAGAATACCCAACATGCCGCTTTGCAAGGCGTCCGCGATTCCGATTGGGATAAGCTTTTCCGCTTCCACGAGGTCTGCCCGAGCTGACTCGATTTCCGCGGTGTTTTCGCGTTCCGCCGCGACGGCCATGGCACGTCGCCCTTCGGCCTTGGCTCGCGCCACCCGCATATCGGCCTCGGCTTGATCGGCCTGCAAGCGAGCTCCAATGTTTTCTCCGACATCGACATCCGCGATATCGATCGACACGATTTCGAAGGCGGTTTGCGAATCGAGCCGCCGCGCCAATACGGCCTTGGAGATTCGATCCGGATTCTCCAGCACATCGGTGTGGGAGTCCGCCGAGCCGATGGCACTCACGATTCCTTCTCCCACCCGGGCAATAATCGTCTCTTCCGTAGCACCACCAATCAATTGTAGGAGATTGGCCCGCACCGTGACGCGTGCCTTGACTTTTAGTTGGATGCCATTTCTGGCAACCGCGTCGAGCGATTCCTTCCCCGAATTCCGTCCGGGACAGTCGATCACTTTGGGATAGACGCTCGTTTGGACGGCTTCCAAGACGTTTCGTCCCGCCAAGTCGATGGCCGTGGCCAACTTGAAATCGAGATCCATGATGCGGGCTTTGTTTGCCGCGACCATGGCCTGAATGACCAACGGAACTTTGCCGCCGGCCAGATAATGGGCTTCCAAGGCGCGGCGCGTCATGCCGGTCTCGTCTCCCATGCCTGCCTGAACGGCCATGATCTTGCTGCGCACGATCACGTTGGGGCTGACCTTGCGGAAGGTCATTCCCAACAGATCCCATATTCCGATGCCCGCTCCGGTCGTTACGGACTGAATCCAGAGTCGAAAATAGCTGGCGAATACGGCCAAAAAGATGAACGTGGCGAAAATCGCCAACAAGGCGCCTACGATAAGCACGACTTGCCGCATGTCCACGGCTTGGGCCATCAACGTTGAAATCGGCATGACATCCATTCCTCTTACCAAGGCTCACCGCAGAGCGTGTCGTCGTTTGGTAACGACGGGATGCAAACGAACCGTAATCATTATTGTAGGAATTGGTGCGGCCTCTCGCTTTACCATCGCCTAAAAAAAGCGGTCACGGTGCAGGGTCCACTACCGTGCGTTGGTGTACACGCGAGGCGAACCGTTTGTCAAGCGAGTGGGTCATCCAGCGGTTCGATCCCTAGGTTATCGATCGGCTCCGAGAGAATGTCGGACGTGGAATTCGCGCGATCCGGACCCGTCTCGCCTTCTAGCGTAGGGCGCACGACGAGTCGGTTCCCGCGAAAATCGACGACTTCGATGGTCTGTCCCGCTTCGATCGGCATGCCCTCACTGACGGCATCCACGGTTTGTCCGTCCACCACGACGGCACCGCTGGGCAGCATGACATTCTTGGCCCGCCCTTGTTTGCCGATGAGTTGCCGTAATTGCTCGGATCGTGCGCTGTGCGGCAACACTTCATCCTCGGATGGGTTTTGCAGCAGCAACCGCCGGCCCATGGGAGTCTTGGGCAAAATGCGAAATGCAGTGGCGATCGCGGCTGGTACACCGATCAACGCCAGTAAAACGAATACAAACCCCGTGCCCGCGCCGTAGGAATTGAACGCGATCGCCACGGATGCCAATACGCCCAGCGTGGCCATGACGCCCAAAATCCCGCCGGATGGGACGAAGACCTCCAATAGAATCAAGGTCAACGAAAATATCATCAGAAAGACGGACCACAACCAAGGTTCAAACACCATGCCTTCCCGTCTAGCTCAAAAGGTAGAAATGCTGTCCAGAATGCGACGCCGGAACATCGCTAGCCGCCAGTGCCTGAAGCCAAAGAAATGGAGGCGGTTCCCATCATGAGACTACGGATCACCGAAGGATTCAAGCGTATCGGGTGTCCTCATGCAGAAAATTCTCGAGACCGAACAAATCGGCTGACGCAGGCGCGAAAAGTTCAACCTTAACGAAGCCATCGTCGGCGGGAAAAATCATGACACTTTATTCGGTTTGTAGCAGCCTGCGCATTTGCAAGCTAAACTCCGAATGGAGGCGTTTGCGTACCAGACCCTACGGCTTCAGGAGGAAAGACGATGGTAGTTATAATGCAAGATTCTGCCAGCATGGCCGGTGAGCCGGTCCAGGACTCCGAATTCGGCCCCGTCACCCAGCAGGGCATAACCGAAGCCACTCCAATGGGCGCCAATCTTGTGGCTGGAGGTGCTACCTTTCGAGTGTGGGCTCCCCAGGCATTGGAAGTGCATGTCCGCTTGGCGAGAACGGGCAATATGATCGGTGCCGCGAATGATGCCTTCGTCCCTTCGGATGCCACGAAACTAAAGCGACAGGATGGTCACTGGACTGGATTTGTTGCCGGTGTCCGTGAAGGGGACCATTATCGCTTCCATATTGTAGGAAATCCACAGCCTTTGGTGCGGGATCCCTACGCCCGGGAACTAGAATTCCACGATTGGCCAAACGTGGATTGCATCGTCCGCTCGCCATCCTCCTACCCCTGGCACGACGAGGGATTCCGCACGCCCTGGTTCCATGAGGCCATTATCTATCAATTGCATTTCGGTACTTGGCATGCCGTTGATGGCCGAGGCGACGACGACCGCCCCCACCGCGTGGCAAAGTTCCTCGATGCCGTCGAGCGGATCCCTTATCTCGCCGAGTTGGGGGTGACGTTCATTCAGCCGTTGCCGGTGACGGAATTCAATTCCGTGCCGAACCCCTCCGATCCCGACCCGCGAAGCCTGGGCTACAACGGCACGGACATGTTCTCGCCTGAAATGGATTATGGAGTCGAAGAGTCGGACTTGCCTCGGTACCTGAACACGGTCAATCGGCTGTTGGAGGATCGTAGGCAACCGCCGCTAGAGCTACAGGACTTGGTACCGCAGATCAACCAGCTCAAGGTGTTCATTGATCTGTGCCATCTTTATGGCATGGCCGTGATTTTTGACGTGGTCTACAACCACGCGGGCGGGTTTTCTGGTGACGATCAGAGCCTTTATCAGTTTCGGGATGACCGGGGCGGCGAGCTCTATTTTACGCATCATGGCTGGGCGGGAGGCTTGGTTTTCGACTTCCAAAGCTCTGGTGTGCGGCAGTTCCTCATCGATAACGCCCGCTTCTTCCTGGACGAGTATCACGTCGACGGCTTCCGGTACGACGAGGTTTCGGTCATCGAGCACTTTGGCGGTTGGCATTTCTGCCAGGATCTCACGGGCACGGTCAAACATCATCGTCCGTCGAGCCTGCATCATGCTGAGTTTTGGAACGACCAGCAATTTTGGGCTGTTCGTCCGAGCGAAGAGCATGGAGCCGGCTTCGATACAGTGCTTTCACCCGTTCTCCGCGACGTCGTCCGGCATGCTCTGGAGCAGGCCGCCGCTGGACGGGATGCGTATGTGAACCTGGACATCGTCCGTGACACGTTGCGACGTCCCTTCGGATTCGCGGCGGCGAGCCAAATCGTACAATGCCTGGAAACGCACGACCGCCAAAGGGTCCAAAACGACAACGATCGCGAGCCACGCATCGCGGCCCTGGCCGATGCCACGAATTCCCGTTCCTGGCACGCCCGGAGCCGCTCGCGCGTGGCGAACGGTTTACTGCTCACCGCGCCCGGCCTGCCGATGCTGTTCATGGGACAGGAATTTTTGGAAGACAAGTATTGGACCGACGATCCGGATCATCATCCGGGGCATCTCATCTGGTGGGAAGGACTCGACCATGACCGGGCCATGCGGGATCACCTGGCGTTCACGCGGGACCTGATCTGGTTGCGACGGCGGCATCCAGCCCTGCAAGGCGAAGCGGTCAACCCATATTACGTACATAACAACAATCGCATTCTGGCCATGCATCGCTGGATCGAAGGCTTTGGCCGCGATGTCATCGTCGTGGCCAGCCTCAATGAATCGACATTCGATCGCTACGAATTGGGCTTTCCGCAAGCGGGACAATGGTTCGAGGTCTTCAACAGCGACTTATACGACCATTACCCCAATGAGTGGGTAGCCGGAAACGGCGGAGCGATTGAAGCCTCGACACAACCTAGAAATGGCATGCCCGCTTCCGCCACCATCCGGATTCCCGCGAATGGCCTGCTGGTGTTCGCGCGCGACCACGGAAACTGACCCGATTTGGGCGAGTAGGCATTTTTGTTACTGCTTGCGGTGAAGATGGCGGCACGCGCGCCCTACACGCCGCGATAGCTAATTCTCGACAATCCGTCCCAACAGGGCGCTGGAACTGCCATTGTCCGCGACGGGCCGGTGGGCGATACTCCGCTGATCATACGGCACGCGGTTGACAGAGGACGACATTGGCCTCGCCCGATGGACGTTTTCCGCTGAGCATCCGCACAGTCGAGGGAAGGAGTCCGAGATGCCGTCGCTGTTGGATGGAGTCTATTCTCTGCTGCTGCTGGCGGCCTCGCCCTGGCTGATGGTGCGGGCCATCCGGCAAGGAAAGTACCGCGCCGGCTGGCGAGAAAAATTGCTCGGTTCTTTGCCAGCACCTGCAAAAACAGGACGAAGAATCTGGTGGCATGCCGTCAGCGTCGGCGAAGTCCATTTGCTCGGCCCACTGCTGCGGGAATCCCAGCGCCGCTTTCCCGATGTAGAGCACGTGATCACCACCACGACACACACTGGGCTGGCCGCTGCCCGTGAGCGTTATCCCGAACAGCTCTCTTGTTACGCGCCGCTTGATTTCAGTTGGGCCGTACGGCGGGCCATCCGACGAGTGTGCCCCGATCTTCTCGTGTTGGTGGAATTGGAACTTTGGCCCCAGCTCATTCGCACGGTACAGCGGAACGGCATTCCACTCGCCATCTGCAACGGACGATTGGGCGACCGCAGTTTCCGGGGCTACCGGCATTTTCGCTGGTTCTTCGCGCCGCTGCTCAGGGGCATGCGTTTAGTCGCCGCGCAAGATAACGAAACTGCACGCCGGTTTCGTGAATTGGGCGCGCGCGAGGCGGCAGTCCACGTCACCGGTTCTGTCAAATACGATGGCGTGGAGACCGATCGAGAAAATCCGCGCACGATGGAGCTTCGAGAACTGGCGGGTATCCGCCAGCACGAACAAGTCTTCGTGGCGGGGAGCACGGGCGATCCCGAAGAAGCCGCCGTGCTTTCCATGTTTGACGCACTCCACGCAGAATTTCCGCACCTGCGGCTCGTCCTTGTTCCCCGTCATCCGGAGCGGTTTGAAACGGTCGCCAAGCTGCTCGACGCGAGTGGACACACCTGGCAGCGCCGCAGCCAACTGCGACAGGGGATTACCGGAGAAGCGTCGCGGATCCTGCTCGTCGACGCCATGGGAGAATTGAGTGCTTGGTGGGGGCTGGCGGACGTGGCTTTTGTAGGAGGCAGCCTCAACTATCGCGGCGGACAAAACATGATTGAGCCGGCGGCTTATGCGGCGGCGGTCTGCTTCGGGCCGCACACGCACAACTTTCGCGATATCGTGGCGTCACTGCTCAACGCCGACGGTGCCCGAGTGGTCCACGACGCCGGAGAACTTACGGCATTCGCGCGGCGTTGCCTGGAAGATCTGACTTTTCGCGAGGGGCTGGGAACAAATGCCCGCCGGCACGTCCTGTCCCAACTCGGCTCGACTCAGCGAACGGTGGACCTGCTGGAGCCCCTGCTAGGAGCGGAAATCAACCAGACGCAGCGGCAGGCGGCCTAAAAGCTCAGACATCTTCTTCCGCGTTGCCGGAATCGGTGGCGTCTTGATCCGGATGCTCTTCCGTTGAGGCGTTTTCGGAATCTCCATTGTCCTCCGCTTCTTCCTCGACGTTTTGCACTTCGCGCCAGGGCTTTCCTTCGCGATAGCTTTCCAGTTCGCCTTGCAGTTGCGATTTTTGGTTGGGCACCTCGCCGGGGTCGAGAGCGACCGCTTTTTCGGACCATTCGATGGCGGTTTCGAAGTCCCCGATTTCCGCGTAACCGGCCGCCAGCGTGCTCAAGATGTGAGCAGCCTGATACTCGGTGGCTTCACACGCGGCGGTGGCCAACTCCACCGACCGCTTTCCATCCCGGAGCTCGTCTTGCGGCGAAGTCGCCAGCACCCAGGCCAGATTGTTCAAAACCTCGCTATTTTCCGGTTCAATTTCCAATGCCCGTTCGTAATCGGCAATGGCCTGTTCATGGTTCGCCAGGTACAGATTTGCGTCGGCCCTACCACGCAGCGCCTCGCTTTTTTCGGGATCCTTCTCCAGCACGCTGGTGAAAATCTCGATTGCCTTGCGGGGCTTTTTGTTGGCCACGTAAAAGCGGCCCAACTGCATGAGTAAATCCACGTTTTCGGGGGCCAACTCACGGAGTTTCTCCAAATCCTCCGTGGCGGAAGCCAGGTCGTTTTTGCGCAGGGAAAGCTGTGCGTGCAAGAGCCAAGCTTCCGACGCCTGGGGATGCATTTCCAGGACTTTTTCGACATCCGCCAAGGCAAGGTCGAATTCCCCCAATTCCTGATGCATGGCCGCGCGGAGCAACAGCGTGGCGGAGTCTCGCGGCTGAATCTCGTGCGCGCGATCCAGTTCCCGGACGCCGGAATCCCATTCCTTCATGAGCCCGAAAATCCGGGCCCGATGCTGATACGCGGCCAAGGCGTTGGGCACGACGTCGATCACTTCGGCGAAAGCATCGAGTGCTTCGCTGTAACGTTCCAGCGAGGTCAATGCCAGCCCGCGGTCCACTTTCAGTTGCAGGTTCCTCGGCTCCCGCTCTAAGCCTTGATCCAGCTCGGCTAGCGCTTCTTCCCATTTGCCTTGCATGGCGAAAATTCTGGCACGATGCTGGTGAGGAACTGCCGATTCGGGCCGCAATTCGGCCGCTTTGGCGAAGGCGGCGAGGGCCTCCTCGGCACGATTGAGCATCGACAAGGCGAGACCTCGCCCCATGATCAGTTCGGGACTCTCCTCGACTTGGGAAATTGCCTGGTCAAAGTCTTCGAGTGCCTTTTCCGCCTGCTGGCGACCCAACAGATATAGTCCCCTGGCCCGGCGGACAGCAGGGTTGTCCGGCGTGAGCCGGACCGCTTGGTCATAATCGGCCAACTGCTTTTCGGGATCTTGTAGCGTGCCCGCCCGCAACACATAGACTTGGGCCATCTCCTCGACATTCGGACTGCCAACTTCGATGGCTTTGGAAAGCACCTCTTCGGCGTGTTCCCGATTCCCCTGGGGCATCAATTCCAGGCGGCCAATCCACTGGAGGACCTGAAACTGGGAATCATCGTACGAAAGCGCTTTCTCCAAATCCGCGATGGCCAACTGTCGAAGCTGATTCCACTGGGGATTCCGAGGTCCCGTGGAAAAGCTGCGCACGGCCTGCTGCGCCAGCGCCAAGCCCCGCTCGGCAAGTGTCGCGTGCAAGAGATCATTGGCGAACCGCGCGTTCTCCTGATCCAATCCTTTGTCGAGGGCTTCGCGGCAGAGTTGAATCACCTTGTCCAAGTCGGGAAGGCTGTTCGCGCTCAGCTTTGCCTCGGCCGCCGAGTCCAGTGCATCGAGGCCCGCCAAATCTTGATCCGCTTCGTCGGCGGAATCCGCCGGCTGAGCGGGCGGCGGGTCCGATTCTTGTGCCCGCCCAAGACGGGCGGTGAACACCAGCAGCGCCATCATGACCCACGGGATATATTTCGACCGTCGCATATTTTCTCTCCATGGATAGTTGTGGAGCCGATCCGTCTTGACGCGAAGTCCTCAAAACGCCTGGGCGGTACGCACCCTTACTGTTCTTTATAGCTACTTATTCGATTATGGCGCGTGCGGCAGGCTATTGCCATGCCGTTTTCGGCAGCGAGAGAGTTTGGCCTATGCGGGCGACTTAACCAGCGTCCTCCGACAACAGCTTCACGCCCAAACCAGGACGGTCCGGGTAATGGCAAATGCCACGTTCGACGCGGACTCCGTCGGCGATATCGCGGGCGAGCAGAGCCGCCCCGTCCATGTCCACGAAGTCCAAGAGTGGCAGAAGTTGAGCGATGGCCGAGATACCCACGCTCGACTCAGTCATGCAACCCACCATTACCAGCAGCCCTTGTTTCTTGGCCGCGTCAATCATGCGTCGGGCGGGCGTCAGACCACCACATTTGACCAGTTTGATGTTGATACCGTGAAAGTGCCCGGCGCAGCGGTCCACGTCTGCCTCGCTCTGGCAACTTTCGTCGGCGAAGGTTGGCAGCTTCGATTGCGAATAGACTTCCCGCTGCCCTTTCCAATCCTCAGCCGGCAAGGGCTGCTCGATGAATTCCACTCCCAGCGAGGCCATTTCCTCGGAATTGCGAATCGCCTCTTCCACGGACCAGCCACAATTCGCGTCCACACGAAACGGGGCGGACGTATGTTCGCGTAGCGCGCGGACAATTTCCAAATCGCGAGATGCTCCAAGCTTGATCTTGTACGCGGGCCAGCCCGGCATCTCTTGGAGCTTATTGATCATCGCCTCGGTCGAATCAATGCCAATCGTGTAGCACGACCCGGGAATCCGCTCCAGCGAGAGGTTCCACAAGCGGTAAACCGGCTGCCCCTGCTGCTTGCCCCACAGATCGTACGCGGCCTGGTCGAGCGCGCATTGGGCGAATGGCTGGTCTTCCAAGTCAGGCCGGAGGGTTTCCCAAAATTCCTCGGGTTTTGTCCATCGCGAGTTTTCAACACGTGGCCGCACCGCAGAAAGCGTTTCCTGTAAGGAGGCGAGGGTCACACCGTAATAGGGGTTCGACGTTGCCTCGCCATAGCCCATCAAACCATCTTCTTCCAACTCGACGATCAGCGTCGGCTGCGTGTCATGCGATTCCCGCGAAATCGTGAAGGTGTGCCGCAGCGGAAGCGCATATTCCCGCCAAGAGATCTTCATCGGGAAAGCTCCGCTTGTAAGCGTTCCACGGCGGCCACCAGCGGCTCCGGTCCGTCGCGAATCACGTCGCACACCGGCAGGCCCAACTCCTTGCCAATACGTTCTCGTTCTTCAGCGGCTTCGTCCTCTGATACGCGGCGACTATTCATGGCCACGCCGATTACCCGCGCCGGCTGTACTAGCCCCGCCACGGTTTCGTATGCCTGCCGGAGTTCCGCCAAGGGACGCAAGGGGAGCGGCTCCAGTCCATGATACGCCTCACGTCCCACTTCATAGCACAGGATCATCCCCTGCGGACGGCAGCCATGCAGCAGGCCCAAAGTCACGGGCGAATAACGGGGATGGGCCAAGCTGCCTTGTCCCTCGATCACCACTATCTCGTGGTGCTCGTAACGTCGCACCAGCTTTTCCACGGCCCCAGGCAGAAAATCGGAGACCACGGAATCGACCGGGCAGCCGTCGCCGGCGACCATAATCCCCGTTTGCCCCGTGGCCAAGAATCGCGCGTCATGCCCCTTCCTTTGCAAGGCCTGGGCCAGTTCCATCGAAACCAGCATCTTGCCCACGCTGCAATCGTTTCCCACGGTATGGATCCGCAACGCCGGCCCCGCGAAGTCCTGCCCACTAGCGACGTCCCGTTCCTCCGTGCGGCGCAGGTCCCGTAATTTCGCGCCATATTGGGCCGCCGTGGCCACGAGTGATTCATCCGCCGTGAGGTAGTCGTGCAATCCGGAAACGATCTCCATGCCGCGCCGGGCCGCCTCGTGAAGAATGGGCCGCCACTCTGGCGGAATCTTGCCACCAGGCGGCGCGATGCCCACCAGCAACGTATTGGCCGCAGCAACTTCTTCCAGCGAACCAACCACGGGCAAATCACCTCCGACACCCAGGAGTTCCCGCGCGGTCTTGCCGGACTGCGTATCATCCAGCAAGGCGACCACTTCTTCGCCCCGATAGCGGATCACACAGGAAGCCGTCTTGGCCGTGATGGGGTTGGTGTGGCCCTGCGTGAGAATCACGATCCGGCGGGCAGGAGTGTCATTCATAATCGGCGGTAGAGCGGGGACGAATAACAGGGTCGGCGGTACCGACACCCATTATCCGCTCCTGCCAGCCGCACGGAAGAGGATCGTTAGAGCCGGGCAGGAAACGGCCACCGCCCGGTTGAGAGCCCGGGGAATAGCTAGACAAAGTGCGTCAATTATGGGAGGTCGAGGGCGATCGCGTCACCTGGTCCTCCAGATGCTGGAGCTCGCGTTGCAGAGCAGCCAACTCTGACGGCAGCAGAATCCCGTCCCCCAAAAGTCCACTCGAATTCGTCATACCTTGCGCGTAGCGGACGGTCGTGCTGGGATTCTCCAGCAGGTCCGATAGGTGATCCCGAATCACATTTTCCGCCTGGTTCAAGGTCAAACCGCCGACCTTCACCTTACCGTAGGGCCTTCCCAGATTTAGGTTTCCAAACCAATCGACCGTGAATTCGGCATCGAGAGGAAAGTCCGGGAGGGCCTGCGGCACATGCAGGCTCACGACGCTCTGGGGGCGCAAACGGTAGCGGATCACCGCCGGACCCTCCGAAAAGCGGGCGGAGACAAAGGGGTTTTCCATGAGGGAAATGCTCACCACCGGATCGTCCAGGTATTGCTCGAAGTGTGCCAGCAGGGCGTCCTCCGCTTCCTGCTGTGTCAATCCGGCGACGCGGATTTCCCCCGCGTAATCGGGTCCCAGGATCACCTCTCCGGAGGGATGGACTTGAACCCAAAACTGCTCTGAATGCGTTTCTTCTTGAAAAGCTACTTTGAGAACAAACGACTCCGAAGAATGAATCCGCCGCTCGGGGAGCTTTGGGCTCGCTTGTTCGTCCGACTCACCATCGCCATTTTCTTGCTGATTTGACTTTGCCGCAAGTTCGGCGACCCTCCGCGCGGCACTTTGAGCGTGTCGCAAGTGAGGGATCTCTCGCCGCAATTCCTGGATCTGCGCGCCGATAGTGGATTCAATGGGAGCGGGATGTTCGTGTGTGGGAAGCTGTTGAACGTTCGCTTCCTTGGAATGACTCGTTGTTTCGCTCGTGTTATCCGTGCCGATTTGCTCCCGTAGCCGCTGTATCTCGCTCCGTAGTGCGCGCAATTCTTGGGCTGTTCCGCTGCCGCTGGGCGCGACCTGTGATTGCGCTCGTTCCAGATTTTTCTCGGAATAACTGACGGAAACATCGGGATCGGTAAGAAGTTCGGATAGTTGTTCTCGAATCTTGGTCTCCGCTTCTTCCAGCGTCAGACCACTAATCTTGAAACGACCGTAAGGCGCACCCAAAGCCACCACTCCTGACGGGTCAACGATATAGTTCCCCATGATAGGAAAATCTGGTATGGGATTCAGTGCGAGAATTCGCACGAAATCCAACGGCTGAATGCGATATTCCTGAGGTTCCCCGGCCACGGAAGAGATAGACGATTGCGGCCGTTCCAGGTTTTTCTCGGAGTAACTGACGGAAACATCAGGGTCGGTTACATATTGCGAAAGCTGTTCCCGAATCACTTCCTCGGCCTCTTCGAATGTCAATCCGCTGACTTTGACGCGGCCATACGCTCCGCCCAGCGTTACTGTGCCACCAGGATCAACAATCTGCGGTCCGGCAAGAGGAAAGCCTGGCGCGGCTCTCGAAGCATGGACGTTGATGATTTCCAACGGCTGGATGCGGTATTCTTGCGGTTCCCCACTCACGGGCACGGCGGAAGCCTGTCCGATTCTCCCTCGAAGATCACGGATTTCTTCCCGCAGCGCATCGACTTCGGCGGGGCTTACGCCGCCAACCGGCGCCACATTCTGGGGTTTCCGCTCCAGGTTCTTTTCGGAGTAACTCACGGAAACATCGGGCTCCAACAGATAATCGGACAGACGTTCACGAATCTTGGTTTCCGCTTCTTCCAGTGTGAGACCGCTAATTTTCAAGCGGCCGTAAAGCGTACCCAAAGCCACCACTCCAGACGGATCAACGATGTAATCCCCCGTGATGGGAAAGTCCGGCAACGCGTCTCTTACATGAATTTTCACAAATTCCAGCGGCTGAATGCGGTATTCCATATTCGCGCGTGTTGCTGAAGGACCCGGAATCTCCGGCATCCCTTCGAGTGAAACCTCCACTTGGGGATCGGGAGCGAACTGACGCAAATGCTCTCGGATCACATTTTCGGCTTCCCGTGCCGTCAGCCCTCCGAGTTGGACCGTGCCTGGATACTTGGCGGGCAACTGAAAACCTCCATTGAGCAAGGTTACCCTAGCGCGATCTTCCGATGACGACGGAGTGAGCTTGATTTTCAGATCGAACATGCCGTTCGCCGAGATGCGCTGGAGTGATTGGCCTTGAGGCGGATTCGAAACCGCCGTGTTCCGCGAATTTCTTTTCTTGTTCACGGTGGATTGCTTTTCCAGCAACTTCGCCCGTCGGATCGCCCGTTGTGCTTCCGCTTCGAACTTGAGCGCCTCCGCCTCCGCGAAGATGCTGCGGCTTTCATTCAGCAGCCCATTTCGCTCCCTTTCATCCGAACGAGACATGGCGTGGGCTTCAACTTTTTTGGCCTCCGACATTCTTTCGTAGGCCTTCGCCAAGAGTTCGAGATAGTTCGTCTCGATCTTGGTTTCCTCGGGCACTTGCGGCTGCGCCGGTTCATTGGTGGTTCGGCTGGTTTGGCTATTCCCTGAGTCGGAGGCAGGCAGTGACGCGATGGCCGGCGTGGCCTCATCTTCGGCAGCCTGCACCACACGTTCAGCCTTCGGCGGATTTTCCGCTTCCGCGTTGACCGCAAGTTCGGGAGCCGAGTCGGCCGCAGTGCCGGAAGGGGCATTGCCGATCAGCCATAATAGCGCGACCACGGCGGTTGCCACGGCGATTGAAGGTTTTGCCATCGAGGACCAGAACATCGCGTTTCCTCCTTCTCGTGCCAAAGTGAAGCTGCGGGCCGGATCGCCCGCCGGAGCTTTCCCCGACGAGGCGTAAGCCGTCCCTTGCTGGATGGTAAGATCGATCAGTTTCATGATTTCGGGAGCCGCCGCCGCTTGTGCCGAAGCAGGCACGGTGGCCACCAGGGCTAGCGATAGCCCGATGCCGCGCCGCGCGAGTTGCATCCGCAATAGCCGTTTGCCGCGCGTGAGCCGTCCCTTGACGGCTGCCGTCGTGCATTCCAGTTCTTGGGCCGCCGCGCTGCGGGAGAGCCCCTGCAAATAGCAGAGCACCAAGGGGGCCTGGTACCGCTCCGGCAGCCGTCGCAGTTCTTCGTATAGGGCGAGTTGGCGTTCCCGTTGCTCGATTTGCCGCAGCGGAGTTTCCATGTCGGGCGGTTCCTCCGTCAGAGTGGGCGCGCTCCGCTGACGGCGTTGGCTGGCTGCCCGCAGGGCCGTGCGATGGGCCACTTTATACAACCAACTCCCGAGCGAGGACGGCTCGCCGATCCGCTTCGCCTTTTGCACCAGGATAAGAAAGGTGGCCTGAAAGGCGTCTTCCGCGTCCGACGTGTCGCGGAGCACGTGGCGGCAGATCCGCCACACCATGGGAGCATGCTTTCGCACAATCTCCGCGAAGGCTGCTTCTTCCCGCGCACGGACGAACCGCGTCAGCAATTCGCCGTCGGTGGCAGGGAACTCCGTCACTTTAGAAAACACGGGATCGCTTGTCGTCATCGTACCGCTTGCACATTTTGATGATTGCCGAAACGTCCTTCGGCCAAAGAGATAGTGCAAGAAGTTAGCCGAGAGGACCGCGAAATCACGTCAATTCTGACAGAATTTCGGAGCCGTCGCGAAGCAAAACGGCCAGAAAGGCTGACTGTTGGTCAAGACACGTCTGCCAATACTTCCGCCAGTGTTTCCAGGAACTGGTCGCAGACGGCTTCATCGTGAGCCAGCGACAGGTAGAGCTTGGTTCCCATGGGATTGAGAAAGATGCCCCGCTGGAACAGTTCGAGCATCACGCGCCGGGCTTTCTGTTTGTCGGCGGTTTGTCCGCTGCGATAATCGGTGACCGGCTGTGACGTGAAGGCGATTTGGGACAGCGGGCCGTCCCCCAGCACCTGCCCCGTAACACCGTGATCTTCCAGGGATTTTCGCATCCCCGCGCGCAGATAGTTTCCTAGGCCATGCAGGTGCTCGTACGTGCCGGGCTCGGCATAGCGTGCCAACGCGGCGCGGGCGGCGGCGGTGGAAATGGGGTTTCCTCCCAGGGAAGAGGCGACCCACACGTAACGTTCCCGCCCCAATCGGTCCTCGCGGACCAAGTCCATGATTTCCTGGCGTCCACCAAACGCGCCGATGGGATAGCCCCCGCCCAGGGCCTTGCCGTAGGCGACCAAATCCGGGACCACGCCGTAATACTCCTGCGCCCCGCCAAACGCCAAACGAAAGCCGGTGACCACTTCGTCGAACATGAGCACCAAGTGGTGTTCGTCGGCCAAATCCCGTAGTCCTTCCAAGAAACCCGGCAGGGGGGACAGACAGCGGTGAAACGGTTCCACCAGGATTCCTGCTAAGTCTTCGGCATGTTGCCGGACGATCTCCCAGGTCTGCTCCAAATCGTTGTAGGGTGCGACCAAGATCTCCGCCGTTGCCGCGGAGGTCACGCCGTCACAACTGGAAATGGCCTCGGGAAACGGCGAGGCGATATGCGGGAAGAGGCTCGCCACGCCCACGTCATTGGCGCCGTGATAGGCTCCTTCGAATTTGAGGATTTTGGGCCGGCCGGTGTAGGCGCGGGCCAGCCTCTGGCAGTACATGGTGGCTTCAGTCCCGGAAGCGCAAAAGCGCACCGCATCACAGGCGGGGCTGATTTCCACGAGTTGTTCCGCGAGCAGCAAACTCTCCCGATTGACGTAGGCGAAATTCGAGCCGCGTGGTGCCTGCGCGGTAACCGCCTCCACGATGGCCGGACAGGCATGGCCCGGCAACACGGACCCCCAACCCATGGAAAAATCGAGGTATTCACGGCCATCGGTGTCCCACAACCGGCAGCCCTCGCCCCGGTCGACCACGATCGCCATTTCGTCGGGCAGATTGAATTCGCCGTGGGAACCGGCAGGAAAAACGGATAGCGAACGTTCACGCAGCGTGGACATCAACATCTTCTTCGTGGGAGGGGGTTGCGCCAAATGAAATTCGCCGAGCGCTGCCGGCGATCTGAATTCGGCCAAGATGGACGATAAGCTAGGTTTGAATCTGGAGGAGGCGTTTTCGCAAGTGGGCATCAGAAAAAAAGTTCCCCTGCGGAGAAATCGAGCTGACCAGCCGCAAATCGACGACGCGAACGGAGGGTGACTAGTCCAGACTGACCATCCATGGCAAGATGGCGGCAAACTTTGTCGACACCCGGCTTGGGTTCGCTTGTCTTGTCGGCCGCCGCTTCCACGATACTTTTTGGCGCATTCACCCACTCGGAACTTCCCCGGAAAATCCGCACAGCGAAACGAGGAGCATTTTTCCATGTCCGAGAAACTTGCGATCGTGCTTGCCGCTGGGAAAGGCACCCGGATGAAGTCGGAGCTTCCCAAGGTCTTGGTCGAGGTGTGTGGTCGGCCGATGATCGAATACGTGCTGGAAGCGCTGTCCGAGGCCGAAGTGGACCGGGTACTGGTCGTCGTGGGCTATCAGGCAGAACGGGTACGAGGTGTGTTGGCGGACCGGCCACAAGTCACGTTCGTCGATCAAACGGAACAATTGGGGACGGGGCACGCGGTGATGGTCTGCCGCGAACACCTGGAGCGGCACTCGGGTCCTGTTTTGGTGGTCACCGGAGACTCTCCGTTATTGCAGCCTTCGTCCGTGGCAACTTTGTTTGAAGAATACGAACGCCAACAGCCGGCCTGCATCTTGGGAACCGCCGAACGCGAAGACCCCGCTGGGCTGGGGCGGATCGTGCGGGATCCCGAGGGACAATTTCTGGCGATCGTGGAGGAAAAGGACGCTACGCCCGCGCAAAGGGCCATCCGCGAGGTTAACATGAGTACTTACGTGTTCCGCGCGGGGGATCTGACCCATGCTCTCGGCCAGCTTCGCGCTGAGAACGCGCAATCGGAATACTACATCACCGATTGTCCGGGCATCCTGCGTGACGAGGGGAAAACCGTGTTGGCCTTGCCCGTTCTCAAGCCGTGCGAAGCATTAAGCATCAATACTTCAGAGGATCTCCAAGCCGTGGAACAGGCCATGCGAGAACTGCGGGCGGGATAAAGCCCATGCACGTCCTCCAATGGAAGATCACGGCCATTTCCCGAGTTGGTAGCCAACATCGTTCACTGTTCACGAAAACATGGTCGATCTAAAGATATTCAGTGGCCGGGCGAATCCGAATCTTGCCCTGAAAATCAGTGAATATTTAGGGCTCCCCTTGAGCCGGATTTCGTTGGGCAACTATCCCGACGGCGAGATCTCCTGCAAGGTGGAGGAGGACATCCGCGGTAGGGATGTGTTCCTCGTGCAGCCCACGTGCCCGCCCGTGAACGAGAACTTGATGGAATTGCTGGTCATGATCGAAAGCTGCAAGCGGGCCAGCGCCGAACGCATCACGGCGGTGATTCCGTATTTCGGCTATGCACGACAGGATCGCAAGGACGAAGGCCGCGTACCGATCACGGCGAAGCTCGTGGCGAACATCATTACCCGCGCCGGCGCGGACCGCGTGCTTGCCATGGACCTGCATGCTGCCCAGATTCAAGGTTTTTTCGATGTTCCCGTGGACCATCTTTACGCCGCGCCGGTACTCAATGAATATTTCTTGAGTATGCAGCTTCCGCCGGAATCGATCATCGTGGTCAGCCCGGACGAAGGCAGCATTAAGCGCGCGGTGGGACATTCCAACCGCCTAGGAGGCACGTTGGCCATCGTGGATAAAAGGCGGATGAGCGCCGAACGTACGCAACAGGCGAACATCATCGGAGCGCCGGTCGAAGGCAAGACGGCACTCATGTTCGACGACATGATCAGCACGGCGGGCTCGATTTGTGGTGCCGCGCAAATCATTCACGATGCGGGGGCCAAAGAGATTTTCGTGGCCGCGACGCACGGCGTGTTGTGCGGCCCCGCTTCCGCTCGATTGGAGTCCTCGCCCATTAGCCGCATCGTGCTCACCGACACGATTCCCCTTCGGCAAGACCAGCTTTCGTCGAGGTACACGGTGTTGACCGTCGCTTCGCTGCTGGGGGAAGCCATCAAACGTATCCATCGGAATGAATCCGTAAGCCGGCTGTTTCGCTAGTGCGTGTCGCACGGACGTGTCGCGTTTCTCGTGTTGGAAATCACGAGTCCAAACAGCGAAAATGCCGCGACGTTAAACCAATACCCGTTCGAAGCGGCTGGTCCTTTCCTATCGATTTCCCATTCGAAAGCATGCCAGGCGATTTAGCCGCGCTCACGTCCGCGATCAAAGACACCGCGTATCGTTTGAGATTCGACATGGTGGGCATTTGCCCTGCCGTGACGCCCCAAGGAATTTCTCGGCTTCGCGAGTGGCTGGAGGCCGGATATGCGGGCGAAATGGACTACCTGAAGCGTCACGCTGACGCGTATGAGCATCCCAAGCATGTGTTGGACGGGATCCGCAGCATCATCATGCTGGGCCTGAATTATCGGACGGAAGAGCCTACCAAAGTGCCATCTGGGTCAGGACGCGTTTCCCGCTACGCCTGGGGGGACGACTACCATGACGTCATCCGTCGCCGGACGAGGAAACTCGGCGACCACATCCATGAATGGATTCCGGGAAGCCGAGTGCGAGGCGTGGTCGATACGGCACCCCTTCCCGAACGGGAATTCGCGCGATTGGCGGGGCTCGGCTGGATCGGAAAAAACACGCTGCTACTGAATCGAACATGGGGAAGCTGGTTCTTCCTGGCGGCGTTATTGACCGACCAGGTGCTGGAATACGACACGCCTTTCGAGGAAGATCACTGCGGGACCTGCACCGCATGCCTGGAGGTTTGCCCCACGCAGGCGTTCGTGGCTCCGTATGTACTGAATGCCCGCCGCTGCATCAGCTACTTCACGATTGAGGCTCGCAGCTTGGCTCCGTATGATTTGCGAGAAGGACAGGGAGACTGGACTTTTGGCTGCGATCTTTGCCAAGAAGTCTGCCCTTGGAACCGTCGCGTGGCCCCCACCGAAACACCCGAGTTCATGCCGCGCGAAGGGCTGTTCCCGCTGTCGCTTGCAGCCTTATTCAGCATGTCCGAGGAAGAGTTTCGACAGCTTTTTCGGGACAGCCCACTTTGGCGGGCCAAACGCCGGGGCCTGCTCCGTAACGCCGCGATCGTGCTGGGAAACCAACAAGACCAATCCCAGTTGGCGCCGCTGCTGATCGGACTCAAGGATGCCGAACCCGTGGTACGGGCCGCAAGCGCTTGGGCCGTGGGGCGGATAGGCACCGAAAACGGATTCAGGGTGTTGCGCCAGTTACTAGCGCAAGAAACAGACGACACCGTTCGGCAAGAACTTGAGCGGGCGCTAGCGACTGTTTAAGCGGCTCTCAATCGCCACGCAGCTTCAGCCCGTGCAGCGTCAGTTTTTCGCGGACTTCATTCAGGCTGGTCACCCCGAAGTTCTTGCACTCTAGCAAATCGTCCCCGCTGCGGCGAACCAACTCGCCAATCGTGGCGATGCCCAGCCTCGTCATGCACTTGCGGGCGCGAACGGAGAGATTCAACTCCGCGATCGGCCTCTCCAGTAGTGCCTGTTCATCGGGCGAGAGCGATTGGTAATCGTAAGGAGCGGCCTCGGGTCCACCGGAAGGGCGATCCGCGACTTGCCCCAAGGATAACCCCTTGGAGGAGAGCATATCGCGGATTTCCATGAGCGACGTCTCGCCGAAGTTTTTGCTTGCCAACAAGTCCGCTTCAGTGCATTCGACAAGATCCCCCAGCGTCATGATGCCCATTTTTTGCAGGCAATTCCGGCTTCGCACGGAAAGTTCGAAGTCGGTGACCGGAATACCCATGATCTGATGGAGGCGGTCACGGCGTTTCTCGGCATCCTCGTCGTAGAGCATGTCGGACGAAGCTTGTGTGTCCAGCGAAAACATCCGCGCCCGGGGATGACTGGGTTGCACATCCAAGACCCGCTGGTAACAGGCTTCGGCCAAGGAGTATCGCTGAAAGTCTTCGTAAATAATCCCCAAATTGACCAGTGTGCCCACGTGTGTCGGAAAGACGTTGGCGGCCTTCTGATAGAGGTCTAGGGCTACGTTGTCATTGCCCCGCCGATCGTTCTCCAAGGCCAAACCGAACAACGCCCCCGCGTGCCGGTCGTCCTGCGCCACGGCACGTTCGTACAAGGCGACCGCTTCCAAAGGGTTTTCACCTAACGCGGAAACAGTGGCCCCGCGCTGGTAAAGATATTCCGCCGTTTGCTCCACGGGGCCGGACAGTTCGTCCAGTCGGGCGAGGGCTTCCGCCGGCTTTTCGCCGTAACGCAACGCCTCGGATTGGCCGATCACGCACAAGTCGCGGTCGTATCCGGCTTGCGCGGCGGCATCATAGCTTTGAATGGCGTTATCGTATTCTCCCAAGGCGAAATAGGATTTCGCGAGATAGAATTGCGCTACGCCGCCGCCGTCCGCCTTCTTCAATGTCTCGACGGCCTGCGAAAAACGGCCTAGCAGATAGTAACAGACACCCAGTCTCACCCGGCTCGCGGGACTTTGAGATTGCTCCTGCTCCAACTCGGCCGTGGCGTCTCGCAGTAATCGGAAATTGTTGTAATCATGCGAAATCGCTTCGGTGAGTTCCCCAATCTGGGAAGGGCCGAAAGTGCTGCTCGACAGCACGAGTTGCTTCAGATCGGATTCAACAGCTTCCACCATCGATCAACTTGTCCTTTCGCCTCGCCGCGCGTCTCATGCGGCCGCATCGTGAAAATTGGTTGCTCGTTTTTCCAGTCACGAAAAAGCCAGCGGCGGGAGTCGAACCCGCAACCCCCGCATTACGAATGCGGTGCTCTGCCAATTGAAGCTACGCTGGCATGCCTGTGAAATAGCGGTTTTCGCGGGGATTTTGCAAGTGGTGTAGACAGACGACGCCTGGGGCGACGCCTCTACACCCGCTACTACACCTTGCTACACCCGTCACTTCACACCTCCCAATCAAAACAAGCCAGCTATTGTCGGGAGGAACGCGGTCGCTTGTCAAGCTTGGAATCAAGAGCCGATGCCCCGGTCGAAACCCAAAAAACCGCATCCCGAATTTCCGCTTTTTGCGCACGCCTCAGGGGTGTGGGCCAAAAAGCATGGCGGAAAACACCACTACTTCGGAACGTGGGACGACCCGGAGGGTGCGCTCCGAGAATACGAAGCTTGGCTGGGCGGCGGAGGCCCCAATAGAACCGGGCCGACGAACAACGCCAAAGCGAGCCGCAAACCGTCTCCCCAGCGGCCCTACCCCGGTTTTCCGCTCTATGCCCATGCCAATGGCCAGTGGGCCAAGAGGATACGGGGCCGGGTGCATTATTTCGGACCATGGAGTAACCATCAGGAGGCTCTCGACAGGTATCTCCAGGAAAAGGACGATCTGCTTGCCGGACGGGATCCGGCGATGCACCCACAAGAGGGTGACGTCACGCTCCGTGAGCTGCTCAACGAGTTTCTTGCTGCAAAACGCGCCCTGCTGGAAAGTGAAGAGATTGTACGGCGCACATTCGACGACTATCACACCGTCTGCAGGCGGCTTACCGAGTCCATCGACAAGCACCGGATGGTCAGCGATCTCGTGCCGGAAGACTTCCAAAAGCTTCGCACGAAGCTGGCGAAAACTCGTGGTCCGACCTCGCTCACGAACGATATCACGCGGATCCGCGTCATTTTCAAATTCGCCTACGAAAATGGCTTGATCGACAGGCCGGTTCGCTTCGGGCAGGCGCTTAAGCGTCCCAGCAGGAAGGATGTCAGGAAATCGCGTAATAAGGCTGGCCCCCGGATGTTTGAGGCCGGCGAGATTCGCAGGATGCTGGATGCGGCCACCAACCCCTTGCACTCCATGATCTTGCTGGGGATCAATTGCGGGTTCGGTAACCAAGATTGTGGAACTCTGCCGCGATACGCCGTGAACCTGGAAACCGGCTGGTTGCATTTTCCTCGCCCCAAGACAGGAATTCCCAGGGATTGTCCGCTCTGGCCCGAGACGGTTCTAGCACTCCGCAAAGCGATGAAAACACGCCCGCAGCCGACCGACGCGGCAGACGACGGACTGGTATTCATCACGAGTAAAGGAAACCGATTCGCCAAGGAGATCGAGGATAATCCGATCAGCAAGGAAATGCGAAAACTGCTGGAGAAACTCAATTTGTATCGTAAATGCCTTGGTTTTTACGCGATCCGTCACACGTTTGCCACGATTGGGGGGCGAGGCGCGTGACCAAGTCGCCGTGGACGCGATGATAGGTCACGCCCCTGCGACCTCTGACATGGCGGCGGTCTACCGCGCACGGGTGAGCGATGACCGACTGATTGCCGTCACGGATTACGTCCGAGACTGGTCTTTTCAAGAGAAGTGCATGAGCATCATCGTTTCGATGGGCGGCTCAGGAGCCCGAAACGTGATCGGCATCGTTTCCAGGCAGCAGTTGAAATATCTAGAGGCGACAGTTCGCATAGGTCGCCGAGCTCAAAAGAATTCCTCGACGGTTCCCGTTCGCCGCCGCCGTTTGCGCCGATCAGATGAGGGCGGCCGGCCGACGGCACGTCGGCGTTCGAATGCCTGTCGGTCGTTGACGGAGACTAAGTAGCGCGGTCGTCCCTCCCGATGCGTGGCCGCATTGATCGCGGCCAACTCCCCACTGCGCACCCAGACATGAATCTTATCCACGCTCACACCCCACATACGGGCGATCTGCGGGGGCGTCAGTTTCGTACGTTCGTTGCTCATATCCTATTGGGCACGATTCCGCGCTGCCCATTGCACAGCCACTCGCGAACTGCGCCATCGGTAGCAATTCGCCGCTTTGAGCTTCGCCCATTCGAAACGACGAAATGCTACCGCCTGCCCTCGGGCGTCGCCTCGAAGCGGAGGGCGGGTAGCGAGGAGGAAATCGCTATGCAAAAAAAGAAAGAAGCAACGGTCGAAGACTTCAATCTTGCCGACGAGTACTTTGAGGAGCGAATCGGCGCATGCTGCGTGAAATTGTTGCTCGACCGAGGATTGCTTGTGGACATCACTGCCTGGGTCACTAGGCAAATGAATTACGCCAGTTGCGACGATCGGCTTACGATCGTGTTCACGGTGCGACTCTGGACCGCTCTGCAAGACATCCCGCAATCGCTCGCCTACTACGAGACGGTGCGCAGCCGCGGGCACAGTGTTCTTTGGTACGCCGCCTGGGTCCTCGCTCGAGCCCAACGCCACGGGCACTGCAGTGCCGTATTTGTCCTGCCGCTGCCGACTGGTGAAGCCGAAGCGGACGCCAAGAAACTGCGGATTGAGTACTCGACGAATCTCGAAGGCAACCGGCCGCACGTTATTATCGGCTTGGCCGAGGACTTTCCGCTGACGTGATAAGCGTCGCTCGATTCATTGAGTTATTGCTTTGGGATTCCGAAAACCATGCGTTGGCTGCGGCAAGACAGTCCGTGAGCCTTGCTGACGTGCACATGACGCGGCCTTGTAGCGTGCAGGTCATGCCCTAGTGTGCATCGGCGTGCCGGTCCGACGCAGGTTGAATATTGAGTTTAGCGGTGCTGATTTCGCCTACAACAGCTACAACTGAGCACGCGTGTGACGTCTTTGCCTGCTAGTCAGCGATCTGAATCTGCTCTCTCAAACAACCGTAGACGTACCAATTCGGATTTGGCTGGGCCTGGGTCCGTAGTGAAGAGTAGGATGCGAAGATTGACCATCGCTCTGGAAAAGCACACGTAGGCGAGTTTCCTAGTCCTCTGTTCTTGAGACTCTGAAGACGGGCTTCCCGCTACACCCGGCGTCAGCAGCTTGGTAAAGCTGTAGAGATTCCAAGCCGCCTCGACATCGTCGAACACGACAATGACATCTTCGTACTCCTCGCCCTTAACACCGTGTTGAGTGCTGAACGGGGTGTGCTGATCCAAAAAGTCGGAGAGTGGAGCGATTTCCCCTGTAGTCATCTGGAGAAACTCGTCGGCCAGCCACTCGCCTTTGTCGGCTTCGTGCTGGCTGGCTTCGTATTCCTCGTCTCTCGGAGAGCGGTCGAGTTCGGCACCGAGTCGCTCTGAGATTCGACAGAGTTTCTCGCGTCGACAGTAGTCGAAGACTTCTCGAATGCTTGCTGACGCCCACATCTCGTCTAGCTCCTCGACGACTTCAAGAGCCTTGTTTTTCATGAAGCGGAGCGATTCTTTAGCGTTCACTCCTTCAGGGTCGAACGCTGGGCTAGAGCTGCATAGCACGTTGAGCACATCTCGCAAGGCGCCGTCCCGGTGAGCTTTCACCAATGGCCAGATAACTTCGGTGAATGGGGCGAGCAGGTAGTGTGTGCCTTGCTCGTACGCCTCTTGAGCTCTTGTCGAAGAATACTCGCCTGTAAAGAGTCGGTGGAGATTCGTGAAGCCCATCCGCCTCGCAATCATCTGGCGTGCCAAAAAGAGCTGCTTGACATTGGGATTGTGTTCCCAGCCCCAATCGCGAACTGCCTCGGCGAACCTGTTGACGACGCGTGCGAGCTGGTCCTCCGAATACCGTCTACGGGGCGCCTCGGGGATCTCGGCTGGCACCAATGTGATGGAGACACTGCCGGAGTAGTCTGAGTTCTCGCCCGCAGGGTACTGCTCAACGTCGGTGCGAAGGGTATTCAGCAAGCGAATCACCTGTGGAGAGCAGCGGTAGTTCTCGTTCTTGGTGATTTGACAGACCCATTCGGTCCTGCGAAGTTGCCCGCCCGTCGGTCGTAAATCTGCTGCATCGGGTCACCGAAGTAGCCGACGATGGGAAGTCCGTCGCCAGGACACACAGCATTCAAAGCCGTCACGACTGGCTCAAATGTGTCTTGTGCCTCATCGACGAATATGTAGGGGTACCGCTGGCCGAACATCTTCTGCAGAGGGGCTCGGTTGGCCAGAAGATACGCGGCGACCGCGATTATGTCATCGTGTCCGAGACGACCCTTTTCGTATTCGCTGTAGTTGCTATCGACGTACTCAAATGACTTCACGTCATCCAGGGCATCGATAGATGCCGTCAGCTCAGCTACCTGCTCGCGTGCCTTCTTGCACTCTTGCTGTTTCCGCCGTTGTCTTCCTCCTTCTTCTTTTCGATCTTGGCGGGCAGGACGTATTCCTGGAGGGCGGCTCTGATGTCTCTCGAAAAACGTTGAACTTCTCGCTACAGGAACGAGTGGAGCGTGCCGACCTCGAACAGGCTATCCCACTCCAGTCTGCCGGAGATGACGTCGACCGCACGATTGGTGTAGGTGATGCACGCGACCCTCTTGTCGTCGCGTCTCAGGCGTGGTCCTTCATTGGCTTGAAGGAATTGCAGTGCGGTGATGAGCGATGTTGTCTTACCGGAACCGGCGCCAGCCACCATCACGAAGCTTTTCTTCTGAACGAGGCACTCGCGTATCTGCCTGTCTGAATCGGTAAGAGACTTGCGTTGCATCCTGAACTTCACTCCCCGTTGTCTCCTGTGGCGACATCACTTAGCCGCTTGTCGAGCCACCGAAGCCCCTCCTCGATGTACGGAGGCGTCTTCCAGTCAACGTCTGAAGCTGCAACGTTGAGGGCGAATTCAGTCTTCTTAAAGGTGGCTTTCCTGATTCGCTTGTGAATGAGCTCGTAGTCTTGCTCGAAGTCAGGCGTGGCGGGCAGCTCCACGCCGAGGTCAATACTCTTGTCCCGAACATGCTGGATGTTGGCGAAGGCAAAGGACTCCTCGAAGGTTCGGCCATGCATGGGGGCTTCTGCCCCATGCCCCTTCACGATTTGCGGTCTTTGATACGCGACGTAGCACTCTCCTTCAGCGAGGATTTGGGACTCGGGTGCGAGTGCTGCGAGGTCCTCAATCGTGGTCTTATTCAAGTAGAACTTCAGTGACCGGTTCGTGCTCTCCGCCCCTGCCTTATCGGCACGACAAGCGGATCGACTGGATGCGGGGTCGACCGAATCAATGTCCGTAACTACGAGATAGGGAATCGCAAGAAATTTTAGCAGGCTCGCGAACCGGTGGGCGTAGGCCCCGCCCACCTCAAGAACGGAGAGATACTTGGTCTGCAGCCCCTTCGCCACCTTCTCAATCATGTAAGGCATCAACAGCTTCTCAACGCTTCCCTCGATTGGCACCGCTGCGTCTGCGAAGAAGAGGTCGCAGTGAGTCAGCTTCAAGTAGCGCTTCAGGAAAGCCAGCGTCTCGGTTTCGTCTTCGACTACTCCTGGGGCCGAGGCACCCTGAGGTGTGAAGTTTCTCAGGCTCACGACCGTGGAGGCGTGTAGCGTCTTCGTGGCGCCTGAAGCCTCGTCTGCCATTTGGCAACGCCGAAAGTAGCGGACCTTCTCGAAGTCGACGGTCTCCAGGATGTGGGACGAGTGCGTCGTTACCGCGAGCTGCGGAACCTTGTCCGGCTCTTTGGCCCTCACGGATTCCCTTTTGATGATTTCCCAGACGTTGGCGATGAACGTCTGTTGCACTTGTGCGTGTAGGTGCACCTCCGGCTCTTCCACAAAGATCAGCTGGCAAAGCGGGCGTCGTTCTTCGGTTCTTATCCACTGCAGGTGGAAGTGACTGATTTGTATCGCCAGGTAGATGAGGTTCTTGAACCCAAGTCCGTTGTACGCTTCCGGCAATTCGTGCTGCAGCTTGGGGTCGACGTAGATGAGCTCGGTGTTGCCCTGCAACGCCACATCGGGATTGAGTGCAGAGACAATCTTGAGTTGACGATCGGCGACGGAAGGAACGCCGAGATTCCGAATCACTTCGAAGAGGTCCTCAAACGTCAGCTGGTAGTGCTGCGTGAGTTTCTCGTTGTTCTCATCAATGATTCTGTTGGCATCTTCGTTGGTCTCCGCCTGCTCCAGGTTTTTTCGATAGAACGACGTCAACACAGCCGACAGGCGAGTGCTCCGGGCGACGTCCCGGTCATCGATGTTGCGTTGTGCGTCAACAAAATCAACGCGGATCAACGACTGCAGCGCCTTCTTGCCATCCTCAGGAGGCAGCGGCTGCGCCTTGACTTCGCCGCCCTCGTCTTCGAGGGCAAAATAGTTCAACTCGAAGTGCTTGCCGAGATTGCCGTCCACCGCAAGGAACTGCGAGAGCGTCTTTTCAGAACGACCATCCTTTTTCCTGGGGAAACGCTGCAGGTAAGCGGCTTTAAGCTTCACCGCGTCTTTTGCCGCGAAGCTCATCCTGACGCCGACATCGTCAAGCTCCTCGGAGATGCTCGGCACGAGTGTGATGACGCGATCGAACTCGGCGTCAGGGTCAATCGAAAACCAGAGATCCATCTCGATGGTCGGCAAGCTCACGTTGCCAGTTTCGTTGGCCTGTCCGAAGCCGTCTAGCTTCGCAATCTGGGAGACGGAGAAGTCGTAGACCTTAAAGTCGTTCCGCTTCACGAAGTGGCGGAAAGCGGTCGTGCCGGACGTCTTCCCACTATTGTTTGGGCCAACGAAAACTGTCTCGCTCTGTTCAAAGTCAATCGTCACATCCTCCAGACGCCGATAATTCCGCAGAGCAATACGCCTTACCTTCATCAGAACATAGTCCTGTTCCAGAATGGCCGGAGGGTATGCGGTATCGTACCACCAAGGCTGTTCGCCAAGAAATCCCTGTAGGCAAACCAGCGTCGGCCGTAAACGCCGAGGGCGGCCACGATGTCCGGCCTGGCCAACTTCGTCGTTGAGACCGCATCTGGCGCGGAGTTCTCATCTGCCCAATCGCGAAGACGCCCAAAGTCACTGAGGTGCGCTTCACAATGCGACACCGCTGCGAATTCGCAGGATGCGCAACTCAGCGAGGGCGATGCAACCGCTGCCACGGAGCAGAAGGAACAAGTCGCATCGGACGGGATCACTTCGGTCAATTGGCGCCGCTAGCAACTATCTGATTCAAGTTTGTTCGTACGTGCCGCAAACGATCTCGCCCTTAACAAATGTTTGCTATTCGTTGGATGCACTATCGGAATCGCGTACACTCCATTGCACGGCGTCGGGGTTATTCTTCCAGTTGAATTTATTCGCGAATTCGTCCGGCGTGTACAACTCCTGTCCGTTCTCTGTCAGTACGACGTAGACAAAATGGCGCTCGACACGAGGCGATCCAGCGTAATGGCCATCTTCACTGACGGTCAGATATTGGCCGTTTCGAAGTGGAACATGTGCACGCGAACGACCGGTCGCGAGATCAACCGTCCGCAGGACTTGGTCAGATGATAGGGCGATGCGGCTTCCAATGTGCGAAAACGCTGCGCCGACACACCAGGCGCCCGGCATTTCCACTTTTTTCGGAGGCGTTTTATCCGAGCTTGCATCCCAAAAATATACGGCGTTGTCCTCATTATAAGTAATGATCGTCGTTTGATTTAGCCATTTCATTAGCCTAATTGCGGAGTACGTCCCCTCCAAAACGTCGTATTGCCGAGCATTTGCTATATCCCAAAGTTCAATTGCCCCAAGTCCGTTGATGACAGCGAGTACCGTGGAATCTACCGAGAATGCGGCCAATTTCGCTCTGGAAACGTCAAGTTTGATATGCTCCTTTCCGGTCTGCGGATCCCAAACCCTTACGCTTTCGCTAGCGACTGTCGCGACCAAGTCGCCAGACGGAGCATACGACAGTGCATAGACCGGCGATTCGTGCTTCCATTCATGTATCTGCTGACCGTGGTGAATATCCCATACGCGGGCCGTTCCATCGCGGCTTCCTGAAACCACGAATTTCGAGTCAGGAGATCGTGCGAGCGCAAACACGACGTCCTGGTGCTGTCGGAGTCCTCGCGATTGTCTCGACTGTTCGTCCCGGAATGCGTGACGCACTTCATGATTTGATTGATGCCATCGTCCAGCATAAACATAGTTACCGGCACCTAGTGACAATATGGACGCAACGTGGTAGTCTACCATGCCGTCAACGTTCAACCTGCCGTCAGACATGGCCCAGCGGAAAACGGGATGATTCTTCAATACGGCATCGAACCCAGTTGTGATCACCGATGGGTCTGTCGCTGAAAATGCAACAGTGTGATGGAAATTATTCGATCCATCTGCTCGATTATGCGTCGGATGAGGTCGATGCACGCGCATGATTTCTGGATTGGCGAGACTGCAGGCATAAACAGTCGCATTTCTATCTTCAAATGCAATTCTTCCTCCCTGAGGTGACCAATCCAGCCAGTTAAATTGGCGCGGCAATTCCGGTATGTTACGGGATTCATTTCCCGAGTCAGCATTCCAGATAACTCCGCCCGCCAATATGGATTTACCGTCAGGAGACCAAGCAGATGGGCCGCCTGCATCAAATTCCCTGAGCCGTTCTCCCGATTGGCTACTCCAGATTGAGGTTTTATTGTCAAGTCCACGGGAAGCTGCCGACAGGAAATTGCTGTCGGGCGAAAACTCGACTTTACCAACTTGATAACCTGTGCGCAATTCATGCACTACCTGCATGGTATTTGCGTCCCATATGATGACTGCCTCGCCGCTAGCAACGGCAATTCGATTATCGATGCAATCAAGTGAGTGGCCCGCTTCTGGCGGATTCGTCATCGATACGGATTCGAGCAATCGACCAGTTGCTGTATCCCAGACATTCAACTCGGGTCCAACGGACGCAAACGTATTTCCGTCCGGAAACCAAGCGACACCCCGAACCGTCCCCGTATGGCCGGTTAAAACACGCAATAAACTTCCAGATCTTGCATCCCACAAACGCACTTTTCTATCCGTGCCGCCGGACGCAAGAATTGGATCGTCCGGCGCCCATTTCAACGCATGGATCTCTCCATCGTGCCCAACGAGAATCCGAGTTAACCTGTCGGTGGCCGCATCCCGAATGCGAATTTGACCGTCGAAGCAACCGATGGCGAGTTGGCTGCCATCGTGGCTAAATCGAAGAACCGGCTCAGCGAATGACGCTTCTCGCGTGGCAATCGTCCAGCTCAGCACGCCAGGAAGCACCGCCGGTTTCGTGACCATCGCGGATTTCGCCATTGGGCTTCTCGGCGCGATGGTTAGCTGTTGCGGAATTATTTCGAGGCCGGTGTTTTGCGCTACATCGACATTGGTGAATGCCTGCCCATGCGTGAATTCCGCACTTACGATCTTCATCCCCCCGCGCTCAAGTGTAAACCTCTCCGTGATCAGTTCCATTCCTTCCGCCGTTCGTATGCGAAGCGCATGTTGGCCCGGAACAACAGCAACACGGAGGATTTTTCCACCATCCGTCGCCGAGACGTCCACGGCGCGTTCGCCATCAATCTCAACGACGAGATCCGCGGCTGCCAAGGGTTCCTTGATGGTGACGATAAGTGTGCCGTCGGGCGTTCGCAGCTTGAACAGCAAGGCGGTCAGCAACACACAAAACACAGTCACTGCGGTCGCGGCCAGATAATGATTGACACGCGGCGGCCAACGCCTCAGCGGAGATTTCTCTCTCGGTTGTTCGCCCGGGAGCGTATCGACCAGCGCGGACGAGACGTGCTTCAACGTGCTCTCTTCAACAGGCTCGACCGTTTGTTCGGCCGTCGACGCGCTTTCAACGAGCGCTGAAATATCGCTCCCACGCGCAAATCGAAAGAGAGCTTGCGAAACTTCGCCAGCGCTAGCAAACCGCTCATCGGGATTCTTAGCCAGCATTCGATCCAATATGGTCAGGAGCCCCTTGGGCACGTCGTCCCGGTGCGCCGACACGGGCGTGTACGGTTTTGTCGCAATTGCCATCAGTTTTTTGGGGGGCGTGTTGTATCGCTGGTTGGCGTAAGGAGCCTGTCCCGTTAGGAGCCGGTAAAGCGTGGCCCCTAGGCCATAGATATCCGCGCGACAATCCACGTCATGGCTGTCGCCGAGTTGTTCGGGTGCCATGTAATCAAGCGTTCCCATGACCTGGCCAGTCGAAGTCAGTTCTTCATTTGCGCCATGGGATTCGTCCAACAACGCCAACCCAAGATCGAGGACTTTTACTTCCCCGTTTGTCGTGGCCATGATATTGGAAGGCTTGACGTCGCGATGCACGAGTCGAGCCTGATGGGCATACTCCAAGCCCTGGGCCGCCTTACGAATGAGTTCACAAGCATCTGCAATCGGCAGCGGCCCCAACCGCCGTGCAACGTCGGATAAGTCGAGCCCGTCGACGAATTCCATCACGAGAAAATGTTGGCCGTCGTCCTCGCCCGCGTCGTACGCCCGCACGATATTGCGATGATCCAAGTTACCAACGGCTTGCATCTCGCGGTGAAACCGGCGGACGGACTCTGGGTTTTTCATCCGTGCAGGCGGCAGCACTTTGATTGCGACTTGGCGATTAAGACGCGTGTGGGTTGCTTCGAAAACGGTCCCCATGCCGCCATGTCCCAATTCACGCTCAAGCCGGTATTCGCGGAGCGACCCCAAATCGGCCCGGTGGTCTTTTGAAAAATTTGCGCCTTCCAACGCGATGCACTTGTCGACAGCCATTTCGCACTCTGGCTCAAAGAGGATCGCATCGACCGGTGCTTCTTGTCGTAGCCCTTGGACGATGCCGTCTGAGCTGTCGTCTGCCGTTTCGAGGCGTTCTTGACAGCTCACACAAGTCGCCAGATGGCGAGAAACCGCCTCATATTCTCGGTCGGCCAATCGACCGAAGGCGAAATTGCTGAGCTTGTCAATCGACGGACAGACATCGGTATTGGTCATCGTGAGAACCCTTGCCGGAAGCTGGATACAGACGGTCCCTTATTACTAAGAACGATTACGTCTGACAGCTTTTTACCGCATGCCTATCCTTCCCCGAAATCTTCCAGTAGGCTTCTAAGTCGGCGCAGAATGCGAGAACGTGCTTGATAGACGGCGTTTCTGGTCATTCCTAGCTGCTCAGCGGCGGTGGCCGGTGATAAAGCGTCGACGGTCGTCATCCAAAATGCATTCCAAGTGTGTTCCTCAAATTCATCGCGAACAAGCTGGGCTGCCCTAGACACGATCATTTTGCTGCCGGACGCCTCTGATCCTTTCCTGTCGGATGTCGTTGTGGATACGTCACCTGGATTGTCCGGGGCTTGTTGGATCTGGCGCTGCATATCCGTTCCGCCGGTCGCGGCCGGTCGACCTGCATGCTGCCGGAAATAGTCGCGGCAAACGTTTCTGGTGATGGTGGTTAACCACGCGCGAAAGCTGTCGCCAGGTTTTTCTCGGCGAAAGCGGCTCAGATTCGCTGCCACTTTACGAAACACATCCTGCACGATGTCGGGACCATCCTGCTGTGGCACGCCCATTCGTCGGCATTGGTGGTAGACGAAGGGCGCATACAGCTTAGCCAACATCTCCCAAGCTGCTGGTTCATTGGAGCGAGCTCGCTCCAGCAGCGATGACGAGGTTGACGATTGGCTGAAATTGGCTGGCGTGGAACGGGTCATGTTTTATCGACCGATGGCACAACATGTTGACGGTCAACATGATACGCACACGAATCGCTCGCGTACAAGGAAGAATATCGTTTCTTCCAACCGGCGCGCCGTTTCGACCTATTGGGGAGCGGGAGGTTGCCATCAAGAAAAAGATGTCAAACGTGTTCGTTCTACTCTCAGGGGAAACAAAGCTTCGCTACTGGGGTCGGCAAAAACCCAAACACCATAAGGTTGCGATGGAAAATGCTGACAACCGCATTGCCGAACTGCCAATCCTCGAGTCATCCCTCGGCCACCAATGCGCGAACGCACGTACGTTGTGTTCCCGCGGTGACTCGGTGATGTCGTTGCGCTTCAATCGTCTCGCATGTGGGGCGTTTCGTTGCCAGCCGATGAGCCGGATGTGGTCAACTTCGCACCAATCGCAGGAGCAGTGAAATGATTTCGTTTCGATGCCCGGAATGCCGCGCGAAATTCAAGACGCGGGCAAAACACGTTGGAAGACGGATCAAGTGTCCCACTTGCAGCCAAGCGTTCGTCGTCGGTGTGTCTCCCCAAGAAAATGCTGCGGCGAGTGCGGCCAGACGTCAAGGAACCGGGTCACACGGGGAATCAAAGGCGTATTGTGAGACAAGCAAAACGTCACTACCTCGCGAATTCCTTACACGTTCAAACACAGCCCCGCCTGAAAAACCATGGCGAATGGAAGCTACTGATGACACCTCGGCTCATTCGGATGAAATGTCCGTAAATTCGCCGCTGAGCGAAACCGAGTTGGAGCACCTGGTCGCAGCGGAGGTGATTCGTCGCCGCATTCGACACGCGGCATGCTGGTTCCGATTTCAATATCTCGGTGCGGCCGGTCTGACAGCCGTAATCTTCGTCATCGTGCTCTTCATGAGCATTCTCGATCCTGGAGGGGCGCAAATCAGCGGAGGGGACGTCTGGGAAGTGGCGATCTTTTTAGCGATTCCAGGTGGTTGGACGGTTCTTTGTTATCACGCCTATGGAGCTACTTGGAATTGCCAATCGTGGGCACCAATCACCATGTTAATCCTGCACGTATTGGCGATTGTTGTCTATATCATCGCCGGTCTCGTGGGCACATTCGTTCCTGGCGGCAACGCATTATCACTAGTTGGCGCCGTGATCACATCGAGCGCACCAGCCGTCATTGCGTTCGTTTGTTATCGGGCATGGGCTGCGATACCAGACTTCTTGGAACAGCCCAAGTGGTGTCAAGAAACGCTGGAATATTGCGGTTTGTAACGTCCGGAATCGGCTACCAATCCGCGCGAGCCAAGAGTCGGTTCAAATCACACTCGATCTGGCCGCTCTTTGACACGTTTATCATTTTACGAAAGGAAGGAAAATGTTTCGCACTGGGAGTCGTCGCAAGGCAAAATCCATAGCGCACAGAAAATCGAAACTTCACGTGGAACGGCTGGAAATTCGTCAATTGCTCGCCAGTGATATGGGTTTGTGGGCAATTGATGACGCGCCGGCGGCCGATGTCGGGCTTCTGGCCAACTCGGCGTCGGCAATGACCAGTCCGATACACGTTGCGCACCACACAATGCCAATATCGAGCATCGAAGAGTCATCCATTTCTTACCCTGATTCCGATTCGAACAATGAATACATCAAGCTATTCGACTTGCCTACGGAAGTTGCTGATCCATTCAGTACACCGCCAAATCAGGATGGTTCGCACGATCTAATGAATTTGGACTTATTGCGAGCGGATCCGAGATTCCAGGACGTTGATGGGCGTGGCTTGACAGCCGTGATTATCGATTCCGGGATCGATCTCGATCATTCTTTTTTCGGCGACGACTTAAATGGCGACGGCGTGTCCGATCGTATAGCATTTAGTTACGATTTTTCCGGTGACAATGATGCGGACGCCACCGATTTCTCTGGGCACGGCTCACATGTCACGAGCACTGTTGGATCGAGTGACTCGGCTCACCCAGGTGTGGCGCCGGCGGTGAATCTCATCCATTTGAAGGTCTTTCCCGACGACCCGACCGGTGAGGCAACTGCTGCCGTAAGCGACATCGAAGAGGCGCTTCAATGGGTCGTCGAAAACGCAACAAGTTACAATGTCGCGAGTGTCAACCTCTCTTTGGGTGCCGGAAACTTCAGTTCGTTACCGAACTTTGATGTGCATGATGAATTTCAACAACTTGCCAGCCAGAATGTCATTATTACAGCGAGCGCAGGAAATGACTTCTTTGGCAAAGGCAGTGTTCCGGGAGTTTCCTGGCCCGCCGTCGAACCCAGCGTGATTTCCGTTGGCGCCGTTTGGAACAATTTCTGGGAAGGCGAGTACCGGTGGGAAAAAGGTTCGATCGACCACTCCACTGGGATCGACCGCATTGTCAGTTTTTCTCAGCGACACGAATCATTGACGGACATTTTCGCGCCAGGAGCCGAGATCGTTAGTGCGTGGCATGACGGTGGAACAAAATTGCAGTCGGGCACAAGCCAAGCCTCTCCTCAAGTCGCCGGTGCGGCAGTGCTGGCTCAACAGCTATCGAGTAAGCATCTTGGCAGGCGTTTGACGGTTGACGAGTTTCGCCAAGTGCTGAGTTCGTCGGCTGTCACTATCCATGACGGCGACGACGAAGACGATAATGTCGTGAATACGGGACTCGAATTCAAACGCATTGATATCTATGAAATGGCCTTGGAAATTCTCCGCCTTGCCGACTCGGTCGCTCCTGACGGTTCCGTCGTAGTTAACGGCGGTGAATCATTGACGAACTCCCAGATCGTCACCGTGGATGTTACTGCAACCGACGATCTATTAGGCGTCGCCGACGTGCGGTTTGCCGTCAACAAGACGGCAGACACCGACTTTGGGGAATGGCAGCCGTTTGAGCCAACGGACGGAACGGAAACCGCCAGTTTCGAGGTGAAGTTGCCCAGTCACCAGGGAACCAACTGGGTAAACGCACAGATACGCGACCATGCCGGCAATATCCGTCGATGGATGTACGATTCGATCGTACTCGACACGGTAGCGCCCAAGGGCCAGATCGAAATCTCGAGCCGAAACGTGGACGAGATTGTTCAGATCACGGACAAATCTGGAGAAATTGAAAAGGTGACTCGCTCACAATACCTCGATGTGTCGCTGGCGGACGTATCGGATATTGTGGAAGGTAACGGATCACCGGCCGAAGACCTGACCGTGCGGTATTCGATCAACGGCGCATGGCACGATTGGCAATCATATGCTCCACAGATCAGCCTGCCGAGGTTAAATTATTTGGGCAAAAACTGGATCGTGCTGCAGGTGCAGGACGAAGCGGGAAACTTTCGCACCTTTTACGATTCGATCATACTCGATCGTTCCATTCCGACGGCAACGTTTGACGTTATCGCGGGTCAAGCAGGCACGGTATTTGAGGATGATCGCGGTATCACCCACGCTACATCACGCGACGTGTTGATCGTGCTGGGCGCAATAGACAACGTGTCGGCATCCGCGAACCTCCGCTTTAGCTACAAGATAAATAGCACGGTCAACGACGCGGATTGGCGCAGCTTCAGCGGAAATCCGATTTCGATTCGGCTAAACAATATGGGAACAAACTGGATCAATTTGTGGATCCAGGACGAAGCGGGTAATGTCAGGATGATTTATAAAAAAGTTGTTTTGGATTCGATTTCTTAAGTGTCATTGGTGTGTTACGAAACAAAGGGGTACACTGATGGCATGAATCAAAGGGCGGAGAATTGGTTGGAAGCCGGTTCCTTTTCCGTCGCCGTTTCAGTACCAGGGATTCGTAGTTGTCAAGTCGCGTTGGTTGGACCAACCGATAGGAATTCGAAGCATCCGCAACCGCGGGCGGTGAAAACGACCTCCGTCGCTACAGGCACCGTCGGGCGAAATGGAGATTCTCAGTCGAATTGAGCCGAAGATCCAAGCTGCTAACCCACTTCGGTCGTAAACGCCGAACGCAATTGTGTGAGACGAAATCTCGCTTGAGACGAGCCGCCATGAGGTGTATTCGTTGCTTGTGACGACGCCGATCAGCGTTTGTCGGGTCGGACATCCACAGCGCCGCAACTATGACCGATAAAGGGTGCTTCTACCTGCATTCAGGGATGGATGGGAAATTGTCACTGGTCTGCCCATGGCGACTAGTGCCAATGGCCAGCGTCCGCCAATTCGGTGACCACGGGATGGCAGCTTGTCGCCGTCTGCCCTCTCGTCAACCCGTATCTCCTGAACTTCCTCAACGTCGCGTCGCAGCGCGCCGTGTTGATCGGCTGCAACACTGATTGCCAGCAAACTGCGTCCGATAGCGGCGGCAATCACGGCGGTCAGAAAGATGCTAACCGAAGCAGAAAAGAGGTCCCGCGCCGTGCGATGGACGAGTGATACCACTAGACCAAAAGGTCGGAGCAGCAGCGCGAAGACAAAGAAACCCGCCACGATGCGCAGCAGAACGGTCTCACCTTCAATCAGGGCGAAGAGTTGATGCTGTTTCCCCGTGACATTGGTTGCTGCTATGGTCAAGGCATAGAATGCCCAGCCGTTGCCGGCGAGCCTCTGGTGCACATCAAGTTGGGACATGGACGAAATCTCCGTTGCACGTTCCGCGACCATGTAGGCTGACGCCAGGCACTTGGTCGAACCCGTTTGTGATAGCGACCGATTCAAACTAATTCAACTTCGTAAACCACCAGCTTAGCTGGTGCGTACCCAATAGGCTTTGCCGTTCCTGGAGCATAAAAAAGGATCCTCCTGAGGAAGGCCCCG
>JANQPP010000055.1 GCA_028289405.1 Pirellulales bacterium
GTGCTGCATCGCCGAATCTCGTGGATTCGCCTGCTTCGCACGCCTCGCGACGAGACGATTCGCGCGCCCTTTGGGCTGAAAGCGAATTTCAAAACACGCTCTCAGTTCCGTCGCGGCGTCCTAGCTGAAACTCCAAAAGTGCGTTCAGCGTTTCACGCCGACGCTTCAGATGCTATTCACCACGAAGGCGTTGACTGGACAGCAGGCTGTCTACGGTACGGCTGATTCGCTCAACCAGATCATCAGCGTTCCCGTTAACAACGTCAGCGATACGTCCTGTCTGATCCAATACCACGAATGTCGGCCAACCATTGACCTTGTACTCTGAAGAAATCCGTCGCTCATTCTCGCTGTCGCCAGACTCACCGTCGGTATCTGGCGTGAGCACATTGCGGACGCTGTCGTAAGGAATCGAATAGGCATCGACCACAAATCTTGCATCAGCAACGTCGCTGTCGTTGTTAACACCTAGGAGGACGACGGGTCGGCCTTTGTACTTCCTGTGCAGTGTTTTCAGTTTAGGGAGCGCCAAGACGCAGTTCGTGCAACCGCGATACCAGAAATCCAAGATCACAACGTTACCAAGGTAGTCAGTATGACTTCGAGCTTCCCCTTGGAGGTTCGTCGATGTCCACTCGACGGGCGGTGCAGAGAAAAGCTCTTCCCTTTTGGCAGCATTCTCGACTAACGAATCCGTGTAGGCATCGTGTACATCGAGCAATGCATCAAACGCAGAGAGCACTTCCGGCGACTCGACTGTTTTCCGACTTACTTCGAGTCGTTGTCGTGCTGTCTCTGCCATGGAGCGGCACGCTGCTTCGGTGCGGCTACTCGAAGCTAAGTCTATCTGGTCTTGCCATTGGTCACGGGCCGCAAAGTAGCGATCAGCCGCCACAGAAAAATCCGCGATCCAAGAAGGCGAGTGCTCAACGACGTCAATCAATGCGTAAGTGGTTCGGTGATGCGATGGGTATTTTGGATGCGTAGATGTGTCAGTAACTACAATCTTCTGAACTCGCCCTGCATTTGTGTCGAACTCGACCATTTGCCTGTGCGTGGACTCCATGTTGGCACTCTTCGGCCGTTCCAACGTCCCAGTCAGCGTGGCCATGTTCCCGTCAAGAACTGATTGCGTCCAAGTGTAGGATGTGCCGCTTGCAGGAGCGACTTTCGTTATTGGATCCTCGTCTTGAAGTCTAGCCCTCGGTAGTGGACGCAGTATGATCTCCGGAATCAATTCAAAATTGTAATTGCCGCCGAGCGTTGAGTTTTGCTCGTACGAGCCATCGGGCATTAGGTCGCAGTATCCAAGGAACGAATTCTCGAAACGCACAAACGGCTCTCTGTTCCACTTTCCGAGTTGACCGTTCTCGGTCGCTTCGCGGTCGTACCGTAGCATTCTCACGGATGTCTTGATCACCAAGTGCCAACTGCCGTTTGCATTTTGTCTGACTGGATAGATATTCCAACGCGTTCTTGTTTCGTATCGCCGTCTTGATTGCTCATCGTTTTCCAGCAGGTTTTCTTTGCTTACGAATGCGTAAACGAGTTCCTGGCCGGTATGGAATCTATACTCTAAGTGCTCCACCTCGCCCGAAAGGGCTGCTCCGCCGAGTGCCATCAAAACGAGCGTGCTGAACATTTGCGTCCTCAGTTCTTGTGGCTCTTATTTAGCGGCAACCGGATGTTGCGGACGTTGTGTTCGTCGTCAACTAAGCTCTTGCTGGCAGGCGTCGTTAGTAAGGCATTATACGAGAATAGCCTTGCCGAGCGAGAGATTCCGCGACGATATTCCGGTCGATGAATTCGGTGGCCATGCCGTGGATTGGCCCGAAGAAACAAAATCAAAACCTACTTCGGCTTCATCGTTCGAAGCGGATTTGGAAGTCTTCTCGGGGTTTCACTCCTGCGCAGGAAAGGGAATGGCCGTCATCACGCTCACGCTTGCGTCGGCATGTTTGGAACTCTTCGGAAGCATGGCCACGACGTGCGTGGGCATGGCGACTGGCTCCCGCAGCCTGCCTGCCAATGACTTGATCTTGAGAATTCCGAGTTTCCTAATTCAGCTATTCGAGAGGGGGCTCTCAGTTTGCTACTAATTCCGTAGGCTTCATTCCGGAGCACAACACGTTGCTGCTGCCAAGTCCAAACATTCCGGGGCCTTCGTAGCCGATGCGAACGGCGGGGGCGCGACACGCTCCCTCTTCGACATCGTCGACTTGCAGCGTCGCTTCAATATAGTCGTCGGGCGTGGACTGAGGCCCAACGATTTCAAGGAACACGTTCTTGGCTCGATACTCGAAATGGGCAGGCAGATTCTTCTCAACCGTCGTCGTCGTTCCGTCCACGGTTGCGTGAGCGGTAATCCTCGCTCCGGACTCGCCATCGACGTCGATGGCAATGGCTCGTTCCGGCAGGGACTGTGAGAGCACGCACGATAAGCAGATAAGAATAACTATTCCAGCGACGCCCCATCGAAAATGCTTGCGTTTCATCGGTACCACATGCAAAGGAATGATATTGGAGGGAGCCCACAGCGATTCAGCATTCTATGAGCGAGGTCTGGGCCGCTCAATTTAGGGTGGGTGAACTGCGTCGGCTTCGCCGTTTCGTGAGAGTTGCGTATCCAACGCCGGCGTGCTCAACCGCCGTCAATTGCTCGAATCAGCGGACACGTCACGCGCCATCGATTCGGCATCTTTCTACGGCATCGTAATTGGGGACGCCACCCGCTCGAGTGTCAGCGCGATTCTGTTGGCGTGTGTCTGGACGTTTGCACGCGTATCGGCGAATTGATGGAAGCGCGTGGCTGGCAGGCGGCGGGCGCAATTGAATCCGGCAATGCTGCCCTAGAAACGATCCAGGGTTTCGTGGTCTGCTTGGGACAAGAATGGCCATCAGCTAGCTACTGGTGGCTGCGGCGTTCGGCCCCGGGCGGAGATTTTCCCTTTTTCTTTCGCGGGGGTCGGCGTCGCCTTCACACAAGAAAAGGGATTCTGCTTATGTCTAGCCCGGCTAAAGCGATCGAAGAATGCTGCCAGATTTCTGTGAAGATCCACAAGGACCTGCGCACGGCGCTTTCTTACGATGCGGACCCGGACGGCGAATTCGTCGAGCCGGGAAGTGATGTTGCATTCGATCGTGAGGATCTGGATCGCGATCGAGAAGGTAATTCATACACGAAATACGTCTCACGGGTCTTGATCGACCCTCCATCAAACGATGGCCGGTTTCGCGAGGCGTTCAGCCGGGCTACTCGGCTGGCTGCCAGAGACCCTGCCGCGCCGATACTTTTGCCGCAGATCCGCAGATTAGAATTTTTCTGCGAGCTGTTGCTTCGAAATGCTGATGATGCATGCGACCGAGGTGACCGCCATCTCCAATACCCGGAGGGCATGCTTCGCGTTCACGAAGAGTTGATGAAGTTCGCGAGGGAGGACGAACCGGACCGAAGCCCGGATGCCGCTGCACGTATCAATGCCGCCGACGCAACGGCGGCGGCAGTTTCTCCGCCCGGCTATAGCTTCAGTGATGACTATCGATCCGCATGCCTTAATGGACAGAATTTCTCTTTCACCACGACCCAGGCCGCGATGGTTCAATGCCTAGCGGAACACGCAGAACGAGGCACGCCAGACGTTTCCGGCGAAACGTTGATCGAACGATCCGGTTCGAGCGTATCGCGGATCGATCATGCTTTTAGAGGAAAGCATGGAAAGCACCCTGCCTGGAAAACGCTAATCGTACCAGGGTCGACGAAGGGCACGTACAGGCTGGCCGAACCGAGACGTTTTGAAAACGACAGAAAACTCTCCTGAATCGCAAAAACGCACGTGTAGTTGCACGCGTGCACCACACGCGAGCCTCTATCATCCATTTAGTCGCTGTCATTCGTATAGCGGTCCTTTTATAGGAATTCTTCAATGGATGGCCAACTTCTCACGTTAGCGCGCATGGCACGCCGGCTGGGCGTAACCCAGTACTGGCTGCGTAACGAGGCGAAATCCGGCAACGTCCCCTGCCTGCTGGCCGGGACTCGACTTCTTTTCAATCCCGCAGCGGTCGAAGATCATTTGGCAGCCATCGCCGCGAAATCGACCGCAGGCGATAGCGAGGTGGGCCATGGATGATCGCCTCACCCGCATTGAGGACCATCTCCGGGCAATCCGCGAGGCACTGGCCTCGCCGACTCCGGCACGACGCTACCTCTCCGTCGATGAGACGGCACGGTACTGCGGCGTCTCATCAAAGACGATACGGCGGATGCTGGCGTCTGGAAGGCTCAACGCGCTGCGGCCGTACGCAAGGAAGGTCGTGATTGATATCGAAGAGCTGGATGCAGTCGTGCGGGGATCCGCGCCGCGAAGGAGAAGGTGACCCATCCGCCGGCCCCGCCTACCAGGGAGTCGGCGGATGGTCGCGCATGCCCGATCGAAGGATGAAATCGAGCTATGATAAATCTTATCTATTCTTGCGTGCGGCGGCAACGTCGCAGCCGTGAAGGCCAACACGTCTCCACTCGTCAGGGAGGTGCGTTGTGAGTCTGAACATTAGTGCCGTCCTCGAACAGCTTGAAGGCGTGCGAAAATCTACAAACGGATATATGGCTTGCTGCCCAGCCCACGACGACCGTAATCCGTCACTGTCCATCCGGGAAGGCGATAATGACGGGATTTTAGTGCATTGTTTTGCGGGCTGCCTCGAAGAGGAGATTTGCCGTGCGATCAACATTAGCAAAGCGGATCTGATGCCGCCCAGTCCGCCGCGCAGAAAGAATCATCAACTAATCGCAAAAACAAGCAACAGCAGTCTTCCACGAACGGTCATGTACAGCCACAGCCCAAAAAAATGAACTCCCCGCCCACCTGGGAGGTTGACCGTGGTCCGACGCTTTGGGAAGGGCTTTGGCGGAGCGCGATCCAACGCAAAGGCATCGAAGCCTACTCAAAAATCAAGCCTCCATGCACGGAAGAGGGCATACGCGCAATGGGCGGTGTCGTCGTTGGGCGGAGAGGAAACAATCGCGGCAGCCAGAGGGGCGTCGCCTTCGAGGCCGGGTCGCCGCGATACCCGGGCATCGTGACCGGGATCCTTTATTGCCCGCTCGATCGCCCGGGTGAGAAGCCCCGGAGCATCCAGGGCGGCACAGATGGATGGCTGCACGCGGGAACAGCGGAAGAGTTTCTCGCGGCGGAAAAGATCGTCAAGACCGAAGGCCCGAACGATGCGCTCGCGCTCGCTTCCCTGGATCTCCCGCAGGGCATCGGCATCCTCAACAATATCTGCGGGTGTAGTTCGTCGAATCCCGATACGCTGGACTTCTCGATCGTAAAGGGCAAGGACGTCATCATTTTTGCGGACGCGGACCAGCCCGGCCAAGAAGGGGCACGACGCTTTGCTGCACGGTTCCTGGAAGCTGGAGCAAAGAGCGTCGCGATCGCACGACTCCCCTTTGACGTCGCGAAGGATCGAGGAAAAGACATCCGCGACTATACCCGCGGCGGGGCGACGATCGACGACATCATGCGGCTAATCGAAGAGGCCGAACCGTTCGCGGAGGGGGATGCGGCGAAAGCACTGTCGGAGCGGGCACGCAGTCGGAAGAAGCAGTCGGACGACGACCGCCCGACAATCGAAATCGACGTCTCGAATCAAGAGACGGTCGTCGATGAGGCATTGGCCGCACTGGCCGCAGCGGAATGCGGAATATATGAGCGTGGCGGGATGCTCACGTACCTGGTCCGAAGCGGCAAGGCTCCCGCCGCTCTCCAGGGAGCGGACGCACCCCGCATCGCGCGGGTGCCACTGGCGCGGCTGTCCGAAGCAATGTCGGCGTCAGCTCGCTGGGGAAAAGACAAAGAAGACGGATTCGCCTATTGCCTGCCTCCGCCGTGGGCCGTGAAGGCCGTCGATGCGCGGCCCGCATATCCGATGCTTCCCACGCTTGAGGCGATTTCAGAATGCCCGGTCCTACTCTCGGACGGACGGATCATCGACCGGCCGGGGTTCGATCGGGAGACGGGCATCTATCTCCATCTGGATGGATGGGAGCCGCTTCCGGTACCGGAGGTGCCAGCTCAAGCGGATATTGATGCGGCTACCGAGCTGGTCTTGGAATTGGTGGTCGATTTTCCATTTCCTAACGCTAGCCATCGGGCGGCTTGGGTCGCGGCACTCCTCACGCCCTTTGCCCGGCATGCCTTCCAAGGTCCAAGTCCGATTTTTTTGATTGATGCGAACGCTCCGGCCTCTGGAAAATCGCTGCTGGCCGACATAATTTCCATCGTCTACTCCGGCAGAGATATGCCCCGGACGACACTCCCCGCCGACGGGGACGAAACACGAAAGAAGATCACAGCCATCGCCATGGGCGGAGAGCAATTGGTCCTCTTCGATAATCTTTCGGGCGCCCTCGGCAATCCGGAATTGGATGCTGCGGTCACGGGTGCCACGTGGAGCGACCGCCTCCTTGGGGAAAGCAGGATTATGAAAGTTCCATTTCGGACGGTCTTCCTTGTGACCGGGAACAATGTGCTGTTGGCGGCTGATACGGCTCGCCTGCTGGTGTGCTGCCGCCTCGAATCGGCGGAGGAGAGGCCCGAAGAGCGAACCAATTTCCGCCATGCGGACCTCAAGCAGTGGGTGCGGCGGCACCGGCCGGAATTGGTCCGCGCGGTCCTCGTACTGCTTCGATCCTACCTGCGAAGCGGCTCGCCGAGAGCATTTGAGGCGGCGTTCGGCAGCTTCGATGACGGCTGGTCGCCCGTCGTGCGGCAGTCTGTCGTCTGGCACGGCTTCGGGGATCCCTGCGCGACCAGGTTGGAAGTCGCTGGCACGGCGGACCGCGACGCGATCGCATTCGGTCACTTTCTGGAGGGGTGGCTCCAGATTGACCCGCACCAACAGGGTCTCACGATGTCGGAGGCGATTCGGCTGCTGGCTGAGAATCCTAGAGATTACGACGTACTTCGGAACGCCATCCACGAACTGGTCCCCGGCCGGGGAAGCGAGTATCCGTCGCCGCGATCGGTTTCTATGAAGGTCCATCACAAACGAAAGGCCGTCGTCAACGGTCGCTACATCGACGGGCGGGAAACGAATCGAGGGACAAAATGGGTGGTCTATGATGCCGCAGGAAAGGCTTAGCTGCCGAAAAGCGAGGTACTAGTGGATGTAAAGGCACTATCCTATACCCCGTGTGAGATTGAGTATTTATACAAATGTATATGTATAGAATATAGAAATAGTAGTAGGGTGTGGAAAGTGCCATTAGAGCCTCTAGTCCCACTCTTGATGTGCATATGGCTAAACGTTTCAAGAGGCATGGTCTACGAAAGATGTGCACGACTCAAGTATCCAGTCCATCCAGTTCCGTGCATCGTCTAACCATAACCAGACAAGCAAGGAGGCACCAAATGCCCGGCACTCAGCTCCAGCCTAACGAACTCCCGCCGCCACCGGAAGAGCGGCCGGTTTGCCGAATCGAGACGCTCCGCTGGGCGGACTTCCGCTTCCCGGTCGAGGACCAGCCGGAGGAGATCACTCCCGGCCGGCAGCGGCGGCTGAATCATGCCCGGCAGTCGCTGGAGTCGTTGGAGCGAGAGTTTGAGGGACATCGCCACGAAGCGACGATCGAGGTGTTGCAGGATCTGCTCTCCGCGCTGAGGCTCGACCTGGATGAGCATACCGAGGAACTGTTTCCGCCGGATGGAAGATTGCACACACCAAAGTTTGGACTTGCGCCAGTACAAATTTCCAAACCCTAAGACCACGGAGAACTTAAAATGCCACACGCAATATCAGCCGAAGTCGAAATCGATGCCGCCCGCGCGGATGCTACGCTAATGCGTCGCCTGCGACGCGCCACTCAGTCCGTGCTGCAAGGCATGGCCGAGGATGCTGGCTACCAAGTGATTATGCGCGAATGGGCATCGAAGCAAGTGGAACGAGCGGATGACCTGGCCCGCGACGTGTTGACCCATGCCGCTAGCCAAAAAAGGTGGTCGGCTCATGAACTTAGCGAGGCCAAAGATGAGGGACTTGGCGTGGATCGTTGAACAAAGCTTGACAGTCCTGGCAGAAGGCCAGTTCGCGCGGTTTCATGATTACATCACGTAACGGAGCCGTAGGGTAATTGCGCGCTAAGGGAGGCTGACGGTGACCAGGAATGGCGGGCGAAATGACGAAATATTGGCTGCACACCTGGCAGCAGGACTGACCGTCCAGGAGGCAGCCGAGGCAGCTCGTTTGTCTCCCCGGACGGTGGGAAGAAAGCTCCAGGAACCCGCCTTCAGGAGGCGGCTCCAGGAAATCCGAGCCGAGATCGCGGACCGAGTTTGCGGGCAGTTAGTGAACGCCGCTACGGAGGCTGCACGCGTGTTGCAGGAATTGCTTTCCGCCTCGTCGGACAACATTCGCCTGTCTGCCGCAAAGGAGATTTTGAGTGCCGCTTCACGGGCTCGCTCCGATGGTGAATTCGAACAAAGAATCCGCGAATTGGAGGAGGCCGCGCAGACCACCAGAAGTGCCCCTAGCACATCCACGAAAGGAGACAGCAAATGAATCTTGAACGACGACTAAGCTCGTTAGAACGCACGCTAGGTGGCTTATCGCAGCCACCCGACGACGTCGATGAAGAAACACGATACCAATCGATGCACCGGATTGTGACGGGCTTGGCATCCATTGCCAAAACTGCGGAAAGGGACGGAATCGCTCCTCCAGAGAGTTGCGAGGATCTCTGTCGTCGCCTGGCTGAAATGAATGCCGCGTATGCGTCGAACCGTTCGGAAGCTTACCGAGCCGCACGCGAGGCAAGAGAATCCATCCGGCAGAGCTTCGTCGGTTGGGTGCATTTACTGAGAGGCCGACCACTCTCGACGTGAAATTTGGATTCCCAGGAATCGAACCCCACAATCCTCAAAATTCTGAAGCATGGAGGCGACTACCATGATTTCCCCCGGTGAGGGCAGCGAACGTTTCATCACATTTCGCCTACAAATCGAGAATGATCGCAATAACACTCGGGCGTTCGACGATCTCAAGAAGCAGGCGGCTGGCGTTCAGCGAGACATTAGCGGAGCCGCTGGCGATGCCCTGTTCGAGGCCACGAAGAATGCTTCCGAAGCACTCAAGGGGCTAAATGATGCTCAGAAGCAGGCTACCATGCTGCGAGAGCGAGTCGAGAACGCCACGCGTGCCGCGGCGGACGGATTCGCAACAGCCGCGAACAGTTCGCTCCGTTTTGGGCGGGCGATCGCGTTATCCTCCGCCGCCAGCGAAAAGGACCTGAAAAAGGTCTTGGACGTGCTCGTAGACTTCGAACTGGCCGTAAGCGGATTCAACGCCGTCGTGGACACCACCAAGGCCGCCACGAGGGCGTTCGCGGCGTACAGGACGGCCACGGAGGCAGCAGCGGCTGCCAATGCAGTGTTCACGGCTTCAGAGCAAACCAAGGCCGCCGCCCTGGGGCTGGCCGCAGCCGGAGTTGCTGTTGGCAGGCCCGTGGCGACGCCCGCGCAAATCAGTGCCCTGACAGGCTCGGGAGGTGCGGTTGCTTCCGGGGTAGGCAGTGCCGTGGGCGCCGGCACGGCCACGGGAATCGGATCGGCGGCCGGGACCGGCATCGCCTTTGGGGCAGGAAAGCTTGTGGCGGGCATAGGTGCTGGAACGATTGGTGGCTTACCGGGACTCGGCATTGCGACCGCGCTTGGCCTCGGGCTCGGTGCCACGTTCCTCGGTCGTGGAATCGGCAACACCGGTTTCGGCCGTGGACTCTTCGCCAGTGACATCGATACCCGGCAGGGCGACGTCAACGCACTGATCCGGCAGCAAGCTTTCGAGGATCGCCTCTTCGGGCTCAACGTTCAGCAGCGTCAGCGTGGCATCGCGGATCGCACTCAAAGCTTGCGCGACCAACTTTCATTTTCCCGTTCACCTCGCCAATCCTTGGCCATCGCGCAAGGATTTCTGGGCCAGGCCAACACCGCCCAAGAGCGAGTCACCGCGTTCCAGGAGATCTTACGTCTCCAGGAGCAGATCACCTCGGCCCAGCGGCAGTCCGACCGGGAGGCCCTGCAATCGAAACAGCAGCAACTCGACTTGCTCAAGAGCCAGCGGACCGAAATCGAGAATACGATTCAACGCCAGCGGGATGCCCAAGCGAGCGCCGCCGAGCGGTTCGCCAACCTTGATCCGATCCAACGGCAACGCGTGCTGGGATTGTCCGCGGCGCCTGCCGGAGGAGATCGGCTGAACGTGAATCAACTGAACCAGCTCGCGGGTTTCCGGCAGCTTGGCCGCATCGATGACATCCTCCGCCGACAGTTCGAGGACATCGCCTTTCAGCGAGGATTCGGTGGACTGCTGGATGCATCGGGCGCCGGTCAGCAACTCCGTGAACTCCGCGGCCAATTGGGGCAGAACCAGATCCAGATCAATAACCAAATCGAGATCGTTCAGGACGAGCGAAACATCCAGCAAACGCGGGAAGAGGTGCGGCGCCAGTTGGAGGATACTACCCTCCGCCGGCTGGAGCAGCAATTGCGAGAGTTGCGTGAACAACAGCGAATCGAACGCGAACGTTTCGAAGCAATCGAAGCTCGCCGCGCGGCCCTACAAGGAACGCGGCAGTAACAGTGACGATTCATTCCCCATGAAGAAACAGGATGTGCCATGAGAATTCCATTCAAGAGCCCGGGCCGTCCCCCGCACTGGCCCTTCCAGATCAACCGCCGCAGCAGACAGGCGGAGGGACTGGTGTATTGGAACCCTTGTATTCCTTGGGGCAGCTTTTCGCCCGGGTTCCGGTTGGATAACGTGGCACCCCGCTGCGATTGGACGAGTGTCTCTTAGGTGGGGACGACCTTTGGAAACGCCGTGCCGTCCTTCAATGGCAGCACGTCATATGGCATGATCGCCGATGATCCGATCTTCGACTTCAGCAGCGATTTCACGGTCTGCTGTTGGATGCGGGCCACGAACGTAGCGGGCGGGCTACAGGCTTTAGCCACGAAGTACCGCAGCGACAACAACACCCGCGAGTGGTTTTTTTCCATCTCGGACGTCTCCGGCGAGATGCAAGTCCAGTTTGGTGATCCCGCCGATGAAACGTTTCAGTCTCAATTCAAGACATCCGGCTCGGGCATTGCCAACGGCACCTGGCATCATGTGGGCTTTCAGCAGAATGGCACGTCGTGCAGTTGCTTCGTGGATGGGCAATTCGTGACGACGACGAACACAATTGGCCTGCCCCGGTCCACGATTTTCAACGGTACCGCGCGCGTGCTGATTGGCGGCCAGGACTCCAGCGTCCCTCCCGGGTTTCCCTTCGACGGGCAGATTTTTGACGTGCGGATTTACTCGCCGAGAACCACGGCGATCTTTGAGATGTACGACCCTAGCACGCGCTGGGATTTGTACGCCCCAACCATCGCCGAACAATTGCGGGATTTCGTCGCCGTGCCGCCCGCCCCGACATTCAACCCGGCTTGGGCGCGGGGCAGCAATGTGATCATTGGGGCCGGGAATCCGTGACAAGAGCGGGTGCAGGCTAACGGGCGTTCCCTCCCCCGGCAGGGCGGTTTGAGCGGCGTGCAGCGCCGCCGGGTTGTTCCTTGGCAATCTGGTGTGTTGGCCCCTGGGGAGTCGCGATCCCCGGGGGCGTAAAAAGATGCTTCCTGAGACGGTCGGGCAAAAGCGTGTGGACCAGTTGCGGGGACCCGGGAGTGGATGCAGACGCGTGAGGCAAATTTGGTTTTATCGCCCTGTCGGCGGGCGTAAGATGCGGCCTGTAGTTCTGTACATTTCACTTTTTGGGGGGCTTTCACTATGAAACACATTACGTCCGCCGCCGTCGTAACTGCCGCCGTCGCTCAGCTATCGTCTGGGCTAGCTCAGGCCGCCGTTTCTACGAATGAAGCTAACTTCCTTAATGCGATTAGTACGCCCGTTTTGGAGAGCTTTGAGGGCCTCACGCCCGATGTATTTGGTTCTCCGGCTGAACGTTCTTCTGTCGTGACGACCGATTTCTCGATAAGTGACACTGTTTTGGTGTTCGATGTTATAAACGGTCCAGTAGCTGGTGCTTTCCCGACGGACGGTGTGCAACACGTTGTTTGGTATGCAAATGGCGGGGGCTCAAACTCAGCAACGTTTTCGTTTGACTCACCAATCGACGCGTTCGGCCTGAGCATATCGGACGCCGAAGAGAATATTGGGTTTACCACGAATACAGGGGAAGCCGGAATTGCCGCCGTCCCAGGACCGAATGCGAATTTGCAGTTTTTCGGTATCACTAGCCCGGGCATGACGACCATCACATTGACGCGTCCCAACCAAAGCGACGCGCTCAAATTCGACGAGGTTTACTACGAATTCGCGTCGGGGAATGTCGTGCCCGAACCGTCCGCTTTCGCCATCTGGGGCCTACTCGGCCTCACACTTGGCGGCTTCGGCTGGCTCCGTCGCCGAAAGTAGCCTTCGTCGCACATTACGATTCGCACTCAAGCCGCCGGTCCGCATGGGCTGGCGGCTTTTCGTTGAGATCACGCCGCGTAGCTGATTCCAGGCTCATTCTCGCAAAAACGGTCTCACAGGATCGCCCCTAACGCACTCAAACAGCCTGGCAGGTATCAGAAGACCTGGACGGATGCCGCGTACCTAAAAGTAGATTACTCCCCACAATGCAATAGCAACCCCGAGTCCAAACTTGAGGACTCCGCGCACGATCCAAGCCTTTAGCGACTTTGAAGCAAGAACGCGGATTTGCGTCACGGACACAAGAAAGGAGGGGAAAGCAAGCAGGATGATTCCGAAGAGTGTTTCAACAATTCCGCCCACAAATAATATCCAATGATGTACGTCGGTGTTGTTGCCTAGGAGCAAAGCACAGACGCCTATTGCCACCATGGCAGCGCCAAAACAACGAAGGATTTTTGGGTCCGCAAGAATCTTTCGGGCGAGCTGCCGGTTGCCCGAAGGCGCTACAATCGGCGGAATGTAAAGAGCTGCCACTAAGGTACCTAAAATAACAACGAACCATTTATCCATGATGTATCACCTCCCATATTGCCGCTACGTTTAACAGGACTCGCTTTAGTGATCTGACTGCCTTGCGTGATGGTCATCATGTCGCTGATCTTGAGTCAGCTCGGCGACCTGCAATTCCAGTCGCTTGATTTCCCGAATTACCGAGTTTTTGATCAGTAGCATCCAGTACCACAGTTTGATGAATACTGTGGCCAAAATGCTCATCAGAAATATAGTGGAGCAAGCGATCAGCTCTCGAGTACTGTCGAGACGAAAAAACTGAATTGCGGCAATAACCGCGACAACCAGAAAAACAATCCGATAGAACACGGCAAGCCAAGCCAACCATCGAAACCTGCCGCGAAAGGCATCCGCGATTTGGGACCGCATTGGCGGTTCGCGGTCGGGTTCGATCGCGAATTTCTCGGCTTGCGTTTTCAATGCACTGCGTATTGTGTCGCCCGGCTCGCTCATTTAAGCTGCCTTTCCAGAACATTTTTCAATCGGTTTCGTGCATCCCAGAGTCGCGATTTTACGGTCCCTTGCGGGATTTCGAGGATTTCAGCCATCTCGACAATGCTGAAGTCTTCCAGATACCGCAACGTAAGTAGGGCTCGTGCGTTGTGTGGAAGCTGGGATAAGGCATGATGAACCCAGTCAGTTTTATCTTGAATATCCGCATGATTTAGGGATTGGGTCATCCGTTCCGCGTGCTTCGCCGAAAGGCTATGGTCACGCTTTTGGCGACGTCCACAATCGGCGCATTTGTGGCTAATAATGCGATATGCCCATGGTCGAAATCGGGCCGGATCTTCCAGTTTTTCGATCGCGCTTATAATGGCCATCCAAGTGTTCTGGATGGCGTCCCACGCCAAGTCATGGTCTCCCGTAAGCTGGCGGGCATATCGCCATAGTCGCGGCTGCCATCGAGCGACGAGTTCCTCGAATGCCCTCGAATCGCCTACCTGGCAGCGCAGCACGAGCAACTCTTCATGGATTGTCTGCGGATTCGCCATTGTTCTGATATCTAAGTCGCTTGTCGGACATGTTCGGTTCGAAGTTTCTTGCTCTATTGATAGGTCTTTTCGGACAACACTGCGGGCAGAACAATGATGGGAAACCGTCGGTCGTGGGCGTCCAAGGCAAGATCCAAATAGGCATTGGAATTTGTTTTCCCATGCCTATTTGGCCGACCGCGCCGCGGCCCAGTTCGTCAAATCGGGCCGGATTATGAAGCAGCAAGAGGTATGGCCAATTGGCCATACCTCATACGTGAAACTAGACGAATGACTTCCAAGACGGAATTGCTTGCATCCCGCTGGCCTAGCCGATAATTTGATGCCGGCTGCACAAGAGTTCGTTTTCGCTATTCCACGAACGTTTGTGCATGCCAAGAGGAGTGCCGAACGTGACGTGCCCCTCGTCCTGCCCGTGGCCCCGGAGGGTGCCGCACCTTCGGGGCTTTTTGATTTCCAGATGTGAACGCTTTGGCTCAACGCACGCTGGACGCGGGCGAGCCAAGGCCACGGCCTGCGGCCAAGTGCGAGTGTTTCGCAGTCTGATGACGGAGGCCCACGAACGGGGCTGGTGCGAATCACCGAAGCGGTTGCGGCGGATCAAACTGCCATCTCCGAATCCCAAGGCATGGACGCGGGAAGAGTTTTCGCGAATCCTCGCCGAATGCAGCGTGGCGCGGGGCACGGTTCCGCACACGCGAATCTCCCGTGCCACGTATTGGACCTCGTTCGCTTTGGCGGCCTACGACACGGCCTTTCGGGTAACGGACCTCAAGCGGCTGGGGCCGGGAGACATCTCCTCGGATGGCCTCTGTTCCATCGCCATGTCCAAGACCGGGCATGTCCTCTGCCGCGAGCTTCAACCGCTCACGCTGGAATGGATCGCCAAATGCCTGGCTGAAGACCCAGGCCGGAACCTGATCTGGCCGGCGACCGTGGAGCGGTCCGCTTGGGCTCGGCAATTCACGAAGATCGTCACGCGGGCCGGACTGACCGGCTCCGTGAAAAAGATCCGCAAGACGGCGGCCACGCAGGTCGAGATTGAACGTCCCGGCATGGCTCGGCACCTGTTGGGTCACCGCACGGACAGTATGTGGCGGCACTACGTGGACATGGCCCAAGTGGGCGCCGAGCTTCCGCCACCGCCTCCCGTTTCCATCGGGAAAGTTCCCAAGCCGAAACGGAAACGCCCGGCCCGTTACAGTGCTATCGACGTGCTTGATTCCCGCCGGTCGGATATCCAGTCCTGGTTGGCTACTGGCGTGAAACTGCTACACATCGCCCAGCGGCTCGACGTGGCGCAGGGGACGCTTTACGCCTTGCTCCGGCTGCGAAATGTACAGCGGCCCGCCAAGCAGCTTCCGCCGGGAGAGAAATTTGGTATGGAGAAGCTGGCACAAGAGGATGTACGACAGACCGTGTTGGAGTTGCTGGACGCCAAATTGAGCAAGTCGAGAATCGCGAAGCACGTTGGCCTCGATCGGCACACGCTGCACAAGTGGCTGGCCCTCAACGGGCATATCGAGGAAAAGGCTTTGCGGCGAAAGCGAAGGCGACGCAAGCGAAAGGAGACGGACGACGAACAAGCCTCGTAGCAGGCTGGCGGCAGGGCATGGCCCCCGGGACGGATACTAGCTCGCGCTGGCGTCGGTCCCTTTCTCGCGAAGGGGCCGTGCCCGCTCCGGTTGATTCGCTCAACACCCGCAAGCAATTCAGTACAGAACAACCCCGGCCGGGAAGGCAGGGCATTCTTTTTTCGAACGGCCAAAGGCAGGGAACGCTTTTGGCCGTTCGTACGTTAAGAGGATGACGTATCATGTCCCGACAACGCAAACTTCCCTCCGGCATGTGGAAGCGAGGGAACACGTACTACGCCCGGTTTCGGGCCAATGGCCGACTGGTGCGGGAGCGGCTATCCACCGACTACCGCGCCGCCTGCCAGATGCTGAATGATCTGCGTGCCCGCGCCGACAAGGCAGATTTCGGCATGATCGATAACGACTACCCGTGGGCCAAGCTGCGGGATGAATTCATCGCGTGGGCCAAGCAGTCCTTGCGATGTTGGATTGAATACGAACGAGATATCCGGTCGTTTGAGAAATTTGCCCCGATTCAATCCGTTCGTGAAGTCGACGAGCAACGGGTGATCGCCTTTCGCCGGTGGCGACTCGATCAGGGAGTTTCTCCGCGCACGGTGAATCGGGAGGTTTCGACCGTGAAGAACATGCTGAACCGAGGCGTGCAATGGCGTCGCATTCACAGCAATGCCATTGCCAAGGCTCGGCCACTTGCGAATGATTCGCCTCGAAAGGTGCGAAGGTCGCTGACCCTTGAGGAAGTCGAGCAGTTATTTGAGGCGAGCGACGAGCGGTTGAAGCCCGTGTGGAGAATGTTCATGTGCACTGGAATTCGGCACGATGAACTCGTGACGCTCACTTTCTCCGACATCGATTTTGAACGGAAGATTGTGGCGATTCGAGCCAGCGTGTCCAAGAACAAGAAGGGGCGGGAGATCCCGCTCGATGACAACATGCTGGAAATGCTCACTTCGCTAAAGGAAGAAGCTCGTCACCGCCAGCCAGCCCGGGGGCTGCACCAAGAATCCTTGGACAAGAACTTCAGTCGAGACCACGTTTTCGTGACGCGGGCGAATACGCCTCTGCACAACAACCTGCTGCGGAGTTTCTATCGGACGTGCCGCAAGGCGGGGATTGAAGACGCCAGGTACCGGGGAAGTGTGGACATCCATTCGCTTTGTGTGACGTTTACCACGCTGGCCCTGGAGAACGGGGCACCGCCGAAAGCCGTGCAGGCCATCCTCGGTCACTCGACGTTGGCACTGACGATGGGCGTGTACGCTCGAGCGACCGACCGGGCGATGAGAGCCGCCGTTTCCGCCTTGCCATTTGCGACTGCCAGCCAGCCAGACCACGTCATTTCGATGCAAAGTGCGCACAATATGAGCACAAAACCGAAATTGGCGACGGAAACTTCTGGTGCGGAACGAGTTAAAAAAGGGACGGCCTGACTTCAGTATACCACGTCCACGTCGGTTCGCACGCGGAGCATGTCGTTACACGGACCTGGCTGGTTGTCCGGAATTTTCTCGCGACATACGATGGCCCGGAACACGCGTGGAGTGTTCTCGACGATCGTCCAGGGCGTCATCACTGGGAGCAAACAGCACAGGAGCAGGCATGGAAAATCAAGCACCCCGGCCCCGGGCAGCCGTGTTCGACTTGGACGGGCTGATGTTCAACACGGAAGAGCTGTATCATCTTGTGGGGCATGAGATCCTGCGGCGGCGGGGCAAGGTGTTCGACGCGGAACTGCGAGGACAGATGATGGGGCAGCCGGGGCGGGCGGCGTTTCAAGTCATGATCGACTGGCACGGCCTGGCCGACTCCATCGAGGAATTGCAGCGTGAGTCTCGCGAGCTGTTTCGCCCCATCCTGGAGGAGCGGCTGAGCCCCCTGCCCGGCCTGCTGCCGTTGCTGGAGGCCCTGGAAGCCAACAGTTTCCCGAAAGCCATCGCCACCAGCAGCGGACGCGAGTTCGCCCATCGCGCCTTGGACCGTTTCGATCTGCGGGTCCGGTTCGAATTCGTGCTCACGGGAGAAGACATCACGCACGGCAAGCCGGCGCCAGACATCTATTTGCTTGCCGCGCGGAAGCTCGGTGTGGAGCCGGGGGACGTGCTCGTCTTGGAGGATAGCCAGCATGGCTGCCGGGCGGCGGTGGCGGCGGGGACCTTCGCGGTGGCCGTGCCGGGCGAGCATAGCCAACACCACGATTTCAGCGGCGCGCGGTTCGTCGCCGACACCTTGTACGATCCCCGCATCTACTCGGCGCTAGGAATGGAAGCTCCGGGCAGTTTGCGTGCCAAGGAATGACGACGTACTAAGTTTCCCGAGCGCGAGCATCGAACCGGCCATTCGCGTGGACGGAGACGGGATGGTAGGATCTCCTTCAAAATTGGATCCATCAGAGCGGTGCCTTGAACGGGGTGTACGAGCAATGGAAAAGAATGGACCGTCCTCCCTGCTGCCATCGATCGTGCTGGGCGGATCGCTCGTGATTTCCGCATATCTGCTGTCGTCCGGCATCAAAGAATACGGCGTGAGCGTGGAGCGTGCCGTGCCGCAATCTGCATCCGTGGCCATTCCAAGTACCTTCACGTTGCGTTTCGAAAGCGGCAGTTCCCCTGTCCGGGTGGAGCACAGGCAGCGCCCCGCGCCGACTCCATCGTCGGTATCCATTCCGGATCGATTCACACTCCGTTTCGAAAACGGCGACGCACCGCTGCAAGTTGAGCTTCGCGAACAGCCATGACGGACGGTGTGACGCGATCGATATTCCAGCAGAGATAAGGAGCCACTCGTGAGCAATGCCCATGCCTGGCCTGAATTGTCGATCGCCCAATGGAAGGAGACCCGCGACACGGTGCATATGTGGACGCAGATCGTGGGCAAGATCCGCACACGGCAAATGCCCTGGATCAATCACTCCTGGCATTGCACGTTGTACGTCACGCCGCGCGGCCTGACCACGCTGAGCATGCCGCACGGGGAGCGGACCTTCCAAATCGATTTCGATTTCCTCAATCATCGGCTGTTGATCCAGACCAGCGAAGGGGGCACGCGGACGATCGAACTGGCGCCGATGTCGGTCGCCGATTTTTATGCCCGCCTGATGGACGCGCTGGATGCCTTGGGCGTCTCGGTCCAGATCCATGCGAAGCCGAACGAAGTGGAGCCCAGCATCCCCTTCGCGGAAGACGAGCAACATGCCACGTACGACGCGGAGAGCATCGATCGCTTGCGGCAAGCCCTCGTCCAGACCGACCGCGTCATGCACCAATTCCGCGCCGGCTTTCGCGGCAAGTGCAGCCCCGTGCATTTCTTCTGGGGCAGCTTCGATTTGGCGGTGACCCGCTTCTCCGGGCGGACGGCGCCAGAGCATCCGGGCGGTTTTCCGAACATGCCCGACTGGATCACGCGGGAAGCCTATTCGCATGAAGTCTCCAGTTGTGGATTTTGGCCCGGCGGCGGCGAGCAGGAGGCGTTTTACTACTCCTATGCCTATCCCACGCCGGACGGCTTCGCTGAATGCCCGGCACGGCCCGACGCCGCCACGTTTAGCCAGGAGATGGGCGAGTTCATTCTCTCCTACGACGCGGTTCGGCAATCGAAGTCGCCCGATGCGGACCTGCTGGCCTTCTTTCAAAGCACCTACGAAGCGGCGGCGGAAAAAGCCTCCTGGGACCGCGCAGCCCTGGAGTGGGACGGACCACGGCGGGGGGAGTAGCCGTAGCCTGGGTACTCGCACCCATCGCCAATAGCAACGCCAAACCAGTGTCCCTGGGTGGCGAACACCCAGGCTGCGAAAATCTAGTTGTTTTGAGAGATGATGAGTCGCAAGCTCCCATCCAGCGGGAATTCATCGATGTTCCGAGGTAGTGGATTGAAGATTCTTCGCATCCTACTTGTAGCGCTCGGTCTATTTGTGGGGCTCTCGGTCACGGCCGCGCTGATCGTCGTGGCGACGACACGCAAAGACATCGTGATCACCTTTGATGATCGAGAAGTCGACCGAGATCGCTTCTACGTTTTACTGTTTCCCCGCGAAGAACTCTTTGCCGATGGCCAACCGCTACCGTTTCGGGCGGTAATCTCCTCACTGGCCGAAAACGAGCAAGAATCCTTGGGCGTGATGTTTCGCGGCGAACAAGTGATGTTTCCCCGCGGCCAATTCACGGTGATCCCGCCAGAAACCGGATTGGATCAGATGGTCGAGAGGTTGAGCGAAGAAGTTGCCACGTGGGGAGAGCAAACAATGTGGAAGAAAGTTGCCTGCGAGGTGGGCCGAACCGATCATGCCACGACGGTGACGTTCACCGCGACCAACGACACCGGTTCCCTCGAAGACTACATCTATCGCGTGGCGGAAGATGAAACCGTGTCACCGCAAGCGATACGCTACCGGGAACGGTATCGAGACCTTGCGAACTGACGCGCTGGTGCCAATGCTGGCTCGCCAATTCGTAGAATGAGTGCTTGCACCCATCACCGAGTTTCTACCCCGCTTTTCCCTGGGTGCGAGCACCCAGGCTACTGCTTGGACACTCGAGCGTTCGCAGAAGACAAAGTTATAATATTTGACGAAATTGCAAAGGAATTCGGCGACTCTAAGCATAGCCTCGTTCATGCATTTTGGCTTCTACAATCATTACTAACTAACCAAGAATGGCTCGCAGAAGGTAATGAAATTGTTCTTGAAATTTGTCGGCATCTTCGTGGGACAGGATTAGTAGAAATCGGAAATTACAATTCAGTCGGGCTAACCAATACTGGTCAAGAATTTCTGAATCGCTTGCAATTAAAAAGGGCACGGAAAACGCGCGCCAGCTTGAGCAGAAAATGCGAAACGAAGGTTTTCATTGGGCTCGCCGTTGGGACGAAATAGTGGGGAGTCAAGAACCGCCCGGCGATTTCACATAAAATCGCAAGCATTGGCGTGGGCTTCTTCTCCCCCTCAAGCCGCTTCGGAATCCTTGGCGGCGGGTTTGGAGGAAGGTTGGCCCGGTTCGCGGATCACGATCTCGCCGTTTTCCCGCACGTCCTCGAAACGGACGGAGACCCGCTTGGAGACGCCCGATTCCTCCATGGTCACGCCGTAGAGCGTGTGGGCCGCGACCATGGTCCGCTTGGAATGCGTGATCACGATGAACTGCGTCCAGGAGAGGAACTCCTGCAGCACGCCGATGAACCGCTCGATGTTCGCCTCGTCCAAGGCGGCGTCGACTTCGTCCAGGATGCAAAACGGGCTGGGCCGGCCTCGAAAGACCGCCAGCAGTAGGGCCACGCAGGTTAGCGTTTTTTCCCCACCGCTGAGCAGCGAGATGCTCCGCAGTTCCTTGCCCGGAGGCTGGGCCACGATTTCGATACCGCTCTCCAAAATGTCCTCTTCGTCTTCCAGGACGATATCCGCCCGGCCTCCACCGAACAGTTTGCGGAACAGGATCTGGAAATGGGACTTCACCGTCTCCAGCGTCTCCAAAAAGAGCCGCTCCGTATCCGCGTTGATCCGTTGGATGATCTCTTCCAGGCTTTTCTTGGCCTCGGAGAGGTCTTCCCACTGGCTGGTCAGTTGCGCGTGCCGCTCCTCCAGTGATTCCAGTTCCTCCAGCGACTCCGGATCGACTCCGCCCAACTGGTTCAACTTCCGCCGCAGTTCGCGGATCTCGCCATCGAGCGTCGCGCGGTCTTCGATTTCTGGCGGCGGTTCGCTTTCCGCCAATTTCGGCAGATCGAGCCCGTAATCCTCGCGGAGCCGCTCGGCGATGGCCTGCCGCTGATGGTCCGCTTCGCTGGCCTCGAGCCGCAGGGCATGGGCCTGGCTTTCGCGTTCCCTTCCCGCCTCGCGGAGACGCCGCGCCTCTTCGAGGTGTTCGCTCCGCTGGGACCGCAGCGCTTCCCGCTCCGCCAGGAAATCATGGGCGTCTCGGGCAAAGGCTTCTTTGCGGAGAAAGAGGAGGGCCAACTCGGCTTCCGCCCGCAGGATCCGCCGCTCGGCCGCGGTCCGTTTTTCGAGATAATCCTCCAACTGCTTCCGCCCGGTTCGTGCTGCCTGCCGGCGTTCATCCCGATCCGCTTGGAACCGGGCCACGCGAGACTGGGCTTCGGCCAGGCGCTGCTCGCAATTCGCCAGCCGGACGCGGGCCGTGACCAAATGTTGATTTTCTTGCTGCCGCGCCGCCTCGGATGCGTCGACTTCCTGCTGCAGCCGCTCCGCTTCCTGTTCCAATTCGCGGGACCGCGATTCCCGCTCGGCCAACTTCCCTCGGGCCACAGACAGTTCCGTGCCGAGCCGCTGTTCCGCTTCCTCCCACACGGCCAAATCCTGTGCGAGGCGGGTCTCCTGCGCCGTCGATTCGGCAATCCGTTCGGAGAGGCGTTCAGCCAGCGTGGTCCGCTGCCGCAACTCGTCCGTCGCTGCCTGCAATTCGGTTTGACTGTCACGCGACCTGTCGCGTTGCGTCTCGAGTTCCTGCCGTAGGGTCTCCAATTCGGCTTCGTGATTCCTCTGCCGCTGTTCCAATTCCTCGATCTGCCGGCCCAGTTCCCTCAGCTCGCTGCGGCGGGAGATCAGGCCGGCGGAAACGGCGGGAGTGCCCACGGCGAAGGAGCCGTCCGCGCGGAGCAGCGTTCCCGCCTTGGTGACGAACTGATACCGGTCGGGAAATCGTTCGGACAGTGCCAAGGCATGCGCGAACTTCTCCACGATCCAAGTCGTGCCCAAGAGTGTCGCGGCCAGGTGCTCAAACGGCGGGTCCGTTTCCACCCACTCATCGGCCCGGGCCACGACGCCCGGCTGCGTTCTCAGGTCATCGGCCAGAGCGTCGGGTGCTTGGACAGGTAGCCACAGGAAAGAGACTCGTCCCGGCGCGATCGGAGATTCCAGCGACAAGTGATTCAGCAGCGGCGTGCCGGATTCGGCGACCAGCCAACTCGCCTTTTCCCCCAGCGCCAATTCGACCAGCGGCGCCTTTTCCCACGGGACGCGAAAGGCATCCGCGACCAGCCCTCGCACGCCGCGAAAGGGGCTCTCGGCCTCCTCGGCGGCTTGCTTCAATACGGCCTTTACGCCGGCATCCACTCCCTCGCGGCGCTGCTCGAGTTCTTGCAACACGGTCGCCCGTTCCGTGGCGCGGCTCAGCCGCTGTTGTAGCTCATGCCGCTCGGCGAGTTGCCGCTCCTGTAGCGCCTGCAATTCACTCATCCGCCGTTCGCATTCCGTCGCCGCTTGGCGCGCCTGCTGGCAGCGGGTCTCCGCCTCTTGCTGGGCCGCTTGCGCCGCGGCCAGTTCTTGATCCAGTTCTGCCCGCGCGGCCTGCAGCTCAGCCAGTCGCGTTCCCGAGCGTTGCCGCGATTCGGCGATCTGCGTCTGCTGCGATTGGAGGCCGGCGATCTCCTGTTCCTGCCGAGCCGTTTCGCGGAGCACTTCGATCCGCGCTTCGCGATGCTGCTGCTGGCGGGATTGCGCTGCCTGCAACCGCTGGTCAATCTCGGCATGCCGGGCGGCGCGGCGCTCGACTTCTGAGACTGCCTCCTCGTGCTCACGCTCGGCGATTTGCAGATGGTCGGTGGCCTGCTGGAATTGGGCGGCCATGTCTTGGATCCGCATGCTGAGCCGCGCCGTCTGTCGCCGCCGCTCCGCGATCTCCGCCTCCATCTCTCGGTGCCAGGCTCGCCCCTCCTCGGCCGTGGTTTCGCAGGCCGCGATCCGTTCCCGGTTCTGTGCCGAGCGGGCCTCCGAAGCGCGGATCTCCCGATCCGCCTCGCCGATTTCGATGTCCAGTTCGATCGAGCGGGCTTCGCTGGCCTCCGCCCGTTCCCGCAGGCTCGCTGCCTCATCGGCCAGTTGCCGCAAGCGGGACTGCACGGCCTCCCACTCTCGGGTCCCCTCCCGCCAGTCGGCAAGCCCCGTTTGCGTGCGAAGTTCCTGCAGCCGCGTCGACATTTCGCGATGCCGCCGCGCGCGAGAAGCCTGGGCCCGCACGCTCCGCAGCCGGCTGTCCAGTTCTTGCACGATGTCCGAGAGCCTCAGCAGGTTTTGATCCACGCGGTCGAGCCGCCGCTGGGTCTCCAGCTTTTTCGCCTTGAAGCGGCTGATGCCGGCCGCCTCCTCGAAGATCACCCGGCGGTCACGCGGGGAGGATTGCAGCAGGATGTCCACCTTCCCCTGTTCGATCACGCTATAGGCTTGCGTGGCCACGCCCGTCCCGGCGAACAGATCGCGGATGTCCCGCAGGCGGCAAGGCTGCCGGTTGAGCAGGTACTCGGCATCGCCCCCCCGGTAGACGCGGCGGGTCACCTCCACCTCCGGCGTGTCGATGGCCAGCTTGCCGGCGGCATTGTCGAAGATCAGCGTGGCGGTGGCGGAGTTGGCCGGCTTGCGGCTGGCCGAGCCGTTGAAGATGACGTCCTCCATCTCCTTGCCCCGCAGGCTCTTGATGCTCTGCTCGCCGAGGGCCCATTTGACGGCATCCACGACGTTCGACTTGCCGGAGCCGTTGGGGCCGACCACGATCGTGATCCCCCGGGGAAACTCAAAGAGCGTCTCCTCGGCGAAGCTTTTGAAACCAACGAGCTTGAGTCCCTTGAGCATGGCGTTCGACCGGCGGTACGTCCTGAAACCCGCCGGCACGTGACAATCCTTCGCGCGGCGGCGCACTCCCCCTGGGCTTCCATGGTATCAGACCCCCTCTCGTGGCGGAATCTCGGAATGCGGGGCGGTTGAGCCAAATTATTGACGCTATTGCTGAATCGTCGTACGGTGGATTTTAGAGCAGCGCCGGAACCGCCAGTTGCTGGGAGACCTCACGCATGCAGAACGGCAAAACCAAGGAACGGAAAACCACCATGGCCAGCCGACAGAGTTGGAAATGGATGCTTGTCGTCGCTCTCGTAATCACCGCGAATGGGGCGCGAGGCGCCGAGTTTCAAGGCATCGGCGATCTGCCTGGAGGACCATTCCGAAGCTCCGCCCGCGCCATTTCACCGGATGGGACGACCGTTGTAGGGGCTAGCTTTTCTGAATTGAGTCCCACGAACCTTGGTGAGGCGATTATCTGGACCAAGGAAAATGGAATCGAAGGGATTGGTAAGGCGCTTACTCCGGTACCGCCCATCGATGACCGCGTAACCAGCGTGGCAGGGTCTGTAAACCAGGATGGATCGATGGTCGGCGGGTTTGTAGGTCTCGTGACTAACATTGGCAGTTTGATACGTAATGATCCATTTGTGTGGAAAGAGGACGAAGGGCCTGTCCGTGTCGGTTTGGATTCGGTTCCCAACGGCTATCGAGTGACGGGTGTGCATGAAATGTCTAGGGATGGAAGCGTGCTTGTGGGACCCGCGACGCGGCCTCTTGGTTCCAACAAGGTCATTCCTGTTGTTCCCTATATCTGGACCGAGGCAGACGGTGTGCGGTTGCTCGGCGCGCTGCAACAAAAAAACACACAGAGCTTTCCCGCCCATATGACATACGATGGACACACGATTGTGGGGACGAGCAGCGGAACGAATTTGGAAGGTGTTCGAGAAAGTGAAGGTTGGATTTGGACGCGCCAAACTGGGATGCGGGGCATTGGAGATCTTCCTGGCGGAAGAGTGGATAGTAAAGCAAACGACGTCTCCGCGGATGGTCGAGTGGTCGTGGGGGAAGGACACTCGAACGAGGGAACTCAACCGATTCTGTGGACGGAATCCACCGGAATGTTGCGGCTGCGACAATCCAATAGAGAAAAGATCCTCGGCAGAGCAAATGTTATTTCAAGCGATGGAAAAACCGTTTACGGTCGGGGTGCGTATTTTCAGGGAGAAATTCAAGTCTTCGTGTGGGATGCGGTTTACGGTGCGCGACCCTTTCAGAACTATCTGATCGAGCAGCACGGTCTCGGTGAAGCGTTGGAAGGCTGGCGTATTGTTTCGGTGCATGGCGTCTCCGAGGATGGCCGCACGCTAATCGGCAACGGTATTAACCCCTCGGGAAACGATGAAGGGTGGGTCGCCGTGTTGGACGACCTGCCCGAGCCGGAAATCCTTCCTGGCGACATTGATTTAGACGGAGCTGTCTCGCTTTCCGACTACGCGATTTTGCGGGAGCATTTCAGGTCCGGAGGATTCCGCTACGAGGGGGATCTGGACGGCGATTTCGATGTCGATCTGAATGATTTCCTTCTCGTGACGTCGAACTTCGGCAAGGTAGCGGCTCAAGTACCCGAACCAAGGACATGGCCGCTGTTGGCGATGGCGATGATCATCTGGCTTGGCCGCCGTGCACGATTCACCGCCGCGCTTTGCCTGGCGGGAATGTGCGGCGCATGGCTGACCAACGCTGCCCACGCACAGTTCGAACTGCGCCTCGGAGACGATTTGTCCATCTCCATTGTGAATGTGGGAAATACGCCAGTCACGATCATAGGATACGAGTTGAAGACCGATCCCAGACGCTTGCAGCCCGAGGAGTGGGAGAGCATCGAGCAGCAGGCTCGACGAGATCCACCAGAAAGTGTGTTCGAGGTCATTCAACAACTCGGCTTTGGGGCTATGAACCTAACTGAAGCGCGCGGTCGAACGCGGAGCCTGGCGGAAGTCAGCTTTGCCATTGGGCCGATCTTCGAGTCCGGCGCCGCGTTCAACATTGGCCGGCCCTTCGCCGGCACGGCGGAGGAGATCCTGGCCCAGCATCCCCGCTTCCGGTTCGGCCAGTACACGGAAGGTGAAAGTGCCGAGGTTTTTGAAGCTTGCCTAGGGCTAGAAGTCTGCGAACCGCTCCCGCCCCGCGTGCCGGGGGACGTGAACGGGGATGGCCGCATCGGGCTTGTCGAGTTCACGATCCTGAAAGACAATTTCGGCACCGTGTTCGATCATCGGGACCTCAACGGCGACGGCTACACCGACCTCTTCGACTGGGCGGATTTGTTCAATCAGGCCCTGGAAGATCCTGGATCGGTGAAATTGTCGGATATCACGTTATTGAAGGACTACCTCGGCGGCGAACCCACTTATGCCTTCGGGGACGCGAATACCGATGGCGTGGTCGACCTGAAAGATTTCATATTGCTCAAGAGCAATGTGGGCAACCCGCAAGCTGCCGCCGTCCCCGAATCGGCGAGTGTGTTGCTGCTCGTGGCGGGCTTGCTGGCTTTGCCCCTGTTCCGCCGTGTCTGAAGGCGGGACTTCCTTCTCGAAGTTTCCAAAAGAATTTCGCGAATAGGCTTGATTTGTCTGCCCGTGTGAGTAAACTGCATTAGTGCACTAATTCAACTTCGTAAACCACCAGCTTAGCTGGTGCGTACCCAATAGGCTTTGCCGTTCCTGGAGCATAAAAAAGGATCCTCCTGAGGAAGGCCCCG
>JANQPP010000056.1 GCA_028289405.1 Pirellulales bacterium
CGGGGCCTTCCTCAGGAGGATCCTTTTTTATGCTCCAGGAACGGCAAAGCCTATTGGGTACGCACCAGCTAAGCTGGTGGTTTACGAAGTTGAATTAGCAAAAGAAGGGCCACCCAGCGAATCGCCGGAATGGCCCCCTCCCCCGTTAGGGCATTCTGTCAGCCCGATGGAAGAATCGCGGCTAGTAAGTCCTGGGGATCATCCGGCGGCCTTGCCGGTTTCTTGCCAGCGTCAGAGCGTGCATGTGCCCAAGGCGACCTCGATACGCCGTAGCTCGTCACGAACCTGATCATCGGTCAGGGCGTCTATCTGGTGGTGATCCGTGTGCCCGCTCGGATATCGCCCCCCGGTGGAACGAAAGGGGCTGCCTTCATTAGTTCTGCCAGGGCGGCGGCCAGATATTCGCTTTGGTTCGACATCTTCATTCCTTTCCTTGGCTGGTCTCCACTTGCGACCGGCGACCCCATCCAAATAGAATCGATTCCGGTTGGCCAATGGTCCATCTACTCCGGCCTGCCAACAAAGCAGCCCCGAAGTAAAGACGATAATATTTATGTGCTTCGCGTCTAAAAATAATAAATTGACAGAAGGCAAAATCGTGTCCACATGGGATTGGCCGGTCGTGACATTTCCTGGCATCGCGTGTCCGCTTGTACACCATCGAGCGGGTTCGTGTAAGTCGTTTCAAAGTATCAATTTATCCGCAATTGCCCGCGAGTGACCGAACTTGGCCGAGTGGCGGAATTGGCAGACGCACGGGACTTAAAATCCCGTGAGGGGTAACCCTCGTGCGGGTTCGAGACCCGCCTCGGCCATTGACTTACGTCGACAGCTTCCACGTCGACTTTTTTGATCGCTGGAAACCACGGCCGAGAAGACCGCCTACCAGCGCAAAGGCGATCACCGCATGGTGTCGGTAAATGGCCAATTGCTCTTCGCGCGAGAGAATTCCCGCCGCGATACTTTCTTCGACCTCGAAACGCAGGTATTTGCGGTCATTGCCTCGGACCTGCACAAAGGTCCCCTTCGTCACGCCGAATTCACGAGGCCAATCGATTTCGACAGGCGTATTCCTGGCCATGCCGTTTCGCTGCAGAGCATTCGCCAGATGCTCGTGGAGAGGCGTGACCGGCGCGGGCAACATTCTGACCGCTGCTAACGCGAAACGATCCACTCCGGCTTGCACGCCCATACTCGGGAACAGGCCTCCCACGACGACTGCGAACGAGGCAATTGCGGCGGTCGCGAAGCCTTGGCAGAAAGCTCGATCTTCGCCTCGACAGAGACGTGATCCGACGATGGCAACCAGTGTGGCGTTAAACGCCAACATGGGGATCACGAACGCCCAGAACTCCTTCGGGTACATGAACGACGCGAAGACGACGCTCATCCAGGTCACGACGGCGAGCAAGGTTGTGACCGTAAATCGCATGGGACCCTCATCAATGGAAGTGAAGACACTTCCAACATAACCTCATCCAAGAAGATCTCTCAAGGCTTGTGGACCGAAACGCATTCCAACCATTGCACTTGTACCCCTTGTCATTGTCTGAAACGGGCTCCGAACTGACGCACCACGTGCATGGGATACATAATTTCTGATCCCGGTATTGCTAATGTCTGCGAGGGCGACCAACGGGAGCCCGGAAAACTAGGGCGCCGTCGCCATCGGCATGGCGGACATTAGTCATACAGCCACAATAGCTGCCGCGCATCGTTCGTGAACGGCTGGGTAGCGAGTATATTCAAGGATGTTTGGCGAATCCTGAATTTCACCCACGGCACCGTACATCCTAAAACGAGGGCTATGCGGCTGTCTCCCATCAAACGCTGGTTATTCCGACTGGCCGCGATCGGTTGCGGCCTCGTTCCCCTGTTGGCCGCAGAATTGGCTTTGCGCGGGATGGGATGGGGTGAACGGGATCATCAGGCGGATCCCTTTGCCGGTTTTCAAGGGACCAGCCGACTTTTCGTCCCGTCGGACGATGGCCAGAGACTGGAAATTCCACTTTCGCGGCAAGGCTTCTTCCGGCCCGACTCCTTTCTCGCCACGAAGCCGGAAAATGACTTCCGGGTCTTCGTTCTGGGTGGATCCACGGTACAGGGCCGACCGTTCGCCATTGAAACGTCATTCACGACTTGGCTAGAAATCGCGCTGCGTGCCGCCGACCCATCTCGGACGTGGGAAATCGTCAACTGTGGAGGCGTCTCCTATGCCAGCTATCGTCTGGTTCCAATTTTGGAGGAGGTACTCGACTACGGGCCTGATTTGATCATTGTCTACACCGGTCACAATGAGTTTTTGGAGGACCGCACTTATGGCCACATTAAATCCCGGCCGGAACTCGTGAACCGGTTGCTGGGGTGGGCCGGCGACATTCGCCTCTACGGAGCGCTACGCCAGGCGTACTCGCGTTTGCAAGGGGAGGCGGCAGCATCTCTCCCCGCGGCCCGACCCGTCTTGCCGGAGGAAGTTGACGCGTTGCTCGACTATCAAGGAGGCATCGAATTTTATCACTACGACGCGAAGTGGCGGCATGATGTACAAAACCATTTCCAACACAACCTGCGGCGCATGGTCGAGTTGGCCCGTCAAGCAGAGGTTCCTCTGTGGTTTGTCGATCCGGTGTTCCGTTTGCGGGACTGCCCGCCATTCAAGGCCGCGAATCTTCCGGAGTTGCCCACGACGGACCGGGCCGAATGGGACCGTCTTCGAGCGGCAGCCGCCCACGCTGCCCGTGTCAATCCGCTGCAAGCGATCGATCTCTACCGCGAAGCCCTACAAATCGACGCAGCTCACGCGGGCCTGCATTACGAACTTGCTGAATGCCTTGATCGCGGCGGGAAACATGATGAAGCGGAGGACGCCTACAGGCTCGCCAAGGATTATGACCTTTGCCCGCTACGGATCCTGGACTCGATGCTCACCGATTTGCACGGCATTTCGGAAGCGACAAAGACACCGCTGATTGGTGTCCGGCCTTGGTTCGAGCGGCACAGTGCCGATGGCATCCTGGGCGGCGGCTGGCTAATTGATCACGTGCATCCCACCGTGGAAGGACACCAGAAAATTGCCGACCTGCTGGCGGCGGAATTTGCCGCGCGGGGCTGGATCCGACCTCCGCCAGACTGGGAGACTCGCCGGCGAGCGGCTTACGACGCGCATCTCGAATCGCTGAGCGATTTCTATTTCCAAAAAGGCATGGAGCGGTTGCGCGGCCTGCGGGATTGGGCGGCTGGACGGGCGCAGCGGCTGCGGACAACAGGGACCGCGCCGCCTGGCGAAACCGAATAATCCCGCTCTCTCTTACCGTTTGGAGAACTGGGTTCCTCGTCGGGCGCCGCGGAGGCCGTACTTCTTCCGCTCCTTCATGCGGCCGTCGCGGGTCAGGTGCCCGGCGTCGCGGAGCGTGTCGCTAAGCGCGGCATCATGGTTCTTCAACGCCCGGGCGATCCCCAGTTGACAAGCGCCAGCCTGGCCGCTGGTGCCGCCGCCGCTAACGCGGATGTGCACGTCGAACTGGTCCCGCAAACCCGATTTCAAAAGCGGAGCGAGCACGTCCTTGCGGTCCTGCTCGATCGTGAAA
>JANQPP010000002.1 GCA_028289405.1 Pirellulales bacterium
GAATGATCGAGTCCCTCTGGAATCGAATGGGATGCCTGCTGGGAAAATTCACTCCCCAAGAATGCCACAACTACATCCGACACGCAGGCTACACCAAAAAGTAAAACGCTCTAGCAGGCGGCTGATCGACTTGCCAGCTCGGCGGTCTCACGGAACGTGAAGCATGAAATGGCGGCGCAAGCCGCCATTTTTTTGCGCGGGAAGCCGCTTGGCCGCGCCCGGCCAGTGCCACTGCTAGCTTGCCTAGCAGTGCCGTACGGTTGGAGAAATGTCCGGTGGCAAGCCACCACGACCTACGAAGGCTACGAGCAAATCGAAACCCGCCGCGTTAGCAAGGGAACATGCATTTCTGGGCGACGCCGTGCCGTCCCTCACTGACGTATCGGGCTGGGATGGATCGAAACCTGACGCAGCGGTGCCACTGCTGGCTTGCTAGCCGTGACGTACGCTGGGAAAATGTTGGGTGACGAGCACCCAAGCGATCGGCCTTCACTTCTGTCTCTTCATTGCACTGCCACGAGCCATCACGTGCGAGCCGGCATCAAAATCGAATCGGAGACGCTAGGCGAGGGGCGTGAGGCGACGCGAGGAGATACGGTCACTCTGTCCTACGAGCTGTTTCTCAGCCGTGGAGATAAGGTGCAGGCCATGGATGCGTATTCCTTCACGCTCGGAAAACGCGAAGTCATCGCAGCGCTCGATTACGGCGTGGAGGGAATGCGCGTGGGCGGCAGGCGTCGCTTTCGTGCCGGCCCACACCTTGGCTACCGGGACCAAGGGGTTCCGGGCCGAATTCCCCCGAATGCCGTGCTGATCTTCGATGTCACGCTGCATTCCGTGACAAGGCGCAAGGACTGAGGGCACCGCTGCCAGGGCTGGTTTCCGTGTGTTGCCGCTTCGCCCCGTGGATGCCTTGGAACCTTCCGCTCATTGCCGGCGTAGAAGTGAGTATTCACACCCGCCCGGTGCCACGGCTGGCTTGCCAGCCGTGCCGTACGACAATCGGCAAGCGATGGGTGATGAGCACCCCAGAACACGAGACCTCGGACACCGACATGCAGGAACACGGGGACGAACAAACGACATCACGCCAATCCGCGTCCGGCAATCTTCCAGACCGTGCCGAGGTTGTGTCGATGCATGGCCCGTTTTGCGGATTGGTTTGCGGCATCTTGTGTGGCGTAGGGCTTATCACGGCGCCCCATGAGATTCGAATGAGTGCTTTGCTCGGCTATCCGTTGATCAGCCCCTTACTGCTCATCATTCCTTTCTTTCGAAATAGTTTCTTGAACGGGTTCGTGCTCGCCTGGATAGTGACGAGCATCCCCGTGACCGGCTTTCTCGTCGCCGGTAAAGACGGAGTGCTCATGGATGATCCAAGTATAGTCGCGCCATTCTGGATGCTGGTTGTGAGCATCATCTTCGCAATTAAATGGAATGTGATCCGCCTATTCTGGACGAAACGTCAACCGTCGAGCGGGATGCCGCCGGGGGCCAATGACCACGCGGGTAAGGTATCGGAACACGCCGTCACTTGTGCCGTTTTGTGCGGATTGGCGCTGATAATTATCTCCTGGGAACTGCGAGCGCGGGGCGTTATCCTGCCGCTTTGGTACCTAACCGCTCTGTTCCTCGTTCCCAGCTTCCGAAGCGAGTGGCTCAATGGCATCTCGCTGGCATGGTGGGCCGCGCTCATCGTCGTGCCGTTCTTCGTGGAGCATGGCTTCCTGGCCGCCGCATTCGTTTTCACGCTAAGCTGGTTCGCTTTTTCTGGCGTGATTTACGGCCTTCACCGGGCACGCGTCTCTCTGGTGGCGAAGTTCGGAGCAGTCACTTAGCCCGCGTGCTCTCCACCCAGGGAACACTCGTCCGCTGCCACGGCCGGCTTGCCAACCGTGCCGTACGACGATCGGCATATGTCGAGTGGCAAGCCACCACAGCCTACGAAGGTTAGAAGACTTCAGCAAATCCCAACCCGCCGCGTCAGCAAGGTCCTACATCTTGAGACGAAGCGGTGCCCTCCCTCACTGACGTATCGGGTTAGGACGGATCTAAACCCGAAGTGTGAGCGAGGAACTCTACGGTATCCGCGTGCACGTTTGGCCGTGTTCCGCGTTTCATCAATGTGTGCGTTTCGGCGCGTGTTCGCACGCAGGAGGCGGATGTGAATTCGCACTCACTCACGCTTCGTGTTGAGACAAGCCCGGTGCCACGGCTGGCTTGCCAGCCGTGCCGTGCGCGCTTGCCCCGATCGAAACAATCGCCCCACCGCAGGTCCGCTCTCCATTTATTGACGGATAAGTTTTTTCTTTTTTGACGAAAACGCTATAATCGCCGGCTGGTGTTTCCTGTCCCCACAAAGGGAGGTGTTCCATGCTCGGGCGAGTGAACAGAGAAGGGTGCGGTCGACGCTTTGTGAAGTTGGCATGGGCCGTGATGCTGCTGGCGGTCACGGCCGGTGAGGCGGTCCAAGCCGCGAAGAGGGAACAGCCAGCCGATACGCTAGTGGCGGCGGCGCTGCGGGCCGAATTCATGCCCAGCCAGCAGAATCCCGCGCAATGGCTCGCAGCGGCGGTTCGGCGTGATGCGGATCATGCGCCTGCCCTATGGCGGCAGGGAAACGTCCGCTTCGATGATCAGTGGGTCGATTACGGTCAGGTGCCGGAGTTGCTCGCTGGAAAGCGTGATCTGGCCGCGTATCGCAAAAAACGGCACGCAGCGGAAGAGACGGTCGCGGATCAGCTCGAATTGGCCAACTGGTGCCGCCGGCATCGGCTGGTCGATCAAGAGCGGGCCCACCTCTGGCAAATCACCCTGCTTGAGCCGGGCCATCGCGTGGCTCGGGAACGTTTGGGGCACCTGTGGGTTGACGGCAAATGGGTCGATCAGGTCGAACTCGGCGAACAATCTGCCCGGGCCAATGTTCGAGCACAAGCCTACCAACACTGGCTGCCGGAACTGCGTGACATCGCCGAGGGGCTCGGGCATCGCAACCGTCGGCGGCGGGAAGCGGCGGCAGCGAAACTATCCGCCATCGACGATCCGCTCGCCTTGTCCGCCTTGCACGAAGTCGTGGCCCCGCTGAGTGAACAACACGCCTTGGTCGTGCTGGACTTTGCCCGGAGGGCGCCCGGGGAGGAAGCTTCGCTCTATTTGGCCGAGGCCGCCCTCAACAGCGAAAATCCGACGTTCCGCCACGTCGCGACCGAGTGCCTGCGCCAGCGGCCTTACGAGGAATTCATTCCGCCGCTGCTGGAGATATTGACCACGCCGGTCGATTTTCAGCATGAACTGTTTCTCAACCGGCAAGGCGAGCTCATCTACCGGAGTTACTTGGCACGCGAAGGTCGAACGAAACGCGAATTCGAAGTCCGACAAACCCGCGTGCGCCGCGTCACGTTGGCAGTCGGCAACGAACCTCTGGCGGTCGTCATGGCTCTGAACCGAGTCGAAGGGCAAGCCTCACAGGCGTGGCAAGACGCGGAGCGACTCAACCAAGAGGGATCCGCGCGGAATGAAGCGATCGTCGCGCTGCTCGCGGAGGTAACCGAGGAACCGTTGCCGCCCGACGCGAAAGCGTGGTGGAAATGGTGGGCCGGTTATCTCGAAATCTTGGAAACGCGAGAGAAGGATGTGGTCACACATTTCACCTCGCAAGAGATGATCATCACCGATCGGGATTTGGCGGTGGCCCGCGGATCCTCCTGCTTCACCGCCGGGACTCCCGTGTGGACCGAGCGGGGTGCGCTGCCGATTGAGCAAGTTTCGCCCGGCGATCTGGTGCTGGCCAAAAACGAACGGACCGGCGAAGTCGGCTACAAGCCGGTATTGCAGACCACCGTGCGGCCGCCGGAAAATATCTACAAGTTGCGAATCGGTAGCGAGGAATTCGCCTGCACGGCGGGACATCTCTTCTGGGTCTCTGGCCAAGGCTGGAAGATGGCCAAGCATCTCGCGAAGGACGATCCGATCCATGCCGTGCGGGGCGTGGAGAATGTGCAGGCAGTGGAAAATACAGACCGACAAGAGGCAACCTACAACCTCTTGGTGGCCGATTGGCACAGCTACTTCGTGGGCGAAAACCTGGTGCTCTCGCACGACGTCACCGAAAAGCAGCCCACGCTGGCCGTCGTACCCGGTCTGCTTCAAACCAAACTGGCACGTGTCTACTGACCGTGCCTCGGATACCTTACCAGCAGACTGTAGCCTGGGTGTTCGCACCCGGGACTAGGGGGATGGCCGGCCGGCACCCATCGTACCGGCTCCAGCAAATCCCAACCCGCCGCGTGAGCAAGGTCATGCATCTCGAGGCGAAGGGGGGCTGTCCCTCACTGACGTTTCGGGCTGGGATGGATTGAGACCCGACGCGTCAGCGAGGAACGCCAAGGCGACCGCGTGCGTGTTTGGCCCTGGTCCTCGTTTCATCGAGATATGCGTTTGAGCGAGTATTCGCACGCACGCGGAGGATGTGAGACCTCACTCGCTTACGCTTCGTGTTGCGATATGGGCACCGGTGGCAATACTGGCTGGCCAGCAGTACCGTGCGCTGGGGGAAACGTCGGGCGGCAAGCCACCACGAACTACGGGTGCATCGGCGAGCAGCCTGGGTGCTCGCACCCGGGAAAAGCGGGGTGGAGGCTCGGAGATGGGTGACAAGCACCGATCCTACTCGCTACGCGACGGAAATTCGGCAAAGTGGCGAAAAGGCGAAAGCAGTCTGCGGCGAACTGAACTGGTGATCGCGGGGCGTTTGCGTTATCGTGCTCGGCGTCGGCGCTTCTCTAGCCGGCCGCCACGAGGTCGTGGTGAAGAGACGCCCGTTATTCGCCAGGGAGGGAGGCATGCGCCGGGCCGCGCTGATTTTCGTGCTGGGTTCCACGCTCGGTTTGGGGTGGTTCCTGTGGCGACACTACGAAATCCAGGGGCTGGACCAACTCGTGTTCCGGCCTCGGGGAACGACTGCCACCCCGGCCCGTCGCGGCGTGGAGCGTAACTTGGAAGCAAACCCGCCCTTGCGGCTACTCTCGCTGTCCAGCCCGCTTTGGTCCGGAGAGATTCCCAAGGCCCCGGACATATCCGAGGCTTTCCAACCGGGTCCGGTGCTGGCGGAGATTATCTCCTCCTTTGACGTCGTGGCGCTACATGGTATTCGCGGCGAAGGCGAACGCTGGCTCCGGCATTTCGTGGCCGAACTGAACTCCGCTGGGGAAACGTGGGAACTGGTCCTGGGATCGCCCGTCGGACCCCGCCACGATCCGCGGCAATTCGCCGTGCTGTTTCACAAGGATTCCGTGGAAGTCGACCCGCACAATGTTTACACGATCGAAGATCCAGACGATTTGATTCGACATGAGCCGCTCGTGGCCTGGCTGCGAGCGAAAGGTCCGGAAGAAACCGAAGCGTTCACGTTTAGCCTCGTGCTCTGCCAGGTGCATGAATTCGAACGGGAACGCGAACTGGAAGCCCTGGCCCGAATCTTCGTGGCGGTCCGGGACGATGGACGTGAAGAGGACGACGTGGTCCTGGTGGGGGACATGCCGCCTCGCACCGTGTCGCACGCCGCTTGGGACCGCGTCTCTCGGACCTCGCAATTGGGGAGCCTGCTTTCCGCCGATGAATTCATCCCCCAGCGGCACTTGGACATGGTCTGGGATCCCACGGCGACTTCCGAACACGCCGCGCGGCAAGGACTGGTGAACGTGGTCCGCGAATTCAATCTGACCGTGGCCGAAGCGGAGATCGTGGCCACGCCCGCGCCGGCTTGGGCCGAGTTTCACCGTTGGGAAGGCGGCCCCGCTCCGCGCGTCGCGGCGGGGGAATCCCCGGCCATTGAATGACAGTCTGTTGAGTTACTCAACAGGCTGTTGCATCACACGAAGTGATGCTCAAAATGGCGACGTAAGTCGTTATTTTGCGAGCCGCGAGCAGCATCGCTGCGCCAATGTTAACCAACGCTGGGGCGAGGTTGAAAAACGCCACGATGGTGTTTTCCAACGGGCTGATACCTGCGATCATTGGTCCATGCCGCTCACCGAACGCTTCCAAGCCGCCCTTGTCCACGCCGCGGAACTGCATGCCCAACAGCAGCGGAAGACCACCGGCGCGCCCTACGTCGCGCACCTGTTGGGCGTGGCTTCGCTCGTGCTGGAACATGGAGGCGATGAAGACCAGGCCATCGCGGCGCTTTTGCATGACGCGGTGGAAGACCAGGGCGGAAGAGATACGCTCGGCGAGATCCAAATCAGCTTCGGACGTCGCGTGGCGGAACTGGTCGAGGGCTGTTCCGAAATCTGGCAACCACCGAAGCCCCCCTGGAAAGAGCGCAAGGACGCTTTTCTCGCGCGGCTAGCGGACGCTTCGCCGGAGGCAAAGCTGATCGTGGCGGCGGATAAACTGCACAACGTCCGCAGCCTGCTGGCCGATCATGTCGTATTGGGCAGTGCCATCTGGGAACACTTCCATGGCGGCCGGGAAGGAACCGTCTGGTATCACCGTGCCGTGCTAAAGCTCGTCCAAGATCACATCCCACGCCCCTTGGCGGGAATGTTGGCCAGCGCGATCGAGGATCTGGCCCAAATTGCCGCCGAAGATGGCAGGGAATAGTCCGTTTCCTCTCCGAGACAGCCGCGCTCGCCCTGCTGTGAGGGACGGCCCGGCTTCGCCTAGAGATGCATGACCTTGCTCACGCCGCGGGTTTCGATTTGCCAGAGTTTTCGTAGCTCTGGTGCCACGGCTAGAGCAGTTTCGCGAGGGGTCTAGCGCTCTCTAGGAAATCCTGGCAGCTTAGGCGGCATCAACATGGAGGTGATTGATGGAGCCTTACAG
>JANQPP010000070.1 GCA_028289405.1 Pirellulales bacterium
ACGTATTTGGTAGCCATGCGATCCTCCATGATCGGCGAAAAACATGTCAAACTGGCGGATCGCTTATACACGAAAACTAAGACCTGACGGAACACTAGTCCGCGCCGTGCCTGGCAGTGCGTGATAGCTCACTCCAAAAATAAGTGTCGATTTATCGGTTGCCCCAGGAAGCCCCCGTGCCTCATCCTTGTAGAGAAAGGAGGAGATCCGCATGACCACCAGCTTTTCATTTGACGAGAAATACCAGGCAGTATGCCGCCGCGATTCAAGCTTCGTGGGCGTGTTCTTTACCGCCGTGAAGACGACCGGCATTTTCTGCCAACCGACATGTACAGCCCGTACGCCCAAACCGGAGAATGTCGAATTCTTTGAAACGCCCAAGGAAGCGATTCTTCACGGCTACCGTCCCTGTAAGGTTTGCAAGCCCATGGAACTTTTCGATCAAACGCCGAGCTACATACGGAATCTGCTAAAAGAGCTTCAAGCCGAACCCAGCATGCGGCTCAAGGAAGAGGATCTACGTCAGCGCGGCATCGAGCCCGCGGGGGTAAGACGGTGGTTCAAAAAACACCACGGGATGACGTTCAGTGCCTACCAAAGAATGTTGCGGCTGAACCGCGCCTACCGAGAACTCTCCAACGGTGAATTGGTGGCGGCGACCGCGTTCCGTTCGGGATACGAATCACTCAGCGGCTTCGCGGATGGGTTTCGATCCGCTCTGGGCGCTTCGCCGTCGCATTCTAGTGAAAAATCCGTGATTCACATGACCCGGCTGGCGACACCGATTGGACCCATGTTTGCTTGTGCCACCGAAGATGGCGTGTGCCTCTGCGAATTCACGGACCGGCGCATGCTGGAAACCGAGTTGCACGATTTGCAAAAAAGACTGAACGCCGTCATTCTGCCTTCTCAGGACAATCCACATTTGCGGCAATTAGAAGCGGAGCTACGGCAATACTTTGAAGGAACACGCCAAGTCTTTGAAGTCGCTTTGGATACCCCGACAACTCCTTTTCGCCAAAACGTCTGGGAAGAGCTGCTCACGATCCCATACGGGCAAACACGCAGCTATTCCGAACAAGCCAGGCGAATCGGCAAGCCGAGGGCCGTGAGAGCCGTGGGCTCCGCCAACGGCCACAACCGGATCGCCATCGTGATTCCCTGCCACCGCGTCATTGGTTCGGATGGCAGCCTGACCGGCTATGGCGGCGGCCTAGCGAGGAAAAAGTGGCTGCTCGATTTCGAGCGACGGCATGCTTCACGTTAGCCGTCTTTTGAAAAACGCCTTCGTGGCGTTTCTCAAACTCGCCAGGGTCGCAGCTAAGCTGCTCCCGGCTCGCAAAATAACGACTTGCGTCGCCATTTTGAGCATCACTTCCTGTGATGTCACAGGCTGTTGGGTTTTCAACAGCCTGTTAGATCGAGCGATGCCTTTCAACTTGCCACGAGTCACGCCGTGGCCACGGCAATCCCCTGTTCCGCCGTGTGAGCCAGCCGGTCGATCTCTTCCAGCGAAATTGCCAGAGGCGGCATGAACACGATCACATTCCCCAGCGGCCGCAGGAAGACGCCGTGCCGCCGTGCCTCCACGCAGGCGCGCATGCCCCGCTGCTCGGCCATGTCGTAAGGCGTTTTGGTTGAGCGGTCCTGGACTAATTCGATTCCACCGATCATGCCGCATTGGCGTACATCTCCCACATGAGGATGCTCGGCGATCCGGGCGAGATGGCTGCGCATGCGGTCCACCTTCTCCGGCAGCTTGGCCAAGGTTTCTTCCTCTTCGAAAAGATCGAGATTGGCAAGCGCGGCCGCCGCGGCCAAGGGATTTCCGCCGTAGGTGTGGCCATGAAAGAATGTTTTCGATTCGGCGTAGCTGCCAAGAAACGCGTTCCACACCTCGGTGGTGGTGAGCGTGGCGGACATCGGCAAATAGCCGCCCGTGATCCCTTTGGCGAGGCATAAAAAGTCGGGAGAAACTCCCTCTTGTTCGCAGGCGAATAATTTGCCGGTACGGCCAAACCCGACCGCCACTTCGTCGGCGATGAACAGGACGTCGTATTTTCGCGTCAACTCGCGGACCCCGCGCAGAAAACCTGGAGGGTGCGTGCGGATACCTGCCGCGCACTGTACCAATGGTTCCAGGATCAGGGCCGCGATGCGTTCATGATCCCGGGCCAGGATCTCTTCGAGCCGGCCCAAATACCAACTCGTCGTCTCGTCCGCCGGGACGCCTTCCGGCAGGCGGTAGGTGTCCGGAAGCGGAGCCCTGGCCACATGAAACAGTAACGGCTCGAACATTTGATGAAATCGCGCCACTCCTCCGACGCTCACGCTGCCCAGCGTGTCCCCGTGATATGCATCTCCAAACGCCACGTACCAATGCTTGCGAGGGCGGGGATCTGCTCGCTGTTGCCAATACTGAAACGCCATCTTCAGCGCGACCTCGATCGCGGAAGATCCGTCATCGGAGAGGAAGACATGGTTCAAACCAGGAGGGCTTACCTCCACCAGCCGCCGGCACAACCGCACGGTCGTGGCGTTGGATGCCCCCAGTAGCGTGGTGTGGGCCACCCGGGAAAGTTGCTCACGGACGGCCTCATCGATGCGAGGATGCGCATGACCATGCACGTTGCACCACAGGCTGCTCACACCATCCAGATATTCTCGGCCATCGATATCGACGATCGTGCATCCATGCGCGCGGTCGATAATGAACGGCTCATACTCCGCCATTTGCGTGAACGCGTGCCACAGGTGTGTACGGTCCCATTCGCGCAGGTCATCGTGCGTGGCATCCATTTGCGGTTTCATGTTGGGTCTATTGCTCCGAGACAAGCTAAATATTTGGCCGACGAAAAGCCGGAAATATGGAAATAACGCTCACGAGACACACCCGGAATGTGTTTACCACCGGAGCCGCACCTTGGTACCGCGTGCGATCGAAAAGGCCCGCGCTGCATTGCCTCGCGGCAATGCGATTTCGAGCTGCGAGCTGGAAGACCAAAGTGCGATCGGCTGGTCCGAAACTTCGTCTCCATAGGTCCGCGAAAGCCCTTGAATTTGGAGATCACCGCAGGCGATTGACAACTCTTCTTCGGAAATGCCGTCGGGCAGGGCGGATCGGGAAATGTCACTCAACACATTGCCGAACGAATCGATCCACTCAACGTGGCCTGTGATCTGCCGAGGCTCGCGCGACAAGGGCGGAATCTCGAGTAGCACGAATTCTTCAGCAACGGGACCGAGGTCCTCCGCAAGGATGCCTGCTGCTAGGTGTGCCGCGACCGGTGCCATGATGTCTCTCCCGTGAAACGTCGCGGAAACTGGCGAAAGGAACCATTCCGGATTTTCCAAACGCCTTACCATACTGGGCGTGTGTCGCGCCGCCAAATGAGAGATCAACCCGTTGTCGGGTGCGATGTACCGCTGGCCATTTATTTCCATGAGAAGAATCGCCCGGGATGTTCCCACGCCCGGGTCCACCACGGCCACATGCAAGGTATCTCGCGGGTACCAGGGCGTCGTGTCACGCCAGGTCAAGGAACCGGACCAAACATCTTGGGGGGGAATCGCGTGCGTGATGTCGACGATGTTGGCCCGCGGACAAATCGACAGGATGACGCCTTTCATGGTCGCCACGTAGGTGCTACCAGCACCAAAATCGGTCATCAGCGTGATGCAGGGAGGCAGGTGCTCGATGTTGTGCGGCTGGGATGGCATGGAACTAATCTTCGTCCTCGTCGGTGCATCACGCTAGCCTGCCATTGAGTTCTCAATGCACAGCGGTGGAGGCGTGACCTGTTACTGCGGTATGCGCTGGCCCGTGCTTCATCCGCGAGAGATGACCGTAATGATTCTCGGCCCGTCATGATGGACGAATTGGCGGCCACTGCCAACCGTTTGAAGAGAACGGCTATTTGTCGCCCGTAAGAGCAAGCGGCACGGCACCCACGGCAAAGCCATTGGCCCCTTCGATGAATGCCCGCACCCAAAAATCGCCTTGCAACTTTTCGGGAATCGCAAGTTGGGTCGAGAAGTTGAACGTACCGGCCTCGAAGCGATGCACTTGCAAGCAGGGGTCGTTCGCCGCGCGGTAAACGCGGGAAAATGCTCGCCTGGCCGTTTCAAAAGGTCTGCCAGCTTCTCGCGATGCGTCATTCTGTCCGCGCTGATTCCAGGGCAGCACCAATTCCAAGGTCCCTTGGCCGAGCACGGCAGTCTTCCCTTTTACTTCAACCCGCGACGAATTCTCGCCCGACAGCTTCAATTCCAACTGGCAAGGTGCGGGATACGTGAATCGCAACAGAGGATCACCCAAAAGGTGGAACATCTGAACATGTTCACGCAATTCCTGATCGACATCGTGCGAATTGCCCAAAAACAATCTTGCAGCGGAACGCAAAAGTTGCCGCGTGTCGTCCCCTTCCTCGGCCTTCGCGGCGGCCTGTTTGGCACGCAATAACATTTCGCCCACGGTAGCTGGGCGATGTTGAAAATATTCGGCCATCAACTCTTTGGCCAAGACCGCCAATCCATACGGCATGGCCACCGTGCTGCCGCAAATCGCGGCGGCGGGGCCATCCTCGCTCTTCACCAATTCCTCCGCCAGGCAATCGGCCGGATCTGCGAAGGCACCCACGGAACACGCCAGGAAAATGGCAATGGGCGGCTTGTCCCCGCACCGGAGGCTTGAAATATTGCTGCATTCGAATGCGGGGAAATGTTGGCCACCATAGCGTACCGGCGCCAACATGCGCTCGGTGGCGTGGCCCGTGTAGACCCAAAAGATGCTTCCCTCATTCAGCCGCTCAAGGGCCGTTTCACGAAAAGCCGGCGGAAAAGGAGAGAACGGACTGCGTGAATTCCCGTAGGTGAAATGCAATGAGTTGGCCGGAGGTATCGCTTGCGACAACAGCAAGCGGGTCAGACTCTCGATCGTTTGGTCCGCCCAGGCACCGAAGCCGCCTTCCCCCGCGACGAGGTTGATGCGCCTTCGCCAAGATCCGAAATCTCGGCATTGCTCGTATGCCAGGCATTTGGCAATCACCCGTTGTAGTTCCCGCGACGTGTCCACGGGAAATCGCCCCATGGAGATATCGGGAACACCGTCCTGGTCGATGTCGGCGTAGGGCAAATCGGAAGCCAGCACCTTGTCACCACCCCAGCGCGAACTTACGGGTGCTGGCAAACGAAAGCTTGGAATTGCCGTGGAAGCCGTGGAGTCAGTGGCCGAATTCGTGGAAGCATCTCCTACTAGCAATAGATGCTTCAAACCCTGCGGATAGGCTTCGCGAACGGAACGTCGAATGCGTTCCGGCCCGAGGGAAGCTGGCAGAACTTGAATTTGATGCCCTTGTGCCTCTCGATAGGCAATCCATGGACGTAGTGTTTCCTGCCATTCGACAGGGCAAACTACCATCGTGTCTGTCGCGCCCAAGGGAATGAGCGACAACAAGGCTCGGGCCAAAATGCTCCACATGGTGTGAATCACCTTCGTTTAACAGAGAGGGAAAACGGTGAAGTGATGCGCCGAGCTGTCACGGAATGGGGAGATTCCACCCTTTTAGCCTAATCTTCCGAATACTCGCCGAAAACGATCTGGCAAGTTTCTCTTGCAAGGGCATGGCTGGAACTTCGTAGCTTTCAGCGACAACGTTTCGGAATACTTTTCCCAGACGGGCCAGTCAATGGCGAAACCGATCTGATGAGCGGCCCACCCCGTGACCTCCTATTCGACTTCAGTCACGCAAGCCACCCAATCACCCCGTTTTTCACTGATAGTCTCTGGGGGATGGATCTATAAGTCATTATTTTATATATGCTTATGTCATTTTACAAAAAATGAACGTTTTGAACGTTTTTTTGGGTTGCGGCTCACCCAGCCATGCGGTTCTATTGGTGTGAACGTTTTGAACGTTTTTCACATGAAAGGGTTCAGCATGGCTAGTGTTATCCATTCCGACCGGACATCCACCGGACAAGCGCCTCGAAAGACGTCTCACTCTCCTAGCTGGAAGAAACGGGCCCTAAAATTGATCCGCACGGAGATCGACTTCGTTCCCAATACTTCTTTCCGCGAAAGAGACCGCGGCTTGGAGCAGGCGGTGTTGAAGGGCCATCGGTCCACCGACGTCTCGCGGCGCAATCGCATGCCAAGTGACCTTCCTCCCCACTTGGGGCGCCTGTGCGAGATGGATTTACTAAGCGCGGAACAGGAGCGGGCGTGTTTCTACCGTATGAACTATTTGAAATATCGGGCGAATGCGCTGCGGGCCCAACTTGATCCAGAGCAACCGGACAGATCGAAAATTCGGCAAGCGGAAGCCTTTCTCGCCGCCGCCCGTCAAACCCGCGACCATATCATTCGATCGAACATGCGATTGGTGATGTCCATCGTCAAAAAACTCGTCACTTCCCGGCACTCCTTCGACGAGATGCTGAGTGAGGGGATTTTCTCGCTCATGCAAGCGGTGGATAAATTTGACTACGATCGTGGCTTTCGATTCAGTACATACGCCTATCGCGCGATTGCTCGAAATTCTTGCCGTGTGATTACCAATCAGCAGAAGCGACAGTCCCGTTTTTTCGCCGACGGAAATGAAGGCGTGAGTGAAGTCGCCGACACTGGTGAAACGGCGTCGCTGGATGAGCGGACTTGGATGCGATTACGAGATCATCTCTCAAAAATGCTTCGCCGCCTGGATCGCCGCGAGCGGCTGATCATCCGCTCTCGCTACGCGTTGGGACGCCATGATTCGGTTGAGACGTTTCAGGCCATTGCCGACACGTTGGGAATTTCCAAGGAGCGTGTGCGGCAACTCGAAAAAAGAGCCGTGGATAAGCTCCGGGACATGGCCGCGAAAGTCGATGAAGACATGCTCGACTTCGGAGTACCTTCACGACAAGGTGCTTGAACGGCAACCATGCTGGCGGCTATTTTCCGACGACTTTCATCGAGCGAGAAATTCTCAGCCGCTCGACGCGGCACGGCATATGGTCTCCGTAAGACTCTGACGCCTGACAATCGCGGTCTCGACATGGCAGTATTTCGCGTGCAATGTGAACTTCCCTGCACCGCCGAAGAGGCGTTCGACTGGCACGAACGTCCGGGTGCATTGGACCGTTTGCTCCCGCCCTGGGAAGATGTACGGATTGTGCGGCGAGGAGATGGGATCCACGATGGATGCCGCGTAGTTATCGGGAATCGAGTCGGCCCGCTCCGTGTCCGCTGGGAAGTCGAACATGCTGATTACGAATACGGCCGGCAGTTCAAAGACATCCAGCAGTCAGGGCCGTTCGCTCGGTGGGAGCACACGCATCGCTTCACGCCCATGCCTACCGGTTCCCAATTAGAAGACTACATTGAGTATGAAATACCAGCCGGTCACTACGGCCAGCAATTCGCTGGGAATTTCGTTCGCGAAAAATTAACACGCATGTTCGCGTTTCGTCACCGCACCACCGTCGCTGATTTGGCGGCCCACTCACGGTACAAGGAAAAGGGAATCATGCACATCGCCATCTCGGGTTCACATGGATTGGTCGGCACGGAGGCGGCGAATTTGCTTTCCACGGGCGGTCACCAGGTGACGCGGATCGTGCGTGGTTCCGCTACGGAAGGGGAAATTTCTTGGGATCCCCGGGCGGAGGCGTTCGATGCCACTCCCCTCGCTGGCGTGGACGCCGTCGTGCATCTGGCCGGCGAAAGTATTTCTTCCGGTCGTTGGAATGACGAACAGAAACGAAAGATCCGAGAAAGCCGCGTGCAGGGGACCCGCATCCTCTGCGAAGGATTGGCCAAGCTGGAAAATCCGCCGAAGACTTTGGTTTGTGCTTCGGCAATCGGTTTTTATGGTGACCGAGGCGAAGAATTACTTACCGAAACGAGCCCACAAGGTGAGGGGTTTCTGGCGGACGTCGTGCGAGATTGGGAATCGGCCACCGAGCCGGCCAAACAGGCGGGAATACGCGTCGTCAATCTCCGCTTCGGTGTCGTCCTCAGCCCGAAAGGCGGGGCGCTGGGCAAAATGCTCACGCCGTTCAAGCTAGGCGCGGGGGGAATTGTCGGCAGTGGCCGGCAGTTTTGGAGTTGGATCGCCATCGATGATGCCGCCGGAGCGATTCAGCATACGATCATGAACGAAGCATTGCATGGTCCGGTCAACGTCGTATCCCCCAGTCCGGTGACGAATGCGGAGTTCACGAAGGTGCTAGGCCGAGTCCTTTCCCGTCCCACGATTATCCCCATGCCAGCCTTTGCCGCGAAGCTGGCACTAGGCCAAATGGCGGATGAATTACTGCTCGCCAGCACTTGCGTCCAACCCGGCCGTTTGCAAGAAACCGAATACGTATTTCGGCACGATGGGCTGGAAGATGCACTACGGCATCTTTTGGGCAAGTAGCACCCGCCCATGCGAATCGGCTTTCATTGGCCACGCTTGAAATGCCCCGCGACAACTGAAACACATGGCTCACAGCAAGTGTGGACAGCCGAAGTGTCGCAAGTGGGACATACTCGCTCTTTGATGACGCGAATTCTTTCTTTCGGCACCCATTCCATATAGGTTTCCAGGACGGTTTCCGGGACTTCCTGGTAGCAGATTTTCTCGTAGGTGCGTGTGCGCGTCACGGGTAGGACCTTCGTGAAGGTCTCTTCGCGATAATCCCATTCGGTGACATAATCCTGCACGGGGATGGAAACGAACGTCGTCACCGGGCGAACGGTCATGATCGGCGGCGAGGGACGCTCTTCCACATGGCAATGCAGTTCAGTGACGGGGCCAGGGACCGCGCGGACGTCAGGTACCCAAACTTGGTCCACGCTGGATTCCAGCAAAGCCGCATCCTGGGACACGTCGGTAATCCGAGCGAAACCATCGCGACCTCGTCGGAGTGGTTCCACTTCCGTGACTTGAAACCCTTGCCAGGAAAAATCGGCCGCGCAATTGCGATGGTGCAGGGCATGTAGCCCGAAGGGCCCCGCCACTCCACAGCGTGGGCAACGCTCCCCCTCTTCCAAAAAAACCTCTTCCTCCACGACCTCCGGCAAATCCTCGTAGTGGCCATGATCGACCAAGTTGGTCCCCATGCGGCTGTGCGTATGCCATACGCGGACTTTGCGGGTCGGCATTTCGACATGCGTCGGGACCATGTCCATGTGAGGCCGCGTTTCGATGCGATGCACGGTGTGGACGACCGGCTTGGCCACCATTCGTGAGTCCGTCACCGTCACGTTTTCGACATATTCCTCGGTAACCGTTTGAACTTCGGGAATTTCACGGATTACCGTGACCTCCCGCTGGCGTTCCTCGGCTACCCATTCAATCTCCGTGATCGTCCGTTCTTTCCAAGTGCAGTTAGGACAGCAAGTTGCCGGTCCCGCAGCGTCACGAGTGCATGAGGGAGGGGTGGCACAGGCCGCTTCCGCGGCGGAGTCGCACGCGCCGCAAGCACGAGCCCGAGCCGAGAATAAGAGGGGGTACCCCGCAGCAATTACCCCACACCACATCAGTCCCCAATACACACCGAGACGCTGCTTTCGGACCCGCATCTAGTTGCCTCATCTGTTCCGATTCGTCCGTTTCATCCTGTTGTCAGCACGTTCAACTTCATTGACGTGCGTACATTTATCCATACTGTTTCGACCCCAATCTTCTGTCAAGCTGATACAACTGGAACCATCCGGAAGATTGCAAAATGTATAGTTTTAAGGCGCCAAGCGGACAGACTTATCGCTACACGGGCGGACAACGAGCCACGGAAGCATCATCAATCGAATGGTCTTCAACTCCTACACCTTCGCGGGATTCTTCCTCGTCGTGCTGCTGGCGTATGGCCTGCCGCTGTCGTGGATATCGCGCAAAGGGGGGCTGCTCCTGGCGAGCTATCTGTTTTACGCGGCTTGGAGCCCGCCGTTCGTGCTCTTGCTCTGGTTCTCGACCGTCGTCGATTGGCACGTCGCCAGACGTCTGAGCCAATCACGGCGGGAGTTCACCCGGCGGATGTGGCTGCTCCTCAGCCTGGCCGTGAATCTGGGACTGCTGGGATTCTTCAAGTACGGTGAGTTCCTGGCGGAATCACTGCGTGATCTGGGAATCGGGCTCGGAGGCGGCTTCACGGAACCATCCTGGAATATCGTGCTGCCGGTGGGAATTTCGTTCTATACCTTCCAGACGCTTTCCTACAGCATCGACGTTTATCGTCGTCGGTGCGCGCCGTGGCATTCCTTTCTGGACTACGCTCTTTACGTCTCTTTTTTTCCTCAGTTGGTGGCGGGGCCGATTGTGCGTGCGGAGCAATTCTTGCCGCAATGCCGGGAGCCTCCGCGGAGGGACCTGGCGGCTTGGAGTGGCGGCGCGGCGCGGTTGCTCACGGGCCTGTTTCAGAAATGCGTATTGGCCGATGGTATTTTCGCTCCCACGGCGGATGGCCTCTTCGCCGCGGAATTGCCGCCCGGCACTCCCAGCGCCTGGTGCGGCATGCTGGCCTTTTCCGGCCAGATCTATTGTGACTTCGCCGGCTACACGAACTGCGCGCTGGGCACGGCACTCTGCCTCGGTTTTCGGCTGCCGGAAAACTTTCGTTCGCCGTACGCCGCTTTGGGTTTTTCCGACTTTTGGCAACGTTGGCACATTTCCCTGTCCACATGGCTGCGGGATTATCTGTACATTCCCCTGGGTGGAAACCGTCATGGACGCTGGCGAACCGTACGCAATTTGATGGTCACGATGCTACTGGGGGGCTTATGGCATGGCGCGGCTTGGACATTTGTTGCCTGGGGCGCCTGCCATGGACTGTTCTTGATGGCGGAACATCTAATCCGCGCCGCTGCATGGCCCTGGCGGTGGCAGCCTAACAAGATGACGCGCGGCGGGCTGCGCTTGATGACATTTCTATTCGTCACCTTGGCCTGGATACTTTTTCGGGCTGAAGATTTCGGGCAAGCACTCGCCATCTTCACGGCATTGATTCCCACGGAAAACAAAGGCCCTGTGTGGAACATGGCGGACACGCAAATGCTCATTTCCTTGATGTGTATGCTCGCGCTTTGCGTGACGCAATGGCGGACGCGGGACCGTGCACGGCACGAAATTTGGGCCCAATTAGCTTGGTGGAAACAAGCGCTAATCGTGACAGGTATGTTGGTATTGCTCGTGACTGCATCGGGAGAGGATCGTGCCTTCATCTACTTCCAGTTCTAAGCCGCGCTCCGAGAATGCCGCTGCCCTTTCGGAAATCCGTGGCCCGACCGCGCGCGGATGGGCCACGGGAACATTCCTCGCTGCCGTGGTGCTCCTGGGAATGGAAGTGGGATGGCGGACGCTGGGCCATGAGCCGAGCGTCGTGGACGGGTATGACATGTGGTCCGCGCAGCGTGAACGAATCAAACCAAGTGGTCCTCGTACGCTAGCACTGATTGGAGCATCGAGGATGCTCTTGGACTTTTCCTTGCCCACGTGTCGCGAATTGTTACCCACGCATGACGTCGTGCAGTTGGCCGTGGCGGGAACCGCGCCGCTGGCGGCGCTTGAGGATTTGGCCCGCGATCCACTTTTTCAGGGCGTTGTGCTGTGCGACATCCACGCTGGAGGGTTCCTCAAACGGAACCACGATCGCCAGCAAGACTATGTAAATTTTTATCACGAGCAATGGCGGGCCGACCGTCATTGGAATTTTCAAGCCCGTCTCGCTTTCCAACAGAGGCTCGTGCTGCTGTCACCGCAGGTCGGGCTTACTGCCGTGGCTCGACACTTGCTCTCTCGTGGAAGGCTGCCTCCGCCTTACTATTTGACGATCACGCCAGACCGCTCCTACGATGCGGATTATCGCCAGCGAGGAGTGGCCAGCGTCCTGCAAAACGATGCCTACTGGCAGGATCTAGAAAGGCGGCTCGCCGACGTGCCGCCCCCCGCTGCTTGGTTGGAAGATGCATTGGTCGCGGAGCCCTGGATCCGGAAAATCCAACATCGCGGCGGGCAAGTCGTTTTCATTCGCTTTCCCACGACGGGCCGCCGCTGGGAACTCGACGAGCAATACCGCCCGCGAAAATTGTATTGGGACCGGTTAGCGGAAAACACTGCGGCAGCAACGCTGCATTTCCGAGACGTGTCGGGCATGGCGGAAGTGGAATGTCCCGATACGTCCCATCTGGATTTTCGCGACAAGTCCGGATTCACCCGCGCGCTGCTGGATGAATTAATGCGCCGCGGAACGCTTTTTCCCAGTGCAGGTCATTAGCCCGCACGGCACATCCTCGATCGCGCCTTACTGAATGATGTCAATGCCGGGCTTCGCGCCGCGTAAGTCTTCTTTGGCCTGGTCGCTGACTTCGACATTGCTGATGTAGAGCGTTCCCAAAGCGGGGAAGTCATGCAATTGGGCCAAGCCCTCGTCGCCGATTTTGGTATTGACCAATTGTAGCGTGTAAAGCTCGGGAAGTGCTTTGAGATGCGCGAGGCCCTCCGCCGTGACTTGCGTCCGGGAAACGTTGATGACTTCCAGTTTGGGGAATGCGGCCAAGAGTTCGAGGCCGCTATCGGAAAATGACTCGTCGAAAGGCCCAATGGTCCGGAGATTGGTCAGCCCTTTGAGCGCTGACAAGCCGACTTCGGTAATGTTTTCGTTCAGCGTCAGGTCTTCGAGCTGACTCAAACCGGCGAGGTGCGCCACGCCGGCGTCCGTTGCGTTCGGGCCGATACTTAGGATTTTGAGATTCGGCAGGTCGGCCAGATATTTCAATCCTTCGTCCGTGACTTTCGTGCCGCCCAGCAGCAGTTTTTCCAGCGACGTGACCGTCCCCAGATGTTTCAAGCCTTCGTCGGTAATCGGACGATTGATGACGACGACCGACTTCACCTCCGACCCTTTGAAGGCTTCCATCCACTTGTCATCGGCATAGCTGCGGCTGAGGTCGAACTCCGTGACGCCTCCCTCGATTTGCGCTTGGTGTCCTTCGAAAGCTTCTTCGGCCAGGCGGGCTTCTTCGGCTGGATCGGGCGGAGCGGGAACTGGTTTCGATTCGCCGCACGCGGTAAGCGCGAGGCACATGGCCCCCAGGCAAAGGCAGACCAAAGGTTGCGGGTTATTCCGCCGTGGAGAAAGAGTTGTCGTCACGGGATCATCTCGTAATGGTTTTGAATTGGCCGAAAAATGAAGAATTCATGCACGTCACCGCGGCGGAAAGATTCGCTCCACGTTGTCCCGCAGGACTTCCCGGCCCAACTGCACGGCTTGCTCCTCGCTCCATCCGCTGTCGATCACGAACCGCTCAGCCAGTACTTTGGCCAAGACGCGTTTATACATGGCGAATTTTGGTAAGGCAAACTCCAGCTTGTACATGTCGCTGTAATAGCCGATTTGCTTGGTTCTCGGGATTGCTTCCAGACGCAAGGAGAGGTCTTTTTCGATCGTCGTGGGAGTGTTGGAATACCACCAGTGCCCGTTGGCCACGACATTGGGAAAGATCCAAGCGTAGCTGACCAACTCCTGGTTCGTCACGCTAGCCAGCACGGAAATGGGAAACGTCACTTGCGGCAGGGCGTTGAACAGTTCCCGGTATTGGATCAAGGACACACGGCTATCAAATAGGTCCTGTCCCTGGAATACTCCCGAGGCGTACACTCCACGATTCACGCCGATCATCAGGTCGAACGGCAAGCGGTATTCGGCGCAACACTCGGCAAGCGTCCAAAACACGAACTGGGACACTTGTTCCATGTCTGCGATTCCGGTCGCCTCTCCGTGCGAAAGCAGCTTCTGCAGGGCCGTATCCGCCTGAGGAATATCCACGCGTTGTGGGCTGAAGTTCGGTGGTAGAGAGATGGCACAGGCCCGGGCACCGTGCCGCGTGAAATGCTCGAACAGGCTGCTCAAAGCGGAGCGCAACGAGGAAATATCCTTCACCGTCTGTCCGGAGGCCTTTTCCAAACGCTCCCGCACGGAGCTCTTGGCCAAATGGAACACCAGGTCATCCGTCCGTAAGCAGGGGATGTAGACCTGGGTATCGAAACCCGTGAGCGGATCGTCAAAATCGTTTGTCAAAAACACGGCTTCCAGCTTGCTGCGGCGCAGCACTTCCTCGGGCCATCCGGGATCCGCCATTTTTTGCGCCGATTGGTCGTACAAAGCTTCCCAATTGTCTGGCGTCAGTTCGTCGTGAGGAAATTCGAAAAACGCGCGTACCATGTCCAGCAGCCAGCGGACTTGCACCGTATTCGACAAAGGGGCGAGTCCCTCGACGAGCCGCCGCACACGTTCCCGAGCATCGATGTGGGGATCTTCGATTTCTTCCCTGGGGACTCCGGCGGAATGGACCAACTCGGTATAGTAGTGGTAGCCGAGGATGTCCGCCAGCGTGGAAGCGGCAGGGGATTGGGCCTGTATGTGGGTATGGGGATCGATCAGCACGAGCCCATCCAAGGCCGAAAAAAGACGTTCCCGCAAGGCTTGTGACATGGATTCCAACTCCATTTCGGATGTACGTGTTGTTATCCCCGCAACGGTTTGTTTAACACACGGCGGCGGAAAAATAAAACCAGACGTTGTCGTGGTCGAAGGGATTCCCTGCGGCCTATCGCGGAAGCCAAAATCGTTCCGGAAAGCGTGCCAGGAAACGCCGGTTGCGCTTTATGGCGATATCCAATGCTCCACCGGGAGCCGGTAGGTGCTAATCCAGCCCAGCGGCACCGTCGTGCCGGTAATCCACCGTGCCTCTTCCGAGGCGAGAAACGCCACCGTGGCGGAGACGTCATGCGGTGAACCGACTCCCAGGGGATGCGAATTTTCGATCTGCTGCCGCACCTCGTCGGTGAGATGTCCCAAATGTTTGCGGATCATCGGCGTGAAGACCAGCGCGGGAGCCACGCCGACCACGCGAATGTTGTCCGGTGCGAGTTCCACGGCGAGCGACTGCGTCAGGCCCATCAGGCCCGCCTTGCTGGCGCTGTAACCCGCGAATCCATCGCAACCGCCCATTGCCAATGCGGAGGAGACATTCACGATCACCCCGCCTTGGCGCCGAAGCAGCGGCAAAGAGAGCCGCGTGACCCGTGCCGCGCCTAGCAGATTGATTTGCAATAACCCTTCGAGTTCACTTTCGCCCATCTCTTCGAATGGGCGGGCGATTTCGACTCCCGCGTTATTCACCACCACATCGAGTTGGCCCGCCTGTTGTTCCAACTCATGCACGGCTTTCCGCACTTCGGCTTCTTGCGTGACATCGCAGTGAATCCAATGAAATTCCGTCCCTTGTCGTGCCAGGCGTTTGGGCAATCGCTGGGGCTCATGCAGCGAGGCGGCGAAAATGGTTGCCCCTTCGGCTCCCAAGCGTTCGGCGATTGCCCCGCCGATCCCCCGATCGCCCGCTCCGGTGATGAAGGCAATTTTGCCGCGAAACCGAGCCGCGCCGGAGGTGCTTTCCTGGGTCGAATCTTGGGCCATGAGGCTTACTTAGCCAACAAGCAAGGCGTCTGAAAAAGGCGGAATTTCACCGCCAGGAAATGGGTTGGGATAGTCATCCGCAAGATTTTGGGCCGTATTGTGAAACGGAGCGCCACGGTCGTCAATGTCCATCCACGGCATTTGCCGAGGTCGTTTCCTTCACGGGCGGCTCTTTCGGGTCTACCTTGGCGGGTGGAATTTCCAGGCGGTGCAGGCGGAAGGAAAGATCCTCAATGAGGCCGCGATTGGAATTGATTAGATCGGCCATGATCCCGGTCAAGATCATCTGAAAACCCGCGAGAATCAAAATCGCGGCCAGGATCAACGATTGGACATGGGAATCCCCCTCGTCCGTGAACAAAAAGAAATACAGGAACCGCACTCCCAGCAAACCGCCCACGAATGCCGTAAGTACACCAGCCGTGGAGAAGATTTTCATGGCGCGGTACGAGGAATAGACGCGCATCATGATTCCCAACGAGCGCAAGATGAAAACACCAATGTTGGAAAACAGCCGGGACTCACGCAGCTTGTCGTTCGTCCGGATGGGAACGCTCAGCGTGGGAATACGTTTGCGTCCGGCTTGGATCACATGGTCGACCGTGTGGTCAAACTCCGTGGAACGGGCCAGTTGCATGGCGGCATCGCGGCTATAAGCCCGAAATCCACTGGCCACGTCCGGCACGTGCAGCCGAGCCAGCCGGCTGACCACCACGCTTCCCAGATGTTGGAGTTTCCTTTTGATGTAGGAGAAGTGAGCCACCTTCTCCGGCTCACGGTCGCCGATCACCAGCTCAGCCCGTCCTTCGAGAATGGGACGGACTAGTTTGGGCACATCCGCGCCGCAATATTGATTGTCGCCGTCCGTGTTGACGATGATGTCCGCGCCCAGTGACAAGCACCGGTCCAATCCAGCGGAAAAAGCGTGTCCTAGGCCACGGTTTTGCACAAAACGGAAGATGTGGTCTGCTCCGGCCTGGCGGGCCACCTCGCCTGTGCCATCCGTGGAACCATCGTCAATCACCAGGATTTCCACGCAGTGGATCCCCTCAATTTGGCGGGGTATATCCGCGATCGTGGCCGCCAGCGTTTGCTCCTCGTTGTAACAGGGAATTTGTACCAGGAGTTTCATAGGCCAATCCATTGCATGTAGGCAGCAAGCCGGAAGTTGCCACGGTCCTTCCCGACGAGTCGCGGATTTAGCGTGAAGTGGTCGCTTGGCGCCACCCTAACTTTTCGATGCGGGCAATCTCTCCATGAATGTCCGTCCCCTCGAAAAAGGAAAACCAACCTTGCAATCGTTGGGTTTGGCCTACCTCGCAATCCGGGAATCGAGGGTCTGAATGAAGGCAAGGACATGGTGGATTTGCCCAGACCTGATCCACGGGATCCCACGCCGTGATGATCCACCGGTCGCCCTGGCTGGAATGGCAGGCCGCGTAGGGACCTGAAAACACTTTGTTTTCGTTCGTCTGTTGGGCGAATTCCGGCGCGCCCTTGAGCAGTACGCAGTTCTGCACACGAAGATCCGTCAGTTTGGCTTCCGAGCGATTCACGAGCCACATCTCCATGCGCACGTGATCCGCGTGGGGCATGACTTTCGTGCCAAACTCGATGCCGTTGGGAAGTCTTCGCTCAGAAATCCAGGAATCTCCCTTGCCGCGATGCCACTCCAGCTTCGGAAGTTCCACGTCCTGCTCCGTCCAGACGGTCGGTACATGCGTATGCGCAAGGTAGGTTAATCCAAGATTGGACCAAATGGCTTCCGGTACATCCAGCACGACGTAACTTTCCGGATCCCAGGGGCTAAACACGCTGACTTTTGTTTCCCGTTGCGGTCGAATGGCGCCGTCCAAGAATCCGATCCGAGGATGCCGGCCTCCAGGATATGGCATCACAAGCAGCGGATTCCCCGCTTCGCGTGACGGTGTCTTCCCGGGGACGATGTCGAAACGCTCCAAAGCCTGTCGAATTGCCGACAGATCCAATCCGGTGGCACTTTGGACTTCCTCCAAAGAGAACCGATGATGCGCCACCATGATTTCCAGCCAGCGCCGCAGGTCCGCTTCATCCTTCGGCGGTCGGGCTTCCTCGGTTGGCTTCGCTGATTCCGGCACCGGTTCTGGAGTCTGCGAGCGGGCCGCCAAGGACCAGCCGAGCAGTAACGAGAATATTGCTGCGATCCGCGGCACGCGGCCAATCATGATCATTCCGCCTTTCTCGTTTGGAACTGGAGCCAGCGTGGTTGCCTTCAGATTCTCGCCAAGGATGTACGTTCGCAAGTATAACCGGCGGCACCGTAATTCCGCACGCCTAACCAAGGTTGAGAGAACGCTTTGTCGGTAAATGCTTTCCTCGTGCCGTGGAGGAATCTATGATCGAAGCTGGATTCTCGGCACGATCCTGGAGTAAACGAGATGATTTCCACTCCGACTCGGTTTCCCGACTTCTTCCGCCTGCGACAAAAGTTTGACGCGCCCCGCGTGGAAGACATCCCCAGCACGGTCGCGACCTCCCTAACGGCACTTCGCTTGGACCAGCGGATAGAACCTGGCGCGCGAGTCGCCATTACCGCCGGAAGCCGGGGAATCGCCAACATGCCGGCTATTTTGAAATCGATCGTCGCCTTCTTCCGAGAACTCGGTGCAGAACCCTTTATCGTGCCGTCAATGGGTAGCCATGGCGGGGGAACCGCCGAAGGACAGCTTCACGTGCTGCACTCCTACGGGATTACCGAAGAATTTTGCGGCTGCCCGATCCTTTCCAGTATGGAGACCGTGGTCGTCTGCGAAACCGAAGAGGGAATCCCGGTTCATTTTGACCAGAACGCTTTCTCCGCGGATCACGTGGTGGTCTGCAACCGCGTGAAACCGCACACGGGCTTCGTCGGCGAAATTGAAAGCGGCCTGATGAAGATGATGCTCATCGGACTGGGCAAGCGTGCCGGCGCCCAGATTTATCATCAGGCAATAAAGGATTATAGCTTCGGGCAAATCGTCCGTAGCGTCGCGCGACATGTACTTTCACAGTGCCGCGTCCTGGCGGGCGTGGCCATCGTGGAAAACGGCAACGAGGAGACAGCGCTCATCGAGGCGGTACTGCCGGACCGTTTCGAGGAGCGGGAAAAAGAACTTTTGCGGCTGGCGAAGCAATATATGGCCAAGCTTCCCTTCGATTGGGCCGATGTGCTCCTGGTCGACGAGATCGGCAAAAACATCAGCGGCACCGGCATGGACACCAATGTGATTGGCCGCAAATACAACGATCACGTGGCCCGCGAGGACGAAACGCCGAAGGTTCGGCTCATCGGAATCCGCAACCTTTCGGCAGCCACGTACGGCAACGCACTGGGCATCGGCTTGTCCGAGTTTTGCCTACGGCGGGTCGTGGAAAAGATGAACGCCGAGGTGACCGCGATTAATTCCCTGACGGGCGGGCATCCCACGGGCGCGATGGTGCCGATCCAGTTCGAGACGGATCGGGAACTGCTCACGGCTATGTTGAACAACATCGGCCTATTGCCTCCGGAAAAAGCCGGGGCCATATGGATCAAAAACACCCTCGAAGTGCAGGAAATCGCCTGCTCCGCGGCCTACTTCGAGGAAGCCCAGAAGCGTCCGGACTTAGAAGTGCTTAGCGAGCCTCGCCCACTGCCTTTCGGTGACGATGGCATGCTCCCGGCCTATTTAGACGAGGCAGGGTTTTGAAAAGCTATCGGCCCCGATATGTGGGGATGACAACTCCCTCGAGAAAACAGGATTGTTCCAGCGCGGTCCGCGCGCCTACAAGAAGATCCACGTCGTGAGTGCGAGCACCGGCAACAAAATGGCGCAGCTATAAAGCGTGTAGCCGAAGAAGCTGGGCATGGAGACATCAGACGTTTCCGCGATCGCCTTGACCATGAAATTCGGCCCGTTGCCGATGTAGGTCATCGCCCCCATGAACACGGCCCCTAAGCTGATGGCCACGAGAAAATGCGTGGCCACGCCGGCCACCGTCTCCGTGCCCCCTTGGGCGCGGGCCGTTTCGAAAAAGACCAGATAGGTTGGCGCGTTATCCAGCACGGACGAAAGCGACCCGGTCACCCAGAAGAACTTTTGGGACGAATCGATCCCGAGTTGGTCCCCTTTGGCATCCAGGATTTGGAGTACGGGCTGCATGCAGATGAAGATGCCGATGAACAGCGCCGCCACTTCCGCGATGGCGTGGTAGTTAAAGCGGTTGGCCCGCCGCACTGCACTGGAACCTATCAGTAGAGACAGGCCCACCAAGCCAAGCTGCACTGCTTCGCGTAGGAACATCCAGGCATGCCAATTTGTGCCGGGAAAAGCCTTGCTAGGATCCAACAGCGCTACGCAAAAGATGACACCCACCAACAGCGGCCCGTTCCATCCCAAGCCGCTGATTGTAAGCCGGCGGGTTTGGCTATCGTCCCGGCGAAGATCCGACTTGGCCTCCCTGGGATAATAAATCAGCACATCGGCCATAAGGTAAATGCCCAACAGGCAACCGTTGACGAACAGCCAGGGCTGCCAGAGGGACATCGTCCACAAGAAGGGCACGCCGCGCAGATAGCCCAAAAACAGTGGCGGATCTCCGATGGGCAGCAACAGCCCTCCGCAGTTGCAGACCACGAAAATGAAGAAGATCACCGTGTGCCGCACATGCTTTCTCTCGCGATTGGTCTCCAACAAGGGGCGGATGAGGAGCATGGCGGCTCCCGTCGTTCCTAGAAAACTGGCTAGCAATCCGCCGATGGCAATGAAAGCCGTATTGGTGGCGGGATGAGCCCGAAGATCTCCTTCAATGCGGATTCCACCCGCGATCGTATAGAGGCTGAACAGCAGTACGATAAAGGGCACGTACTCGGAAAGAATGGCATTTTCCAAAACAGTCAAGACGGCTCCCCAGTGAATGCCTTCCGCGATTGGGGCCACCACATAGTGCGCGGGCCAATGGCCTTCCACGGGTGCGGCGTGAAAGAAGGCGTAATAACCGAGCGTGCAAGCTCCCATGCCAAGCGCCACGTATAGCCGATGCAAATTGCTTTCCCACCAATGCTCGACAGCATGGATCAGCGGGAATACGGCAATCGCCAAGAGGATGCAGGCAAAAGGAATCCCCGCCCAGTAGGCCGGATGAGCCGCTGTCGAGTGTTCGGCTGCCGCGTGTCCGTTCTCATGATGTTCCGCTTGTGCTTCTGTCGCATGGTGTTCCGTTTCGGCATGTGCGGAATGCGCGTGAACAATCTCTTGCGTGGCGGCTTGGGGCCATCCGGCAACCGCCGAGACGGCATACAGCCCGAGCGCGAGCCCGATGGCTAAGATCATATATCGGTCCGCTGCGCGGGGAGCGCTGGATTCTGTCATGGAAGGCAAGGCATGCGAAGTGCGATTGATCCAGGGAAACGCCGCTTCTGGCATTTCGAGCCCCTTAATTTCAGAGAGGAAGTGTTGGCGAAGGGTTTGGTAGCTTCGCTCTCCGGGAGCCATCGTAGCGTCAATTTGCCAAAAACATGGCATTCAAGCGGCAGACGGCTGCTAACAGAGAGAATGCATCTTGGAAAATCAAGCCCCTCAAAATCTTGCTTAATCGGTGAATGTTGAAACTTAGGTCGTCCCAGCGCATGCGGGCGTGGGGCCGGCACTCGCTTGCGGAATCCGGCAGCACACGTATATGGTTGATGAGGGATCTAACGGTCTTTTCGTCCTAAAAATCGCAACCAGCACGTGCGAACGTGGCAAGTCCACCAATCACGGAACACAACTTCACGGGCATTTCCTCGTTGCCGAGCGTTTGGCTGAAGCCGAATCGTCGCATGATACTACTCATTGGGCTGATGGCCCTGTCGTGGTTTGGCCTCGGATTCACGGGGTGGATGTTGTTCAACAGTAGTTTGGGTGTTTGGCGGAATTGGCTTGCCATCGCTTGGGCTGGCGGCGGCATCATCTTGTGTGGCAGCCTGCTCCATATCTTGGGGCGAGCTCGAATGCGGCTACGAGGAGACAATCTCCAACTCGCTTTGAATTGGGTACAATCGACGCGAATTCCGCTGGATGTCGTCGAATGTATCTTCGCGGGAGAAACGAAAGGTGCCTGGGCCATAAGCCCAAAAATTCCGTATCGTACTCGGAGCCTTGTGATACGCCTGGCGGAAACGGCACGTCCGTGGTCCAGCGGACCAGTCGTGAAAACGTTTGCGACGTGGAGCGATGGTTACATCACGTTGCACGGTTTGTGGTGCGAGCCCCTGGACCGAGACCTGATCTTGCAACTCAACGACTATCTGCTGAAAGCCAAGCGAAAGGATGACGGATGACGGGCATAATTCCACAAAGGCTACCAGAGTTTTTCGCTGGCACTTTTCCACGTTCGGCAATCAAAGGCGAAGCCGCATGACGCGTCTCATCGTGAGCGTACGGAACACGGAAGAGGCACACGCCGCATGGCAAGGTGGCGCCGATTTGCTGGACATCAAGGAGCCAAAGCGTGGCTCGTTGGGACGTCCAGATTGGGTACAAGTCGAGGCGATACTGCGGCGATTACCGCATGAGGTACCGGTGAGCCTGGCGTGGGGAGAGCTGGCTGACGAGGCTTCCCAGGTGACTGTGCCCAGCGATCGTCTACGCTTTGTCAAGTTGGGGCTAGCGGGAACGGATCGCGTACCCGATTGGCGAGAAAGGTGGTGGCGGTTTCGAGACGCTTTATCCACCGAGATTTCTATCGTTGCCGTGGTTTATGCAGAAGAATCCGCCGTGGGAGCCCCCACTGCCGAGCATGTGCTTCAATTGGCAAAAGACGGTGGCGCCGCTGGAGTGCTCGTGGATACCTGCGACAAAGAACGTGGTAGTCTCTTCCAGCAGTGGTCTCCCCAGCGGATCCAAGAATTTATTGCCTCGGTTCATCAGGCTGGATTGTTTGTGGCCATCGCCGGTTCATTGACCGTCGAAACGTTGCCGCTGGCGCTCGAAATGTCTCCCGATTTTGTCGCCGTGCGGGGTGCGGTATGCCAAGGTTCCCGCGAGGCGGCTCTCGAGCACCGCAAGGTACGCGAAGTCAAATCGCTGTTCCGCGGACGCGTGGAGCGCTCCTCTGATTCAACATCGTCCGAAGAGAATAGGCTCATGGTATGAAATACCTCATCAAAACGAGCGGTCTCTGTCTGCTGGCCGCCTGCGTCGTTTTCGTTTCCGTCCGGATGAGCGCAGCCCAGGTCCAGGTGGAAACCAGGGCATATGCGGGCCAACCTTTCGGCGTGGGGATGGTCACGCTCCGTGATAACCGACTACTGGGGCGGTTTCCCACGGAAGACTTCGCGATCCACCTCACCGACCTGGAAGGTCGGACGCATTACCCGGTCTTATCCACTGGGCCGGTGCGGCAGTGGTTGCAGCAACGCTTGCAGAGCCGCCGGAGGCTTACGCTCTATTTTTTGTTTCGAGGCGATGCACCGCTCGACATGCGACTCTCCGCTGGTCGGACGTATCAATGGACCCTTTCGCCCCGCCATGATGATTTCGGCTTTCAGCGAATGCTGGCGGATTGGTGGCGCGAATACACTGCTCAACTGCGCCAGCTTTCTCGACGCGGCGAAGGGCTGAACGTCGTGGAGAATTATTTGGGGAACACGCTAGCCCGCCGGCTAAGTCTGCCGACACCCAATCTCGGCGACGCCAATCCCAATTCTGGAGAGCTAAACCAGGCACTCGGGATTTTGCTGGGCACGGAAAGTGTCCGGCTGGCAATTCAAAAGAACCGTGTTTTGGAAGTGGAACGCCGAGACGAAGTGGCGAATCTGCCGCTGCCGGATTCTCCATTTCCTGAACCGCTGGAAGAACTTCCCCTGCCTCGACGTGTGGAAGTCGAACCGTTGGCAACGCACGTGCCGGTGGAGTGCTTTTACCTGCGTTTCGGCAGCTACAAGAACTTCCAGTGGTTTCGCTCCGGACTCGAACGTTGGGGAGGCGACTTCCGCAACCTCGTCACTTTGCGGCCAGTGGATTACGGATTGAATCAGCGCGTGCAAGGCCAATTGGCCCTCCGGGAAACGGCGCTATCCAAGCTGCTGGGAAATACCGTGATTTCGGACGTAGCCGTTGTGGGCTTTGATCCGTTCTTGCGAGAAGGGGCGGCGATGGGCGTATTGTTCGAGGCCCGTAGCAATCTCGCCCTCCGCCAAAGCCTCCAGAGTCAGCGTCAGGAATTTCTCGATAACTCGCCTGAAGCCACGCAAAGCATGGAGATGGTCGCCGGCCGCGAGGTGAGTTTCCTCTCTTCGCCGGACCACCAACTCCGCTCCTACTACGCGGAAGACGGCGATTATCACCTCATCACGAATTGCCGGTACTTGGTCGAGCGATTCTTTGAATGCTCGAACGACGGGCGATCACTTGCCGCGTCCACGGATTTTCAAGCGGCACGAGAAAGGTATCCGGTTTCACGGAATGCCAATGTTTTCGTGTACTTGCCAAGGGAATTTTTTCAGAACCTCATGTCGCCGGCGTATCGCGTCGAAATGTCGCGCCGGCTGTCCGCCGTGGTCGATCTCGATTTGGCGATGATGGCTCGGTGGAATGCCGAGGCGGAAAAAGTTGCCGACACCACTTTGACCGGATTGGTGAACAGCGGCTTCCTGCCCAGTAACTTTTTTGTTCGCCCAGATGGTGGGCAAGTAGACCTCACCGATCATCCAGACTTGCCGTACCGTGATTCGCTACGAGGGCCGAAAGGCTTTTTTGTTCCTATTCCCGATGTGGTCGTTGAGTCGGTGACCCCCCAAGAGCATGCCGCTTATGAAGAATTTCTGGCTGAAAATCGCGAACTTCTAAACCGGCTGGAGCCAGTAACGATCTGCGTGCATCGTGAAGTGTTACACGAGAGTGACGAGGAACATCTTTCAATTCGGGTCGAGGCGGCCAATCTGCTACCGCAAAACCAAGATCTGTTTACGCGACGTCTTGGTGCCCCAGTGACCAGGGCGTTCGAACCGGCATCTCACGATGTGGTCTTCGGGCAGATATCTCTCAAGGGCCAAACGGACCAGGAGGGAGAGTATTTGTTATTCGGTGGCCTGAGCGATTGGCCTCTGCTGGCCACGCTGGAGGCGGAATCCTTCTACCTCGCGGACTTCTTGGCGGACCTCCAACCGGTCGGATACGCCGGTGCGGTGCCTGTTCCCGGCATGCTGCGTTGGTTGGAAGGCCCCTTCACGGCACCACCCGATGTTCCCGGGCTAACGCGCGGCCGTCTCGGCACGTGGTTGCTGCGTGATGGAGCTTACACCATGGCGTCGTTTCAACGTGGCCTGATGGTCGCGGCATTGGAAGGACTCACGTGGCAGGATGGTTTGGCTCCAGCCCATGTCCGCTTCCAAATCCGGGATCTTTCTCGATCCCCCTTGGGAGAGACCGTGGCCCGCCTCGCTTGGAACCGGGCCAGCCGCGCGACTCAGGCTAACGAACAGTTGCTGCGGCAATTCACCGACCAGCTTCGCATCCCGCCGGAGAAAGCCAAAGCCGCCGCCGAATCGCTGCTGCAAGCCAAGCTGGTCTGTCCTTTGGGGGGAACCTACCAGTTAGCGCCCGCTGGCGGGGGACAACCTCGCTGGCAATCCACGGTCTGGAAAACGAACGGACGAGGGCCGAACGCTTTTCCCGATTTCGACGTGCCGCTACTCACCTGGTTCCGTGGATTGGAAGCCTCCTCACGACTTGAGGAGGCTTCTTTATCCGTCGATGCCGAACTTTATTACCAGCGGCCTTCCAAGCTGACCAACGCACCGTGATAGAACGGGCTGCCGGAAGTGTCCACCGTAGCCACGCCAGAGCCGGGCAACGGAACGGCCGAGGTCACCGTGGCATTATCGACCTGTTCGATCGCCAGAGCGACCCCTTCGAGCCATAGCAGTTGATAGCCTGCCTCGATGTACCACCGCCGCGAAAGCTGGTAGGTTCCGGTCAGGGCGAGTTGGCCCAGGAACGCCGTGTTATCGTCGTTTTCACGTACCACGAATTCGAGATCGGGGGCCAGCCAATCGAAGCGGGCATTATTCCCCAAGATGCCCGCCTTCACGAAGCCATCGATGGAAAATCGGTCGCCACACTGCAACAGTTTGCCGTCGGCCCCAATTTGGAAGCCGTACATGTTGTTGGAAGTCTCGTACAGGTCACCACCCTTGGTCCCAAAGATGATGTGGAATTCCTCACTCAATTCCGCCGCGAGGAAGCCGACCATGAAGGCCAGACAGCCATTGACGTGGTGTCGCAGGTTCACTTCCGTGACATACAGTCGCGAACCATAGCTGACATTGAACGTCGGCCCCGCCAGCAGAAAATTCGGGTTGCCGTTGACCAGCCGCAATTGGTTGGCGTTGATATTTCGGCTGTCATTCCAGGAATCAATTCCCAAGAAAGCGAATTCGATGTCGCGGCAAGAGTTGGGGCTTTGACGAACTAAGCTGATGCGGGGTCCCGCTCCCCAGCCCAAATCAAAATCGGAGGCATTCAGCACTTCGTTTTGCGTGAACGGGTCGATGAAAATCGTTTGGGCATCGGGATCGGAACGGTGCAAGATCGCGGCTCCCGCCGAGACGGACCAAATATACGAACGGTCGACTGGCAGCGCGCCACAGGGCGTATAGCAGGATCCGCAGCCTGCCGTGCCACAACACTCATCGTCGCATGTCCCACACTCCGTGCCGACGTCACACGCGTTGCAGGACCCGGCACTTCCGCCCAAATGCGACGAAGCGGACGAATAGGCCGCTTGTTGTGCCGTAGGCGCGGAGGAAAAGTGATCCGTTAATGGGAAAGCCCCATTCTGTTGGGCAGCCAGTGGCATGGTCCCCAAGCAAACGAGGACCAGACTGGAAATCGACGCCGAAAGACCGCGATGGCTCATAATTTTGCCTCCCTGAATGAGCCTTGAAAGGATGGCCGCCTCGCCTTCCTTCTCGACCCTCATGCATATTGATTCTTCGTCAGGCCGCCGTGGGAACATCATTCGGCCGGCAGCCTCCGGCATCCGCCGTGCAACCGTTGCGTCACGAAAAACCGAATCGACACGCGCGAGCCGTTTTCCAGAGACATTCCCTACGACAAGACACAGCCGTTACGACCGTCACGATCGGAAGCATACAATCGATACAAACGGTATGACCGGGACGTCGATTTTGCGGGTCGATGCGGAAGCGTCGAATGTAACGGTCGCACGGATCAAATCGCCTGATGCCCTGTGCCGTGAAGTTCCCGCAGACGGCAAAGTCGTCCGCGGAGATATCCCGAATGAATTCGGGCAAGATTTTGGCCTCTCGCGAGCCTTCCCTTCAGCCCGCAGAGTCGCCGGTAATCCGCAAATTCGCGCCAATGTCGAACTCGCGCGGATTCGTCGCGGTGATCCTTCGCGCATGCCTTGCTATTTGGACTCCAAACCTGAATCGATCCGCGGGAGTTTAGCGATTGCGGTGATTATCCTGAGTGATTTTCAGGTGAATCGTGCGTGACGCCACGCGTGAGGTCTTGGTGGCTTGCCAGGAACTTCACCATGACGGCCACATGAGGTAGATTCATGCATTCTCGATGCCCCGGCGTGTTGGAGAGGGGGCGTGACGCTGGCTTACCGAGCGTCAAGTCGCTTTCCCAAATCCGAGGCGGGCATGGTTTCCAGGCCATGGCCCATATTTCGTGCTTGAGACCACAATTCCGCTCGCAAAGGAATGACCCTTGAAACGTACCCACACCTGCGGTGAATTGCGCGAGGGGGACATTGGCACCGACGTGACGCTGTGCGGCTGGGTCGACAGCTATCGTGACCACAGCGGCGTACTGTTCGTCGACTTGCGTGACCGGTATGGGAAGACGCAGGTGGTCTTCGGCCCGGATGCCGGGACGGAAGTCCATCAGCGGTCCAAAACTTTGCGATGCGAATTCGTGATCGAGGTCCAAGGAAAAGTGGCGAGGCGCCCGGAGGGGACGACCAACCCCAAGCTGGATACCGGAGAGATCGAAGTGCGAGCCGTGTCCCTGCGCGTGCTCAATCCGAGTCTGTCGCCGCCGGTGCAGCCTGGAGCTAAGGAATTGCCAGGGGAGGACCTGCGTCTGAAATACCGCTACCTCGATCTCCGCCGGCCTGAGATGCAAGAAGCAATGTTCTTCCGGCACCGTCTCATCAAGGTGATGCGAGATTATTTCGACCAGCTCGATTTCATCGAAGTGGAAACACCTTTTCTGGGCCGCAGTACGCCAGAAGGAGCGAGGGACTACCTCGTGCCGAGCCGGATCCATCACAACAATTTCTATGCCCTGCCTCAGTCACCGCAACTTTATAAACAGGTGCTCATGGTCGCGGGCTACGACCGCTATTTTCAGGTGGCCCGCTGCTTCCGTGATGAGGACCTGCGTGCCGACCGGCAACCGGAATTCACGCAACTGGACATGGAAATGTCCTTCGTCGAAGCGGAGGATGTGATACAAGTCATCGACGGGTTGGTCGCCACGTTGGCCAAAGAATTGCTCGGCATGGAACTTCCCACTCCTCTGCCCCGCATGACCTACGATGAGGCCATGGAGCGATTTGGACACGACGCGCCCGATTTGCGTTTCGGCATGGAACTGGTGGACTTGACACCCATTGCCGCCGAAACTTCGTTTCGCGTCTTTCGTGAAGTGGCCGACCGCCGGGGACGCGTGCGCGGGCTGAACGCCCGAGGCGCCGCCGGCAAATATTCAAGGAAGGGTATCGATGAGTTAACGCATTTCGTCGTGAACGACTTTGGAGCCAAGGGGCTGGCTTGGTTCAAAGTGGAGGAAGGGCGCAAACTGAATTCGCCGATCGCGAAGAATTTCACTCCCGAACATTTGGAGCGGATCGCCGCCGCCATGGAGGCCGAGCCAGGCGATTTGCTGCTCATCGTGGCCGATGAGTTCGAATTGACCTGCCGGGCCTTAAACGGATTGCGGAAACGTTTGGGAGAAGAATTGCGGCTCTACGATCCCCAGGCGATGCATTTTTCTTGGGTGGTGGAGTTTCCCATGTTCGCCAGGGACGAAGAGGTGGATGCCTGGGTGGCCATGCATCACCCCTTCACGGCACCTCGTGCATCTGACTTGGCGATCCTCGAAGAAGAGCCGGAAAAATGCCGGGCCGTGGCCTACGATCTAGTGATTAACGGCTTCGAGGCGGGCGGCGGCACGATTCGGATCCACGATGAATCGATCCAACGCAAAGTGTTCCGTTTGATGGGGATCGACGAGGAGACCGCAAAAGAACGGTTCGGATTTTTGTTGGACGCCCTAAAATACGGCGCGCCGCCGCATGGCGGCATTGCCCTGGGGATCGACCGCTTCGTGATGCTATTCGCCGGATTGGACAACATCCGGGACGTGATCGCCTTTCCGAAGACCCAACGCGCCACCGACCTCATGACCGGGGCGCCTTCCGTCGTCCATTCCCGTCAACTGCGCGAACTTGGACTAGGGCGCACCAAGTAGCCCGTGCCCTCCGGATGTGCCTTACTTCCGGCGGCGCGATCCAGCCACCACGCATCGACTACGCGCTCTTGGATTTCGGCTCGGAGATGGGAAATAGTGGGCGGCGGCCTTCCACGACGTCCGGAGTGACCACGAAGCTCTTGTTCGCGCCCTTTTCCGGAAGCTCGTACATAATCTCCAGCATGACGGATTCCACGATGGAACGCAGGCCGCGGGCACCCGTATCCTTGGACAGAGCCATTTCCGCGACGCTGCGGAGAGCGTCGTCGGTAAAGGAAAGATCCGCGCTCTCCATTTCGAAGAGCTTTTGATACTGCCGCACGAGCGCGTTTTTCGGTTCCTGGAGCACGCGCATCAGGGCGTCCACATCCAGTGGGGCGAGTGGCGTGACGACCGGCAAGCGGCCCACCAATTCGGGGATCATTCCGTATTCCAGAATGTCGTCACTGGTGACCTGGGCCAACAATTCGCCGAGATGGTCTTCGCCCCCGGCGGCGTCCTGCCCAAAACCGATCATGTGTCGGCCCAGCCGCTTGCTGATGATTTTCTCCAAGCCGACGAAGGTTCCGCCACAGATGAACAAGATATTGGAGGTGTCCATCTGAATATATTGCTGCTCGGGATGTTTGCGGCCACCCTGTGGCGGGACGTTGGCCACCGTGCCTTCGAGCATCTTGAGCAGTGCCTGTTGCACGCCCTCTCCCGAAACATCCCGCGTGATGGAGACGTTGTTGCTGGTTTTGCCGATTTTGTCGATCTCATCGATATACAGCACGCCACGTTGAGCCGAGTCGAGGTCGAAATCGGCCGCGTGTAGCAATTTGAGCAGCAGGTTTTCCACATCCTCGCCCACGTAGCCGGCTTCGGTAAGCGTGGTGGCATCGCCGATGGCGAAGGGAACATCCAAAATGCGGGCGAGAGTGCGGGCGAGCAGCGTTTTGCCGCAACCGGTGGGGCCGATCAGCAAAATGTTCGACTTATCGATTTCCACATCCGCTTCTTCGCTGCCGAGCATGAGCCGCTTGTAGTGGCAATGGACGGCCACGGCGAGCACCTTCTTTGCCGCTTCCTGACCGATTACGTAGTCGTCCAGTTTGGCAACGATTTCTCGGGGAGAGGGGATTTTGTTGAATAACTGCTTACCTGTCCCGCGGCGGCGGCGTTCTTGTTCCAGAATGGATTGGCAAAGTTCGATGCATTCGCCGCAAATATAGACGTCACCCGGCCCCTCCACGAGCGGCCCAACGTCTCGATAACTCTTGCGGCAAAAGGAACAAAAAGCATTCTTTTTTGTGGCGCCACCACCACGTTTTCCGCCAGTCACGTCACGACTTGAGGGCATATTTGATCCTTCCTCTACCCGTTGATCCGTCTGCAGAATTGGAATAGTTAGCGATCCGCCGTATCGTTGGTGTTGTCTTCAAACTGATGGGTCACCGCCTCCGAATTGGAGCACCCACCAGGTCATTGACCTCCAGACGTTTCGCTACCAAACTCGCGTGACTCGCCGCCTGTCCTAGGCGGTTTGATGAAGCCACTTTTGCCGCTTGCTAAAGCCCTCATTCCCATTGTGACGACCAGCTTCCCGGCGGGTTTCCCAACCGTTCTAACCCATTTCGTGAGAATCTCTTATTTCCGAATGAACTTGCTCCGTGAGCGACGTCTTTATTGTTCGGAATTCCTCGTCGCTGAGCACACCCGCCGAGTGCATTTCTCTGAATTTTGCCAAATGCTCGTTGGCGCTTGTGGTCTCGTCCCTAAGATACTCACGGACCCTTCCTACCACAAAAGTGGCAATGGCGATCAATGCGGCACCCCCGGCCAACCAAAGCACTAGTTCCGCGAACGGTGTACGAAGAAACTCAACCATTGGTCGTCTAGCGGCTTACCGCTTCGTCGAACTCTTTCCCAACGCGTCTTCCACGGAATCTAACCGTTTATCAGCCCGCGAAGCGTTCCTGTGGGCATTATGTACGCTCGATCGAGGAGAGTCCAGTTTCGCGCCGATACGACCTTTGATCGCAGATCGAGAAATGGAATCGACGGAAAATTTTCCCGGCAGCTCATCCGAAGGCCGGATCGTGGCTTTTTCCACTCACCCCAATGCGTGCCGCCGGGCTGCTGTTGTGAACGAGAAAAGTCGTGCCGCGAAGAGGCATTTAACCCCACAATCGTATGGGCAAATCGATCCATCCCTCGCGAAGCGCGACGAAGAGCAAGGCCGCGACGTGGTCCGCCGTGGTTCCCGGGTTGCGTTGATGTCCGTCCGCTCGAAGCCAGGAGTCAAATTCCCGTAGTTCTCTCTCTCCGTCGCTCTGCATGTTATCCTGGCAGGCAAGTAAGACTTGGCTTGCCCAATCCGCCGCTTGCTGGGCCACTTCCGTACCATTCTTGCGAGCGATCAGAGAATCGGGAAACGCGGCCATGAGCCGCAGATGCAGATCCACGATTTTGTTCACCAGAGGTCCTTCTCGTGACAAGGACCGTTGTAGCAGCGGCACCATCTCCTGAAACAGCGGCGCGAATCCTTCCGCGTACTGGCGGGCAATGAGGTCGCGTTCCGCCCCAAATCGCATGGCATCCAGCAGGGAAGCAGGAGGCAGGCTGTGTATATCGTGCTGCTCCGCTTTTCCCAATCCGCCCGGTCGTGCCAGCCGAATCGCCTCGTAAACGGCACGGGAATCTTCCGGAGTGAGGGAACGTAACACTTGTTGGACACCACTTTGCAGCGGAACCCCACGTGGCACGCGAGCCAACGGCGCCAGCAGCAGAATGGATCCGAGATGTGTGTTCCGGCCAACCGCCTGATTCATGGTCCGAACGCCGGCCAGGATGGCATCTCCCAAGCCCGTTTGCTCGGCATCATCGGCCAGAATTTCCCCCAGCACCGAAGAGGAAACCATGAAATCGCCAAATGTGAGGTCCTCGAAATCGGCACCTCGATGGACATTGCCCGGTTTGGGCGTTGTCGCCTCCAAGATGCAGGCGAGGCGAATTGAGCGGGAAGTGGTCAGGAGTGCATGGGTCACAATTCACCAATAGGTCAAATCCCGAGGCTTGAAACTGCCCTCAACCTTGCGTCGCATTCGTCGTCGTGTTCGAAGATACCGACAACATATACTTGGCGGCGTTTCGGGGCGAATAGGTTCCGACGATTCCCGAGCGGACCATCATCGCAATGACTCGGTTGGAGGAAAAACAAATGATCGCGCGAAAAGATTGTGAATTCTTCGAATGAAAGATACATTCGCAGAATGGTAGGGATGCTTTCGTGAGCCTTGGTTCTCGGGATACTAAACTTGTGACCCCGGGGTGGACGACCATGCCCAGACGTCGAGTTTTCTGGATTTTCTCCGCAGTGTTGGCTCCCTGGCTGGCGCCGTGGGTCTCCGTGCTCTGTCTGGGGCGCGGTGGCCTGTCCGATTTGTTGAATGTTTTCTTGTGGCCGTTGCTCTATCTGTGCTTTGGCATGTTTTTCGGGACGCTGCGCCAGCCGTTGCACCTGCTGCGGCGTTGGGACCGACGTGTGATCGTGGCTTCACGTCGCTATTCGGATTGGCACAACGTGTCGCTGTTCTTTCTATTCCTGTTTCACGTGAGTGCCGCGGCAAGTTTCACCTCGGATCCTTTTCCCTGGGACGCTATTTTGGTTTGCACCTTGTTGCTGTATGCACCGTATGTGCTCCTGGAATCAAGAAGCCAATATTTCTTGGCGCAGGCCGAGGAGTTTCTGCACGAATCCTTGAACTGGCCTGACTGGCGGGCATCCGTGTCCCACGAGGGATAGTAAGGCTGCAGCGAATATGTTGGTCGCGAGCAGGCGCCCGCCAGACAATACATTCGGGGCATTCGAGTTGGCTCGTGCAGCCGGTTTTGTCTCGACGGATCCGGCTAGGTGGAGGGCACTGCTTCGTTTTCCGCGGGATGTGGCGATAAAGTCTTAGGAAGGACGTCTCGAGGCGTGCCACCTTGTCGTGGATGATTCTCGGGCCGCGCCAACTCGTCCAAGGCGCGTTGCAGCCAATCCCCAACTTCTAGCATCAGCGGATCATCACCGTTTCCCCGCCGCCTTTCCCCTTGCACGAGGATCGCCGGGCCTACCCAAATGGTCGCGTGCAAGGGAGGATGTACCCGCGCTACATCCGTCACATCTTCTTCCAATCGCTCGACGGTTTCCAATAACCGCTCGTCGGTGGGGCAATCAGCGAGGTAACCTTGCGGAAACGCAGCCACTTGTTGTGCCAAGTAAACCATGGCCAAATGCCGCCAGCGGCGGGCCCGCTCTTCGGCGGTGATCTTTCCCGTGATCATCTCTGGCAGGATGGCGGTACGCAGTCGCTTCACGCGCGGCACGATGTATCCATCTTGCGCGGATCCCAGCCACTCGATTTCCAAAGGTTCCAAAAGCCGCCGCAACAAGCCGTCCTGGCGTTCCGCGACTGCTCCCGACTGCGGTTGTCCAAAAAACTCGATTTCTTTCAAAGTCAACAGGGCTTCGCTAATCCGTTGGACGCGGTCAAGCAAGCTAGCCTCAACATGCGGCTGCCAGGTCAGGCGCGTTTCGAGATCATGCAGCACGGGAGAAATCGACGCTTCGAAATCCTCTCCCATGAAATAGTACTTGATGGCCACCGGATGGATCACGACCTGCCCCGAAGGCGAAGCCTTCGCGCGGCGTTTCGCGGCGGTGCGGGCGATAAACGAAGGGCCTTCTAGCAGTGGAGCCAGGCGATCATTTGTTCGGGTGGTGACTCCTTCGGGAAAAATGACCAGAGCCCGTTTGGCTTCGACGAGCAATTCGACCGCAGCGTTTAATGCCGCGCGGTCGGGACCTTCGCGATAAATGCTAAATCCTCCCATCCGGCGAATCATGGCGGCCATGAACCGCGTCTGCTTGAAAAGATGCCAACTGGCCATGGTGTAGAGATGCTGGCCCGTATGCTTCGTGAGCATCCCCAAGAGCATGGGATCGGCGGGCCGTGAATGGTTCGGGGTGAGCATGATTCCATGCCCAGCCTTGATCGAATCACGCAGACCTTCGGTGCCGAGACAAGTCGTTTTGACGACGCCGTAGGTCCGACGATTGTAACCCTCCAAAAGGAGCTGCAAAAAATCGGGCCAAAGCCGGCCACGATGAGGAGGAACAAACCGGTAGGGCGTTTCGAAGACGATGGACTGCATGACACGTAATTCGTGAGCGCGGACGAGGAATTGGCGGAAACAGGTTTAACCAGGGCTTGAACGAGCATCTTCCCGAACCAGAGAACAGCCGGCTCGGGCAAGCTTTAAGCCAAACCACCATAGTATGTATCTCCGTGGAGACTCAATACTATTTCGCCATGGGGCTGAAGCTATACCTCAGCCTGGTGCTCGCCGACGTGAGCGAGCAGTCCGTTACGCCCCTGGCGGTGGCAGAAATCGCCGAAGGTTTCCCCGTTCACATGCGTGTCCCGAAAGAAGGTGAACAACGGCAACAGCTCGGGAATAATTTGCTCCAAAGGCACCAAATCCTTGTAAATGAAGTTGAGACGATCCCCGAGCCGCCGTCCTCCCAGGAAGAGGGTGTATTTTCCCTTTGCCTTGCCAACGAGCCCGATGTCCGCGTTGTATGGTCGCGCACAGGCATTCGGGCAGCCGGTCATCCGCACGGTGAATTTTTCGTGATCCAGCCCGAGGGCCGTTAATTCCCGCTCCAATTGATCGATCAGGCCAGGCAGAACCCGCTCGCTCTCGGTAATGGCCAGCCCGCAGGTTGGCAGCGCGACGCAGGCCATGGACCAACGCCGCACGGTGGAGATGTCCTCGCTGAGCGGCACGCCATGTTCGTGAAAGATTTGCTCGAGTGTTTTCTGCTGTTGCTCCTCGAGATCCGTGAATAACAAACTCTGGTGTGGTGTGATGCGGATGCCTGGCTGCAAGCGCTGGCAAACTTCGCGCACCGCCGATTTTAATCCAAAACCATCGACATCCTTGATTCGGCCGTTCTCGACATTCAGCCCGTACCACCAGCGGCCGTCCCCCTGTTCGTTCCAGCCTAGATGATCTTCGTAGCCCCGGATGGGGACGTCGAACGGATTGTCCAGCGGGCCGCCAAAATATTCCTCCACCTTGGCGCGAAACTTAGTCAACCCCCAATCCGCGACAAGATATTTCATCCGTGCCACTTTGCGATCCGCGCGGTTTCCGAAATCACGTTGCACTTTCACCACGGCGGTTACGAGATCCATCAGACGATCGGAGGAGACATAGGCCATTGCTTGGCCCAATGCCGGGAAAGTCTTTTCCGCGCTGGGCGTGTTGCCGAAGCCACCTCCCACGATCACATTGAAGCCGTGGATCACGCCGTCATCGTGTAGTGCCAACAAGCCCAAGTCATGGGTGTGCAGATCGACGCAATTGTCCTCCGGTAGGCCGATACCCGTCTTGAATTTACGTGGCAAATAGGTCGGCCCGTAGATCGGCTCCTCGATCGGTGGCGGAGGACCACCGCCGACGCGCTGGGATGTGCTGGTCTCGGGATCCTTGATCCACAATTCATGGTAGGCGGGCGTGCGCGGCGCCAAATGGTCGGCGAGCCGGTCGGCCCAGTTTTGCAACTGGTCGCGCACGGGATCTCGGCGTATCGGCGCCGGGCAGCACATGATATTCCTTTCCACGTCTCCACAGGCGGCCAACGTGGACATTTGATGCGAATTGATGCGATGGATCGTTTCCCACAAATCACCCTTCACCACGCCATGGAATTGCGTCCCCTGGCGGGTGGTGAGCCGCAAGGTGCCGTTGCCCAACGCATCACAGATCTCAAGCTGCGCGCGCATCTGATCGGCGGTTAACTTGCCGCCGGGAACCTTGCTCCGCACCATGAAGCTGTAATGCCGGCCCGATTTGCCATTGCTGCCCTGCTTTCCTCGCAGGTCGCGATCATCCTGCTGATAAACTCCGTGATGCTTGAGAAGTTGAATGGTCTCTTTGCCGAATTTGTCATTGCCATCCCGCAACTCCTCGGCAATTTCTCCTCGCAAGTAAGCGCTACTGGCTTTGATATCCTCGGAGGAACTGACGCCGTTGGTACGCTTCGACATGCTCGAAAATTCCTGCATTCAAAAAAATGGGCCCGCCAAGACAACCATTGCCCCTGGCATGCACATCGGGCAAAATCCTTGACCCTAGCCAGGCCAAACCTGGCTAACATTTCGGTCCACCGGTGGACGTGACTTGCCATTCACCCGATACCTATAGAGAAATCGTAGACTTGGAGCTAGGGAAATGGGAGGCGGCAAGGGATCTCATGATGACCATCGACCCGCTCACGCCAGGGCTCATGGAAGACCGTCAACCGCGTTGGATCCGATCCTGTGCTTGGCGACCGGGGCTGGAGTCGGCTACGCTCCTTGGGCGCCAGGCACGTTCGGGTCCCTGTGGGGGTTACCGGCCACTTGGGTGTTCCTCATGCTCCCTGGCTGGCCCTATCAAGCATTTGCCGCGATGGTGGCAATCGGGGCGGGTGTGTGGATCGCCGGTCGGGCAGCGGACCGTTTGGGTGTCAAAGACCCCGGCGCCGTGGTGATCGATGAGTACCTGAGCCTGCCGCTGGTATTTTGGGGCTTACCGACGGGTTTGGAGAAACCCTCCGTGTGGATGCTCGGGTTTGTCTGTTTTCGAGTATGCGACATTCTGAAGCCTCCACCGGCGCGACAACTGGAACGGTTGCCACGTGGCTGGGGAGTCATGGCCGATGATCTAATGGCCGCGACTTATGCCCATTTGCTGCTCCAAGCCATTGTGCGGGGGCCACTGTTCGATCTGTTGCGATGACAGCGCTGTCCGTGTTCCCTACAATGTCGCTGAACATAGCGCGGGCTTGATGGTCCGCGAATGGGCACGACCTGGGGGAGCGACTGGTGGCGGCACGGATACTCGACGGAAAACTGCTCGCTCGCGAAATCCAATCGGAGATCCGAGAACAGGCGGAAGCCTTTAAAGCCGCACATGGCGTTACGCCCACCTTGGGTGTGATTCTGGTGGGCGATGATCCAGCCAGCGGCATCTACGTCAAGCAGAAACGACGAGCCTGTGAACGCACCAGCCTCGGCAGCCGAATGGTGCGGCTTCCCGCCGACACCGATGGAGCCACTTTGCTCGCGGCGGTCCAAACCTGGAACCAAGACCAAGACGTTCATGGCATCCTGGTGCAACTTCCTCTGCCCAATCAGGTTGAAACGGCTTCCGTGCTCGATGCGATCTCGCCCGCCAAGGACGTGGATGGTTTTCACCCGGAAAATATGGGGCGGCTGATGCAGGGCCGGCCCCGGTTTGTCCCGCCCACGCCCGCGGGCGTGTTGCAGATTCTGCGGCGGAATGACCTGGAAACCACGGGCCAGCGGATCGTGATTTTGGGTCGCAGCGATATCGTGGGCAAACCGCTGGCCGCCCTGCTTCTCCGGAAGGATACCTCCGGGAATGCAACCGTGACTGTTTGTCATCGCCACACAAAAAATCTGGCGGAGATTACGCGCTCAGCCGATATCCTGGTGGCCGCGATGGGGCAGCCGCGCTATGTGACCACGGAGATGGTTCGCCCGGGCGCGACGGTGATCGACGTGGGCACGAACCGGACGGAGGCAGGATTGGTCGGGGACGTGGATTTCGAGGCAGTGCGGGAAGTGGCCGGCCATCTCACGCCTGTTCCCGGCGGGGTTGGCCCCATGACCGTGACTATGTTGTTGCATAACACCCTTTTGGCCGCTTCCGAACAATTAGGCATCCATACGTAATCCCGGTATCCATGCCACGTTTCCAGTTGGCCTGGAACGACACTCTGGAACTGGCTACCGGTTCGATCCACCGGCCTCGCGAACTTGTGCGGATATCCTACGTGCGCATTTGCCGCTCGCCGCAACCGACTTGGCACCGTGGAACGAGCGTGGCAAAGTCTGGGGAATTCTGTAGAATATCTGTTTCGATTGCGCGCTTTCGTTTGATCGAGTCAAATCGCGAAAGCATGGCAAGATCGTACCGATCGCAATTGGTGATGGTGTTGCGTCCCCGTAGCTCAATTGGATAGAGCGCTGGCCTCCGGAGCCAGAGGTTAGAGGTTCGAATCCTCTCGGGGATATTGGACTTACGTCGACGCTCGGTCGCTTGTCACAGACGGGGCTTCGACATAGTCCTGTGGAGGCCCGCAAACCACTTCTTCCTCGTCTCCGTGCTTCCTATTCCAAGCATCAATTTCAGGTGTTTCTTTAATTCTGCCTGAATCAAAAGACGAGGAGCAGGGCACGCGGATCCTGAGCAGTTCAGGCGCAAGACTCTAGACAAACGTAATATAGCCCAAGCGCCTATTTATCTTTCCAAGTATTCCGCCACGATTTCCTGGGGAATATCGTCCCGTTTGCGGGCAACCAGTGCTACATACTGGATGGGGCTGCCGTCGGTGGCTAAGCGATGGGTATAGGCTCGACGCTCATGAACCACGAGTAGTTTTTCGCGGATCAGCGACCGGATAAATGATCCGAAACCGGTAGCGGATCGGAGAAACTCGTCTTTGAGATTGAACGCCACCCAGCCGTCGCTGTCGATCAAATTTAGCGCGGCCACGAAAGCTGCCACGGGAATATCGCCGAAACCGAGGGCCGCCACGCAGCAAAGGCAATTGCAACGTTCATTCCGCAGGCTTTGCTCGACATCCGTGGGCAGATCCGTCAGATCCGCGACGTGATACGCGTCGTACACGCCGGGACGATCCCGAGTCGCTGCGTCCGCCGCTTCCTGGATGATGTCGACACCCACGACATGTTCGACGCCAACCTCGGTAAGCAGTTCACCGACCATGCCATTGCCGGCTCCCAGATCCAAAACGCGCAAGTCGCGAGGCAGTTGGGACATCTTGGCCAGATGCCATTGCAACAACCCAACTACTTGTCGCGGCGAGTCACACCTCAGCGCTTCATATACCAGGCGTTCATACAGACCCGGAATGGAAAAGATCCGGTCGTACTCGTGGACGCCGATTTGCTGCCATTCATCGTCCACGCGGACCACGCACCACTCTTCATCTTGGGAAAGGGACATCGAATCCGGCGGCAGCGCGATCAGCAGATCTTGAGCCTCCGCGCGTTCGGCCACTTCCACGCCGTGTTTTTCAGTTCGTTCGGTTATAGACATGAAAGCTCCGTGCGGACTTATGGTTCCTGAAATTGTTCGGAAGGCCGTTCCACATTTCTGGGGTCGTCTTCCAATTCCGAAAAGTTCGACAGTACTGGTGAGGCATCCAAACCCGTGGCATCCATCATGTCCGCGAGACGGCTTAATGTCGCCAGGAGCATATGACGTTCCCATTCTCGCAAATCGGCGAGCCGTTGCCGGAACGTGTCCTGGAGCAACGACGGGGATTCCGCCACGAGTTGCTTGCCTTCGAACGTCGCGGCGACGACGGTGCTCCGCCGATCACCACCGCTGCGCTGACGCGTCACCAAGTCGCGCGACTCAAGACGATCCAAAATACCGGTCAACGTCGGCCGGCTCACGTGGATCGCTTTCGCCAGTAATGCCGGACTCGTATGCTCCAACCGGACTACTTCCCGTAACGCCATAAGCTGAGGTGCCGTTAGACCGTAAGACTGAAACAACGTACGAGAATGAAGGTCCACGGCACGAATAATCTTGCGAATCGCCGCCACGATCCGCTCTTCCTCACCATAAACGGGCTGACGTTCACCAGTATTCATAACGGTCTTGATTGTTTGTATACGAACCAGTTCTGTCAATGGAGCCGAACTTTGGCACCGCTTTTTCCAGGGCCATTTTCGGGCGTGATCCAAGAAACCGCAAGAAACAGTTTCTTAACAAAGCAATTTTGTATGTCCGAAGAGCCGGATCAGTTTGCCAGCCTTTGGCCCGGATAAACGGCGATGGCAGAGCCTTCGGCGAGAAACACGGATGAGGGGGCTGCATTGAGAACCGGCACGAAGGCTGTGCCGTAGAGCCGCGCCGTGTCCACTTCCAAAGCCTCCACGCCCGCCCTGCAAACTTTCCAGGGCGGATGCTCGACCTGGTACTCCACCGTGCCGCCGCTCCGCTGACGGCAATATCCCCAGTAATGTTCGGTGATGAAGGCTTCCTCGGAATCGGGATCCAGAGGAGCGAATTCGCCCTCCGTGTGGATGGCGATTTGGTTTTCCTGGCCGCCGCTCGTCCAGCCGTAGCGGACGCGATGGCCGTCGTGGGAGCCGTCTTCCCATGGCTCGATAAGATGGTTCATCTTCACGGCCTGATAATTCTCGCCGTACCAGGCGCGGGCCACGAAGGCGATGGCCCAACGCGGCACCAATTCCTTGATGAACACCACCCCCCGCCGCCAGCCGTCTTCCGCTTCCCGGCGGACGTAAAACCGTAAGTTGACCTCCTCGAAGTCACGGTGGAAGGGGATTGGCACGCCCCTTACGCGGGTCCGGAGGAATAGGAAGCCCACCAGACTGACCAAACAGCGGCCTTGCCACAGATCCAGTTCCGTCCTCTTTGGAACATGCGGGCGCAAAATCTCAGGATCGGCCTCGAAGTTCAACATGGCCAGATGGCGCCATTCGGCAGTGAGAAAAGGTTTAGGCGGCATTAAAAGGTTCTCCTTGGAGGAGCTTGATGGTGCAAGCTCGCGTGAAACCGAGAGAGTGGCGATGTGCTTTCCGGAGAATTGTAGGGTGAGCAGACAAAAGTTGCATTGACATATCGTGATATGACGATATATTTGAATGGAGAGTGAAGCATGAGCAAAAAGGCCAAGACAACTTCCGAATTATTGGATCTGGAAACGCTGGCGCAGGCGGCGGAATGCCTCCGCGTGGTGGCGCATCCGCACCGGTTGCGGATGATCCAGTTGCTGTTGCGGGGACGTTTCACGGTGGGGGAACTCGCCGAGGAGTGCGGCATCGCCAGCCACATGGCTTCGGAACATTTGCGGTTAATGCAGATGTGCGGCCTGCTCGCCAGCGAAAAGGAAGGGCGGAGGACGTATTACCAGATCGCCGAACCGCATTTGGCCGATATCATGGCCTGCATTGAAAGCCGGTTTGGCTAAAATTTTTTAGAAAACATATCGTAATGTAACGATTAATCGATTGTTTGGGAGAAAAAACATGACCACGAATATACTCGAACACATTTCCGCGCGAGAATTGCACGATCGGCAGCAACAGGGGCTGAAAGGCGACTTGATCGACGTGCGGTCGCCCGTGGAGTTTCGCGAAATTCACGCGGCTCCTGCCCGAAATGTCCCCTTGGATAAGTTGCGGCCAGAGGAATTTGTTCCGGGCACGTCGCAAGAAACTCCACTCATTTATGTGATATGCCGCACGGGAAGTCGCGCCGCCAAAGCGGCGGAGAAACTCGTGGCGGCGGGCAACGCGAACGTGCGGGTCGTCGAAGGAGGCACCATGGCTTGGGAGCAGGCAGGGCTGCCGGTCGTGCGCGGCAAGAAGTCCATTTCCCTGGAACGACAAGTGCGGATCGCAGCCGGCTCGCTCGTGGTGCTGGGCGTGCTCTTGGCCTGGCTAGTGCATCCCGCTTGGATGCTCCTCTCGGCATTTGTCGGCACGGGTCTGGTCTTCGCGGGGGTGACCGACACCTGCGGCATGGGCCTGCTGCTGGCACGAATGCCGTGGAATAAGGTGGAGGGCGGAGCATGTGGTACCTCCTAGCAAGCCTCGCGGGAGGAGCGGTCGGCTTCATGCTCGGCCTGACGGGCGGAGGGGGTTCTCTGGTGGCTGTCCCGCTGTTGGTCTACGGCTTGGGCCTGGTGCCTCAGGATGCGGTCGCCTTTTCCCTGCTGGCCGTGGGGACGACCGCCGCCGTCGGCATGCTCGGGCGGAGCCGCGCGGGCGAAGTTTGCTGGAAATCGGGGCTCACGTTCGCGCTAGCCGGCATGTGGGGCGCGCCCGGTGGGGTATGGCTGGCACATCTCCTCTCCGCCAAGGTCTTGCTCGTGGTCTATGCCGGATTGATGGTCGCCGTCGCGGCACGGATTGGGCTCCGGGCCGCCCACGAAGTAACCGGCGCGGATCCCAGTCTCCTTGCGGGGGGCGCCAATACACTTGCCAGCCAACCGTGGCCCGTGGCGAGGCTCGCGCTGCTGGGGTTGGGCACGGGCGTGCTGTCGGGATTGTTCGGCGTGGGAGGCGGGGTGATTATCGTGCCCGCCTTGGTCTTGGTGGCTGGGCTGCCGATTCGCCAGGCCATCGGCACGTCGTTGCTGGTGATCGCGCTGGTCAGTCTTTCCGGCGTGACGGCCCACCTCATCGCCGGCGACAGCTTGCACTGGCGACTATTGGCGTGGTTCACGCTCGGCGGCGTGCTGGGGATGCAGGGGGGGACCCAACTTGGCAGGTACTTGAGCGGTCCCACGCTGCAAAAAACCTTCGCGGTACTGATTTTGACCGTGGCCGGATTCATGTTGTTACGTGAGTTGTAAACGAAGAATACCTGCTGGAGTGCAAGAGAAGGAGAATCGATGTACTTTTGCCAACATTTCACGCCGGGACTGGCCATCCACACCTATCTCGTCGCGGGCGAGCGGACCAAGGAAGTGCCGCGCGATCAATCGGTGGTGATCGTATGCGGTTCCGGTTACCGGGGCGAGCATCGCCTCTTTTTTGAGTCATTCCGGATTCGAGGACGTGGCCAACGTGCTGGGAGGGATGTCCACCTGGAAAAAACGCTGGCTTGCCCGTGGAAGGCTAGCCGCTTCATGTCTCGACGGTTTTTCACTGAAACGAAAGGATGTGTGAGATGAAACTTGTCATCGTGGGAGGGGTGGCCGGGGGCGCTTCCGCCGCGGCTCGCGCCCGGCGCCTGTCCGAGGATTGTGAGATCGTGATGTTCGAACGCGGAGCCGATCCATCGTTCGCCAATTGCGGCATGCCGTATTACGTCGGAGGGAAGATTGATGGGCGTCAGAAGTTACTCGTCACGTCGCGGGAACGGCTCAAGTCACGCTATCGCGTGGATGTCCGCACGCATTCACGCGTGGAGCGAATTGACCGTGAGAAGAAGGTCGTACACGTTCACGACACGCGGCGAGACCGCCAGTACGAAGAACCGTACGACAAGCTGATCTTGGCTACCGGCGCGTCCCCTTTGCGGCCACCGCTGGAGGGAATCGACCTGCCCGGAATCCACACGCTCCGCGACCTGCGTGACGCAGATCAATTGCACACCGCGGCGACGAGGGGGGCAAAGTCCGCCGTGATCGTGGGAGCTGGATTCATCGGCATGGAAATGGCGGAAAACCTCCAAAGACGTGGGCTGGAAGTGACCGTCGTGGAATTGACCGACCAAATCCTGCCACCATGGGACCGGGAGATGACCACTGACGTCGCGCGGTACGCGCGGTCCCAGGGGATCCGCCTGCATCTCGGGGATGCCGCGGCGCGTTTTCGGCAAAGCGACGGCCAACTGTTCGTGGAACTGCGATCCGGCGATGTATTGAAGGCGGGTTTCGTCGTGCTCTGTATCGGCGTAAAGCCTGAAAGCCAGCTCGCGGTGGAGGCGGGAATCGAGTGCGGAGTACGCGGAGGCGTTCGCACCAACGCCGCGATGCAAACATCCGATCTTGACATCTACGCCGTGGGAGATGTGGCGGAAGTGTCCGATGTCGTCAGCGGCCAACCGACGCAGGTTCCTCTGGCAGGCCCCGCCAATCGCCAGGGACGCCTCGCGGCAGACCACATCTTCGGCCGAGCAGTCGGTTATCGCGGCACGCAAGGCACCGCCATTGTTGGCATCTTCGAGCGGACCGTGGCCATGACGGGCCTCAGCGAGAAGTTGCTGCTGCGGCTGGGCATCCCTTGCCAAAAGATCTACATTCACGCCGGACATCATGCCGGTTACTACCCGGGCGCGGAACGTCTTACGCTCAAACTGCTGTTTTCGCCAGAGGACGGCAAGATCCTGGGCGCGCAAGCTTCGGGAGGTGCCGGCGTGGACAAACGGATCGATGTGCTGGCCATGGCTATCCAGGCGGGGATGACGGTCTACGATCTGGAGGAGGCCGAACTCTGCTATGCACCGCAATTTGGCGCGGCCAAGGATCCCGTGAACATGGCCGGCTTCGTTGCCGCTGGCGTGCTCCGGGGAGACCAGCCCGTGATCCACGTGCCCGAATTGGAAACGCTCACCAGCACCGGCGCCGTGCTGCTGGACGTCCGCACGCTAGACGAGTTCGAAGCGGGCTACATTCCGAGTGCCAGGCACGTACCGCTCGACGACCTGCGGACCCGCCTCGGCGAGTTACCCGCGGGGGAACGCATCATCCCCTACTGCCAGGTCGGGCAGCGAGGCTACATGGCCACGAGAATCCTGTTGCAGCAGGGATTCGAAGCGGCGAACCTCAGTGGAGGTTTTACGACCTGGCGGCAGTTCCATGATGCTTAAACTTAGGATCGCGAGGACCAGAAAAAGTTTCAAGCGGCCGGCTTGGGGAGCCGGTCAACGCCCTTCGATGGGCTCAGGCATCAGAGCACCGCTGGCGGTTTGCCAGCGGTGTAACTTGCCTTTCAGTAACTCTGCCACGTCGGGAAGTTCTTGCGCGAGGTTGTGCGTTTCTCCGATGTCCGCGCCCAAGTCGTATAACTCCACACGCGGTTCTTCCAGAAATTCTAGCAGCTTATATGGTCCATCGCGGATCACGGCCACGGGTGTCGTCCGCCAGGTGGCTTCCGGAATGTACGACTCCAAGTAGCCAGGGAAATGCCAGTAGATGGCCCGGGGCGTCAGGCGGCTCGTCGGATCGCGGAAGAGTGGTAAAAGGCTCACGCCATCCAGAGTTTGCCCGACAGGTGGAGCGGCGCCGGCCAGTTCCAGACAGGTGGGAAAGAAATCGACGTGCACGCCCGGTTCCTGTGTGCGGGATCCGGGCGAGGTGACGGCGGGCCAGCGGACAATAAAAGGGACGCGGACTCCCCCTTCATGCAGTGTCCCCTTGCCCCCTCGCAGCGGGGCGTTGTCGGTCGTCCCCTTGCGGCGGTCGGTGCCAGGCACGGTGTACCCGCCCAAGCCGCCGTTGTCGGAGGAGAAGATGACCACGGTGTTGTCGGCCAGCCCAAGTTCGTCCAACTTGGCCAAGACCCGTCCCACGCTCTCATCCACGCTGTCGATCATGGCGGCGTAGTCCGGGTGCTTGTGCCCACCAGCGGGAGGTTTCTCGCGGTACTTTTCGATCAACTCCGGCTTGGCTTGGAGCGGGTTATGCACGGCGAAGTGCGGCAAGTAGAGGAAGAACGGTTCTTCTTGGTGACGTTCGAGAAAATCGACCGCCAGAGAAGTCAGATAGTCGGCCAGGTAAGCTCCCTCAGGAACGTCTCTTTCGGGCACGGTTTTGAAGCGAAAATGCCGGCCCGCCGAAACGATGGCCTCGTCGAAACCTCGCGCCGCCGGATGGTGCTGGGGATCGCGGCCTAGGTGCCACTTGCCGAAGAGTCCTGTGGCATAACCCGCCTCACGGAGTGCGTTCGCCACGGTCACGAGACCGAGCGGCAACTTGGTCACGTTCTCCGGCGGAACCATGTGGCGGTCCGCCGCTTTTCCCCGGGCCAGTGTGCCCACCGAATACACGCCTGTCCGGGGGGCGTATTGGCCGGACATCAGCGCTGCCCGCGTTGGTGCACAGTTTTGACAGACATAGAAACTCTCGAAAGTCAGCCCCTCGCGGGCCAGCCGGTCGATGTGGGGCGTTTCGTAGAACTGGCTCCCTTGGCAGCCCAAATCGGTCCAGCCCAGGTCGTCCGCCAGGATAAAGACGATGTTGGGCCGCGACGTTTGCGGCCCGTGCTCCGCCGCCGAGGTACTTCCAGATAACAGCCCGCAGGCCAAAAACAGGCTTACCCAAACCCTTATGTGAAAGATCATGCTTCATCCACGTTTCATGACGAAATTTGACGGGCGTTAGGAATAAGGAGCACCACGCGTCGCTGAAAAAACTGAGAAATATGGGCGCTCGCGAACCGTGCCCCAAATATATCCGTAATAACGCCCGGGTGGCAGTTTTTTCCGCGCACGTCCACCGAAAACTCCGCATCCACACGACCGCTTTTTCCGCTGCTCAAACAGTCCGTCTCACCTGGCTAAAAAGCCGCATTGCCTGACCCACAAAATCGAGGAACCCGGCATGTTCTATCGCCTCGCCGCTGACGTGGTTGTGATCGTGCATTTCGCGTACGTGGCGTTCGTGGTGCTGGGCCTGGCCGTGATCCTGCTGGGGGGCCTGCTCGGCTGGTCCTGGGTGCGGAATTGGAAATTTCGCTGGGCACATTTAGCCGCCATCGGCATTGTGGTCTTCGAAGCCTTGATGGGGATCACTTGCCCGCTCACGACCTGGGAACAAAAACTCCGTAGGCTCGCCGGAGAGGTATCTTACCGAGGCGACTTCATCGCCTCCTGGGCGCACGAACTGCTTTTCTATGAGGCCCAGCCATGGGTATTCACCGTTTGCTATGTGCTTTTTGGCCTGGCGGTGCTCGGCGCCTGGTTTCTGATCCCACCCCGTTCCCGCCGCGCGGTGACGTAATTCTCACATCGCACTTCGGTCAAAACCTGCCGCCGGGATAGCCCTCGGTGCATGCACCCAGCAACGAAAGTGCTTGCCGCGCGGTGCCTTGTCCCGTCCAACTGGGGGGTGGTAGCATGAGCCGGAATTGGACCACCGGAGAGCGGCCACAGCGCGCAGGGCCTCCTCCTTTCTGTTTCCCCCCAACCACGTCCGTTTCGGTTTGGTTTTGCCATGTCGTCTTCTCCCATGATGCAGCAGTACCACGAGGCCAAGCAGGCCCATCCGGACACGCTGCTGCTGTTCCGCATGGGAGACTTTTACGAGTTGTTTTATGGCGATGCGGAAGAGGCGGCGCGGCTGCTGCAGCTCGCGCTCACCAGCCGGGACAAGGGGGAGAATGCCATCCCCATGGCCGGCTTTCCCCATCATCAATTGGAGTCCTACCTCAAGAAGCTCGTGCAGGCCGGACGCCGCGTGGCCATTTGCGAACAAGTGGAGGATGCCCGCCAGGCCAAGGGGCTCGTCAAACGGGAGGTGGTGCGGGTTGTCTCACCCGGCACGCTGACTGAAGAGGGCCTGCTCGATCCGCTGGAAGCGAATTACCTGGCCGCCATCGTCGTGGGAAAGGAGGTGGCGGGGCTTGCCTGGGTGGAACTCTCCACCGGCGAATTCTGGGCGATGGACACGCCCCTCGCGCGACTAGACGACGAATTGGCCCGGGTCGCGCCACGGGAATTCTTGGTCAGCGAATCGTGCGATGCCCTACCGGGCACGAGCCTGCGGGAAGAAGTGGTCACCCGCCGGCCCGAGTGGCAGTTCTCTACCGCATCCGCGCGGGAATGCTTGCTCCGGCATTTCGGCGTGGCCTCGCTCGCCGGTTTCGGGTTCGAGGAAGAAAATTCACCGGGAACCCAGGCGGCAGGCGGCATTCTGCAATACCTGCTGGAGACGCAAAAGACGTCGCTGGTACATATCGAGCGTCTGCAATTGCATGACGACCGCCGCACGCTGCAAATCGACGAGGCCACGCGGCGCAGCTTGGAACTGATGCGGACCTTCCGCGAAGGAAAGCGGGAAGGCTCCCTGTTGGGCGTGCTCGACCGCACCACCACGTCCATGGGTGCCCGCCTGCTCGCCTCGCTGCTAAGCCAGCCGCTCGCGGACCGAGAAGCCATCGAAGCCCGGCTAGACGCGGTGGAAGAGTGGGTGGCGGATCCGCTCCTCTGCCAAGCCCTGCGGCAAAAGCTGCGGGGCATTCACGATTTGGACCGCCTGTTGACGCGGATCTCCACCGGTCGCGCCAGCCCCCGGGACCTGAGTTTTCTCGCCAAAACGCTGGCCTGCCTACCTGGCTTGAAAGCCAAACTGACGGGCCGGAAGTGCTGGTTGCTGGCGGAATTAGAAGGCCAAGTCGATTTGTGTCCGGAAATCCGGGCTCGTTTGGAGGCCGCGCTCGCCGACCCTTGCCCCATCACCGCGCACGAAGGAGGCGTGATCAAGCCCGGTTGCAATTCCCGCCTGGACGAATTGCGGGAACTTTCCAGCGGCGGACGTGAATGGATGGCCGCCTATCAGGCGGAGGAGTCCGCCCGGCTCGATATGCCTCTCAAGGTCGGATTCAACAAGGTCTTCGGCTACTACATCGAAATCACGCATACGCATCGCGACAAGGTTCCCGAGGAATATCATCGTAAGCAGACGCTGAAAAACGCCGAACGCTACATCACGCCGAAGCTCAAGGAATTCGAAGAGCAGGTGCTCACGGCGGAGGAGGAAGCCCGCGAACTGGAGTACCAGTTGTTCGTGGAATTACGGAACGCGGCCGCGGAAGCCGCTCCCCGCATCCGGGGCACGGCCCGCGCCTTGGCCCAGCTGGATGTACTGCTCTCCTTGGCCACGCTGGCCCTGGAACGCGGTTATTGCCGCCCGCAACTCGTGGACGAACCGGTGCTAGAAATCGAGGAGGGCCGGCATCCGGTGCTCGACGCACTGCTCCCCGCCGGCGATTTCGTGCCCAACGACACGCGGCTCGACGGCGAAAGCCGCCGCATGCTGCTGATCACCGGTCCGAATATGGCCGGCAAGAGCACCTACATCCGACAGACAGCGCTCTTGGTGGTGCTGGCCCAAATGGGTTCCTTCGTGCCGGCCCGCCGCGCGGTGGTGGGCGTGGCGGACCGCGTGTTCGCCCGGGTCGGGGCCAGCGATGAACTCTCCCGGGGCCAAAGTACCTTCATGGTCGAGATGACCGAAACGGCCCGCATCTTGAACACGGCCACCAGCCGCAGCGTGGTAATCCTGGACGAAATCGGACGGGGCACCAGCACTTACGACGGGATTTCCCTGGCCTGGGCCGTCGCCGAATATTTACATGACCAGATCCGCTGCCGCACGCTGTTCGCCACGCACTACCATGAGCTGACCGAGCTGGAACATTCCCTCGAGGCGCAGTGCAATCTCAACGTGGCCGTGCGGGAAGCGAAGGGGGAGGTCGCCTTCCTGCATCGCATCGTGGAGGGGTCCGCGGACAAAAGTTACGGCATTCATGTCGCCCGCCTGGCGGGGATTCCCCGTCCCGTCCACCATCGTGCCCGGGAAATCCTGGACACGCTTGAGTCGAGAAACCCTCGGGAATCCCGCCTGCCCGGCTTGAATGCGACAGAGAACTCCAACGCTGGGGCCGGCAACGGCCACGTGCAGATGCGGCTATTTGAAACGGCCGAACATCCCTTGGTGCGGGAACTTTCGCGGATCAACATCGAACAGACCACCCCGCTGGAAGCCTTCCAACTCGTGAGGCGATGGCAAGAGGAATGGCCTTCCGATGACCAGAGCTAGGCTATATAAGGCGTCAGCCAGCGTAGTGTTCAACTCCATGACAGTTTTGAAGTCCTGGGCTCGTTGACGATACCAGACCTTGAAGACGAACCGCTTGGCAGGTTGACCCGCGCCAAATTCACCAACCATGATTCACAACCCTCGTTCATGGAAAAGAAAGCAGGTCACCCCTCCACGATGGCTCTCCACGAAATGGAAATCCGAAATTTCGCGCTCCGGTTGGTGGCTGAAACATGACTCGATTCGGAAACTACGTGCATTTCAAAGCACGAACCCAGTAGGCGTGTAGGCGGTCTCTTACATCCAGGGGATGTTGAGATTTTCATTTGCCAATTCGTTGCGTTCGCTGAAATGAGAATAAAGAATAGACACTAGACAGCTCAAGTTGCATTCGCGACAGATCCCATGTCATTTCCGCGAATAGATGTCGGAACGCAACTCGCCGCTGTCGTGACGGGCACCGGCTGATGATTGAGACAAACGAATGCGGAGATCGGAATAGAGGAAAGGGAAAACATGCTCAGATTACGCGCAACCCCATTAGTAGCCTGCGTGGTGGCGGGCCTCTCGGTTCATGTCATTTGCTCCCCGAGGGCCAGTGCCCAAACCTCCTCGGTAACGGCCGGGGGAAACATGGAGATCGACTTCAATGAAGAACTTCCCGTGAGTTATTCGAGCTTTGTCGGCGCTTATTTTATCGATGTGGAACTGATCCACGATCCTGGGGCAGGGCCCATGATCCAGCGTTTCGAAACGCCCACCACGGACACCAACAATCGCATCTTGCTCGACGCGGCGCAGCCCGCTCCACAACTGGTTTGGGGAGATTATCGTATCGCGGAGACTTCCCCGGGCGGGCCTCCCATTTCGGAGCCAGTCCATGGCTGGTACGCCGAGATCATGACGGAGGGTTGGGAATGGGTGCTTCCCGATGATCCCGGTTTCCCAAGTTCCATTCCCCTCGATGATCCGCTGATCACACGTGACGATGTTCCCCATCCCGCGAGTTTTCCCGCCCCAGGAGCGGAACCGCACGAGTTTTGGGTCGAATTTCCACCGGTCAATCCCGGTGAAACGCTTGGCATCCACAAGGCTCTGCTCTGGGTGGGCACCACTGGGAATTCCATCTGGGGGGACGACCTTTTGGATGACGGCACGCCGTTTAACGAGAGCCTCATTTCGGTCTGGGCCCACCCCACCGTTCCCGAGCCGAGTACATGGGCTATGCTCCTTCTCGGCGCGATATTCTGCGCCGCTCTCCGACGGCGATAACGCAAATCGTTCCAGTATTTAGACCCAGCGTACAGGAGAACTGCAAAGTCAGGAATGGAGCAGTTGAGTTCCGATGGCGGGTTTCCAGGCGATGTAATCCGCCGCGGCCCGAACGGGCAACTCGGGGTCGGAGCGAAGTCGATGGATGGAGAGGGCGGCATTGTTGATGGCCGCCAGGCAGGCAGAGAGCCCTGGCCTGCGGGTGTGGTGGCGGTCTTCGTCCCACCAACGGTCTTTCACGAAATGCAGGTTGTTTTCGATTTGCCAGTGACCGCGCACGTGCCGCAGAAGTTGGGCCGCGGCAGTCTGCTCGGGATGGAGGCTTGTGACGAAATAGCGCACGTCGGCGAGCACGACCTCGCCATCGGCAGTGCGCAGCTCACGATCGACACGTAAGGCAATTTGGCAACCGGTTAGGTCGAGCACTTCGCGGATGTACTCGGCAGTTGCTTGGAGCCTGGCCTGCCAAGCAACCAGCCTCAAAGTCCAAATCGACCCAAAGACGACGGGTTTCCTGGAGAGCCCCCTTTTTTCAGTCGTTTCGGCGGTTGGTGTTCGCTCGGTGGCTTTGGCGAAACAGTGCTCCAAGGCATCGAGTGTCTCTTGCTGATTGGCTTTGACCTGCAGTAGGTAGTCGCAACCACGAGCGGTCATCAATTCGACCAACGGACGTTGGGCGAAAAAGGCATCGCCTGTGAAGAGCCGTAACATTGGATAAGTATCGAGAAGCTGTTCAAGATGCTGCCGGAGCAAGGTGGACTCGTTCGTCTTTTCCGCCCCAGTGGACCATTGCCCAATGACAACCTGGAGATCATGGACAAAGGCATTGAGCATGTGCAATGGGTGGCCATCCGAGTCGATTCCTTGCTTCGCCGTTTTGCCATCAACAGCGAGTACTCCCGTGGTGGACGCTTGGGCCAAACAGTCTTGTAGCCACCGATCCAATGCTGCTTGAAAATTACCAATTTGGCAACCAGCCAACGTCCGGCTGATCGTGGTGGCGCAAGGTGGCTGGTCACGATCGAATCCCAGCGGCTCTTTGAGTTGGTCCCAGTGAACTCTGGCCCAGCGTACCAGCACTTCCATCTCACGAATCCGCGCTAGCATCCCCAGGAGCATCAACACCACGATGCCAGAGAACGGGTGACGAACACCGCGTGGGGAGCGGGGATCCTCAAGTTGGGAAAAAACATCGAGAAGCGTCGTGGCACGCATGGATGGCTCCTTCCAAATAAAGAAGCCCCCCGCTGTGGACTCTACGGTACGCAATAGCCCAAGGTTCGAAAAAAAGACTTTGCAGTTCTCCTG
>JANQPP010000086.1 GCA_028289405.1 Pirellulales bacterium
CATTTTCATCAGCGGATTTGCCGCCGGCGCGGAGGTAGACCTGATGGGCTATCTGGTGTCGCGCTATTTCGGGCTGCGCCACTTTGGCAAGCTGTTCGCTGGCATTTACGTCGGTTTCGCGTTGGGACCAGGGGTTACGACACCGCTGTTCGGCGCGAGCCGGGATCAGCTCGGGAGCTACAGCTTCGGACTCTATGTGGCTGCCGGCGCACTCACGGTCGCGGCGGCAATGTTCTTGGTGCTGGGCCGCTACCCCAAAATGGAAGAACCCGCCGAGTAGGCGGGTTCTTCGCAAGCGGACCCTTCGCCCGGTGCTAGTTCTTGACGGGAGCCGGTTGCTGCTCGAGCGAATAGCGTTCGATGCTGGAAAGGCTCGGCTCCTCCCACTCCGTCGGGGCCTCGAAGTATTTTGGATAGTTCTCCTCGACGTAGGCCAGTATCGAAGGATGTAGAACCTCCGACGGGTGATTGGTCGTTCCCATCGAGCAGAAGTAAGTGCAGTGGCCCTCGGCTTGTCCCATCAGCATCCAAGGAAGCCAGGGCGTGATTCGGTTCCAGGTGCCGTGGAACGGCACTACCGTCAGTTCCGGGTTCTGAATATCGGCGGGGTCAAAGAAGTGGGCGAAGAACTCCGAAACTTGGACCATCTCTCCCGCGGATTCCCGGGGCCACTTGTCGGGCTGCAGCGCGTTCTTGTAGTACAGGTGAATGTGCCGCTCCATTTCCAGCTTGCCGGCGCGGAGTTTCCACGGTAGCTGCAGGGGTTTTGGTTCGCGCTTCTCGGGGTTTAGCCCGCCATAGTTTGGCGGTGGCGGAACGAACTCGCGGATGACAGTGTTGAACGGATCGTTGGCGACATGGACCGGCCGCACCGTTTCGCCGCTGTAGGGGTTAACCCACTCTTCTAGCGGCTCACCAGTCTCAAGGTCGAAGTAGATACCGACTTCCCGCAGCACCTTGGCGAAGGAGCCGTCTTCCCGCGGTAGCAATCGGGACACCCCGAAGCCCTCGAAGCCCACGAGATCTCTAACCTTCTCGCCGGGTCGCACGCCCGTGACGTAGCCCGAGTACCAGCCATAGCGCTGTTCCCCGAGTTCTAGGTTGCTGGTTATTCGCGCCAAGGCCAGCATGTTGCCCCGGGGCGTCGTCAAGTCGAGGTAGGGACCCTTCAGCGCGTCTGCTGGTTCGACTGTGGCGGCCGTGGCGTTGGAAGCCATGAGCGAGAATGCGCCGGTCGCGCCGACGGCCATACTGGTGCCCAGAAAGTTTCTGCGGTCGATCACTTGTTTATTCTCCGTCTGCAAAAGGGCTTCGCGCTCGTTGCGCGAGTCAATATTGTCTTCGAACCGTCCGGCCGCCGTGGGTTGGCGGCCGCTAGGTTTCACGCTGCGAGGCTATCCAGCCACTCGTCGTCGGATCCCTCCGGGAGATCGTCAAACAGGTACGTGCTGAGGTAGCGTTCGCCCGTGTCGGGCAGCATGGCCAGGAGTACGGAACCCTTATCCGCCTTTTCCGCCACCTTTAGTGCCGCCGCCAGGGTCGCACCGGCGGAAAGACCGACGAAAATGCCCTCCTGGGCCGCGAGTGCCCGCGCCGTTTCCCGGCCTTCTTCATCCGTGACGGGAACGAGTTCGTCCATGACCGCCGGATTCAGTACGTCCGGCACAAAGTCTGGAGTCCAGCCCTGAATCTTGTGGGGCTGCCAATCTTTGCCGCCGAGTAGGGAGGCGCCAGCGGGCTCGGTTGCGATGACCTTGACGTCTGGCCGCGCGGCTTTGATCACTTCGCCGGCGCCCGTTAGCGTTCCTCCGGTGCCCCAGCCGGTCACCCAGAAATCGAGGCGCCTGCCCGCGAAGTCGCGCAGGATTTCCGGACCCGTCGTTTGCCGGTGGTACGCGGGATTCGCGGGGTTTTCGAACTGGCGCGCTAGGAACCAGCCGTGCTGCGCCGCAAGTTCCTCCGCGCGACGCACCATGCCGGAGCCTTTTTCAGCAGCGGGCGTCAGAATGACCTTTGCGCCCATCGCGCGCATGATTTTTCGACGTTCGATGGAAAACGTTTCCACCATCGTCGAAACAAACGGGTAGCCTTTCGCAGCGCAGACCATTGCGAGCGCAATGCCGGTGTTTCCGGACGTTGCTTCGACAACCGTTTGGCCGGGACTAATGACACCGCGACGCTCCGCATCGTCGATGATTGCGAAGGCGAGGCGATCCTTGACTGAGCCAAGCGGATTGAATGCCTCCACTTTGACGTAGATGTCTACGTGTTTGGGGGCAAGCCGATTCAGCCGGACGACGGGAGTGTTGCCAATCGTATCCAGTATGGATTCGTAGATCATTGTTCTATTCCTGTTGCGCGCTAGGGCGTTTTTGTAAAAGTATGCGCGGAACCGCGAGGGCGGGTTCTAGAGTTTTAGACTATGCCTAATGCAGCCTAAAAGGCAATTGCATTGTGCGATCGGTGTCAGGCCCGCTATTCCGCCCGATCCTTGCTGGCCTGGGCTTTGAGAACCACCGCGTCGGCTCCCAAGTAGCGGTCAATCAGGGCGTGGGCGAGATAGATCAGCGGAGTCATGGCCAGCGCGGCGAGGAACTTGTAGCTGTAGTTCAGGGTTCCGACGGCTAGAAATTGATCCATGCTCCACTTTTGCGGTCCCAGCACAAAGGCGATATAGAGCACGACGAAGCTGTCTATGAGCTGGGAGACGAGCGTCGATCCTGTGGCCCGCAGCCAAATCTTGCGTTCACCGGTAACTTGCCGGACGCGATGATAGACGGCGACGTCCAAGAGCTGACCAATCAGGAACGCCACGAGGGATCCGACGATTACCCAGAGCCCCTGACCGAATACGCCGGCGAACGCCGCCTGCATATCTGGAATGCCAGATTCCTGATAGTCGACGATCCACCATTCCGCTGGTGTGGCGTTAATCGCCAACAGCGCAAACGCAAAGCCGTATAGGATGAGCCCTATCGCCAGGTAAGTAATGAAGCGGACTCCGCGGCGGCCGAAGTACTCGTTGATGACGTCTGTCATGACGAAAACGAACGGCCACAGCAGCACGCCCGCGGTGAAGTTCAGCGTCCCAGTTTGTCCGAACAGCTCCCAGTTAAGCGGCTCCATGCCCAGGGTTGGTTCCAGAGCGAAAATCTTGATGCCAACGAATTGCGCCAACAGAGCGTTGGTAATGAAAAAGCCCGCCAATACGACGAAGAGTTTTTCCTTCTTGTGGTCCATCG
>JANQPP010000089.1 GCA_028289405.1 Pirellulales bacterium
GACTCTTGATCGTAAGGGGGGAGCAGCCGTTCTTGGGAAAGATCACTGCATGCTCGACCGCTTGCCTTACTGTATGAACACTTTTCTCGTCATCGCTGAAAAACAGCGGCCACACCCTCAGCGCACACCTGGCCGCGTACGCCACGATCCCTCGCAGCGAAAGCTTCAGCAGATCCTCTTCGCTGGGACGTCTTTCTTCATCCGCCATGCATCACCTCCGCGTCTGGAAATCGCTTTCCAGCCAGTCTGCCAAAAATCGAGGTGGGATACAAACAAATCGCGGAAAGTGAGGCGGGAAGCACGTCTTGGAAGTCATCCGTTCACTTCCACGATGGCGAATTCGGCGACTGTTCTGTTTGCATCCCCGCTCACCTCGATGTCAAGATATTGAACTACGATCACCATCAGGCACAACGAACAGGCCGTTAACGCGGACCAAAAGTCGCCCCGTAGCGAATGTCACAGTTCGGAAGCTCTGCCCTAAGTATTTGGACGCCCCCTTCTGTGACAGCGGTTTTGTTAAGCCAAAGGACGGCGAGGTCGTCCAAGCCAGCCAAATGTTTCAGCCCATCGTCGTCAATGCTTGTCCCCACTAGACTGAGAATGCGCAAAGATTTCTTGCGACCAATGCACCGGAGGCCATCATTCGTGATGGCACGGCAAGGCGCGTCGAGGACGGTCAATTCCGGAAGGTCAACAAGTAGACGTAAGCTCTCGTCATCGTGGTTGCCGGTAAGCTGAAGCGCCTGAACATTTCCAAAGGAAAACCTGGCAATTGCTTCGCCCCGCCGCTGGAGCAGGCCAATTGCGGCTCTCTGGTTGCGAAAGCTCGCAACGCGTCGTGCTGTCCAAGCAAACAGAATGCTGAGCAACAGCATGAATAGCAGCATGGCGCGAATGCTGAATCGGTAACGTGGTGACCCAGTTCTCGTTCTGGCTGAATTCATAATGGGCGAGTAGGCAATGAATCGTCGTTTTGTGCAGTTCCGTCATCTCGCACAGCAATTGTGTATTCTTGTCAGAATTCAAAGCGAGCCAAAGGCATTTGCCCACGTTCCGCAACTAAAATAGCGCGGTTTGGATACGGCCAAAAACGAACCCCCAAATCCGCCCCCTAACGCCCGGGTATCCGTCCAGGTCTTCAGATACCTGCCAGGCCGTTTGAGTGCGAGAGGGGCGATGCTGTGAGGCCGGTTTTTGGGCCAGAGGGCCTGAAATCGGCTACGTTGGCTGATTTCAACAAAAAACCGCCAGCCCATGCGGACCGGCGGCGTGTGTGACTCGTGATGTGCGATGCTGTGGATCAGCGGTTGCGGCGGCGCCAGGCGAATCCGCCAATAGCCAAGCCGAGTAGGCTCCAGACCAGCAGCGAAGATGGTTCGGGAACGTGGCTGACTTGCAGGTCAACAAGTATAGAACCACCGGGCTGGAAAAAAGTTGGCTGTGTCCCGAAAACTATGCTCACCGAATCGGCGGTGAATGAAATGTCCGGAAGTGGCGTGCCGGGTTCGAGTGAATTGAAAATTGGATTGATTCCGACGATTGCTCCCGGCGTGGCACCCCACGTCATATTCGAAACCGTTATGAATGCAGGGTCTTCGAACCCGCCGCCGTTGACCGTGAACTCAATCGAGGAATCTTCGATGTCGAGCGTATCTCCGGCAGCAAGTAATTCGATGATACCGGCTTCCACCAAGACGCCTTGGGGCGACCCAAACAAAAAGTTACTGCTATCGACGTCCACGGTTGTCCCGACAAGGGATGCATTCGCATTTTGGCAAGCAAGGATAGTGGCAATTACGACGGCGATGGATGCGATTCGATTCATGGCGGAAGACCCCCGGGAAAGTGGAAGTTTCAAAACTACGGGAGACATATTAAGCCTGCCGATAGGGCGATGCAACCAAATTCACCCTCACGCATCCACATCCACTCCCGGGCCCCGCAACTGGTCCACCCGCTCTTGCCCGACGGTCCCGGGAGGCATCCAGCGTTTCACCGGCTGCACGACGCGGGCTGCCCGCGTGGTCGCATTCCAGCCCCGCCGGATCTTGGCACATTCGCGGCGGATCTCTGCCGGGCTGGGCAGGTAGTTGGCTCCCTTGTGGGCTTCTCCGCAGACGGAACAACGTTTCTCGTGGGCACGGATCATGACGTCTCCCCTTCACGTGCGAGATGTTCGCGGTACGATGGTGAAGGGTTGTTGCTGACATATGCCCCCGGGGATCGCGACTCCCCAGGGGCATGATACAATCCGGCTTGTCAAAGAGCGGGCTCGGCACGTGGGAACCGGAGTTGCTAATCCTCCCCGTGCCGGTCGATATCGTTCGGAGCGATGCCACGCGGTGCGTTGAACAGTGCCGCCCGGCTGATATCTCGATGGAGTTTGTCGGGGTCGATCGCCTTACGCCGCATTTCGCGAAGTTCCTCGGTCTGCTTGCGGCTCTCGATGAGCATCTGCCGCTGAATGTCGAGTTGCTCGCCGATCACACGGGGATCGTTCGGGCCGCCGCTGCCTACGCCAAGGAAGCCGCTTAGCCGCTCGTTGATCCCACGCGGGAGGTTGTTCAGTAGAGGCTCCAGTATCTGCCGGCTCTGTTCCACATGCAGGGGGCTTGCACCACCCTCGCGGGCCAGCGCTTCAAACTCGGCTTTCCGCCGTGCCCGGTCCAACCCCTCGATGCCCTCATTGATCCGGGCAACTTCGACACGCCCCGCTGCCGCACGTTCCTGACGGACACTCCGCAAGATGGGATTCGCTTCGGCGGCGCGGATGATATCGAGAATTCGACGTTCCTGAATGCCCGTTTCCACGGCTGTGATGCGATTCGCCAGTTCCGCGCCAGACCCCGCCAGATTCGTGAAGGCCGCGAAGGCATTCTGTTCGCCAAAGAATCGACGCAATTCCTGGTTGGATAGGCCACGCCCTTGAATGTCCGCCACGATATCCGTGATCGAGCCTTGCAGCCCCTTTTCGGTCAGCTTCGAGGATAAGGCCGCTAGCTGCGTACTGGCCAAATCCGGGTTGCCCAGCCGCTCGGCCAGAATCGAAAACGCTCCCGCCGACTGCGTGAAGGACAAACCCGCCGAGCCAGTAAAGGGCACGGCCCGGGCCAGCCCAGCCGCGGCGCTTTCGATCGATGTGCCCGGAGCGGGTCCCGCTGCCGCCGCCAAGGCCGAGAGCACTGCCGACGCCCCGCCCGCTTTCCCCTCGGTGGCCTTTTGGAGAGCCGCGACGGCTTCGGCAATGCGGGCCTGGCCCCCTTCCTCGGTCACGATTCCCAGCCGGCTGAACAGCAACCGTTGGTCCAGGTTGCCGCCCGACTCCAACTGGAAGATCAAACGGCCCGCCGCGCCCGCGCTGGTAGCACCGCCCTCCGTGCGTGTTTGCATCGCCGCGGCGACGAGTTGATTTAGCTTCTGCTGGTTGCCGCCCGCGAGTTCACTCAACGGTCCTAACCCCGTCGCCGCCGACTTGAGCCCTTCCGCCGCTTGCTCCCGCACTTCATTCACCCGCCGCAGGGCATTCGCTGCCGCCGCCGCTGCCACGCCCGCAGCAGTCAGCGCGGACGTCATCGAGGTGATTCGAGTCAGCGCCGAGGGGCTGAGCGCGGCACGCAAGGATGCCCCCGCCTTCTGAAAGCCGCCGGCCAGCTTGTTCGCTTCGCCCGCTCCCCGCTTCGATTCCTGCGCGGTTTTCTTGAGGGCTTGTTGCGCTTCGGTCTGCTGATTGATGACCTTTTGCATGGCACGCAGCAGCTTGGCTTCGTCGCCGGTCATCTCCACCACGGTCTTGGCCATGCGTCACCTCGCGATCAGGAATTGGAAACAGGTTCAGGCGGCAGGGGATTGAACTTCAACCATTCCATCAAGGTCGGGTAGTCGATCACGGCCCGCATGATGGCTACCACCGTGGACGTGGTCAGCAGCCCCAGCATGTCACATTCCACGGCGGAGACGCGGTAGTTCGTGGCCAGGGCTTCGACGGCCCCGCCATAGAGCGTGTCCGTGTCGAGTTCCACGCTGACCGCGTCTTCATCGACGGTGGCCGCGAGCCAGTCCGCCGCGAATTTCTGGGCGTAGTTCCACAGCCGGTCGTACTCGGCGGAGACCTCCCCTTCCACCCACTTCCCTTCGTCGGTGAACTTCGACCGCTTGGGCAGTAGGCATGCGTAGCCCGCGATTTCGCCGTTGTCGAAGCTGGCCTGCCGGGCCACTGGCACCAGCCATTTGTTGCCGTCGGCGAGTTCCGTCCAATGGCCCAGCAACGCATCCTGCCACATGAGATCCTCTGGTTTGGGCGGATCGTCTTTGAACATGCCCACCCAGTATGTCGTCTCCCCGGGCTTCAGCTTTCGCCACGTCTGCCGGTTGGCGTAGAAGCCCAGACGTTCATCCGAGACGCCGAACACGCAGCCGGCGCCGCCATCGGGGCCGCCATACACCTCACGGAAGGCG
>JANQPP010000062.1 GCA_028289405.1 Pirellulales bacterium
CGGGTTCAACTCCCGGTCGGTCTACTGACAATTGAAAACATACGGAAGGTAGCCGGATACGGCTCGCCGGGCCGGTTTGCTAAACCGTGCGACTCCACAGGGGTCATGTGGGTTCAAATCCCATGCCTTCCGCTTGACGGACATGGCTCGATGGTGAAACGGACATCATGTCTCGCTTCTAACGAGATGGTCCAGGTTCGAATCCTGGTCGGGCCACTGACTGAACAAACGGAAGGGCAACCCGATTGGCGACGGGACCCGGTTGGAAGCCGGTCGAGCATTTTCAAAACGCCTTGCGGGTTCGACTCCCGCTCCTTCCGCCTGTACTGAGGATCGTATTTCGTTTTCGGAGGACTAAACCATGAACGCGCGCTTGATTGAACGACATTTCGCCAAGATCGGTGCGCGCGCCAAGGTTCACCCGGAGTCGCGACGTGACCGAACCGGCGTGACGATCGACATCGGCCACGACGGTGAGGGCGAGTTCTTCGACATCGCAATGGCTCAGCCTCGGCTGGCCGAAGTGCGGGTCGTGGATACTCAGCCGCGGATTCGGCACCTGCTGCTGATGTCGGAACAGGAAGACGGTAAGCACAAGTTCTTGTGCGGACACGACGAGCGGCACTGGTTCGTCGCAGCGGTACCGGAGCGAGCTTCGGTTTCGAACGTCAAGACGGCGTTCGAGGCTTTGAAGCCGGTGATTGTGCGTCAGCGCGAGGACCGGCTGAAGATCAAGTCGCGCAAGCGGAATCGCCGGCGCAACGAAGCGTTCATCCGTCAAGGTGAGTGGTTCTTCGTGCCCGTGCCGGACTGGCTTCGCGTGGACGAGCGACTGATCTTCCGCAACGAGCCGATCGCACGTGGTGGCGGAAAGCCTCACATGTGCGAGGAACTGGTGCGGCAGGGTGGTGAGCTGGTTTACGTCAGCCCGAAGCATCCGCAGGGTCTGACGGAGGCTCAGCACCGCCGGCTGATCAGCGCAAGCGCGAAGCTGCGAAACCTACAGTGGGTCGTGCAGCGGCGCAACCCGCTGGTGTTCGTACGCGGAAGGGTGCGCCACGCCGATCACAAGACGATTGTCCTGGACGGCTGGCACCAGGTGCTGATGAACACCGAGACACAGTCGGTGGCCATGCGGCACGTGGCGTTTATTGACTGACAACTTCAACCTGGGCCGTCGCACTTCGGTGACGGCGGCCCACATTTATGGTGTCCGTGGTGTACGTGGTAGGCACGCCTGCCTGTGAAGCAGGAGGTATGGGTTCGACTCCCTTCGGAACAGAGGAAAGGAATCGATCATGGTAGTAACGATGCTGGAGCGGCCGGCGCTGGTGCTGAACCGCAACTGGCAGCCGGTGAACGTCGCCACCGTGGCGCGGGCACTGGTGCTGTTGTGGAACGAGTCGGCGCGGGTCGTCGATCCGTCCGACTACCAGACCTACACCTGGGAGCACTGGTCGAAGCTGCGGCCCCGCGGCGACGAGCGGTTCATCCAGGCAGTGCGGTTTCGGCTGCGTGTGCCGGAAGTGATTACGCTGACCGACTACGACCGGTTGCCTTCTGCGGCCGTGTCGTTCAGCCGGCGGAACATTTTCAAGCGTGACCACTACATGTGCCAGTACTGCAGCCGGCAGCCCGGGAGCGAGGAACTGACGATCGACCACGTCGTGCCTCGGGCCCAGCTCGGTGAGTCGCGGTGGGACAACTGCGTGCTGGCCTGCCTGACGTGCAACAAGCGGAAGGCCGACCGCACGCCGGAGCAGGCTGGAATGCGACTGCGCAAGCAGCCGGTCCAGCCGACGTGGAACCCGCTGTACGCGGCTCACGAGCTGCGGATTGAAAGCTGGTCGAAGTTCGTCAGCGAGGCGTACTGGACCGTCGAACTGGCGAAGTGAGAGGACAACGATCGCTCCCGGTTCCAGTCGCCGGGGACTTTTTACCTTACACGAGTGTGCTCCTGGGAGAGCAGCCAGCCTCCAAAACTGGCGGACGGGGTTCGACTCCCCGCGCTCGTGCTTGATGCCGACGTGGCTCGATTGAGAAAGGCGCCGGTCTTGTAAACCGGTTGATGCTGGTGTGAATCCAGTCGTCGGCTCTGGATGGGAAAGACGTCCCGATGGTGTAACGGACAGCACAAGATCGTCCTAAGGTCTTGGCCCTGGTTCGAATCCAGGTCGGGACGCTGGAATGAGAAGAAAACATGTCCCGGTGGTGTAGCGGATAGCATTGGACCCTCCGAAGGTCCAGGCCCTGGTTCAAGTCCAGGTCGGGATACTAACTGATTGATTACGCCCTGCGAGTGTGATGGACGGCATGGCAGACTTCGAATCTGCCGGACGAGGTTCGATTCCTCGGCGGGGTGCTGAATAAACAATGTCGCCGAAGTGTGCCGGATTCGCACGCGAGCCCGCGAAGCTCGAAGATCAGGTTCGATTCCTGGCGGCGACACTTGATGACGCTGGAGCCAGATGGCCAGGCGGCTGCCTGCAAAGCAGCTTCAAGTGGGTTCGAGTCCCACCGGCGTCTCTGACCGACCAACTGCCTGTTCGGACTACATCTTTTTGTGAAAGAGAACGGTGTCTGAGCTTCACCTTCGTTGGAAGGTCGTAATACAAGCCCAACTGCCTGCTGGGAGTACATGACGGTCCTAAGGTAGCGATGCCGGGCGGCCGGCTTGTGAACGGCGCTGGAGTCTCTCGAAGACAAAGGCGCCAGTCGACGGTCGGCTTTTCGCCGATACGGACGACCGTAAGCTAACGCACGTCTTGGCTACCCTTCGTTGGGCAATAACACAACGGCGACTGCCGGCTTGGAGTACATTGTTCGATTCCGAACGCCTCCGCTTGCGATCATTCCGGAGGCGGCGCTCACTTTGGGAGCGGGTAACTCTGACCAACCTTCGTCGCCAACAATACATGACCGACTGCCGATTGGAGTACATCGACTTCTAATCGAGAGGTTGTGGGTTCGAGTCCCACCGGCCTGGCTCACTGATTGAACGGGCCGTAGCTCAAATGGACAGAGCGCTACGTCTCTGGTCAAAACTTCGTCGGTCACTGTTTTACGTTCGAATGATGGAGGGGCGAGCAATGTGTGTTCGTGCGAATTACGTCGCGATGATGTTTGCGGGTGACGATTGATCGTCTCGCGCGATTCGTACGTTTACAACTCATCTCATTCCTTCAGCTTTCGAGCGTGAAACATGAAAGTTGCCACGCAACCAGAATTGGAGACAACCGTGGCGGCACGTATCGCGGGTGAAGACATCGCCTGCGGGGACTTTGTCGCCGTGATGAACGAGATCGTAGAACTTCCGTCATTCCTGTGGAACTGCTCGGGCGCTTCGCTTGCACCGGACGAACCCGTTCGTATCCGATACACAGCCAGCGACGCCGGCCAGCCCTATAAGGTGATTGGAGTATGCCTTCCCTTCGTCTACGCGAAGACAAAGCGTGGGCGCGTTGTCGTTATCGACACTCGACAGCGGCAGCTGGTCCGACTTGACAAAGCCTGCGCCAGCGCGGTGTTTGAGAAGATGAAATCGCCTGCGAAGAAGGCGGGCAAATAGTAACGAACACACTCGACTGCCGGTTCGGAGTACATGGGATCTGCAAGTTCGACTCTTGCCCGGCCCGGTTGCAAAACAATCGGGCCGGATCTCTGGCCACCACTTCGTCGAGTGCCAATACTCGATCCGACTGCCGGTGTGGAGTACATCCACGAACCGATCTGAGGGAACACCTCGCCGGTAGCCACGGAAGTGGGAGCTTCCAGCGTCTCTGACGCGGCAACTCTGCCCACCCTTCGTTGGATCATTTTTGTTGAGAGGAGGTCACGATGGCCAACACGACTTTGTTCTCCAGCATCAAGAGCAATCTGCCGCGCACGGACACTCGTAACGAGGCGGGCGGCCGCGCGTACAAGTTCTCGCCCAAGCATGCGCTGGCGCAGATGGCGGCCACCGGCTGCTTCAACGGTGTCTACTACGCGAGCGCCCAGAGCCAGCTCGATGAGATGCGCAAGCTGATCGACCAGGTAGACGACAACACGTTCCTGGCCAAGCTGGCGGTTTACGCGCGCGAGCATGCCTACATGAAGGACATGCCGGCAGCGCTGTTGGTCGTGCTGTCCAAGCGTGACACCGAGCTGATGCACCGCGTGTTTGGTCGCGTCGTCGACAACGGTCGCGTTCTGCGCACGATGTTCCAGATGGTTCGATCGGGACAGTTCGGTCGCACTAGCCTGTCGTCGTCGCTGCAGCGAGCGTTCCAGCGCTGGCTGAACGAGGCGTCGGTCGGCAAGTTGCTTTCGGCATCCATCGGTAACGATCCGAGTCTGCGCGACGTACTGCGAATGGCTCGGCCGACGCCGAAGGACAACGAGCGGCGTGCGCTATTCGGTTGGCTGACGGACAAGGAGACCGACAAGTGGGCTCCGGCGACCGAGGCGGATCTGCCAGCGCAGGTTCAGGCGCTGATCGCGTACCGCAACGCCGATACGGCTGAGGCGCAGACGCTGATCGCGGGCGACCTGCAGGTTCGATGGGACCTGCTGGCCGACGCGGCCAAGGGTCCGCTCGTCTGGAAGGCGATTGCCCGACAGATGCGACCGCAGGCACTGCGGATGAACCTCAACACACTGCTGCGTCACGAGGTTCTGGCTGATCGCGAGATGGTCGATTACGTCGCGGGCCGCCTAGCGGACGCCGACGAAATCCGTCGCTCGCGTCAGTTCCCGTACCAGTACCTGGCTGCGTACCTGAACGCTTCGGCGGAAGTTCCGCAGAAGATCAAGACGGCGCTACATCAGGCCGCCGAGATCGCTTGCGGTAACGTTCCAGAACTGCCGGGACCGGTCGTCATCGGCCTGGACACGTCCGGTTCGATGTCGATGCCAGCAACCGGTTGGCGTGGCCGCGGTGCGACCACGAAGATGCGTTGCGTCGACGTGGCGGCTTTGTTCGCCGCGGCGATCCTGCGTCGCAACCCGGACAGCGTGGTTGTTCCGTTCGACACCCGCGCATACGACGTCCGCATCGATCCGAGCGACTCGATCCTGAGTCTATCGGAGCGGCTGGCGAAGTTCGGCGGCGGTGGAACGAACTGCTCGCTGCCGCTGCACCAGGCCAACACGAAGTTCAGCAAGCGAGCGTTCGCTGGCTGCGTACTGGTCAGCGACATGGAGAGCTGGGTTGGTACGGGCCGTTACGGCTCGACCGGCGTTATGACCGAGTGGCAGAAGTTCGTCAAGAACCAGCAGCGGCTCGGCGTCACAACCCCGAAGTTGGTCTGCATCGACATCCAGCCTTATGGCTCGACGCAGGCTCCCGAGCGCCACGACATCCTGAACATCGGCGGCTTCAGTGACGCTGTGTTCAACGTTGTGGCCTCGTACCTGAGCGACGATGTCAATCGCTTTGTCAGTGAAGTCGAAGCAGTCGAGCTATAACTCTCTACTGAAAACCCAAATAAACGCCCTCGATCGCTCATCGACATCGACGAGGGCGTTTTATTTCCATTCATGCTCGATCTGCCCATCGTGCGGTATCGGCAGCCTGATCCAGATTGGCATGTGATCGCTGACGTCATGTTCGAACTTTGAATAACGCCTCCACTTGGAGAAATTCAAGAGGGCGGGAAAAGCGTCGAAGAATAGTCGGACAAAATCAAACATCCCAAAATTAAAGCCGTGCCCAGCTGTACCCCCGGCATGCCTATTGAGCTGCGGCGGCGGTAGCCGTCGGTCATCGGCAAAGAGAGCAATCTGATCGTAGGTTTGATCTTGGCGGGCATTGGCCCGGAAGACGGTTCCGAACGCTGGATGATCGTCAAGAAACGGGAAATTCACTTTCACCGGCGATCCTCTTAGTTGCCTAGTGGTCTGTTCAGCACCCGGCCGAGAAGCGATTTTCACAAGCTTTGCGATGACCCATCGAAGCCATTCGATAGAGTCCGAAAAGTCCTCTCGGACCGTCCACGCTGCAACGAACTCGGCAGCCGCAGTCAATCCGCGGAAGACGCCGTGCCGCGCTTTGGCAGAGAGCGCTTCATCACAAGCGAGGGCATTTCAACAGTAGCTTTGTCGCGGCATTGCGTGACGATCCGTCTCGTCATCAAGCTCAAACCGACTGGGTTCCAATCGCGAAATTGACCCACTTATCCCCCCACAAATCAGTTCAAGCTAGGCAAAGTCGAAGTTCGGTCGACGTTAGGGCAAAACAAAAGCCCCTGAAAACAGGGGCTTTTGCAAGCATCAGCAACGCATTAGGAAACCACTTATCGTCTACGGAACCGAAGGGGCCGCACCACTGCCGCTTGACGCCCACGCTTTCCGTACCCCGCTTCACGAATCTGGAACCGTCGAAGACACCGACGACACCGATCGACCACTTCGATCGGGAAGGCACGAGTTCCTCCACGAACACGGCCTGAATTTCCCGCTGGACATCCGCCGCGTCCCAGGGCGAATCGGTGAGAAAGCTCTGCAATCTCAAAACTTCATTCCGCCCCGGCGCTTCGCCGTCCGGCCTGTTAGCAAATTGCAAAGCCATCGCCTCCACGTTTTTGCGTCCCTGGGCCAACATCAACCCTCGCAAGTAAACTTGCGAGTGGGCCCGCGTTTCCTTGCGTCCCAAACCATCCGCGAAACGCCGGTGAAAACGACCGATTCCACGCGCAGCCGCGCGCACCTTGTCCGTTGCCATCGAAGTGCCCTCCTGACATCACTTCACCAACAACGAACTGGCCAGCTCTTACAACCAAATTCATGTTCCAGGCAATCTAACCCAACACCCCCAAAACCATGAAGATCAAACCCCTGCTGTAGAGTTATCTAGTCATCCCTGAAAAAGACTCTCCTGGCGAGGGGCAGGGTTTTGCTCGAGTGATCTCGGGCCAGTGTTGATCGAGTGATCGGTTGGGAGGCGCTCAGGCAGCGCCCGGAGCGAGGTCAAGTCGGCCCCCAAGGCTCCGAATGAGCGTAAAACACAACCCCCTCAGCAGCTTGCGGAAGTTGTATCCGACGGCGGCCAGTATGGCGTTGATGCGATCGCCTTCTTTCCCCGTGAGGTAGTGGCGATCCAATCGATGGTCTGACTTCATGTGGCCGATGCTTGGCTCAATCGCCGAGCGACGACGCAGTAGCCGTTGTAATGCTCGCTTGGCTTTGCGAGGAATGTACCGCACCACGTGCACGTTGGCGCTTCCGTGTAGTTGTGACCTTGGTAGCCTTGACACACATCACGTCTTGCAGTTTCACGCCGGTCAATCGTTCCGCTTGCGAGATCGCGCCGGCCAGCGTGTGACCGTCATATGGATTGCCGTGTAATGCTTGTGCTCCCACGATCCAATTGTTCTTGCTGGTGGTGACGACACTCGCCTTGCAGCCAACTCATACCATTTGTGAGCTTTGCCTTTCGCAAGACACTCCACCTCTGGTGCGTGAATGCTGTAGAGCTTGTTCTTGCTGGTACGCATTTGAGCCCGCAAGCGATGAGCCCGCTGCAACAACTGCTGCAGATACTGTTGCTGCAGTGGACTACCATACTGTCCCGATTTTCGCTCGATGTCACGCACGACGCGGCCCAAGTAGGTCTTTAATTTGCGGGTCATGCGAGCGGCTCGTTTCATCTGTCGAGCGTGTGCGTAACGGGCTTGCTTGAACAATGCGCGCTTACCAACGAAACGATAGCTCTGTCGTAAAGGAATCCCCATCCTTTGCGCTTGACGGACCAGTGCAACACGCATCTTGTGATACAACCGAACATCGGTAGGAAAGGCAATCGCCTTCTCCTGCACCGTGCTATCCACGTTGACGCGTGTGGCTTGCGTGGGCTTGAGCATGCCCGTCTTCATAGCAACTTGGATCGTGACCTGCAGCATCTTTTCCAACCGCTCAGCACCGACACGTTTACGCCATCGGCTCAGACTCGATGGATGGATGGGACATTCGTGTTGCATCTCGGTGAACCCGCAGAAGAACTGCCAATACGGATTCTTGACCCATCTCGCGACAACCGCTTCATCGCTCTCATTGAACGCATGCTTCAGACAGAGCAAGCCGATCATCAGCCGCGTCGTGCAGCCAGGCCGTCCTTCTTCTGAGTAGCATTGATCCACCAAATCGTCGAACTGCGACCAGTCGATCTTTGATGACAAAATCACCAGCGGGTGATCTGGATCGAGGATCTTCTCCAGAGGGAAATTGAATAAACTTCGCTGCGAATCCGTGTTTTGGGGCTTCATTTTTTGCAAGCTTTCCGTAACTCGAGGAACGTTGCTTGCAAATTGTAGCGCGAAAGAATCGAGCGCAAACCCGAGTTTTGAAGATTCAAACCCGTTTAGCAGGGACGACTAATTAGCTAAATGATGGGCTCCCTTCAGCGCCGGATGAAGAGGGACTCATTTCGTCCACCTCGCTGGCGAACTGGCAGACGCGGGTTTTGAACCCATTGCCTACTGACAAACGCCGCCGAACTTGAAGAATCCCGGTCTCCGGAAGCAGCCGATTTCAAACCACTTCCATCGCGGGACTCACTTGGGATGTATCACGCGATTTCGAGACTCTTCGCCCAGTTCGAGACTTTCCGTACCGCCGGCGGTCACCACTCCGTCACGCGATTTGGGCAGGGGCAACAGTCGAACCGTCGCAAATCTCTATTATACGTGTACCCAATGAGCAAGGCCCACCAGCTTTCACTGACGGGTCTTGGTTGAATCGAGACGGGTTGTGGCACCCGGCTGAGTGGAGGCGGCGGGAATCGAACCCGCGTCCCGCGACATCTCCATGCAAGCTTCTACGTGCGTAGTCGATTCTTTGATTTGGCCGGCACGCCCCCAATCGACAGGGTACGCGACGGTGAGCCAGGAACGAAGTTTAGTCCCGAACGTGCCCGGCATGGTTCAGGACGAGTCGGAATTAGGTGACCAGCTTTCGAGCCTCTCCGACAAAGGCTCTCAGCCGGGGACGCCTTTATTTAGGCGGCCAAAACAAAGTTTTCTTCGGCAATTGAAGAAAGCGGTCAGCTTTTTACGTGGCCCACTGACCAACCACGGCACGCCACTCCCACTTCTGATGGTCCGGTCGAATCCAATTCGCCCCCAGATGAGATTTGGCTCTCCGCCGGAACGAATTCCAGCTTCTTGATGTATCGTACGCCAGCCACGGCGGCGTGACAATGAATTTCACGTCATGCAGGTGGAGTTCCGGCGGCGTTCCCTTCATGAGGACGTGAGTCGCCCGAAGCAGCATTTGGAATACCTGCCACAGCACATAAGCGGCGATCAGCAGAATGATGCGGGATCGATCCACGTCCAATGGATCGCGACGTGGCCCGGCTAGTGGGCCGTCCAGCCGCCATCGACGGTGACCAGACTCCCGGTGACATAGCTGGCCGCGTCGCTGGCCAAAAAGATGGTCGCGCCTTGGATCTCTTCCATTTTTCCCCAACGGCCCAGGGCGACGGCCCCCACGATGAACTTCAGCGTCTGTTCATCCTCGGCGATCGGTTCGTTCATGGGCGTCAGAAACGGTCCGGGGCAAATGGCATTGCAGGTCACTCCGAATTGAGCCAACTCGAGGCCCAATGCCCGGGTCAACTGCACGACAGCCCCTTTGCTGGACGCATAAGGCGTGCGGTTGGCAAGTCCCACGACCCCCAGCGTGCTGCCCATGTTAATGATCCGCCCGTATTTGGCCTGTTTCATGTGGGGAATGACCGCTTTACATTGCAGCCACACGCCATCGACGTTGATATCGTGGACGCGGGAAAAATCATCGTAGGTAAGTTCGTCGATCGCACCCCGCACATTGACGCCCGCGTTGTTGATGAGAATATCGATTTTGCCGAATTCGGTGAGGGCGCGTTCGGCGGTGGCTTGGGCATCCTCCTCGGAGGTGACGTCCGCGCGAAAAGGGACAGCGCGGTGCCCATGGTCCTGGGCAATTTGCTGGGCCGTGGCCTCGGCTTCCTCCAGATGCCGGCTGGTGATGAGCACATCCGCTCCGGCGGAGGCGAGGCCCGCCGCCATGGCTTGTCCTAGCCCTTTGGAACCTCCGGTGATGATGGCCGCTTTTCCCGATAGGTCGAATAGTTTGATGCCCGGCAACATGAGAATCTTCCTTTCGTATGGGTAGGGACAGATAGGTATAAACTCCGACCGTCCGGCAGGCAACCAAGTGGACTTGCCGCCTGGGAATTCTCGAAGTGACACTGTACGGCTTGGGGGTAAAACACGTATAACAGACCTTCGTCAAGTCAACTCCACACCACGGACGGGAGACATCAATGAAACCTGCAGGCAAATGGAGAAGACATGGGGAACGTCGGCAACGTGAGCTTGAAGCAGTTGGAGCAAAGAGTCGCGGAACAGGAGGCCGTGGTTTCTCAACTACGCGAGGATTTGGAAACCGCCGATGACGTCCTGATCGTGTTGCGGAGTAAGCTCCGTTCAGCGCGTGTCGAATTGTCGGAGGCGAACGGAGTCGGGCAAGTGGAAGCACCGGCACATGACGCGATCGTCGACCCTTTTGTTGGGCATGTGAACCAACGCATTCACTTGTGGCAGATGCTCATCCGGACGACGGATGATGAATGTCTGGAGCGGATTGGGCCGGATCGTACGGCAGTCGAACTGACCGTGCACTACGACCGGATGAAGCGGATCGAAGATAAGATCGATCGCCTCAAGCGGATCATGGAGAAAGCGAATAAATTTCGGAACCGGTGGGGGCGGCAAAAAGAGCTCGGAGAAACGCATGTCCAGCGCGAGATCGCCGCTTTGCTGCAAGACATGAATCACGTCGGCGTGCCGTGAGGAGCACTTTCTTCCATATCGTGAGCTTGGGAGGCGGTTGAGTAAACCAACAGCCGGCTAACCCTTCATGCTCATGAGGAACTCGGCGTTGGTCTTGGTCTTTTGCAGGCGGTTGACCAAAAGCTCCATGGCGTCGGGGCCGTTCATGTCGTTCAGGACTCGGCGGAGCATGCAGACCCGGCGATATTCCTCGGGATCCATGAGCATCTCTTCCCGCCGCGTGCCGCTGCGATTGATGTCGATGGCGGGCCAAATCCGCTTGTCCACCAGCCGGCGGTCGAGTTGAATCTCCAGATTGCCGGTCCCCTTGAATTCCTCGAAAATCACGTCGTCCATCTTGCTGCCGGTATCGATCAGCGCCGTCGCCAAGATGGTCAGCGAACCACCTTCCTCCACCTTGCGAGCGGAGCCGAAGAACCGCTTGGGACGTTGCAAGGCGTTGGCGTCCACGCCGCCGGAGAGGATCTTACCCGAATGTGGGCATTCAGAGTTCCAAGCCCGGGCTAGCCGCGTGATCGAATCGAGAAAGATCACCACGTCCTTGCCGTACTCGACCAGCCGCTTGGCCTTTTCAATGACCATTTCGGAAACTTGTACATGCCGCGCGGCCGCTTCGTCGAAGGTGGAACTGATGACCTCGCAGGTCGGCCCCCGGACTTGCCGCTCCATGTCGGTCACTTCTTCCGGACGCTCATCAATGAGCAGCATGATCACGTAGGAATCTGGGAAGTTCGTGATCACGGCCTTGGCCATCTTTTGGAGCAGGATCGTTTTGCCGGCGCGGGGCGGGCTCACGATCAGACCACGCTGCCCGAACCCGATCGGCGCGATCAGGTCCACGACTCGCATCTCCAATTCCTCGGCGGTCGTTTCGAGTACGACGCGCTGATCCGGGTGGAGCGGAGTCAGTTCGTCGAAGGTGACTTTGCGGGCCATCAAGTTGGGATCTTCGTGATTGATGGCCTCCACGCGCAAGAGCGCGAAGTAGCGTTCGTTCTCCTTGGGCGGACGGATTTGGCCGGAAACCGTCGCCCCGGTCTTCAGCCCGAACCGGCGAATCTGGCTGGGCGAGACGTAGATATCGTCCGGACAGGACAGGTAGTGATAGTCGGGACTGCGGAGGAAGCCGAATCCGTCGGGCAGGATCTCCAGCGTTCCTTCGCCGAACATCAGCCCGTTCAATTTGACCCGTTCTTTCAGGATACGAAAGATCAGATCTTGCTTCTTGATGCCCACGAAGTCCGAGACATTTTCCCGGCGAGCCTGCTCGATGAGCTGCGGCATGGTCATCTTCTGCAACTCGGCGAGATGAATTTCGCCTTGTTTGATTTTGTCGTAGCGCTCCGAGGGTTCTTCCCCGCCACCGTCGGTTTCCTCGGCGATTTCCTCCGCGAGGGACATGGGCTCACGCTCGCGGCGGCTACGGCCCTGTTCACGGTTCTGCCTGGAATCGCGGGCGGTTTTTTGAGGAGCTTCGCGCTCTTCCGCATGGGGTTTGTCGGAGCTTTTCATGTGAGACATGTCCGAGACCTTTCGAATAGGGCGCAAGCGAGACGGGCCACAAGGAATGTGGGATGGGAGGGTGTCATGGGAATGCCACGCCAGGCTACAAAGGCGGAGAAGGGAATACTACGAAACCAACGGTCACGATGACCGGAAAAAGAGAAGGTAAGAATTCAGCTTATCGATAAAACCTACAGCGAAATAGGGCATCTGGCCCTAAAAATATCCGCCATACCGTATTCGTTTGAATCGTCTCAAGATTTGAAAACGTCGTGGTAGGAAGGACGTCAAAGGTTCGAGGGTAATGAGGCGGTCAAGCGATCCCAGAATTCTCGGACTTGCCGCCGTGTGTCTTCCATGGTTCCTGAGTTATCAATGACCGCATCCGCATTCTGGCGTTTCCATTCCAACGGCTCTTGTGATTGCTCGCGGGCATGAAGATCTTGCGGGCTCCACTTACGTCGAGCTGCCCGTTCTTCGCGCGACACTTGGGAAGCCTCGACGAACAATATGGTATCGCAAAACCGATTCCACCCCGCTTTGAACATCACGGCGGCATCGAGCACGACGGCCCTTATCCGATTCTTTTGGGCCTCCTCTAACCGCTCCTTAATTTTATGCGCGATCCTCGGATGGGTAATCCGTTCGAGGTAATTTAATTCTTGAAATCCTTCGGCGTTCTTAGCGAAAACGATCCGGGCCAATTCCCGGCGATTCACATCTCCCTCCGCATCGAACACGTCCTCTCCCCACCGCGCCTGAATTTCCTGTTTCACTTCTGAAAGACGCAATACCTCGTGTCCCAGCGCGTCTCCATCGATGACGAAAGCACCTAGGTTTTCCAGTTCCCGCGTGACGAACGATTTGCCGCTCCCCACGCCGCCGACGAGACCCACGACATGCGGTCGGAAACCTTCGGTCATGGCATCCGCTTCGCCGATCGCCGTTTTCTTCTGGTCCGACGTCACGTGTCGTGCGAGGCGACTTACTCGCACTCTCCCCAATTGCCACCGACCTTCACATCCACGCGCAAGGGAACTTTGAGTTCCATCACGCCCACCATTTCTTCTTTCACTAACTCAGAAAACTCAGAAACGTCTTCCTGAGGCAATTCAAAGACGAGCTCATCGTGAATCTGCAATAACATCTTCGCGCGCCAACCCTCACGCGCGGCGCGATGATGGAGGGATATCATTGAAAGCTTGATCAGGTCCGCGGCGGAACCTTGGATCACGGTATTGATCGCCGTCCGTTCGGGCAATGCAAGCTGGCGACGAGAACGCGACGGGCGGTGATCGGATGGCCCGTTTTCCGAAGGGGACCGTACGCCCTGAATCATTCTGCGACGGCCTGATAAAGTTGTAACATATCCGTTTCGGCTACATTCCGCTAGTGTTTTTGCCAGGAATTCTTCCACGCCGGGATACTGGCCAAAGTACGTGTCAATAAACTGCGCGGCTTCCTCCTGGGGAATGCCCAACTGCTTGGAAAGCCCGAAGGCGGATTGTCCGTAAATCACGCCGAAATTCACCGCCTTGGCTTGCCGCCGCATCTCCGAAGTCACTTCATCCAAGGGGACACCGTTGACCTGGCTGGCCACCATGGCATGAATGTCTTCGTCCCGCTCGAAGGCCTCCTTGAGCCGTTCATCTTCGGAGAAATGGGCCAGTACCCGCAATTCGACTTGGGAATAGTCCGCCGCCAACAATTTCCAGTCCGGCTTCCCGGGCAAGAACGCGGAGCGGATTTCCCGTCCAGCGGCCTGACGGATCGGAATATTCTGCAAGTTGGGATCGCTGGAACTGAGTCGTCCCGTCGCCGCGACGGCTTGATGGAAAGAGGCATGGATCCGACCCGTGGCGGGAAGCACCATCGCCGGTAAGGCATCCAAATACGTGTTCTTGAGCTTGGCGTATTGCCGATACTCCACGATCTTCGCCGGCAGGGGGTCCTGTTGGGCGAGTGTCTCCAGCACCTCCGCGTCGGTGCTGGCTCCGGTCTTCGTCTTTTTGACCACCGGCAGCCCACGTTCCTCGAAGAGTACTTTGGCCAGTTGTTTGGGGGAGGCGATGTTGAATTCATGCCCCGCCAGGCCGTAGATCTGTTCCTGTAGTTCCTCCAAACGCCGTGCATACTCTTTGCTGAGCTTTTTCAGTCCGGGAACATCGAGCGTGATGCCATTGAACTCCAATTCCGCCAGAACATCGATCAGTGGAATCTCTAGCGTTTCGAAGAGCTCATACAGATTTTGTTCCTTGAGCCCCGCTTCCAACAGCGGACGAAGCTGAAGCGGTATATCGACATCCTCGCCGGCGTATTCGGTCACCAGTTCCACCGGCACTTCGTCCATCCGCTTCTGTTTTTTGCCTGTGCCAATCAGCTCGCTGATTTTGACCGTGGTATGGTTGAGGTAGCGTTTGGCCAGTTCGTCCAGGTTGTGATTTCGCTCGCCCGCGTTCAGCAAATAGCTGGCGACCATGCAATCGAATCCGACACCCGCCAGTTGGATTCCCGCCGCGCGGAGCACCACCTGATCGTATTTCAAGTTCTGGCCGATCTTTTCGATCGCCGGATTTTCCAGAACCGGCCGGAGAGCTTCCCTCACCGCATCGGGAGGCAAGTGACGATCCCCCAGCGGTCCGCGGACCGGAATGTAATACGCCTCGCCCGGCTCCCAAGCGATCGCGTAGCCCACGATCACCGCCCCGCGCGGGCAGAGGCTGGTGGTTTCCGTGTCCAGGCTAATCGAGGTCTGTTGCTCCAGGTCCTTGACGAGGTCACGCAAAGCCTCCTCGGTATCCACGGTATGGTAGTGGACTTCCTTCGCTGGCTGGGCCTCCGGTTCTCCGTCGCCAAACACCGCGATTTGTTCGCGCAGGCTGTGGAAACCGTAGCCCTGAAACAGCTCGACGGTGGCCCGTACGTCCACCGGCATGCATCGCGCCGCCTCCCAATCGACATCAATTGGGCAATCGGAATAGAGGCGGACCAAACGCTTGCTCAATAACGCCTGCTCACGATATTGGATCAAGTTTTCGCGTCGCTTCTTGCCGGAGACCTCCTCGGCGTGAGCGAGCACGTTTTCCAACGTGCCGTGCTCGGCCAGCAATTCCTTGGCAATCTTGGGGCCGATCAGCGGCACTCCCGGAACGTTGTCCACCGCGTCGCCCACCAAGGCTTGGAAATCGACCACTTGTTCCGGCGCGATTCCCCATTCTGCTTGCAGGGCATCGCGGCCGAACACCTGATCCTTGCGGACGTTGTAAAGCTGCACGTGGTCACTGATGAGTTGCCGGCAATCCTTGTCGCTGGTCACGATCAGGCAGTGTGCTTGGTGCTCATCACACAGTCGGGCTACGGTGGCCAGCACATCGTCCGCTTCATAGTTGGGACACTCCAGGATCGGAATGTGGAGCGCTTCGAGCACGCGTTTGATCTCCGGGAACTGCATCGCCAATTCCTCGGGCATGTCGCCCCGCTGGGCCTTGTATTCGGCATACCACTCATGCCGTAGCGTGCCGCCCGGCGGGTCAAACGCGAACAGCAGAAAATCGGGCCGCTTCTGGCGGAGGAATATGATGTCACGAGCGAAGCCGAATACGGCGCCGACCGGCTGGCCCGTGGGACTGGACATCTCCGGCAAGGCATGGAATACCTGGAAGATCAAGGAATTCGCATCGACCACGTAGACGCTTTTGCCGGCCAAATCCGTCGGGGAAATCATCGTACTTAATATCTGTCTTGGCACATGGGGTTTTCAGAGGGCCACGGCGGCAGCCTAAATCAGTTTTTGGTCTTCGGAAAGGGTGGTACGGGGAGGCTCGCCCAATGACCGGTTGCACGCCACAATCCGGTGACAGCCTGGGACCTGCCAAGATGGAATGTCCTGGGTCGACCTCGTGGGGATGGCCGGACCGTAGGCCGAGCTGCCGCCCGCCTTTTGAGGTGTCGGCTGCCTTTGTTATCATGACACCTGCGTGATTCAGCCTGATTCGCGCGAAACTCGACCGCGAATTCCTTCAGAACCGCTCAAGATTCCATGGCCACGACACACACCGAACCGAACCCGACCACCGAGGAAACGCGTGCTCCGGAGGAAGGTTGGCATTGTCAGCACTGGTACTATCGCTTTGACCGAAGCGTGTTGCGTGATTTACCGAACGCCGAACGTGAGGACGGCCGCGACGCATTCGTGGCCGCTTTAGGTAGCGAAGCCAACGAGGAAGTGCCGACGCGGTTGCAAGTCTCGCTCATCAACGGGCACAAGGCGGACTTCGGCGTCATGATGCTCGATCCCGATCCGCTCCGACTCGATGCCGTGCATCAGAAGTTGATGGCATCTCCCTTGGGGCCCGCGCTGGAATGCACCTACTCCTTTGTCTCCATGACCGAGGTCTCCGAATATGTGCCCACGGTCGAACAATATCGGCAGCGGCTACTCGACGAGGGGGAAACCGCCGACAGTCCGGCACTGGCGGCCAAGGTGAAAGCCTATGAACAGCGGGAAGAGATGATGCGGCGGCAACGGCTGTATCCCGAGTTTCCCGCCTGGTCGTCGGTCTGTTTCTATCCCATGAACAAGATGCGGCAAGTCAGCGAGAATTGGTTTCTGCTCCCTTTCGACCAGCGCAATCGCCTGATGGCCGAACACGGGCGGACCGGCATGACGTTCGGAGGCAAGGTCACGCAACTGATCACTGTGGGGATCGGATTCGAGGATTGGGAATGGGGGGTCACGCTTTGGGCCCGCAACCCGCAATTTTTGAAAGACATTGTCTATCGGATGCGGTTCGATGAAGCGAGTGCCCGCTACGCCGAATTCGGGCCCTTTTACAGCGGCTACGTCTGCGATCCCCAAAAGGTGCTCGAGTTTTGCCACGTCTAATTCACCGGACAAATCAACTCATGCGGCAAGCGTCAAAGCGGCGCTGCCGTGGCTTCCAAACGAAAACCGATTGCCGCCATGACGCGCCGCGGAATCGCCGCATGCCGGGGGCAGGCGTGGTTCAGGGCGGATGACCGCTTGTTTCTCTGAACGGTGACTGCCGTCCTCAAGCCGGGTAAAGCGAGGGAATATGTCGACGAATTCGGAAAGCAGCCAACTCATTTCGCGGTTGGAGGGAAACATGGCCCGGGTCGTTCTCGGCAAGCCCGAAGTGATCCGCATGTGCGTGATCGCCCTGCTGGCCGGCGAACATCTGCTGTTGGAGGACGTGCCTGGCGTGGGCAAGACACTGTTGGGGAAAGCCCTGGCCAAGAGCATCCACGGAAATTTCTGCCGTATTCAATTCACGCCCGACTTGTTGCCCAGCGACATCATCGGCAGCGCCGTGTTCAACGCCAACACGAACGAGTTTGCTTTCAATCGCGGACCAATCTTCGCCAACATCGTGCTCGCCGATGAAATCAATCGCACCACGCCGAGAACACAAAGTGCCCTGCTGGAGGCCATGAGCGACGGACAAGTGTCCGTGGATGGCGAGACGCACACGCTGATGAATCCCTTCATGGTCGTGGCCACGCAAAATCCGTATGAATTCGAGGGGACCTACCCGCTTCCGGAAAGCCAGCTCGACCGATTCTTGATGCGGATCTCCGTCGGATATCCGAGCCGCGAAGATGAAATTCAGGTATTTCAGACCCACCGCGAGGGAGAGCCTATCCACGAACTGCAACCCGTACTCGAAGGTGAAGAGGTCCTGCTACTTCAGCGAACAGTGCGGGATGTCACCGTGGACAGCTCGATTCACGAATATTTGTTGGAAATCGTGCATGCCACTCGGGAAAGCGATGAATTGCAAGTGGGGGCCAGCACGCGCGGCGCGCTCTGCCTGTATCGCTCCGCCCAAGCGTTGGCCCTGATCCAGGGGCGGTCGTTCGTCACGCCGGATGATGTAAAGCAATTGGCGGTTCCCGTCCTCGCGCATCGCGTGATCACGCGGTCTTTTCTGCAGCGAGGACAACGCGATTCGGTGGAATCCTTGATTCAGCGTTTGACCGAACAGGTTCCCGTGCCCGTCTAAGGCGATGCTAACCAGCAGCTCGCGGATTGAGAGGCGAGAAATCCATGCCCATGTCATCGAGCCGTCGCATGCGCGTCACGCCGGAAGGCTGGCTCTACCTTTTTTTGCCCGCATTCGTCCTGGCGGGGGGAATCTACAACAACATCAACCTGCTAATCATCCTGGGTGGAATGCTGCTGGCCCCTTTTCTGCTGAGCTGGCGGTGGGTGGGCGGGGCCTTGAAATCCCTGCATATCGACCGCCGCGGACCGGATTACGTGGCGGCCGGAGAAACCCTAGCCGTGGATGTTTTCGCGGAAAATCGCCATCCGCGCGGCGGAGTCAGTTGGGCCGTCGAAGTCCAAGATGAAATCCATTCGCTCGTGCCGCAAGTCTCTCGTCCCGTCGCGCGGCCCCGCGCGCTGTTTACTCAGGTTCCGGTGGGGCAATCCGTGTCCACCACGTACCGCGGTGTCCTCGAACGCCGTGGACGCTACCAGTTGGGGCCGTTGCAAGTCACGACTTCCTATCCTTTGGGATTCGTCAAAGGGACCATGACCGTTCCGCACACGGAAGAGTTGGTGGTCTACCCGCCGTTGGGCGAGCTCAACCGGCAGTGGAGCGAATTGCAACGTGAAGCCGTCATGGGCGGTCGGCAAACTCGCCGCCGACCGGGAACTTTCGAGGGAGATTTCTACGGCATGCGGGACTGGCGCGCCGGGGATAGCCGTCGCTGGATCCATTGGCGGACCACGGCCCGCAAGGGAACGCTCACGGTCCGCCAATTCGAGCAGCCCCGCAACGAGGACCTGGCCGTGGTCCTGGATCTATTCCAGCCGGGTGATGCGGAACGCGACTTGTCCGCCCTGACGGAATTGGCCATCAGCTTCGCCGCGACAGTGTTCTCGGACTTGTGCCGTCGCGGGGGCGGGCATGTGATCCTCGCGATCGCCGGCAGCGAACTTTCCGTGACGCGGGGATTCGCCGCGCCCGTCACGCTCCGCGACGGCATGGAGCGCCTCGCCGTCGCTCAGCCGGGCACCGAAGACCATTTAGCCGAGGCTCTGCGTTATGTCTGGACCCACGCCGAATCCAACATGCGGACCGTATTGATCAGCCGTGGGCCGGTGAACTTGAGCGACGGTTCGCGGATTCCCTCGGATGCGTGGGATTCCCGGCTTAGCGCCGCCCTCCTCCGCACGACGGTCTTCGATTGTGGCGGCGCGCACCTGCGTGGTGTTTTTACGCCTCCAGCCATTCTGGCCGACTCGGCCTCCGAGAGTCTGCCTTCGAATGCGGCAAGTTCCGCGCCGCGAAGCCCAACCATTTCCACTCCCGTAGGATAAGGCCCCATGGCCATTGAGCAATTTCTACAGATCACGATGGGCGCGACGGCGGCCTTGAGCACGCTGCTGTTAAGCATGGGGCATCAGTTGGGCGTGCTGCCGTTCTTGGTTTCTTTCTCGGCAATGGTTTCCGTCTATGTCACTGACTTTCGCGGCTGGATTCGCCTGCATCCGACGTTCGCCAATTTGGCCGCGCTGGTGGCGGCCGGGTATTCGGTCTCGGAGTTCTACATTCAAGGAGCGGATACCGAGACGCTACTCGTGGCCGTGGCTTACCTGTTGGCATATCTGCAAATCGTGCTGCTTTTTCAAGTGAAGTCGACGCGCGTCTATTGGCAACTTGCCATGGCGTCATTTTTGCAGGTGGTCGTGTCGTGCGCGCTCAATGAAGGCATCCTGTTCGGCATCCTGCTCGTGGTGTATGTGTTCGGAGCACTTTCCTCCCTCTCCTTGCTCTTCATCCACCGCCAGAGCCAAGAAATGGCTGCCGCTTCGGAGCCAAATCTTGCTCACGGCTCCCAGGGCACGCACCTGGCATCGCATCTTTTCACTACACCCGTGGCCGGTGACGCATCTGGAGTGCTGGTCGGACGCCGCATCGTGGGACAAGTCTCCGCCATGGTGGCCGGCGCCATGGTGCTCAGCTTTTTGTTTTTCTTTTCGATCCCGCGTGTCGGCCGCTCCTATTACACCGAATCGACCACCATCGGGCCGACGTCGGTCGGTTTCTCCGAGGATGTCAAACTCGGACAGCTCGGAACCGCAGTCCAGAATCCCGAAGTCGTGATGCAGGTCAAATTCTACGACAGCGTGACCGGAAAGCCCTACCCAATTTACGGTGAGCCGTTGTTTCGCGGCTCGGTCTTGACCGGCTATCAGAACGGCCGTTGGACCCGCAACTCGGCGGGAGGCAATTCCTCACTCCGTTCGCTTGATCCCCGCAACCCTCGCTTGGGAATCGTCCGCCAAGAAATCATCTTGGAGCCGCTGCGTGAGCCGGTGGTATTCAGTATCTATCCCGCGTGTGCTTTGGAAGAGGAAATTAATGAAGTGCAATTCGACTTCAACCAGGAGAAACTGGTCCGCGTCGATAAGCACCGCCGGGACCGTCTCACCTTCGAGTTGGGAACGTATGGATTCTGGAAGCAAAGACAACACTCCATCACCCCGGCCCCCACGCGCGCCGAGCCCGAATGGAGGCAAATCCCGTCAGGCTTGGACGGTCTGACAACGCTTGCGGCCAGCATCATCGAAGAATCGGAAATTGATCGTAAGGATGTCCAGGCGGTCGCGCGGCTGCTGGAAGGACATTTCCTCAGTTCGGGCAAATACGGTTACACCCTATCAGCACAGCGGCGTGACCCCGGCGTGGATCCCATCGAAGACTTCGTGGTCAACAATCCGCAAGGCCATTGTGAGTATTTCGCCAGTGCTTTGACCCTGATGCTCCGTAGCCTGGGGATTCCGGCCCGCATGGTCGTCGGTTTCAAGGGGGAAGAACTCAACAATCTGGATGATTTCTTTCAGATCCGCCAATTGCACGCGCACACCTGGGTCGAGGCGTACATCCCGCAGCATCAAATGCCGCCGTGGCCGCCGGGGCATCCCTTCTCCAACCGCGGGCTGTCCAGCGCCGGTTGGCTGCGGCTCGATCCCACGCCCGGAAGTTCTACTGCCGAGTCCGACATCGATGCCAGCGGATGGTGGTACCGTATCCGGCAGTGGCAGGATTACGCGAAACGCGTGTGGACGACTTACGTCGTGCGGCTGACTCCGGAGCGGCAGAACGCCTTGATCTATCGTCCCCTACAGCGCTTTTTGAGGGCTGCTTGGAACAACCTGCGGGACGCGAAATGGTGGCGGGCGACTTTGGCCAAACTCAATCCCCGGCAATGGCTGCGGGGGAACTGGTTCAGTTGGCGGGGCGGGCTGGTTGCCATGGCGGTTTGCATCGTATTGGTGGGCATGATCCGCCTCGCGCAAAAATTATGGAGACGTTGGCGAAACTGGTCGGTCCGCCATGCCGCCCGGGGACCTCACCGAGTGACCGAGATCGAATTCTATCGGCGGTATGAACGGCTTCTCGCTCGACACGGATACCGTAAATTGGCCTACCAAACCCCCGCTGAATTCGCCGGCGACATCCGCCATCAACTGGCGGATCGCATCGCGGGGCAGCGTGAAGCCTTAATTCCCGAGCAAGTCACCGCCGCGTATTACCAAGTCCGATTCGGCGGTGAACATCTCACCACGGGCGAGCAGAGCCAAATCGACCAATCCCTTTCGGCCCTCTCGGAAACCTTGGACCAGATCGCGCGCGGCGCCTCCGCGTCCAAGGGAAATTGACGCGGCGCGGCGAATTTTCGCCATGCCCCCTTCGGTTATGGCAATTGTCGGCGCGTCAGGATTTTTCGCGCCCGATTCGCGATATGTTTTCGCCCCTCGATTTTGTGGAACAATTCGCCTCTTTGGGCAGCCAGTCGCCATTACCCGGAATTGGTAAGATTTTGGCAGTTCGCCAATACCGTGGACGTTATAGCGAAACATACGGGCACTCGTCCGACCAACCTTCAACATCTTCGCCAGCCTTGGAGCAATGATCATGCGAAAGATACTTCCTGTATTCCTGGGGGCCCTGCTAATTGCCTTGGCTGCTATTGCGACCCCATCCAAAGCCAAGGACACGCCAAGTCCGGCCGGTCATTGGGAAGGGGCCATCGAGCTTCCCGGCACAAAACTGGGCATCCGCGTGGATTTGGAAGAAAAAGAGGGTGCCTGGCAGGGCACGATCGATATTCCCGTCCAAGGCTTGCGCGGTTTCAAATTGGGCGGGCTCCGTGTCGAAGATGGAACGGTAAATTTCACCATGCCCAACATTGCAGGGGATCCCGCCTTTGAAAGCCAGCTTGGCGACGACGGGAAAACCCTCACGGGACATTTCACGCAATCTGGAAAAGTATTCCCCTTCAAACTCCAGCGCAAGGCAAAGGCCGAGAAAGAGGGGGCGACTCCTTCCCAGGGCATTCCCGGAGAAGGGCTCGAGGGATTCTGGCAAGGTTCGCTGAAGATCAGCGCATTTGAACTGCGGCTGCTGTTCAAACTCAAGGAATCGGGCGAAGAGATTTCAGGGACTCTCGATAGCATCGACCAAAACGTGAAAGACATCCCCGTATCCAAGGCCACGCTATCGGACCAAAATGTCCAGATCGAAGTGAAGTCCACGGGTGGCACATTTGCCGGCGTGCTGAGCGATGATGGCGCGGAAATCAAGGGCCAATGGAAACAAGGCGGACAGGACTTCCCGCTGGTGCTGAAACGGTTGGCGCGGGAACCGGACCTCCGGCGCCCGCAGGAACCCCAGCCACCTTATCCGTATGAGGAAGAGGACGTCACGTTCCGCAATGCGGCCGCCGAAATTGAATTGGCAGGAACTTTCACCTACCCCAAATCGCCTGGGCCGCATCCCGCCGTGGCGCTCATCAGTGGCTCGGGACCGCAGGACCGGGACGAGGCGATCATGGGCCATCGCCCATTCTTCGTGCTGGCGGATCATTTGACACGGCAAGGCATCGCCGTTCTCCGTTACGACGACCGGGGAGTCGGCAAATCGAAAGGTAGCTTCTCCCAGGCCAATGTGAGTGACTTTACCACCGATGCCCTGGCCGCCGTGGAATTTCTCAAGTCTCGCCCCGAAGTGGACCGGAAATACATCGGTCTGATCGGTCACAGCGAAGGGGGCGTCATCGCTCCCAAAGCCGCTGCCCAGAATGAAGGCATCGCGTTCATCGTGCTGATGGCGGGCGTGGGTGTTCCCATGGAGGAACTCTTGGCGAGACAGGTGGAGGACCTGCTGCGGGTCGCTGGCGGCGACGAGGAGACGATCGCCAAACAAGTTGAGGCTCAACGCAAGATCTTCAGCATTGTTCGCTCCCAGGACGACGCGGAAAAAGCCCGACAAGAAATCGAGGCACTCATCGAAGGTCTCCTCGAAGAATTCACTGCCGAGGAGTTGGAAGCCATGGGCCATTCTTCCGGGCAGGCCGCGCAACAAGTCGAACTAGTGCTGAGCCCCTGGTTTCGCGAACTGCTGGAAGTGAATCCTCGTCCCACCTTGGAGAAAGTTACCTGCCCCGTGCTGGCCATCAACGGGGAAAAGGACATCCAGGTCGCATCCCAAGAAAACCTGGAGGCGATCGCCGAGGCCCTAAAAGCGGGCGGAAACGGCGACGTGACGACCGTGGAGTTTCCCAGTCTGAACCACCTTTTCCAGCAGTCTCAGACCGGCGCGCTCTCCGAATACGGCATCATCGAGGAAACGATCAACCCGCGCGTTCTCACCACGATTTCCGACTGGATTCGGAAACGAACCGGTTTGGAATAGGAAAACTGAAAACAGGTTTTCATGGCATCCACTGGCGGCGGATGTGCAGGGCCACCAAGGGGGTGACCATGGCCGCGGTGGCGAGCTGCACGGCCTCGGCACCTGCGTCGAGATAGGCCCGCATGTCGGTGGCATCGTAGACGCCGCCCACGCCGATGATGCCCGGGGTGTTCGGCATGCTGCTGGCGATGCGGTGCGTCCGCCGCACCATGTTCACCGAGGCCTCGAATATCGCGCGACCGCAAATGCCCCGAGACTGTCCCTGAAACCCAATTTCGCCCGAGGAGTGGCGGATTTGGGCCGTGATGCCATTCGTTACCGCCAACCGCTTGGCGAAGGGAGACACGGCGGCAAGCAGTGCGGCGATCTCCTCGTCCCGTTCCAAGAAGCCGACCTTGAGGATCAGGGGGCAGTCGCCGATGGCGTCGCGAATCGCTTCGGCGACCAGGGCCGCGCCCCGTGGATCTTGGTAAAGCTGACCATCCGCCGTGCAAACATTGGGGCAGGAAAAATTCGCCTCCACCACGTCGGCGCCACTTTCACGAGCCCAGGCAGCGCAGCGGGCATAGTCCTCCGCCAACTCGTCCAGTCCGCCCTGTTCGGTGGCAGTCCCCACGACGGAGACCACCAGCAGCTTTTCCGCTGCAAGCTGCCTCCGGGTCCATTCCACGTCCGCCCGCCAGACCTTCGGTTCCTGCGAAGGCATCCCGAAGGAGACGGCCCAGGTGTCCCGCATGTCGGGCCGGCTGGAAACCGTTTGGCCGCTGGAGATGAGTTGTTCTGAGTCGACCGGCACGAGATTGGGCAGCGGATAGCATTCCCTAGCCCGGGTGCGGACCGTTTTGTAGGTCACGACATCGAACCCGGCGCTGGCGTAGTAGAGACACCACTTGCCATTGAGCAGCGGTCCGGCGGCGACCGCTAGCGGAAACGGAACGGCCAGGCCCGCGTAGGTGCCGGGGGATGCCACGCCCGGTACTTCGACGCTTAAAGGCTCCGGAACGTGATCGTAATTCCACTCGTAGCTACGATCCGGATCATAACGCGGAATTGAAATGGGCATGGATCCGGCTTCGGGCTCAGGATACGAGCGAAATGACTAGATGGCCTCTTCGCCACGTTCGCCCGTGCGGATGCGGATGCAGTCTTCCATGGGCAAGACGAAGATTTTGCCATCGCCGATTTGGCCCTGGTTTCCCGTCCGTCCGCCCTTGATGATGGCACTAATCGTCGGCTCCACGAATTCTTCATTGACCGCGATTTGCAGTTGCACCTTGCGGATCAAGTTCACGGCCAGTTCGTGCCCGCGATAGGTCTCGACATGCCCCTTCTGCCGCCCGAAGCCTTGGACGTCCACGATGGTGAGCCGGACGACTTCGACTTCCGTGAGCGCGGCTTTGACCGCCTCGAGCCGGTTGGGCTGAATAATCGCGATGATAAGCTTCATACGGGTAACCGTTTCCCGGGCCGCCGGCGCAATTCAAGCATGGAAGACACAAAACCGAAACGCTTTCGGCAGATTCCACGAGACGCAAAACATCCGCAATCAATCGTATCCATACGCCGCTAGCCTCTCAAGGCGGGCGGTGGCGGTTCGCCCTTCACAACGCTCGGTGGCCAGCTAGGAACAGGCCGGTCCAGATGGAATCGCCTGGCCATTTGGGTCGCGGTGACGAAGAATGGAGAATCCATAAGAGGTTGATGCAGATAAGGTGGAATACTGGGAGATCCTTCTTCGAGCATGACCAGCAATCCGTCCAGCCGTGAACGCTTCGCCGAATACAAGGAAAAACTTCGCGCGCGGGGCTTCCAAGGCAGCGGACACCTGCCGCGCGAAGGAGCGGCGAAACCACGTGACCGGTCGGCCTGGGAATTGGTGCGCGGGTTCTTGGGAATACTCCGGGGGCATCGCGGCAGCGTGGCCTTTTCCCTAGCGACCTTGACCGTGGCTACGCTGCTGGCGCTGGTGCCGCCGGCGGCGACGAAATTCGTCGTGGATAACGTGCTGGGCGGAAAACCGTTGCCGGAATGGGTTCCCCAGTGGATTCCCCGGGAACCGTGGCCGCTGCTGCTGTGGATTACCGCCGGCGTGCTCGGGATCTCGCTGCTGAAAATCGTGTTGCACATTTGGGGGCGATGGCACGCGACGCGAGTGACCAAGCTGATCCAAATGTCCGTGCGGAGACAGGTCATCGACCAGGCCATCCGGCTGCCTTTGCACCGCGTGCAGGAACTCAAGTCGGGCGGGGCGGCCAGTATTCTCCGGCAAGACGCCGGCAGCGTGGGCGAACTCGTGTTCGGCATGCTCTATAACCCCTGGCGGGCGGTCATCCAACTCCTGGGGAGCATGTTCATTCTGGCCTGGGTGGACTGGCGGTTGCTGCTGGGCGCGCTGGTCCTCGTGCCCTTGGTCTATTTCACGCATCGCACTTGGATCAGCCGGATTCGGCCCCAGTTTCGCGGTGTGCGGGCACAACGGGAAGAGGTCGACGCCCTGGCCACGGAGTCATTCGGCGGCATGCGGGTCGTGCGTGCGTTTAGCCGACAACGATCCGAAACCAACCGGATCATGCGCGGCAACCACGTGATGGGCCGCCAAGAACTCTATGCCTGGTGGTGGATGCGGGCCGTGGAGATCATCTGGGAAACGTTGGTGCCGCTGGCCTCCGCCACGCTGCTGCTCTACGGCGGTTGGCGCGTGCTCCAGGGGAACCTTTCCCTAGGGGAATTGATGATGTTCCTGGTCTATCTGTTGATGCTGCTGGGGCCATTGGCCGTCTTGGCGCAGAGCGCTGCCACGTTCCAAAACAGCCTCTCGGGTTTCGACCGCGTGCTGGATTTGCTCGCCGAGCCTCGGGAAATGCAATGGGACGAGCCCCGCCTGCGGATTCGCAAAGAAGATTTCGTGGGGCGTTTTTCGTTCCAGGACTTGGGATTCCGATATCCCAATAGTGACGCTTTCGCGCTGCGTGAATTTTCGCTGGAGGTCGAACCGGGCGAAACCATCGCTTTGGTCGGTCCGAGTGGTGCCGGCAAAACCACGCTATGCAACCTCGTCGCCAGGTTCTTCGATCCCACGCAGGGCCGCATTCTGCTCGACGGGCACGACTTGCGGGAATTCGACGTGGAGAGCTACCGACGCCTGATTGGGATTGTCGAACAGGATGTGTTTCTCTTTGACGGGACGGTGTCAGAAAATATTGGCTATGGCGACCGTGAGGCCAGCGACGAGGAAGTCCGTCGGGCGGCGGAGATCGCGAACGCCACGGAATTCATCGAGGAATTGCCGCGTGGCTACGAGACCCGCATCGGCGAACGTGGTGTGAAGCTGAGTGGAGGCCAGCGGCAACGCCTGGCAATTGCCCGCGCGGTGCTGGCCGATCCCCGCATCCTGATCATGGACGAGGCCACTAGCAACCTGGACACTGAAAGCGAACGCATGATCCAGGCCAGCATGGCCATCCTCACGCAGAACCGCACCTGCTTCATCATCGCCCACCGCCTCAGCACGATTGCCCACGCCGACCGAATTGTCGTGCTGCAAGGTGGGAAGATCGTCGAAGTCGGCACGCATGAGGCCCTCATGAGCACCGATGGCCGGTATCGTGAAATGGTCGAGCTGCAAACCCATCCCGCGCTACGCGCGTAGCGCGGAATTTTTTGGGAAACTTCTAGCTTTTTGCTACGATAACGGGCATGTCAAGCGGTACCGCGACGGGGATGTTGGGGAGTACCAGCCATGCCGGTTTCCGAATGCATTCAAATCGGAGTCACGGACGAACATCTCTGCGTCCAGATCGTGGGCCGGGGAACGCTGAGTTCCAGTCCGGCGTTTCACCAGTTTTGCCGCAGCGCGCTGGAAGCCGACCGCGAGATTAGCCTTCTGGTGAATCTCGCTCCCTGCAATTACCTGGACAGCACCTTTCTGGGCTGTCTCGTCGGTTTGCACAAGACGTTCCCGGACCGCATGACCGTCGCGGCGGAACCGGAAGTTTCGGCGCGGCTGCTCAGTTGCACGCATCTCGACAAGATTCTCCGTGTCGATTCGGCAACTCCCCAATACCAGGGTCCCTGGGCCGACCTGCCCACTTCCGGTTGGGAGAAAGTGGCCACGGGCCGACATGCGGCGGAGTGCCATCGCCGCTTGATCGAGTGCGGCTGCCCGGGCGCCGACGCCTTTCAACGTGTGGTGGACCATCTGGAAGAAGAATTGGGCGGGCAGGGATCGCAATAGACTTTTCCGTACGGTGGATTGCCATCACTTGGCCGCCGATCGAGCCTCTGCGGTATCGTGCACCCTTTCGGCGGTCAGCGATCCGTGAAGAGCCCGTTAATTTCGCGTGAAGATGCTCACACCAGCGTGCATTCTCGTATAAACTATCTGCCCAAGAATTTCTTTCGCAGCCCACCTCTTGAGAGGATGATCACCATGATGTTCCGCATGCGGGCCGGTAGTCTGATTTTCTTCATCTTGATGGCTTTGCTTTCCTCGTCGGTGAGGGCACATGAGCCGGGCGACGGTCAGGGACATCACGAACACACCGGAACGGTCGCCCATCAAACGCATTCATTGGTGTTGCCGCTGCTGGAAGGTTCGGCCAAGCCTTGGTCCGACCAGCCGATTCTCAACCACCCTCAGAGGTTCCAATTCGCCGTGGTGACCGACCGCACCGGCGGCCATCGCCCAGGCGTGTGGATGCACGGGGTCCGCGGGCTGAATCTGTTGCGGCCCGAGTTCGTCGTTTCGGTCGGCGATCTGATCGAAGGCTACACGGAAGACCTGACGCAAATCGAAGCGGAGTGGCAAGAGTTTTTGGGTTTCATCGATCAGCTCCAAATGAAGTTCTTCTTCGTGGCCGGCAACCACGATGTGACCAATCCCACGATGCATCGGGTTTGGCGGGAACACTTTGGCCGCGAATGGTACTCTTTCGATTACAAAGGCGTGCATTTCGTCTGCCTCTCCTCGGAGGATCCGACCTCTCACTTGGGCGAGGAACAACTGGCCTGGGCAAAAGAAGATTTGGAGAAACACCGCGACGCCCGCTGGACGTTCGTGTTTCTGCACAAGCCGCTGTGGACCTATGCCGAGCGGGAAATGGCGGCCGGCAACGAAGATCCCACCAATTGGAAAAAACTGGAGGCCGCGTTGGGTTCCCGGCCCCATACCGTCTTCGCGGGGCACGTGCATCACTATGTGCAATATCAGCGGAACGGCCACGAGTATTATCATCTGGCGACCACCGGCGGCGGGTCCCGGTTGCGCGGCGAGCCGTATGGCGAATTCGACCATATCACCTGGGTCACCATGGAAGAGGACGGGCCACGCATCGCGAATATCCGGCTGGAGGGCGTGCTAGCTCCGGACGTGGTGACGGAGGATAGCATCCGGCGTTTCCGCGAATTCCTGGAAGAATCCAAGATTCTCATCGAACCGGTTCTGGTCGAAACTTCGGACCACGTGCAGAGCGCCGAATTCGCGGTGACCGTTGCCAACAAATTTGATGACGAACTGCTGGTCGACGCCCGCATTGGCGGGCTCCCGCTGAACGGCCTCACGCTCGATCCGGAATCCTTCTCCGTGAGCGTTCTGCCACATAAATCCCGCCGTGTCGTTTGCCGGTTCGATTTGGCCGAGCCGCTCCCCTTCGAGCAGTTTCAGAACACGATCTTAACCGCCACAATTCGTTCCGGAGAACTGGTGGCCGAAGTCACCGCTCCGGTCACGATCGACCGCCGCCATGTCGTGCCCGCCGTGGCGGTGGAACTGGACGGCAACTTGCAAGAATGGAGCGGAGGCTGGATGGAGTTCGCCAGCACGCCTCCGACCAACGGAGCGGCGGGACAATGGCAGGGAGCAGGAGATGGCTTTCTGCGGTTCCGCATGTCCCATGACGAGCAAAACATTTACTTGGGTGGCGAAGTCTCCGATGACACCATCGTGGTAGGCCGCGACCGGCTGTACTTCGGCATCGATGCCCGCCGCATGGAGGCCCGTCTGGCTGAATCACGGCTAGGGGAACATTGCTATACGCTTTTCATTACTCCGAACGGTGATCGCACCAGCGCGGAGGTCTTCGTCCAGCCCCGGCGAGGTGAATTGCCGGCGGGAGAGCCGAAAGTCGCCATCCAAAAGACGGACAAGGGCTACACGTTCGAGTTGGCTCTGCCTGCCACGTTTCTTACCGAGCCGCAAAACGGAACGTGGAAGAGCCTGCAATTGAACGCCACGCTACGCGACGTGGACGAGGAAGCGGAAGATAACTTATATCTCTTGTGGCGTCCGTCCAGCGACGGCAACCGGCGGAACTCAAGCTACGCCCACTTCTTCCGCGCGGAGGAGATGGAGGAGATGCAGTAACTTTTCTCAGGGCCTGTCCGCGCGATACCCGCTAGGATTACTGGCCGCCCTGGAAATCTTCCTTCAGGCCGAAGCGGTGATAGCGGACGTTTCTGGGGCTGATGCTGTGGCCCCAATCGATCTGTTCGATATCCACTCCGAAGCAAGCGGCGATTGCTTCCCTTTCACGCGGGCTGGGCAGCCACCTTCCCATCACGATGGCCTCCATCCGCTCTGCGGGCAATCCTGCACGGTTGGCCAGTTCCGGAACGGAGAGCCCGGCTTCTTCCGCTAAAACATCGACGGTTTTCTTACCCACGGGCGCCATCCAAATCTGCGTGCCAGGCGGGGAACGCAATGCCAATTTTCGGCGTCGCGGGAGAACTATGCCATTCACTCCAAATTCCCCTCTGAATTGTCGTGCGATTCCGGGTTCGATGCAACAAGCCAGTCCGGCAATCCAAAGGTAACGGCAAAATCAGGAATGGAGTAGTTCAAGGCCAGGGGCGGGATTCCAGGCAATGCAGTCGGCGGAAGCTTGGCGGGCAGTTCGCGATCCGAACTACCCAAGTCGCAATGAGCGTCGCGGCGCATCGTTTCACCGTTTAGGTGAGCCTGGATGATCGAAAAATCAACCTAAACTTCTTATTTTCTTACAGATCCGACATTCCACTGACTAGACACATGTCCACTTAAGCAGAGCAAAATCCCCAGAGTCACAGATATTTTCAATTCTGAACGGCTTCCACAGTTTACCAATCTGTGTTCTCAGCTTGCCATCCTTAACCTCCCATTTGCCCTGAAGTTATCAAAACAAGAAACTGAAAAAATCTGAGGATTATTTGTTGATTGCCCTATTTTGTTCAATTAGGTTAACTGATCTCAGGACACAGGTTAATCAGTTTGGCCTGTTTGGTTGAATTGTCGGAACGACGTAAAGACCAGGATGGGTCGCTGGCTTCATCGCGATTCTTTTATTGTGAGGGAAATGAGGAAACCACAATGACGTACACCCTACAACACCGGGCGCAGGCCTGCTCCTTTCTAGGGAGCTTGGTTTGCTGTCTCCTGCTGACGGGCGTGGCCCAGGCAGACATCACCGAAGGTTTGATCTCTTATTGGTCGTTCGACGGCAACTTCGACGACGGCGTTGGCAACAACAACGGTACGCCGATGGGTGCCGATCCGATCCCATTTGAATCCGGCAAGTTCGGCCAGGCCATCCAGCTCAATGGCCAAGATCAGTTCGTGGAAATGCCCGAGGACGACAACGACTTCGACATGGCGTTCAACCTGCGATTTGGCGGCACGGGCAGTGTCTCCGTCTCCGCTTGGGCCACGGTGGATGAATTCAACAAGAGCTGGCAAGCCTTGGCTGCCAAGGGTGAAGGCAGCAATTATCGCATCGCCCGCAGCGGTGGCGGCACGCAGATGTCCTACGCCGGCGGAACTGGCGACATCACCGGCGGGCCTGATCTGGCCATGCTGGTCGAAGTTCCAGATCCGGACAATCCTGGTGAAGTACTTCAAACCTATCCGGGCACGGACGGCGAGTTCCACCACATCGTCGCCATTAGCGAGCGCGATGTCAGTACCCGCCTGTGGATCGATGGCGTTCTGGCCGTCGAGTCCGACGACGCCCCCACGCTGACCGATAACAACCTGCCGTTCACCATCGGCGAAAACACCGAATCTCGCGGTCGAACTTGGGGTGGCAAGATTGACGACGTGGCGGTTTGGGAACGAGCCCTGACGCCTGAAGAAGTTCTTGGTATCTGGAACGGCGGTGCTGGCGCTCCCGTCCCCGAAGCTCAAGCGGTGCCCGAGCCCTCTTCCGTGCTGCTCGTGGTTCTCGGTGCCCTGTCTTTGGGTCTGGTCTCGCGCCGTCGCCGCGGCTAGTCCTAGCACTATTTCAACGTGCAACACAGCAATGCTGAGCCCGTGCCCCGTTTCGGGGGCGCGGGCTCTTTTTGCGTTTGTGCGATGTCTTTCGCCACGCCCTTCCGCTATTGCGTTTCTGCGCATGATTGATGGTGAAGCCGGTTTTGAGTGTCACGCGAGTTGCAAAGGTATAAGGTAATAGGTGCCCAGTGCAGCCATGTGTGCTAATTTAGAGAAGGTCTTGTAACTTCTTCGGAGTTGTGCGGCTCCTTCGCTCCTCCCGTTCGCGAATCGCGGCAATTCGGCATGCATCCCTCCACGAATCATCCATTTGAAGGTGTCTGGCGGTCAGGCTTTCTAGCAATTTGCCGGGGGCGTCGGGTCGGATTGGTCGCGTTTCTGTTATGCGTCACGGCGTGCCGTTCAGAGACTCCTCCAGCAGCTTCCAGCCCAGACCACATGCCGGGCGAGCATCAAGCCAAAGCGACAACCCACACCGCAACGGTGGATGAAGTCGTGGCCATCGCACCTGGCCTAGCTCAGCGGGATTATGTGGGACCACTCGCGGATGCTTATCGCCGGTTGGATCCCACGCAGGACGGCTGGGAGACGGAAGCCTTCCATGAACGAGCCACCGGACAACTCAAGCATTTGGCCCACTTCTTGGAGGACGCGGAGTCAGCCACGCAGGAACATTTGGTGTCCGTGGTGGCCCAGGAATTTAGCACTTCCGGTCTGCGGCCCGCCGCGCGCCAAACGCGATTCGCCGACGGCAACTTTGTCGTCGAGCGTTTCGAATCTCCGGGCGAAATGGGCGGTGATACCCATCATGGTCTCGCAGGTTTCGGAAATGCCGTCCAGGAGTTCGCCGCTCTCTTTCAGGGCATGGAGGAGGTCCACGCCAAGTTGAAACTGTACCGCGTCGTGCCGCTAGAAGACCGCGTGGAAACCCGGGTGCGTTGTGAAGCATCCGCGCACGGGGTGGAGGGTTCGCGGCAGGTCACGGCGACGTGGAAATGTGATTGGGTGTTGCCGGCGCAAGGGCCGCCTTTGCTTTCACGGGTCAGCGTACTGCAACACGACGAGGTGAGCTATCGGGGTGAGCGTTCGACGCTGTTCGTGGACGATACGCAAGCTATCCTCGGCAAGGAGCCGGTTTACCGGGAGCAACTGCTGTACTCCACCGATCATTGGCGTAGCCGCATTCCCCGCGACCTGGGGTTGGACGTGGTTGCGAACCATGGGCTGGCCATTGGAGATGTCAACGGCGACGGCCTGGACGATCTTTACCTATGCCAACAAGGCGGGATACCCAACCGCTTGTTGCTCCGCACCGCCGATGGCACTTTGCGGGATGCTTCCGCCGCCAGTGGAGCTGATTGGATGGAGTATTGCGCCAGCGCGCTGTTGATCGATTTGGATAATGACGGAGACCGCGATCTAGTCGTGGCCCGAGAATGGCGGATCAACTTCATGTCCAACGATGGCCGGGGGCATTTCACGCTGCAGGCGAGCGTGCCCAGCCAGGCCCAGACCTTTTCCCTGTCCGCCGCCGATTTCGATCGGGACGGCGATCTCGATGTCTTCACTTGTGGTTATAACCCGTCCGCGTTCACGGTGCGCAGCGGGGCGATGGGCGAGCCGATGCCCTATCACGACGCCAACAACGGCGGCAAGAATATGCTGCTCCGCAACGAAGGGGAGTGGAACTGGCGGGACGTGACGGTGGAGACCGGACTCGACGAGAACAATACCCGCTACAGCTTTGCCGCCGCTTGGGAAGATTACGATAACGACGGCGACCTCGATCTGTATGTGGCCAACGACTATGGCCGCAACAATCTCTACCGCCAAGACAAAGGCCGATTCCGGGACGTGGCCGCCGAATTGCAAGTCGAGGATGCCTCCTCGGGCATGTCCACCGCCTGGGGGGATTACAACAACGACGGCTGGATGGATCTCTACATCAGCAACATGTTCTCCGCCGCCGGCAACCGCATTACCTACCAGCGTCAATTCAAAGAGAATGTGGACGAGCAAGTGCGTGCCCAATTCCAGCGGCACGCCCGGGGGAATGCCCTGTTCGAAAATGATGGCCAGGGCGGCTTTCGCGATGTGAGTGTGTCAGCCGGCGTCACGATGGGGCGCTGGGCATGGGGTTCGAACTTCGTCGATTTCAACCAAGATGGCTGGCTCGATCTGGTCGTGGCGAACGGCTTCATCACGACCGAGGACACAGGCGATTTGTGAAGTGTCTATTGGCGGCAGGTCGTGTCGCAATCGCCCATCAAGGATTTCTCCGCCATGTCCACCATGCGGTACCGCCAAGGCTGGCGGGCGCTCAATCGCCTTTTGCACGAAGACCGTTCCTTCAGCGGGCACGAGCGCAACTGCGCGTATCTCAATTTGGGCAACGGCCAATTCGCCGACGTCTCCGCCGTGACTAGCATCGATCTTCCTGATGATGGCCGGGCGGTCGCCTTCACCGATTGGGATTTCGACGGACGGCTCGATTTTTGGGTCACCAACCGCAACGCGCCCCGTGTGCGTTTCTTGCACAATCGCGTCCATCCCCGCGATTTTCTGGCACTGAAACTGCAAGGGGATGGGAAACAGACCAACCGGGACGCGATCGGAGCCCGCGTCGAACTGCATCTTTCAGGCACGGATCCGAGCAAACAGATCCGGACCTTGCACGCGGGAGACGGCTTTTTGACGCAATCCACATCCTGGCTGCATTTCTTCCTGCCTGAGGAGGCCGAAATCGACAACGTCGTAGTGCGGTGGCCAGGGGGCGCGGCGGAAACCTTTATTGGTCTCGCGGCGGGTGGCCATTACCTACTTCGCCAGCACTCGGGTAGCAGCGAGAAGTGGTCTCCGCCCCGCGTGAACCTCGACTGGGATGCTGATCCGGCTTCACTGCCCCAGCCAACCGAAGAAGCCCGCGTCGTGCTCACGTCCCGGTTGCCACTTCCGTCCATTTCTTATGAAAAGAGTGATGGCGGGAGCGAAGCGTCGCTGCCTCGGCGAGGCCGCCCGATGCTGATCAATCTGTGGGCGAGCTGGTGTTTACCCTGCCTGCAAGAACTGTCCGCCTGGTCAAAAGATGAGAAACGCCTGCGTGAGGCAGGGCTCGATATTTTCGCCCTGAATACGGACCGGCTTGATCCGGACGCCCCTGCCGGTGATCCAAACGAAATTTTACGCCGCATAAAATTCCCCTGGGACAACGGGTTCGCCAAACAGGAAACGGTGCGGGCGCTCGACGTCTTTCAGCGGGCGATGCTCGATCGCTGGAAGCCTTTGCCGGTGCCTTGCAGCTTCTTGATCGACGCCCAGGGCCGAGTGGCCGTGGTCTACAAGGGACCAGTGGAACTTGCCCAGCTTTTGGAAGACGTCAAACTGCTCGATTCGACACGCGAAACATGGCGCAGAAAGGCTGTCCCCTTTGCCGGACGCTGGGGAACCGATCCGCCCGTGACCGATCCGCTGCGGGTCGCGATTCAATTCATCGACCATGCGCGCGTTGATGAGGGGATGGACTATCTCCAGACCTTTGCCCAGCAGGCGCGCGACGGCACTCTGGGGAGCGGGCACGGGCAACATTTGGGAGACACGCTGTATGCCCTGGCCGTCCTGCTCCACGATCAGGGCAGGTCCGAGGAGGCCTTGACGACCTATGAAGAGGCTGCCCGCCACAATTCGGACGACCTCCGCGTGTTCAGGGATTGGGGAACCCTGCTATTAGAGAAAGGGGAGCTGGAGAAAGCCCGGGAAGCGCTCGAGCAGGCGCTGGCCATCCGGCCCGATGATACCACGCTGCTGTACCATGTGGGCATGATTCACGTGAAAAAGCAGCGGCCCACGGAGGCGCTGGCCCGCTTTTCACGGCTGGTGGAATTGCAGCCGGCCAACCCGCTGTTTCATTTTCAACGTGCGGAAATTCTTCGCACGTTGGGAGACATGCCTGCCGCGCTCGCGGAATATCGCCGCGTGGTGGAATTGGCACCGCAGTTTTCGCCGGCCTTGAACAATCTGGCTTGGATCCTGGCCACGCATCCGGACGATGCGGTTCGCCAGCCGCAAGCCGCGGTGGAATTCGCCCGGCGGCTGAAGGAGGCTTCCGCCCAGCTCTCGCTGCAAGTCGAGGACACGTACGCGGCGGCACTGGCTGCTTCCGGAGAATTTACGACCGCTGTCGAGACGCTGTCCGCAGCACTGCGTGAAGGCGCGGAAAGCATGAGCGGTGACCGTGTGGAGAAAATCCGCCTGCGGCTCAAGCTTTATGAGCAAGGCCAAGCATTCGTCGATGAATCGCTGTAAGCCTCGCCGTGAATTTGAAGGCGGATTGCTTCGTCACGCAGGCTCGGCATTTGCTAACATTCGCCATGCTTCATCCGGCATTGGCTAGGAGTTGGCCGAGTTGAGCAGGTCGGCAATGATCCTGGCCGCGTCCCGCAACGTGGCGACTTCTTGAGGAGCTAGCTGGTCCATCCACTCGGCGAGCAGTTCGACCCGGCGGCTACGCCCCTTTTTGAGCAGCGTGGCCCCCTTGGGAGTCGCCTTCAATACGACCACACGGGCATCCTCCTCGGCTCTTTCCCGCGTGACCAGCCCGTTTTGCAAGAGGTCTTGCACCACGCGGGTCATGGTGGCGGGCCGGACCTGTTCGGCGGCGGCAAGCTGCCCCATGGTGCGAGGTCCGCCGAACACCAGCACGGAAAGGGCGGACAGCTTGGGGGGGCTGAGTCCCGTCTCCTCGTCAACACGTCGGAGCCGCCGGAGCAGGTGGATGGCCGCCGAATGGATCGCGTCGGCGACATCGTAGTTTCTTTTCTTTACTGGCATTTCACGCCTTGACATTTAGTTAGATAAACTAAATAATAGCGGACAGAATATCCTGCCAGCACTCGCGCGCCGAGGAGCCGAACATGTCCGCGTTGCAACTTTCCGCGATCAGCCACATCATGCTCGGTGTGGGCGATTTGGCCAAGTCGCTCGAATTTTATACCCAGTCCCTGGGGCTGCGGATCATGTTCCAAACCGGTGAAATGGCCTTCCTCGCGGGAGGGAATGTCACTTTGGGCCTCAGCCAACCGCTAGCAGCGGCCAGCGACCACCGAGTGGGGGCCACGGAGATCGTATTTGCGGTCGATGGCGTGGAAGACGTCCACCATCAATTGAGCCAGCGCGGCGTGAAGTTCCTCCGTGAGCCCCGACAAGTCACGGACCAGGAATGGGCCGCCACCTTCTCCGATCCGGACGGCCACCGCCTGTCCATCTTCGGACCACGGCAGACTGCTTTGAACCAGCGTCGCTCGTGCTGAAGGGCGATTTCGCTGTTGAAACGCGGATATCTACAGCGTTGAAAACACTTCGGCAAATACACACGACTAACCTCTGCGGTGTGCTTCTCGTCGCAACACATAGCGCCGGCCCTGCATGGTTTGATGGGATAGGGTGGAGGTCACTGCTTGGCGTTCGATTGGCCCGTCATCATCAAAACCGAGCTTCCGCGCGACACGCACGGAAGGCAGGTTCTCCGGGATAACGAAGGCGACAAGCCGCTCGGCGTCGGTCGATTCGAACAGGAAGCCGGCTACCGCCTGCGTGGCCTCGGTAGCGAATCCTTGGTTTCGATGTTCGGGCATTAGGGTGTAATAGATCTCGAATTCGCTGCCATCCTCCGCCAACGGCTGGGCTCCACAAGAACCCAAGTAGGCATCCGACGCGGGATCCGCGATCGTCAACGAAAAAATCGGCGCCTCGGATGAATAGGATGCGATAACGAATTCAAGCATCTGCTGGGCGCCCTCCCGAGTCCGCTGTTCAGCGGTGAAGGCCATGTACCGCGTATCAGCAGCATCCGCCAGGAAAGCCGCGAAGGGATCCAGATCGGCCAAAATGTGCCTACGTAACACAAGCCGCTCGGTAACCAGCCGGGTAGGAACTTGGATGGGCATTTAAGCGACCATGGGGCAGTAGTTTTCAAACAGACATTGCCGCGGCGCTTACGAGGACGCACCGCGCGGTTGGGCAAAATGTAGCAGCACACCGCAGGGATCCCAAGCGTATGTGACCAGCGCGCCGTAAGATTCCTCCTTGGGCGGATTGACTCGGGCTTCCGGAAATTCTCCGCCGTCCAGTACGCTTGCGATGTGCCCGTGCCACGCGGCGGCGTCTTCCACCACGATATAGATCATGAAATTCTCGGCCCATTCCTGGGCGTAGAAATTCTGCAAGTAGAGCCGGGTTTGAGCCAGCTCAATCTCGGCTAGCCCTTCCTCCTGCCAATTGCGTTTCCAGCCGAGCGCCTCGTAGAAGCGGAGTGAATGCTCGAAGTCCCGCATGGGCACGAACACTTTGACATCTTGGGCGGCGGGCGGTTGCATCTTCAGCTCCGTGAATCCAAGTCGGAAATTTCCTCAATGGCGCAAGCCGGCTTGCTATTTTGTTGCCACGGCAACAAAATAGATCCTGGATGCAGGGAAGTCAAGCAAGCAGCACTTCATTCACCCGCGCGGACACCTCGCATGCGATTCATACAACGGCACCCGTATGTCAGCTTCGTGCTGCTGGTGTTGGCCACGCCCTACGGCGTGCTGTTGCCGCTGCTGTTGGCGGGCGTTGAACAAGAATCGCTCAAACCGCTGAAGCTGCTGTTCGCCTTCACGCCGCTGGTCTTTGCCTGCCTGGTCACAAGCCGTGCATATGGCGAGGAAGGCATCGCCCGGCTCTTCGGCAAATTCTGGACGCGGGAAGCCTCAGCCATCTGGTGCGGATTGGCGCTATCGATGTTCGTGGGCCTGGGTTTCGCGGCGCTCGGTCTGCGGTACGCCATCGATGGCTTCTTCCCGCCACGGGAGGAGTTTGCTTCACTTCCCACCATCCTGTCCGTCTCGCTGCCGCTGCTCTTCTTTCCGGGCATCACCGAGGAATTTGCCTGGCGAGGGCTGTTGCAGTCGGGATTACAACGCCGGCTCTCCTGGTGGTGGGCCTCCCTATTGGTGGGGCTTGTCTGGGGAACCTGGCACGGATTCGATTTTCTCCTGGGCAACTGGACCTTCGCCTGGAATACGTTTTGGGCCTATCCGCTATTCATTGTCAGCAATTCGATCCTCATCGGCTGGGCCTATAAGGAAAGCGGCGAGAGCGTGTTCGTGGCCATGCTCGCGCATTTCAGCTCCAACTGCGTGAATTTCTTCATGCCGGTGTTCGAGGAATATCACGGATCCGTACTGCCAGCCGTCTTCTACATCGGCGGTCTGTGCCTCACCACGCTGGCGTTCCCCGTCATCGACTGCTGGCGTGGAGCCTCCTCATCCAGGGCTTGCCATCACACGATGAACGACAAGTGACGTCGGCTCAAAAGTCATTCACGACTTCGCCGCTGCCGCGAGTGTGAATGGCTTGCCACACGCCATGCGGAAGCCCGCCGCATCCGTTTTGCGAGTCCTTGCTGTCGACACCATTGCCGACGAACCGCACGGAGCCGTCGAGCAAGGTCACATGCACGCCGTCGGGATGCATGCTCCGCGCGCCCATTTGTCCAGTGGTGTTGCTTTCGAAGCAGCCCATGCATTGGTCACGCTCATCGGCCAAATCGGCGGCGGCGCAGTTCTCCATGTCATCGGAGTTGCCCCCGCAATCGTTGGGCACGTGGGCATCGCCGAAGAGCGCCGCCGTCCCCGCCGAGAGCCCAGGCATGGCCCAGCAGCCGCGCAAATCCTCCGGGTTCAATCCGGCCCGCAGCTCATCGATGGCGACCGTATTGGAGGCTCCGTCAAACACATCGGAAAATCGCACGACATAGTTCGCGCCGCCGATGCCTCCCTGGTCGCTGGCCGCGCCGTTTTCCCTGCCGAATACGCCAAAGCCACAGGGAGAAACGTTCATGCCGTAGTTTCCCCGTGCCCAACCTCCGCCGGCGTACGTGCATTGGTTGCCAGAATTGAACGCGTCGCTGGGGCACTTGAAGATTGGCAGTTCGATGGACCTCACTCGGTTTTGATTGGCAGGGATCTGGAAGTCCCATTGGTCGTAGAGGGCCGATTGCTCGACATGCGGCAGCAGAAACACAAGCCAATTGGCACCCTTGTCGATATCCGCGATCCGTTGATGATTGCCGCTACGCCCAATCAAGAATGGAGGGAACGAACGGTGTACGTCGTGGTAGCCGTGCAGGGCGAGGCCGATCTGCTTGAGGTTGTTGCGGCAAGTGATCCGCCGCGCGGCTTCCCGCGCCGCTTGTACCGCCGGCAGCAGTATGGCGATGAGCACCCCAATAATCGCGATCACGACCAGCAATTCGACCAACGTAAATCCACGTTGGGAAGTTTTCATGGCGAGACCTCGCGGTGGGACGCGGAGAAAGGGTGAGCGGCGTGCGGCGCAGCGACCGGAAGTATATCAAATTCCATGCACGCACACGCTTTCGAAGGCAAGAAATGCCATAGACTTGTCGAGCCGAGCGAGGTGGCGGCGCTCCCCTAACTTGCCTATGTTCGGAATTGACGTGGCGCGCCGGCTTGTGCTAGCCTGTCGCACTTCGAGAGGGGCGAACGGGCGGGATTCGGAGCCGTCGCGGCGGAGACACATTCGTGAAGTACGCAGCCATCGGTCCGATCGCGGTCCACTTTCCCCAGCGGGTGGAAACCAACGAGATGCTGGGGGCCGAGTTTCCCAACTGGCCCATCGAGGCGATCGAGTCCAAAACCGGCATCCGGCAGCGATACATCGCCGAGCGCGATGAATGCGCCTCGGACTTGGCCTGCCACGCCGCCGAACGCCTTTTTCGCGATTATGGCGTTGAACGTTCGTCGATCGATTTCCTTCTGCTCTGCACGCAAACGCCCGATTATCCACTGCCCACCACGGCCTGTCTGCTGCAAGACCGGCTCGGACTGCCCACGCAGATCGGCGCGCTCGATTTTAACCTCGGCTGCTCCGGCTTCGTGTACGGGCTGTCGCTAGCGGACGGGCTGATTCGTGGAGGCTCCGTACGGCGAGTGCTGCTGATCACGGCGGAAACCTATTCCAAGTACATCGCGGCGGAGGACCGTTCCCTCCGCACAATCTTCAGCGACGCGGCGGCGGCCACGTTGGTGGACGCTGCGGACCAGCCATCGCTGGCCGGTTTCATCTTCGGCACCGACGGCGCGGGCGCGGATACACTAATGGTCAATCGCGGTGGCGCTCGGCCTCCCGAGCACGCGCTCCAGCCCCGCAACCGCTGGCGGTGGCCGAGCCAACTCTACATGGACGGCCCCAGCCTGGTCAGCTACACCGTCGAGGCCATCCCCAAATTGGTGGACGATGTGCTCCGCGCGGGCCAAGCGCGGCGCGAGGAGATCGATTACTTCCTCATGCATCAGGCCACTCGAAAGATGCTCGACCATCTCCGCGAAGCGCTGGATGTCGAAGAACGGCGGTTCCCCATCCGCCTGGAAGAAGTGGGGAACACCGTCTCGGGAACGCTCCCCATCCTCATGCAACAGATGCGGGAAAGCCGAGAAGTGCTGCCCGGAATCCATTCCATGCTCGTGGGCTTCGGCGTGGGCTATTCTTCCGCCGGCTGCCTCTGGCGGGAAACCTGGGATGAGCAGCACCGGCAATGGGCCACTCCCGCGGGCTAGCGCGTCTAATTGTCGGCATGTTGCAGGACTTGCCACATCCGGGAAAGCAGTTCGCCCGTGAAAGTGAACTGCTGCACCCATTGGACTTCGTAAGATTGATCGGTTTCGCGGATGCGGCCGCGTTCCTGGCCGAAGACCACCACCATCGCACCCTGCGCCACGACGGCCAGGACCCGTGGTTCTTGATCCTCAATCAAGGAAAAATTGTGCCGCACGGCTGCCACGACATGTTCCCTTCCCCGCCAAGAGCCGGCGAAAGGGATGTCGGGCGGAGCCAGGATTTCCAGCGTAACGTCCTCCGTGAGCGCGTCGCCAAATGCTTGCCAATTTCCGGTAGCGATGTGGCCATACACGGCCAATACACGTTCCACGTTGCCGCGTTCCTCCGGCTTTTGTGCTGCCTGCGGATCATCCGCCTCGAATGCACGGCGAAAGTCTTCCATGAAGCGGGCAACAACGGGAGAAGACATGATATCCACGCCAAAGCTGAATTGGATGCTGAAACGTTGTGAACCGTTTCCGCCTGAGGACACGACGTAAAAAGGGACGGAACTCCATACGCCATCTTAGTCGATTAAACCGACAAAGTGGACGCGGACGGGCGAGTTCGAAGGGTCCTCTCTTGCAAGAATTGGCAAGATGCGAATCATGCCTGCGAATAACCAACGGAAGTATTTGGATTGCTCGTGGAGACTGTCGAACCGGAACCAGCTTGACGTCCGTGGTAGCATCAGCCAACGGGCCTTTTCAGTCGCCATCTTGACCAGGAGCCGAACATGTGGGAGTCAATGTTATTCTTGTTGCGTTGGGCGGGCCGCATCGCGGGGCTGACGCTCTTCGGGTTCGTGCTGATGTTCGTCATCGGACACGGCGGCTTGCCGAATATCCTGCCCGAGCCTCCCGCCGTGCGGATTGAATTCGTGGCCTTGATGGTCATGGTCGTTGGATCTCTGGTCGGCTGGTGCTCGGAGCGGTGGGGCGCCGCGCTGGTGCTTGGCGGATTCGTCACATTCAGCCTGACGGAGTTCGCCGCCAATGGCCGGCTGCCGGGCGGAGCGATTCCTTATCTTGCCATTCCCGGCCTGCTCTATTTGCTGAGTGCTTGCTTGCATCACTTTTCTGGAAAGAAAACCACCGCGACCGCGTGAGCGAGATTTTTCATTCTTTATTCAACACGGCTCATTCGTTTACACAGCCGTGTGTCTGATATAATGCTTACATCATGGGCCCGTCTGGTGCCCCCCGCTTGAGACCTCACCTGAAGTTCTTCCCACCAGATGCTCAAGGAGCGCCCATGTGCCGCTGCCTGTCTTTATGGCGAGTGATCGTTGGTTTGATCATCTCATGCTCGGCGAGTGATGCTTTCGCACAAATTGTCGAGTTGCCTGCCGCCGTCCCGCAAAAGCGGGGCGATTTCGCGTTTCGTTACACAGGGGCATTGAACGATGAAGAGATGGAATGGCTTCGCCGCTTCGAAATTGTGGTGCCGGGAAATTTCCTGCCTCCCGAGCAGGTCACCCAACTGCATGCCTCGGGAACGCGGCTCGTGCACTATGTCTGGCTGCCGGCGTTTGGACTGCACGGTGATACCGAAGACCAAATGCGCCTGCTGCTTAAGGAACATCCGGATTGGGTATTGAACGCGGGACAGCCCCTGTTCGGCCATGCTGGTCCCGCCGATTCGCCCAGCTACTATTTCGACTATGCCGTGCCGGAAATGCGGCAGTGGCTCGCGCGGGACATCGCGCGGCGGACACGGGAACATGACTACGATGGCGTGTTCTTCGATACCACGACCATCAACTCCGTGCATCCGGACGCGAGGAAGATCTACGAGGTGCGTCATCCGGAGACCGAGTACGACGCCTGTGTTTCCAAGATGCTGTCGCTACTCAAGGCCGAGGCGCCCGAGATTTTGCTGTTCACCAATCAAGGCTATCGCGCCCATGAGTATTATTTGCCGCACGTCGATCTGGACCTAACTGAAAGCTACATGACCACATCCGCCGGAGCTGCGGAAGCCACGGTCCGGCTGCTGGGGCAGGGAGAGCGAAAGATCCAGGAAACGCACATCCAGCGATGGCACGTGCCGGGCAAATGGGGCGAATCGATTTCGGCCTACTGCCGTTCTCTGCTCACCGAACCGATTGCCCAACACGGCTACGATATCCGCGTGATGCATTTGAACTACGGATACCCAAGATATGTGCCCGCCAAGCAAGATCCCGCCGCGTTCGAGCCTCAACTCGACCGCGAGGCGGTCCATTACGGCCTGGCGTGTGCCCTGCTATTGGGACATACCAGTTATTACGAGGTCGAGTCCCGGTTTGGCGTGCCCGCCGATGAGGTCTACTTCGTCGACCTGGGGCAGCCGGTCGATGAAGACTACCATTCCCTGCCGGAAGAAGGCTTGGTATTTCGCCGCTACGAGAACGGCTTCGTAGTCGTGAATGACGCGCTACGGGACACGCGGTTGACCTTTCCAGAAGAAAAATCCCACCAGCGGCGGCCCGTGTACGATGTGTTCCAGCGGCGCGTGCTAGAAGACTTCGCCGCCACGCGGACCGTCAATCTGCCAGCCAATCGCTACCCGGCCACCCGACGCATCACGCCGAGTGGCCGGATCTTTGTCTATCAGTAGTGGCGTGGTGCCGTCAAATCCGCGGAATGCACTTGCAGCTCGTGGCTAGTGGCGCGTCCGCGCGGGACCAGGCGGCTTCGTACTGTTGCCGCACTTGGGCCGCTTCGCCCGCTTTCCCTTGGGCCTGCAAAGCGCGGCTCAATCCGTAGAGCGACCAGCCGTTTTTCGGCCATTTGGCCAGATCCTCGCGGTAGACCCGTTCCGCCTCGGCATGCTGCCCGCTCTTGAGGTACACCGCGCCCAGCGTGTGCCGCACGGGCTGGAGCCATTGCGGGGGTTCGCCATAGGAAAGCGTGTCCTCGATCTCGGCGGCCCGCTCCAGGTGCTCGGCGGCTTGCTCCCATTCGCCTTGCTGCAGGGCAATTTCGCCGGCGATGAAATGGTCGCTCACTTCGAGCAGAGTATGCGCGGAATCGAGAAAGGCTAAATGATCCTCGGGCAACGCGGCCTTGGCTTCGCGGAAGGCGGCGTGCTCTTGCCGGGCGTGCTCGAAATCATGCTGGGCGGCGTAGGCGATGGCCCGATGTGCCCGCCAGATGGCGGTGGTGATCGGCAGGTGGGCCGGCGGCGCGTCCTCGGCCAAGAGCGCGTCCCAACGCCCAAACCGCTTTTGTACGTCATACACCGAACACATCCAGAGATCGATCACCGGTCCGATCTGGAGCAGCGCCTCCTCGGGAATGTTGGCCCACATGGCGCGGGCGGCGGACATCGCTTCCTCTTCGCGCCCACTCATCATCGCGGCGTAGGCCAGCATGTGGGCATTGTGCACCATGTAGAGATGTTGCATGCCCTGTTTGGGCGAGAGAGCGCGGTACTTTTCATCCGAGCGGAGCGCCTTCTCGTTCTGCACGATAGCGTCATGCCAATGCCCTGTTTTGACGTAGATATGCGAAGGCATGTGCAGCAGATGCCCACTGGCGTAAACCAGGTTGTCCAATCGCCGCGCGGCTGGGAGCCCCTGCTCGGGATGCGCGCTCGGCTCCACGGCATGGATATAAAGATGGTTCGCCCCGGGATGATTGGGCTCCAGCTCCAGCACACGCTCCAGCACGGCGACGATCTTCGCCGTTCCTTCCACCGGTTCTTGATCCAGCGTGTACAGCATCCACGGTTTTTGCACCATCATCGCCTCGGCGTAGAGCGTGCCCACGTCCGTGTCCTCGGGGTACTCCTCCCAGACCTGAGCCATGGCGTTCGCGTAGGCTTGCTCCAGATGCGTGCGGTCAGCGGGCCAGGGATTGGCATAGCGACGAGCCAGCGCTTCGATCAACGCGCGTTCCACGGGCGAGGCATGTTCCGCGCGGGCCAACGCGTTTTGCAGTGCGTACCAGGCCGCCTTGGAACGCTCCTCGGTCATGATGCTGTCGTTGTAATTGGGACCCTCGCAGTAGGCGACGCCCCACCAGGCCATGGCACAATGCGGATCCAACTCCGCGGCGTGCAGGAAGGAGCGGATCGCCTCGTCGTGATTGAAGGCGTACATCCAGTTCAATCCCTGGTTGACATACTGCCGGGCCTCGGGCGAAGTCGTGGCCACTTCGCGCTGGTGTGGACCCATGTCCTCGAACAACTGGGCTACGGCCACGGCATCGACTGCCAGGACCGGCAAAGTCCCCGCCGAGTTGATCACCATGGCCAGGACACTAAACATCAACACAATTCGAGTGCAAAACATGGCCTACTCCTTAATTTGATTGAGCGGATGGATGAGCTGGAACGACCGGCGAAACTTCAGTGATACGTGACGAGCGAAACCGACTCATGTTGCGGCGATGAATTCCGGGAGACACCATATTGCCGCGAAAGGTTCGGTGGATGAGACGGGGCGCCACCGTGGGTGTCTGCCTCTCGGCACATTATGGAAGGGCCATTTTCTTACTACCCAAGTCGAGGCGGTACATGATCTGATTGTAATCATACCGAGGCGTGGGGATCTTCGCCGCGGAAAATGTATCCGAGTACGTCCCTTCGAAGTAGATGATCCTTCCCTGCTTCTCATCGAAGAATTCATGATGGGCTGGGTTGTAAAATGAGTATTTGTCGTGCGTCACGATGTGACGCGGGTTGATCCACGGCCCTTCGAGCGCATCTGACTCGGCGTACCAAATTTCTCCCAAAAACGACGACTTGCCTCCCAATTGTTCGGCAATCATGACCCAACGTCGCCGAAATGCGTTCCAGTGAACGCTCCCAGCGTGCAAGTACATGGGTTCCTCCGAATTCGGCGACCAGAGCGCGAGCTTCAAGTCGTCTTTCTGCAATTGCCCCTGGGAAACGAGTTGGCGGAGTTGAGAAGCGTCGAGCGCCCCGGTGTCACGTTTCCAACCCCACACCGCCCGCCCCTGGTCGTCGCGCTCGATGAAAGGCTTCGTGATTTCGTTGAGATCGCCGTCCATTTCCGGCACCACCAGCCTGCCCGACTCATCCCTTTCGATGGAAGGCATCTCCAATGCGTACCTGGTTCCCGGCTGAAGGCACGTAAACGCCTCGTATTGGCTGGGATCGATGATGGCGGGCAACGCCGCCTTGACGCGGATGGTGGGAAACGGGCTGCAAAAGTAGATGTATTCCGATACATCATGCTCATAGGCCAGCGACTGGCCGCGCGGGTAGAGGACCGCATCCAAGGGAAACTGGACAAGCTGCTCGAATTGCTGAGATTCATCGTTGTAGATAACCAGGCCATGCTCCAGCGGCGTTCCCAGGGCCTTTAGACGCGTGTAGTGGCCGATCAGTTTCTCTTGCCCCGCGGTTCGAAGCACGAAAAGCCCATGCAGCCAAATGGCGCCCTCCTCTGGAAACGGGATCATTTCCCTGGAAAATCCGGAAGGCCCGGTGAAGTACTTCAAGTCAATTCCTTGAGAGGATTCGAGCCCTCCTTGGCTTGGCAACTTCGAGACGGCTCCGGCGGTTTTGAAGTGCCCCAAGGGATAAGAGGGTCGATTGGTGTCTCCCCAAAACCACCGGATTTGCCCACGATATGGCCGGGCTTGTACCGTGTCCTGCCCCACGACTTTCGCGTTGAGCAGCGGCTTCGCGAGCGGTGCCACTTTGTTTAGCAGCAGGCTGTCGCGATAGATGCCTTGGCCCGTGACCCGATAAAGGCGCTCCGCCATATTCTTGCGATGAATCTCGATCCGTGCGTTCATGCCGGGTTTCGCGTGCAACCGGACGCCACGGTTCCCGAAACCGTCGGCGGGATACTCGTAACCGTGGCCAGAGACGGCAAAAAAAACTTCCTCGTCCATGAGCCCAGGTTCTCGAAACGCGACCCATCCTCCGCTATCCGTGACGTAGGCCATCCGATTCACCGTGGTGAGCGTGATGAGTGGAACGCCGCGTTCCGTCTCCGCATCCACAACTTGAATGCCAAAGTATTCGGATGCACCGCGCGACTCGGTAGCGGAAAGCGCATTCCCCCACACGCCGCTGATCAGCGTCGCCACGATAACGATCCGCCCAAATGGGGCGAGTGTGATCTGCATGGAACCTTTGAAAATCGTCATGCCGAGAATTTGTCTGCCTCTCAAATTGACCAGCCTCCATGTATCCTGGTCGATGGACATTGTAGCCCACGATCCTCCTAGATAGGCACCCAGTGCCATGGCGGACGGCGCAGCGGCATTTTCCAACCACGAGGAACGAATATCGGCGGCCACAGGAAAACCGATGTGAAGAATCTATTTGACGATTTGCCCGAGAAAATTCCGGAGGAACTGACCGAAGTGCTGTTGCGAGGCAAGTCGGTCCGGATTGAACGCATCGTCTCCACGGGCCACGCCAGCCCGGCGGATTTCTGGTATGACCAACCGGAAGCGGAATGGGTCGCCGTGCTGCGGGGAGAAGCCAAGCTGTTCTTCGCTGGCGACGAAGAACCGATCCACCTGCGGCCCGGTGATCATGTGCTGATTCCGTCGCATCGAAAACATCGCGTGGAATGGACCTCGCCCGAGGAACCGACGGTGTGGCTGGCCGTGTTCTTCCAGGATTCGTTTAGGAAAAACGATTGATAACCAGATCGGAGCGCCCAAATGGCTTGTATCTTGTCGCCTTTAAGCTTGCTAGATACCTACCCGTAACCCCCTGGAGAATTACATCGATGAAACTCAAATTATTCACGGCGATGAATCCGAAGAACAAGCCCGAGCCGGTCAACACGGAATTTCAAACCGAGATCAATGAATGGTTGCAAGCCAACCCCAGCATCGAGATACACCATATCCAACAGTCCGCCGGTGGCGGCAGCCAAGGCCCTTTCCTCTTCTGCATTTCCGTCTGGTATGACGAACGCCGGTAAGTTCCGAACCGTGCCGACATGATCACGGGCTTGCTCATCACTACCTACTCGGGAGACTTCCATGCCTGAGATGTCGATTCACGAAGCGTGCGGGCACGGAAATCTCGAAGCCGTGCGGGAAATGCTCGCCGCCGATCCATCGTTGGTGGACGCCGACGATCAACACCAATGGCGGCCCATCTTTCACGCGGCGCTCTGGCGGCACGAGCCGGTCGTGCGACTGCTGATCGCAGCCGGAGCGGACCTTTCCGCCCACGATGGTTATGTGATGCACTACGCTGGCGAGGTTCCCAACAACAAGCCGATCGTTGCCCTTCTCGTACAGTATGGCGCATTGGACGCGCATGTCCGGCCCGGCAGTGACCTGTCGCGCCAGTTTTTAGCCGCGCTCTTTCTCGCCGATGTCCCGCGTTTGCGAGGGCTGCTCCGCCGGCATTCGAACCTGGCCAGGGAAACTGACGGACGTGGCGATCAGCCGATCCACCACGCTTCGCGCAACGGCGACACGGAAGTGGTGCGGCTGCTCATCGAGCATGGCGCGGACGTGAATCTCGCGAACGACCGAGGGCATACCGTTCTGTACTGCGCCGGCGGCCATGGGCATTTAGAAACGGTAAGGCTGCTGCTGGAGCACGGTGCCAACCAGGACGCGAAATTCACCGAGGATGGCAAGACCTTGCTCCAGTGGCTGGCCCAATATCCCGAGGACACGAGATACAAGCCCATTGTGCGGTTGCTACAGCAGCATCAGGCCGGGACTTGAAGCGGCACCTTTTTTCGTTTCCAGGCTGGCCTTGACGGGCCGGGGACTCCTCGCGTAGTCTCCCCCCCGCTCGCGCCCAAGCTTTGCGCCGGAAGTGCAAAGATGGAGAAAGTGCGGAATGGTTCAGGAGCCAATAGCGACGTGCGAAACGACGCTTTCCAACGAACAAAACAGAACGCCTCGCGGCCAACGTCTGGCTTAACAGTGCAAACATCAACTGGGCGCGGAGCTTGCCTCCACGCCTGGCTAGCATGCTGGATACTTTGCGCCGGTTGCGCGTCCCTATCGGACGACGGTTTCGACGATCCGCCCGCCGGCAAAGGGATCCTGGGAGGCCTGGACCGGGACAGCGTGCTGGGGCAAGTGAATGCCCGCGTCGGACGCACGAAAGAGCAAGCCCTCAAATCGGTCGGGCTCGGTCCGGACGAACGGATCGCCCGCAAGGCGTTCGCGGAAGGGGATGCCCTGTTCCGGCAAAAGGAGTATCGCGCGGCGGAAAAGAAGTACCGCCGGGCGGCGAAACGCTGGCCCGATTCGGCGCTCGAGGAAGACGCCATGTTCATGCAGGGAGAAAGCCAATTCTTCGCCGACCGTTACTCCAAAGCCAACGACACCTACGGCGAACTGGTGAAGAAGTACACCAATTCCCGCCATTTGGACACGATCAGCAAACGTTGGTTCTCGATCGCCCGGTTTTGGGAGGACTACCATCGCGAGCATCCAAATGGCACGCTAGCACCTAACGTGTTGGACAAAAAGCGGCCCCTGTTCGATACGGGCGGCCACGCCATCGCGACCTACCAACAGATTTTGGAAAATGACTCGACTGGCCTGCTGGCCGACGATGCCGTGATGCAGACCGCGAATGCCTATTTTCTCGCGAACCGCTACCACGATGCGTCGGACTACTACAAAATCTTGCGGCAGCAATACCCCAAGAGCGAGCATCAATACGCCGCGCATTTATTGGGCATGCGGTGCGAACTGATGCGTTACCAGGGACCGGACTACGACGCCACTCCGCTGTTGGAAGCCGAGTCACTCGTGGAACAACTTCTCGTGCAGTTCCCCGATGTGCTGTCTCAAGATCCAGCGGAAAGGGAACGGCTCGTGAAAACCCGCGGGCAGATCGTGCTGGAGCGGGCACGGCGAGACTGGGAAATCGCGCAGTATTACGACCGCGCGAACCACCTAGCGGCGGCACAACGGTATTATCTCTCCATCGCGGAAAACTTCCCGGAAACGCCGCTCGCGGCGGAAGCCCGCACGCGGCTAGCACAGATCGGCGGCTCTCCGGAGAACGAACCCTCCTTCGCGGAGAAGACGCAAACATGGCTGGCCCAATGGGGCGCGGACGATACGGGAGGTTCCTCGGAGGAAAGTAGCCCGCTCAATCCCGCCGCTCAGGTGCAACTCGCAACGCAACCGGGGACCGCGCTACCGCCGAGGTTTTGACCCGTGCGCTGGAGTATGTTGCGTCTGAAGTCCGGCAAGTACCAGGATCGTTTCGTCCCCACATGCTCCCGGGCGCCGTGGCACGCCGCTCGGACAGGGCCGCTGGCTCGAGTGTGGATGGCGCTGGTGATCTGCGGCTTCCTGGCTGGCTGTGCTCCGTATCGCATCGGACCGCAATCGCTATTCGATCCAGAAATTCGCACGGTCTACGTGCCCATGTTCGAATCGGATAGCTACCGTCGCAATTTGGGGGAACGGCTCACCGAGGCGGTGGTCAAGGAGATCGAACAGCGCACCCCCTATAAGGTGGTAAGCGGACCAGGTGCCGATAGCGTACTCTCCGGGCGGATTCTCGGGGACACCAAACGGGTCCTCGCGGAAACGATCAACGACGAACCGCGTGAAATCGAAACACAGTTTTCCGTGCGGGTCCAATGGTTGGGGCGCCAGCAGGAAATGCTGGGCGACACGACCATCCCCCTTTCTCCCGCGGCGGTATCCATCGCCCAAGGTGCGAGCGTGATTCCGGAAGTTGGCCGCTCGGTCGCGGTGGCTCAGCAGGAGGCCATCCAAGAAATCGCCGTGCAAATCGTCGATTTGATGGAAGCACCCTGGTAGGTTGCACCCATGACCAGCGATTCCAGCGGCGACGCTCTCCTTTCCGGCATTCCCCATCGCGCGGCATCGTGGCGGCTGCGGACACGCACGCTGAACTTCCCCCGCCCCCCACTCATCATGGGCATCCTGAACGTCACGCCGGACAGTTTCTCTGACGGTGGCCAATTTCAGGATGCTTCCCACGCCGTGGACCGTGCCCGAGTTATGGCCGACCAGGGGGCCGATTTGCTGGACATTGGCGGCGAAAGCACGCGGCCCTACTCCGATCCGATTGACGAACGGGAAGAACTGCAACGTGTCCTTCCCGTGCTCCAGCGTTTAGAGGGACAACTCGACATTCCCATTTCTATCGACACGTCGAAAGCGAACGTCGCCCGGGAAGCGGTGGCCGCCGGCGCGGAGATCATTAACGACGTGACTGGCCTGGAAGGTGACCCAGGAATGTTGGACGTGGCCCTCGGCACGGGCGCTGGCGTTTGTGTGATGCACATGCGGGGGACACCGCAAACGATGCAAGAGGATCCCCATTATGACGACGTCACTCGGGAGATCGGCATTTACCTGAAGCAACGCCGCGATGCCCTGGTCGCCGCAGGCCTACCCATGGAAAAAATTGCCCTCGATCCAGGCATCGGATTCGGCAAAACGCACGAGCATAATTTGACGTTGCTGTCCCGCTGCCACGAATTTCATGCCTGTGGCTGTCCCCTGCTGGTCGGCCATTCGCGCAAGGAGTTCATCGCCAAAGTAAGCGGGCGGAAGGAAGGCAGCCGATTGGGAGGCACCATTGGCGTCACGTTGGCGCTGGCTCTGCGAGGCGTGCAGGTCATTCGCGTGCATGATGTGCAAGAGGTCCGTGAAGCGTTGGACCTGTTCATCGCCAGCGGAGGGCTCGAATCCTGGAAGTAAAGCCATTCGCCGAGCTACTGCAAACCCTCTCTTTTCCGAATTCGGCTCAGCTTGAATTGCTTCACACCGGTCCATATCCGATAATCCAAAGTAGCCGCGCTGAACCTAGTTTGGCGAGTAGAAGACGAAAAAATTGCTGGCAACCGATGGGGAAATTTCATGGCGGTCGCTGAAGATCGAGATTTGGTGGCTTATTGTCGGGATGTCGCGGAGCGGGCACGAGCCGCTTCAAGGCAGCTTGAAATGCTGGATGGGGCCACGAAAAATGCCTGGCTGCGGGAAGGGGCCCGGTTGTTGCGCAGCCGCGAAGCCGACTTGCAAGAAGCCAATCAACAAGACCTGGAAGCGGCCCCCGGCTTCGGCCTTACCGATGCCCAAATCGACCGTTTACGATTGACGACCCGCATCATCAACGGCATGGCCCAGGGCATGGAGGAAATCGCCATGCAGTCGGAGCCGATCGGCGAGATCATCGGCTCCTCGATACGCCCCAATGGGCTGCTCGTGGAAAAGGTCCGCGTGCCACTCGGCGTCGTCTTCTTCATCTACGAATCACGCCCCAACGTAACGGTGGACGCGGCATCCATCTGTCTAAAGAGCGGGAACGCGGTGATTCTGCGTGGCGGGAAGGAAGCGGCTCATAGCAACGCGGCCATCGCGGCGGTTTTAGCCGAAGCCAGCGAATCGTGCGGCGTGCCCCGGGATGCCGTGCAATTGGTGGCCACGGCCGATCGGGAGGCAGTCGGACACTTCCTCAAGCTACATGAGTTGATTAATGTGGCCATTCCGCGCGGAGGGGAGTCGCTGATTCGCCGGGTTTCCGCCGAAGCAACCATGCCGGTGATCAAGCATTACGCTGGCAATTGCCACGTCTACGTGGATGAACATGCGAACCCGCAAATGGCCTTGGAGATCACGGTGAATTCCAAGTGCCAGCGACTGGGAGTTTGCAACGCCGCCGAATCGCTCATCGTGCACGAAGGGATCGCCGAAAGCTTTTTGCCCCGCGTGGGAAAATCGCTGCAAGAGGCGGGCATCGAACTTCGCGGTGACGACGCCACGTGTCGCCTTGTCGCCGGGGCGGTTCCGGCTACGGACGAGGACTACGCCCAGGAATACTTGGGACCCACGATTTCCGTGAAGGTCGTGGCATCCCTGGAAGATGCCGTGAAGCATATTCACCAATACGGTTCGGGCCATACCGAGGCCATCGTGACGGACAACTTGAGCGCCGCACGAGAGTTCGCCCGCCGTGTCGATAGTTCCGCCGTGATGGTCAATGCGAGCACGCGGTTCAACGACGGCGGGCAATTCGGTCTCGGCGCGGAGATCGGCATCAGCACGGACAAGTTTCATGCCCGCGGGCCTTGCGGCGTGGGAGAATTGACCAGCTACAAATATGTCGTGCTGGGCAGGGGACACATTCACCAGTAACGATCCGCCGCCACCAGGAAGGTGATCGGCGTCATCCACGGAGGGAACGATGACCGGAGACCTGCTCAGCCAAGACGAGGTCGAAAGCCTCCTCAGCGCGATGGACCACGGTGGACCCAAGAAGGGCCCCGCCGCGGCGTCCCCCAGCCGTGTCCATTCGCCACCCAAAACCCGGGCCAAGGTCACGCCCTACGACTTCAAACGGCCCGAGCGTGTCGGCAAGGAGCAGATGCGGGCGCTGCAGACACTTCACGAAGGTTTCGGGCGAAACTTCGCCGCGAAGCTTTCGGCGTTTCTGCGGAGCATGGTCGAAGTGAAGTTGACCAGCGTCGATCAACTGACCTACAGCGAGTTCGTGTTCAGCCTGGAAAACCCGACCTGCTTCAACATCCTTAGCGCCGAGCCTTTGGAAGGCAATTTGATCCTGGACATCAATCCAGCGGTGCTCTATCCCATCATTGGCCGCCTTTTAGGGGGGGGCAGCGACGTGGGAACCGCGGGGCGGAGGCCGCTCACGGAGATTGAGTTGCGCCTCGTGGGACGCATTTCCAATCTGTTCCTCGACGAGTTGCGAGATGCCTGGGAAAACGTGGTGGATTTGAAGCTCAAGGTCGAGCGGGTCGAAAGCAATCCCCAGCTCGCCCAGATCGTGCCGCCGAACGAAGTCGTCGTGCTGATCAGCTTTGAGCTCACCATCCAAGAAATCCGCGGCATGATCAACCTCTGCATCCCCTACAACACGATTGAACGCATCGGCAACAAGATTCTGGCCAACAATTGGGCCGCGCCGGGAGGACGTCACGCAAACGAAGAGACCGTGGCGAAGATGACGCACAACTTGCAAGGCGCGCTGGTCAACGTGCTCGTGGAATTGGCCCGCACCTCCATTCGCACGGTGGATTTGATCGGGCTACGCGTGGGGGATGTGATCACCACGGATGTGGGGAAAGACGATCCGCTCATGGTGCTGTGCGAGGGAGTACCCAAGTTTCAGGCACGCCCCGGTTCCTATAAGGGGCGCGCCGCCGTGGTGATTGAAGGTCCGGTCGCCCATCAGACGGGCCCCCGCAAGATTCCCGCCTGAGTTCGTGCGGAGCCCCTTCCAGCTTCAAGGCTTTTGGGCGAGCACGAGGTCCCGGTAGTAGGCGATCGATCGTTCCAGTCCCTCCTCGAAACCGACTTGCGGTTCGTACCCCAAATCCCGCCGGGCTTGGGAGATATCCGCCAAACTTTCCCGCACGTCCGCCGGGCGAGGATCCGCGTGATCCGCCGGGAGTGAGGTTTCCAACAGGCGGTTGAGCTGCTCGATCAATTGCAGCAGCGTGGTCGAGCGCCCGTTGGCGATGTTGTAGGTCCGACCGGAGACACCTTCCGCATCCGCCGCCAACAGATTGCCATGCACGATGTTCTCGACGTAGGTAAAGTCACGGGATTGGAGCCCGTCTCCGTAGACGGTAGGCCTCCGCCCGGCGAGCATCGCCGTGATGAATAGTGGAATCACGGCCGAATACGGGCTATCGGGATCTTGCCGGGGGCCGAACACGTTGAAGTACCGCACCGTGACCGTTTCCAAGCCGTACGTGTTGGAAAAGGATTGGCAATAGTACTCCGCGGCGAGTTTCGCCGCCGCATACGGAGAGAGGGGTGCCGGCAGGTCTTGCTCCCGTTTCGACGAAGTAGGCTGATCTCCGTAGCAACTGCTAGAGCCGGCGTAGACCACGCGCCGCACGCCGGCGCGGCGGGCGGCATCCAACAACTTCACCGTCCCCGTCACGCTCGCTTCATGGGTATCGAGGGGACATTCCACGCTCCGTGGAACGGACGCCAACGCGGCTTCGTGGAAGATGCAATCCACGCCTTGCACGGCCTTCTCGACGGCATCGGTGTCGTTGGTACTCCCTTGATGGAATTCAATCTCGTCTTGAATGCCGGCCAAGTTGTCGGAGTCGCCCGTGGACAAGTCGTCCAGCACGCGTACTCGGTCGCCCCGGCGTACAAGAGCTTCAGCGATATGTGAACCGATGAAACCGGCACCGCCGGTGACGAGGAAAATGCGCTTTGCCATGGTGATTCCGCCCGGGATGGATCTTCAGGCCGACTGGGCCAAACCAGACGGAAAGGCGTCCGTGAGAATGTACCCGTCCAGTTCCAACAGCCATTGCCGCAACAAACTTTCCGCTTGTCGCACTTCTTTTCGACGTGTGTCGGCAAGGCTTACTACAAGATAGATCGCATCACACAGGAACGCCAGGGAGGGGAGGCGGGGCCAATCTACCAACGGGCCCGCGTCCACGATCAGACCCGGGTACCGCCCATGCAATTCGGCACAGCGCGCCCGCCAAAGGTCCGCCGCGGCCACGTGCCCGGGAAGATCGACTCGCCCCTTGGGCAGGACAAACAAACCCGGCACGCATGTCGGGGCAACGACTTCGTCACAGCGTCGTTCACGTGCCAGCCAATCCGTCCAGCCTTGCCGGGGGGACACGCCTAGCCGTGCATACATTTCGGGCTGCCAACCAGCCAAATCCCAGAGGACCACCTTCTCCCGGGAGAGTTCTCGCAGCGACATCGCGAGCGGCAGCAAGACTTTTTCCGGATCATGCGCGGCTTGCAGGCAACCAACACCCAGCGCACAGGGCCACCGCCGGTGGGCGTTACGGAGCAACCGGTCCCGCAGTTGATGCATGCGGGCCGGCGTGGCGATCAGGCTTCGGGCGGGTACCGCGTTCGAGGATGGCGGAGCGAGGGCCTCGGTGAAT